>NZ_QUMK01000066.1 GCF_010907035.1 Rhodopseudomonas sp. BR0M22
TTGCTAACCATGCACCGGGCAAATTTTGCCCAGTGAACCGAAGTGTCGTCGGCAGCGAACATCGGGGAATCCCCCGTCGACGCCAGTGCGGTGCCTCACGTCGGCCCCAGCGGCAAGCGACACACGCGAGAGATGGCGACGGACATGACGGACACCACGGTCGGCCAGGGCACAGGGTCCGGCATCCCCAGCATCAAAGAGATGATCGCGATCCTGCGGCGCGGCGACCTGATGCTCGCGATCGGCGTGCTGACGATCCTGGTCGTGCTGATCCTGCCGCTGCCGGCGCTGATTCTCGACCTGTTCCTGGCGATCTCGATCACGCTGTCGATCCTGATCCTGATGACGTCGCTGTTCATTCAGGCGCCGCTGGAATTCTCGTCGTTTCCGACCGTGCTGCTGATCTCGACGATGTTGCGGCTGTCGCTGAACATGGCCTCGACCCGGCTGATCCTGTCGCACGGCCACGAAGGCACCGCGGCCGCCGGTCACGTCATCGAGGCGTTCGGCGGCTTCGTGATGGGCGGCAATTTCGTGATCGGGATCATCGTGTTCACGATCCTGATCATCGTCAACTTCGTGGTCATCACCAAGGGTTCGGGCCGTATCGCCGAAGTCGCGGCACGCTTCCAACTGGATTCGATGCCCGGCAAGCAGATGGCGATCGACGCCGACCTGTCGGCCGGCCTGATCGACGAAGCTACCGCGAAAGCCCGGCGCAAGGAGCTGGAGGACGAGAGTGGCTTCTTCGGCGCCATGGACGGCGCCTCGAAGTTCGTCCGCGGCGACGCCATCGCCGGCCTGCTGATCGTGTTCATCAACGTGATCGGCGGCATCGTCATCGGCGTGATGCAGCAGGGGCTGTCGTTCGGCGAAGCCGGCCGCACCTACACGCTGCTGACCGTCGGCGACGGCCTGGTGACGCAGATCCCGGCCCTGATCGTCTCGACCGCGGCGGGCCTGCTGGTGTCGAAGGCGGGCATCTCCGGCTCGGCCGACAAGGCGATGATGGGTCAGTTGTCGGGCTATCCGCAGGCGCTCGGCATGGCGGCCGCGGTGATGCTGGTGCTGGCCGCCCTGCCGGGCATTCCGACGCTGCCGTTTCTGGCGCTCGGCGGCGGCGCAGGCTTCCTCGCTTTCAAGGCTGGCAAGCGCAAGGCGGAAGTGACGGCCGAGAAGGCGCAGGCCGCATTGGCGCCGGAAGCGGCCGCCGCCGCCGCGGCAGGTGCTGTGGCCGAGGAGCCGATCGCCGCCGCGCTGAAGATCGACGACCTGAAGATCGAGCTCGGCTACGCGCTCTTGCCGCTGGTGAACGGCCCCGACGGCCAGGACCGCCTCACCGAGCAGATCAAGGCGCTGCGCCGCTCGCTGGCGATCGAGATGGGCTTCGTGATGCCGGCCGTGCGCATCCTCGACAACGTCCAGCTCGAGGCCAACACCTACGTCATCAAGATCAAGGAGGTCGACGCCGGCACCGGCCGGATCTGGCCGAACCAGTTCATGGTGATGGATCCGGCCGGCGACCAGGTGACGGTGCCGGGCATCAACACCACCGAGCCGACCTTCGGCCTGCCCGCGACCTGGGTCGACGCCAACTTCAAGGAAGAGGCGTCCCTGAAGGGCTACACCGTGGTCGACGCCGCCACGGTGCTGTCGACGCATCTGACCGAGCTGCTCAAGGCCAACATGTCCGACCTGTTGTCCTACGGCGAAACCCAGAAGCTGCTCAAAGACCTGCCGAGCGAGCAGAGCGAGCTGGTCAAGGACATCGTGCCCAGCCAGATCACCGTGTCCGGCATCCAGCGCGTGCTGCAGCTTCTGCTCGCCGAGCGGGTCTCGATCCGCGACCTGTCGACCATCCTGGAAGGCGTCGCCGAGGCGCTGGCGTTCTCACGCAATCCGTCGACCATCGTCGAGCACGTCCGCGCCCGGCTGGCGCGCCAGATCTGCGCGCAGAACACCTCCTACAACGGCTACCTGCCGCTGATCGCGCTGTCGGCCAAATGGGAGCAGGCGTTCGCCGAATCGATCATCGGCCAGGGCGAAGAGCGCACCCTGGCGATGGCGCCGTCGAAACTGTCGGAATTCATGACCGCGGTGCGCGACAAATTCGAACAGGCCGCCCGGGAAGGCGAGGCACCGGTGCTGGTGACGTCGGCTTCGATCCGGCCGTTCGTCCGCTCGCTGGTCGAGCGGTTCCGCGCCCAGACCACTGTGATGTCGCAGGCCGAGATCCATCCGCGGGCCCGGCTGAAAACCGTCGGCAGCGTCTGACCAATCGGTTCCGCGCTGTCGCACCGCAACATCGGCTGCGCGACTTTTGAGCAACAGACAAGAGCTCTCGTAGCAAAAGGGTATCGTTGGACCGACAGTGGCGGAATCGTTCAAATTGTCCGCACCTGCTTCAATCTGATTAATTTTCAGTAAATTAGGTCAGTGTTTCGCACTGCATTCTCGCGCACTATCACGCTTATTCACGCGCTTGTGATGACCTCTACGGAACGTCCGAGCGATTTCCTACGTTTTCTGCGTGAGTTCTTTGAACCTGCTTCGGGATTGCAAACACGAATTTCCGAGGGTGGACAGAAAGACACCAGGAGGCTCCGCATGAACCATTCGATCTACAGTGCCGATCGCACCACCCACTTGAAGGTTGTGGCCGTGGCTCTGGTCGCAGGGATCGCGGTGGCGGGTCTCGGGATCACTGCACGCCTCGGCGCCGACGACGGCTACACTCAGACCGCGAAGGTGATCAAAGCCGGCAAGCCGATGGCGATCACCAAGGCGGAGACCATGGTGATCCGCTGAAGCGATCCGATGAGAGTTCCAGCCTTCACGCATGCCGGATAGCCCCCCTGGCTAACGCGTGAGCTGAGGAGGTCGCACTCACCCCAAGTGACGACCCGAGGAAAACGCCCGCTCCCCACGGGCGTTTTTCTTTTGTACGACGCCAATTGAACGACGAGGCGTGCTGATATCAGCCGCTCCGTCATCAGGCCTAACTATCGACAGCTGATAGAAACGCCGGCCAAACTACTTCGGCGGCGCTGCCGGTGTCGGTTCCGACGGGACACTCTCCACCAGCTTGCCGGTGAACACGATCGGACCGGTCGCGACCCCGGTCGGCGAACCGCCTTCCGGCTCGACCGTCACCGCATAAGTGGCCTTGTTGACCAGCTCCGGATCGAACGAGGACAGCACCGGATTGACGGTGAAGTCGTGACCGCCGATCACGCCGAGCGAACGCGGCTTCTGCAGCTTGTCGGACACCAGCCAGAGTTCGTAGCTCTTGCCGGGCTCCGGCGTGGCGGCGACGCGGCGCACCGTGAACGTCTTGGTGCCGGCGTCGACGGTGAGGATGAACGCAGGCGCATCGCCGTCCTTTTGCAACACCGCGACGTACTGCGCCGGGATCGGTTGCGGCGGCGCCTCGACGGTCACCACCTTGGTGCGGACCGGTGGACGCAGGGCATCGGGCAGCGCATCCGGCTGATACACCTGCGCGCCGACCACCAGCAGCAGGACCGCCGCGGCGGCGCTCGACAGCATGGCGAGACCGCGCCAGACGTAAGCGCGCTTGGCGAAGTGAACGACGCGCTTGGATTCCGGACTGAGTTCGGTCGGTTCGCTCGCGGGAACGGGACCAAGGTCGTTGGCGGGACGTGGCAAGATCGGCTCTCCGGGCGCACCAAGCGCTCCCGCAGCCGCGACATCTGGATGCGGCGCAGCCAGCGGCGAGACCGGCGCGCGCTGTGACTCGGCGGCGATCGCCGCCTTGATCCGATCCCACACCTCGGCACGCGGCTCGACCAGCCCGACCATCTGATTAAGCGCGCCGAGCTTGTACTCCCACGCCGTCACGAGCTCCGCGAATTCCGCGTCGCTACGGATCAGCGTCTCGGCTTCCGCCCGTTCGGCGGCGTCGAGAGTGCCGAGCGCGTATTCGGCGGCGAGCGCGCTATGGTCTTCGCTATGGGCCATCAGGTCAGTCCCAAACACCCCCGAACATCCAACAAGCTGCGGCGCAGCCAGGTCTTGATCGTATTGGCCGGCGCACCGAACTTGGCGCCGAGTTGCTCCCGGCTCCAACCGTTGTAGTACGCCAGCAGCACCAGCTTCTGCCGATCCGGCTCGAGCCGGCCGATGCACTCCAGCAGCCGTTTCAGTTCCTCGGTCATCTCACGGCGCGCGAGCGGGTCCGGCGTCTCCGCCGCCACATTGTTGGCGGCGGGTTCTTCCTCGATCGACACCTCGCCGCGCTTGCGCACGACGTCGATCGCCCGATTGCGCGCGATCGACGCCATCCAGGTGATCGGCGAAGCGACCTTGGAGTCGAACTGTGCGGCGTTGTTCCAGATCTTGACGTAGGCGTCCTGGATGACTTCTTCGGCGAGATCCTGTCGCCGCAAGATACGGAGGACCACGCCGAACAGTTTCGCCCGGGTGGCTTCGTAGAGTCGCTGGAACGCGTCCTGATCGCGCTCTGCGACCGCGGCGATCAGCGAAACCAACTCAGCAGGCGATAGCATTCCGAGACCTCATCATGGCCGTTGCGGCCATGTCCCCGTCCGAGCCGAGCGGCCCGGATTTGGTCAGCATAGCTTGCAGCGCAGCGATTCACCACGGCACAGCAGTCTTTGTGGATACGCCAAACAAAAGCCCGGACCGTGCGGCCCGGGCGTTTTGATCTCAACGCGGCGATGAGAGAACTCAGACGACGGCGCCGGCGCCGCCGAGCCTGGCCCGCATCAAGCCAATGCTGTCCAGATCGGCCTGTTCGCGGGCGCTTTCCTCGGCGCGCTCGCGAGCCTGATCGCGCTCGTCGAGCAGCTCGACCTTCTTCATTTCGTCGAACGCCTCCGACAACTGGCCCCGCGCCTCTTCGAGCTGCACGCGCAGTTCATCGGCGGAGCGGGTCAGGTTCTCCCGGCGCTGAATCGCCGCTTTGGCATAGGTCGGATAGGCGAAGTGGGTCGGATCAGCGATACCGGCGCGTTCCTGCTCGGTGACGATTTCGCGCTCGAGATCGGCGGACATCCGCTCGAAATCGGCGATCATCGCTTCGATCTGGGCAACCCGTCTGCGCCGCTCGTCGACCTGAAATTTCTTCAGGCGGATCAGCGTGTCACGTGACTTCATCGACTCGTACTCCCCAGAAGTCCCAATTCAACGCGGGACATCGCCGGCCCGCCACGCAGGGGCAACCGGCAAATCGATTGATCTGCCAAGGATGATGACCGGACAAAGTTAGCGTTCCGTTTCCGAATTACTCAGGATCTGCTCCAATTGCGCATATCCCGACTGCAGGCTGGTCGCTTCGTCCTTGCCCTGGCGCAGAAAATCTTCCAGCGGCTCGTGCAGCCGCACCGCCTCGTCGACCTCGGCGCTGGAGCCCGGACGATAGGCGCCGAGCCGGATCAGCTCTTCCATATCGGCGTAGGTCCCCATGATTTGCCGCGCCCGCTTGATCAGCGGCAGATAGGCTGGGTCGGCCGATTTCGGCATCGTCCGCGACACCGATTTGAGAACATTGATGGCCGGATAGCGGCCGCGCTCGGCAATCGCGCGCTGCATCACGATATGACCGTCGAGAATGCCGCGGACCGCGTCCGCGACCGGCTCGTTGTGATCGTCGCCGTCGACCAGCACGGTGAAGATGCCGGTGATGGTGCCCTCGCCCAGCCCCGGGCCTGCGCGTTCGAGCAGCTTCGGCAGCTCGGTGAACACCGTCGGCGTATAGCCCTTGGCGGTCGGCGGCTCGCCGGCGGACAGCCCGATCTCACGCTGCGCCATCGCAAAGCGCGTCACCGAGTCCATCAGACACAGCACGTCCTTGTCGTTGTCGCGGAAGTATTCGGCAATCGCCAGCGTCAGATAAGCTGCCTGACGCCGCATCAGTGCAGGCTCGTCCGATGTCGCCACCACCACCACCGAGCGCGCCAGGCCTTCCTCGCCGAGGTCGTCCTGCAGGAACTCCTGCACCTCGCGGCCGCGTTCACCGATCAGGCCGATCACCGAGACGGCGGCATCGACGTTGCGGGCGAGCATCGACAGCAGCACTGACTTACCGACGCCGGAACCGGCGAAGATACCCATGCGCTGCCCACGGCAGCAGGTGAGAAACGTATTCAGCGCCCGCACGCCGAGATCGAGCGGCGCGCCGACCCGCTTGCGCGAATGCGCCGGCGGCGGTTGATTACGGAACGACATCGGCGACGGGCCCTGCACCAGCGGCCCCTTGCCATCGATCGGTTCGCCCAGCGCGTTGACGACACGGCCGAGCCAGTGCGGCGACGGACGCACCTGAGCGGCAGCGTTGGCGATGATCGCGCGGCAGCCGCGGCGCACGCCTTCGAGCCCCGCGAACGGCATCACGATGGCGTTGTTGCCAGTGAAGCCGATGACTTCGCATGGGATCGAGCGGTGGGCCCCGGTCTCGACGACGATGCGCGCCCCAACGCTCATCGCATGGATCGGCCCGGCGATCTCGACCATCAATCCGCGCACGCCGACGACACGCCCATACGTATTGACGCTGTCGATGTCTCCGATCTGTTCCGCCAGGGCCTTCATTGCGAAACCCTTAAGTTCCTCGACGCGGGGGCCGTCACCTTAACTTCGTGTTTACCCGCATCGTTAATCATTGCGTCACTGTCTTTGGTAACTGAGCACGCTCGCCCATCAGAATGAAGGGTGAGTCGAAAGAGTCGGTTAGCCCCGCCTCTTAATGTGGAACTTGAAGGGACCGGTCAGCAAAAAACTGCTTTTCCGCAACACCTTAGTGCGATTCGACAAAAATTGCACGGCGGGACCTTGCGGAGCCGAATCAGTTTTTGTTAACCATTGCTCGTCAGGATCCGAATCAGTTCTTCAAAGGCGTTTCCAGTGCCGCAAGTGTGCGGACGCCTGACGCCCGTAGCGGCGCTTAGAGGGGACTGGCATGCGCGTATTGCTGATTGAAGATGACAGCGCGACTGCGCAGTCGATCGAATTGATGCTCAAATCCGAGAGTTTCAATGTCTACACGACGGATCTCGGTGAAGAAGGCGTCGACCTCGGCAAGCTGTACGACTACGACATCATCCTGCTTGATCTGAACTTGCCGGATATGTCCGGTTACGACGTTCTCAAGCAGCTTCGCGTCTCCAAGATCAAAACCCCGATCCTGATCCTGTCCGGCCTTGCCGGTATCGAGGACAAGGTGAAGGGTCTGGGCGTCGGCGCCGACGACTACATGACCAAGCCGTTCCACAAGGACGAGCTGGTCGCGCGCATCCACGCCATCGTCCGCCGCTCCAAGGGTCACGCCCAGTCGGTGATCCAGACCGGCGACCTCGTCGTCAATCTCGACACCAAGACCGTCGAAGTCGGCGGCCAGCGCGTGCATCTGACCGGCAAGGAATATCAGATGCTGGAACTGCTCTCCCTGCGGAAGGGCACCACGCTGACCAAGGAAATGTTCCTCAACCACCTCTATGGTGGCATGGACGAGCCGGAACTGAAGATCATCGACGTCTTCATCTGCAAGCTGCGCAAGAAGCTCGCCAACGCGTCCGACGGCCGCAACTTCATCGAGACGGTGTGGGGACGTGGCTACGTGCTGCGCGAGCCGTCCGAGGACGACGTTCGCATCCCGGCCTGACCCGGTTTACCCAGGAGCGCCACCCGGCGCTCTCCTTCCGAGCGAACCTCCAGCCCCGCCGCAAATGGCGGGGTTTTTGTTTTGCGGATCCTGCTCTGGCCGCGGCAGCTCCCCTACGCCGTGTTTCGGGTTCGCGAGCTGCGCTCGCGCCCCGGAATGACGACGAAGGGTGTGTAGCAATGATGCGGAAGAAGAGCCGGCGTGGCTCCGCGCGTCAGCCGGCGCGCAGGCTGCTGAGCTTGCTGTTCGCCGACAATGACGGCACGATCGACGGCGACGTCTTCAGGTTCGGCAGATACACGCCGCGACGCGACAGGTGTGGCTTGAACACGTCGGTGAGGCCGACCACAGTCTCGGCGGCGCCGAGGGTCAGATAACCGTCGGGCTCGAGCCGCTTGGCGATCCGCTCGAGAATCCCGACCTTGGTCGGCTGGTCGAAGTAGATCAGCACGTTGCGGCAGAACACGATGTCGAAAGTACCGAGCAACGAGAAATCGTGCAGCAGGTTGAGCTGGCGATGCTGCACCATGGCGCGGATCTCGGGGCTGAGCTCCCACACTTCGCCGGCCTGCTTGAAGTACTTCACCAGAAGCTGGATCGGCAGGCCGCGCTGCACCTCGAACTGGCTGAACAGCCCGGACTTCGACTTCGCCAGCACCTGCGGCGACAGATCGGTGGCGATGATCTCGAACCGCCAGCCGGCAACCGCCGGTCCAAGCTCCTTCAGCGTCATCGCGATCGAATACGGCTCCTGTCCGGTGGACGATGCCGCGCACCAGATCCGCAACGAACGCCGCGACGCGCGCGCCTGAAGCAGCGCCGGCAGCATCTCGTCGCGCAGATGATCGAACGGCATCTTGTCGCGGAAGAAGAAGGTCTCGTTGGTGGTCATCGCCTCGACAACGTCGGCGATCAGCGCTTCGGTGCCCATCCCCTTCATCTTCTGGACCAGCTCGGCGATCCCGCCGAGGCTGAACCGGCGCGCCAGCGGCAATAGCCGGCTCTCCACCAGATATTGCTTGTCGGACGACAGATCGAGGCCGGACCGTTCCTTCAGCAGCTTGCGCAGGTACTCGTAGTCGGCCGGATTCATGACCGATCTCCCGCGAACAGCCGCACCAGTTTCGAGCCGATCTGATTGAGCGGCAGCACCGCGGCGCAAACGCCGGCGTTGGCGACCGCGCCGGGCATGCCCCAGACCACGCTGGAGGCTTCGTCCTGGGCAATCACACTGCCACCGGCGGCGACGATGTCCTTGCCGCCACGCATCCCGTCCGACCCCATGCCGGTCAGCACCAGCGCGAGAATGCCGCCCTGCCAGACGTCGATTGCCGACATGAACAGCGGATCGACCGCGGGCTTGCAGAAATTAACCGGCGGTCCGTCGTCGAGCGCGATCACCGGGCTGCCGCCCTGCTTGGCAACGCGCATGTGCTTGCCGCCGGGGGCGAGATAGATGTTGCCGGGCTTGATCGCCTCGCCGTCGATGCCTTCGTGCGCTGGCCGCCGGCTCGCGCGCGCGAGGTGCTCGGCCAGAATGGTGGTGAAGGTCGGCGGCATATGCTGGGTGATGAGCACCGGGAAGCGGTCGATCACCGGCCCGATCTCAGCGACCACCGCCATCAGCGCCTGCGGACCGCCGGTCGACGAACCGATCAGCAGCACCCGCGGCGCAGTTGGGCCGAACGAACGCTTCGCCAGCGCCGCCTGGCTCGCAACGGTGTGGTGCGTATGCGCGGCTGGCGCAAGCGGAGCCGGATGCGGATCGCGTACACGCTCGATCACCGGTGCAGCAGGCGCGGCCGATGCACGACGCCGGACCCGGCCACCGAGCGAGCGGATCTTCTGTAGCAGATCGTGCTTGAAGATGTCGGCGGCCTGCGGCTCGCGCGTGGTCTCCGGCTTCGGAATGTAGTCGGCAGCGCCGAGCGACAACGCCTTGAAGCTGATCTCCGCGTTGCGGCGGGTCAGCGTCGACGCCATGATCACCACGAGATCGCGCTTCTTGGCGAGCAGTTGCGGCAGCGCCGAAATGCCGTCGAGCTCCGGCATCTCGATATCGAGGACCGCAACGTCGGGCTTCACACGTTCGAGCTGGTTGACGGCGTCGAGCCCGGTGCGCAGCGAGGCGGCTACCACCATGTCGGGCTCGGCTTCGACCCAGCGCGAGATCAAGCCGCGGATGACGACCGAATCGTCGACGATCATCACGCGCAACGGCTCGTATTGCGCCGAATTCGTAGCGGGACTACCTGCCAAAGCTACGCTCATAGAACACCGACGCAACGCATACTTATACTCCCCGTCGCGTCCCCGAACGCGGCGTCAAAACCGACCTTCCGACCCCCGTCAGATCAGGCCGACTTCCTGAAACTTCGCCGTGACGATATCTTTGTCGAACGGCTTCATGATGTACTCGTTGGCGCCGGCATGCAGCGCCCGAGCGATGTGCGCGACGTCGTTCTCGGTGGTGCAGAACACCACCTTCGGCGCATCGCCGCCCGGCATCCGGCGCAGATTGCGAAGGAACTCGTAGCCGTCCATCACCGGCATGTTCCAGTCGAGCAGAACCGCATCGGGCAGCCCGTGCTTGCAGGCTTCGAGCGCCTTCTCGCCGTCTTCGGCTTCGACGATTTCGAAGTCGAGGCCCTCGAGGATGCGGCGCGCGACCTTCCGGATCACGCTCGAATCGTCGACCACCAGACATGTCTTCATTTTCTGCCTCTGTCAGTTCCCGCCCGGTTGGGCAGTTCGTGCGGTTAAGCCGAGACCACCTCAGCCGTTAAGCAGCGATACGTTGGTTTGCGATTTCGAGGACTTTGTCGACGTCGAGGACGACCATGAGCTGTCCGTCGAGGCGATGGACGCCGTTGGCGAAGGATGCCATGCGGGGGTCGAGGTTGACCGGGTTGGTCTCGCGGCCCTCGTCCGGCAGGGTCAGGACTTCGCCGATGGAGTCGATCAGAAGGCCGTAGGATTCGCCGCGCAGATCGACGCCCATCGCCATCGGCGGCTTGCCGTCGTCGTTCTTGGGCAGGCCGAGACGGGCCCGCATGTCGATCGCGGTGACGATCCGGCCGCGCAGGTTCAGCACGCCGGCGACGTCGTCCGGCGCCAGCGGCACCCGGGTCAGCCGTTCCGGCATGAACACGTCCTGCACCCGGGAGATCGGCAGCCCGAACAGCTGACCGCCGATCATCGCGGTGGCGAACTGGGTGGTGTTGCCGCTGATTGCGCCGATGCTGCGGGTCATCGCGGGGGTGTCCTTCCTGGTCTCGCTCATGCCGCCTGCTCCACCAGCACTTCGGGCGTCGTATGGGCCGTGGTCTGCTCCTTCAGCGCCGCGATCAGCCCGGGACGGTCGAACTTGGCGATGTAGTCGGTCAGGCCCGCCTGACGGCCGCGCTCGATCGCCGCCGGCGACACTAGCGACGACAGCGCGATCACCGGCAGGTTCGACATCTTGGCATCGGCCCGGATCGTCTCGGCGAACTCGAAGCCGTTCATCTCGGGCATCTCGATGTCGGTCAGGATCACGTCGAACTGCGCGCCCGAGCGCAGCACCGACAGGCCCTCGACCGCAGAGGTCGCCACCCGCACCTTGTAGCCCGCCGCCTTCAGCACCGGGCCCAGCATGTTGCGGAAGAACGCACTGTCGTCGACCAGCAGCACCGAGCGCGTGGTCATCGCCTGCTTCATCTCCTTGCGCGACAGCCAGTCCGAGAACGCCATGGGGAGGAAGTGGGCGACGTCGATCACTTCGGTGGCCTGGCCCTTGATCACCGCAGAGCCCAGAATGCCCTCGCGGCTGGAGCCGACCTGGATGTGCAGATGCTCCTCGACGATGTCGACGATCTCGTCGACCACAAGGCCCATCGAACGGTCCTCGTCGGCGAACACCAGGATCGGCTGCACCCCGCTGGACGCCACCGTGACGCCTTCCATCAGCACGAGCGGCATCAGCTGGTCGCGGTACTGCACCATGTAGCGGCCGTTCGACATCTCGATCTTGTCGGAGGCGATCTCTTCCAGCCGCGTCACCAGCGACAGCGGCACCGCCTTCGGCTGGTTCGAGCCGGCGCGGAACACGAGCAGCGAGGTGAGCTGTTCGGCCGAGGCGTTGCGGCTCGCCGCCGCCTGATCGGAGATGTCGTGCTGCGCCGACACCGCGGTGCCGAGCGCCTGCGCGATCCCGTTCGGATCGACGATCATGATTACCGCGCCGTCGCCCAGGATGGTGTTGCCCGAGAACATCCCGATGTGACGCAGCTTGGTCGACATCGGCTTGACGACGATTTCTTCGGTGTGGAACACGCCGTCGACCACGATGCCGAAGGTCTGGCTGCCGACCTGGGTCACCACGATGAAGCCGTTCTCCGGCTCGCTGTTGGTGCCCTCGTCGATGCCGAGCAGCTTCTTCAGATGGATCAGCGGCAGCAGCTTGTCGCGCAATCTGAGGACGGGCGTGTCCTTGATCCGCTCGATGCGGTGCTCGGAGTTGGCCCGCGCCCGAACCAGTTCGACCACCGCCAGCTGCGGGATCGCGAACCGGTCGCCGCCGGCCTCCACGATCAGCGCCGACACGATCGCAAGCGTCAGCGGGATCTTGATGGTGATGGCCGAGCCTTCGCCCGCCACCGACTTCACTTCAATCGTGCCGCCGATCTGGTCGATATTGGTCCGCACCACGTCCATGCCGACGCCGCGGCCCGACACCGAGGTGACGGCGGCGGCGGTCGAGAACCCGGGCGCGAAGATGAACTTGTGGATCTGCGCCTCGGTCATCTTCTCGAGTTCGGCCTCGGTGACCAGGCCGTTGGCGAGCGCCTTGGCCTTGATCTTCTCGGTGTCGAGCCCGCGGCCGTTGTCGGCGATGCAGATCACGATGTGGCCGCCCTCGTGATAGGCGGACAGCCGGATGGTGCCCTGCTCGGGCTTGCCGGCCCGCACCCGCTCCTCGGTCTTCTCCAGACCGTGGTCGGCGGAGTTGCGCACCATGTGGGTGAGCGGATCCTTGATCAGGTCGAGCACCTGGCGGTCGAGCTCGGTGTCGGCACCGTGCATCTCCAGCTCGATGTGCTTGCCGAGTTCGGCGGCCAGATCGCGCACGATCCGTGGCAGCTTCTGCCAGGCGTTGCCGATCGGCTGCATTCGGGTCTTCATCACCCCGTCCTGCAGCTCGGCCGTCACCGTCGACAGCCGCTGCAGCGGCACCTTGAACTCGTTGTCCTCGTGGCGACGGCTGATCTCGAGCAACTGGTTACGGGTCAGCACCAGCTCCGACACCATCGTCATCAGGTGTTCGAGGGTATCGACATTGACCCGGATCGACTGATTGGCGACGCCGCCGCCGGCTCCGCCCTCGGTCGCGCCTTCAGCTTCGCCGCCGGACTTCTTGGCCGCGGGCTTGGCGGTCTTCGGCTTGGCGGCCGACTTCGGCTCGGGCTGCGCGGCTTCGGCCACAGCTTGCGCCTCCTCGGCCACCGGCTGCAGCGGCGGCGAGGCCATCTCGATCTCGGTCTCGCGGAAGGCGCGCTCCAGCTCGTCGAGCGACACTTCGCCCGGCCGCAGCGGACGCTCCAGCGTCTGCTCCACCAGCGTGCCTGCGGTCGAATTGGAATTGGCCGCCACCACCGCGGCAGGCAAGTCGGCTTCGGTCTCGGCTTCCTCTTCGGCCTCGGCCACAGCTTCCGGCGCCGCGCCGAGCTCGGCTGCGATCTCCTCCGCGCTGCGCATCGACAGCCGCTCCAGCTCCCCGCTCAGATCGCCGTCGTCGCCTTCCGGCTCGGCCTGGGTCGCTTCGAGCTGCGTCAGAATCTCCTTCAGGCGGTCGATCGTGGTCAGGATCAGCGTCACCGCCTCCCCGGTCACCGGCATCCCGTCCCGGAATTTGCCCATCAACGTCTCGGCCGCGTGCGCCAGCGCCTCCAGCCGCGGCAGCCCCAGAAAACCGCACGTCCCCTTGATGGTGTGAACAAGACGGAAAATATTGTCCAATATCTTCGCGTTGTTCGGCTCCTGCTCGAACCGGACCAACTGATTGTCGACCGTGTCAAGGCTCTCGAAGGTCTCCGTCAGAAACTCACGAAGAAGATCGTCCATACGCGTAACGCCTCTCGCCTGAACCCGTGCCGACCGGACAGACTTCGGCTCAGCGAGCGCGAACGACGTCCAATGCCAGCCTTAGCGCCCTGCCGCCTACGCTCTCGTTAATTTTGCGCCACGTAGGAGTACGAAGTTAAGCCCGCCAAATCGCGGCCCGCTCTGCCTCCGCAGGACTTCGTCCGATTGAATGACCATCGACATCGGATCGCTACCAGCGCGAGGGCCCGCGCGCGCAGGGCACCCAATCGAACGCGCCTTTGCTAATTTTCTGGACTGTGGGCATTTCGGGCGTGAGCGGCGCCTTAGCGGCTACAGCGCCACGCCGATGTCATCAGCCGTTGCGCTCGAAACGGGGCCCGCACACTTCGCCCCAGGAATGCACGATCGGCAGTCCGGCCACCGTGCTGCGTAGATTGGCGAGCGAAATTCGAAGCGCGGCGAGGTCGATCGGCTTGGGAAAGCTCTGCAGAAGTTCCATACCGAGCGACTTGGCGAGATCGCGCGAGGCGCGGCGATGTTGCGAATTCATGCCGCTGATGACGATCATCGGGCCATCGTATTTGACCGCCGCCATCGCCCGCATCACGTCGGCGCCGTCACCGTCTTCGAGCTTCAGATCCAGTGTGATGCAGTCGAAATGCTTGACCCGGACCAGCGCCGTACCCTCGGCACAGGACTCCGCATGGGTCACCATGTAGCCGGCCTTTTCGGCCGCACCGGCAATCAGCATGCGTTGCGTGGCATCGTCGTCGACGACGAGCAGATCGAGCAGTCCGAGCAACTTGTCCGCTTGTGGATCGGCATGCTCCCCGACGGGACATTGATCGCTCCGCATCGCTCGGTCCTCCCAGATCCTCCGATCGCCGAGCTATAGCGGACCTGCTGCAACCCAGGGTTAATAAGATACCTCAACGACCCGCGATCGCAGTTCCGCCTGCGCGAGTGGTTGACGGCTGCTTGACCGGGCCGGCGCAATTGTCAGGATCGCGCCGGCCGGTTCGTGAGCGGATCAGGCCGACCAGCGCCAATCGCGCACTTCCGGCATGTCGTCGCCGTGCTCGCCGACATACAGCTTGTGGCGCTGGATGGTCGCCCAGTAGCGCGCGGTGGCGACGTCACGCTGGTCGGCAAGCCGCGGAACGCGCAGGATCGCGTCGAGCGCCAGCCGATAACGATCGAGATCGTTCAGCACCACCATGTCGAACGGCGTCGTGGTGGTGCCCTCCTCCTTGTAGCCGCGGACATGGATGTTGACGTGGTTGCGGCGGCGGTAGGTCAGCCGGTGGATCAGCCAGGGATAGCCGTGGAAGGCGAAGATCACCGGCTTGTCGGTGGTGAACAGCTCGTCGAAGCGGCGATCGTCCATACCGTGCGGATGCTCGGAGCTCGGCTGCAGCACCATCAGGTCGACCACGTTGACGACGCGGATCTTGATGTCCGGGACGTACTGGCGCAGCAGCGTCACCGCCGCCAGGGTCTCCACCGTCGGCACATCGCCCGCACAGGCCATCACCACATCGGGCTCGCCCTCGTCGCTGGCCCAATGCCAGATCCCGGCTCCTGTCGTGCAGTGCCGAACGGCGGCGTCGATGTCGAGCCACTGCCACTCCGGCTGCTTGCCGGCAACGATCAGGTTGACGTAGTTGCGGCTGCGCAGACAGTGGTCGGCCACCGACAGCAGACAGTTGGCATCCGGCGGCAGATAGATCCGCACCACGTTCGCTTTCTTGTTGGCGACGTGATCGATGAAGCCGGGATCCTGGTGCGAAAAGCCGTTGTGATCCTGGCGCCAGACGTGCGACGTCAACAGATAGTTCAGCGACGCGATCGGCTTCCGCCACGGGATCGTGGCGCAGGCCTTCAGCCATTTGGCGTGCTGATTGAACATCGAGTCGACGATGTGGATGAAAGCCTCGTAGCACGAGAAGAATCCGTGGCGGCCGGTCAGCAGATAGCCTTCGAGCCAGCCCTGGCACAGATGCTCGCTGAGCACCTCCATCACACGGCCGTCGGGGCCGAGATTGACGTCGACATCCTCGATCGCCGCCATCCACTCCTTTGGCGAGACCTGCAGCACCGCGTCGAGCCGGTTCGACGCGGTCTCGTCCGGACCGAACAGCCGGAAGTTCTCGCTCTCGAGGCTGTTCTTCATCACGTCGCGCAGGAACGTGCCGAGCACTCGCGTCGCTTCCGCCTTCAGCGAGCCCGGCCCGGCCAGCGTCACCGCGTAGTCGTGGAAATCCGGCAGCGACAACGGCTCCAACAGCTCGCCGCCATTGGCGTGCGGATTGGCGCTCATTCGGCGGCGGCCGGTCGGCGCCAGCGCCTGCAGTTCGTCGCGCAGCTTCCCGGTGGCGTCGAACAGCTCTTCAGGGCGATAGCTGCGCATCCAGTCTTCGAGCAGCGTCAGATGTTCGGGGCTCTTGAAGTCGGCGATCGGCACCTGATGGGCGCGCCAGGTGCCTTCGACCGGTTTGCCGTCGACCTGCTTGGGACCGGTCCAGCCCTTCGGCGTGCGCAGCACGATCATCGGCCAGCGCGGCCGCTCGGTCGCGCCGTGATGGCGCGCTTTGTCTTGAATGTCCTTGATCTCGCCGAGCACGCGCTCCAGCGTCGCGGCCAATGTCTGATGCACCATCGCCGGATCGTCGCCTTCGACGATGTGCGGCTCGTAGCCGTAGCCGCGCATCAGATCGGTCAGCTCCTGCGGCGTGATCCGCGCCAATACGGTCGGGTTGGCGATCTTGAAGCCGTTCAGATGCAGGATCGGCAGCACCGCGCCGTCGCGCGCCGGATTGAGAAACTTGTTGGAGTGCCAGCTCGTCGCCAGCGCGCCGGTCTCGGCTTCGCCGTCGCCGACCACGCAGGCGACGATCAGGTTCGGATTGTCGAACGCGGCGCCGAACGCATGCGCCAGCGAGTAGCCGAGTTCACCACCTTCGTGAATCGAGCCGGGCGTTTCCGGCGAGACATGGCTCGGCACGCCGTGCGGCCAGGAGAACTGCCGGAACAGCCGCTGCATACCGTTGCGGCTGCGCTCGATCGCCGGATAGCGCTCGGTGTAGGTCCCTTCCAGATACGCGTTGGCGACCAGGCCCGGCCCGCCGTGGCCTGGTCCGATGATGTAGATCATGTCGAGGTCGTGCGCGGTGATCAGCCGGTTGAGATGCACGTACAGCATGTTGAGGCCGGGGGTCGTCCCCCAGTGTCCGAGCAGGCGCGGCTTGATGTGTTCGAGCTGCAGCTTCTGCTCGAGTAGCGGATTGTCCTGCAGATAGATCTGTCCGACCGACAGATAGTTGGCGGCGCGCCAATAGGCGTCCATCTTCTGCAACAGATCTTTGGACAATACGTCGGACATCATCATCTCCAGATTATCGGGCAGGTGTGCGCCGGATTGGCGCTGGTGCGGGGACTTGTCCCGCAGGCGGGTTTGCTTCCACGTCGGCTCGGCGCGGCGCGCCCCCGCGCACGGCGATGATGGACGCAAACAATGTCAGCATTGCGTGACATAGTCATGCGCGAACGCTACGCAATGTGAGCGTTCCTGCAGCAACTGTCGCGACGATCGCTTCGCGCGCATGCGAGACATGCATCGACGCCGAACAGCGTGCCGCAGCGGGCGAACCGGCACGATATTTGATGCGGATCAATCGCGGCGGTGTCTCGTTGTTGATTCTGATCAATGTGTTTGTAGGACGAGACACCAAGATGCCGCGCGTCAGCGTAGCGGTACTCTCGAGGCCACGAATGTCCGAGTCCCAGCTTCGTCAAAACATCCTTGACGAGTTCGAATTCGATCCGAGCTTCAACAGCGGCCACATCAAGGTCGCTGTCGAGAACGGCAGAGTGATCCTCAGTGGTCACGTCATCAGCTATGCCGAGAAGGTCGCAGCGGTCGCGGCGACGCGTCGCGTCAAGGGCGCGCACGCCATCGTCGATCACATCGAAGTCCGCTATCCGTTCCATCGAACCGCGGACGATCAGATCGCGCAGCGGGCCTGTGATCTGCTGGAATGGAATGTGCTGGTGCCCGCCAGCGCTGTCGAGGTGCAGGTCGAGAACGGCTGGCTGACGTTGAGCGGCACGGTCGACTGGCACTTCGAGCGAGCCGCCGCAGAGGACGACGTCCGCAAACTCGCCGGCGTGATGGGCGTCACCAACAACATCGTTATCAACAATCCGCTGGCCGATCATTCCTGCATCCGCGCCAAGATCGAGTCGGCGCTGCGCCGCCACGCCGAGATCGGATCGAAGAGCATCCGTGTCACGGTGAAGAACGGCAACATCGTGATCCTGGAAGGCCGGGTCGACACCTGGGACGAACGCCGCGCGGCGCAAAATGCCGCATGGTCGACCCCCGGCGTAGCAGCGGTCGATGACCGTCTGATGATCAACTGAGTTGGGCTTCGCGAAGCCGAACGCGTCGCGCTTCCCGGCGCGGGATCAACCCTCCTGCACCGCCGGTCGCGGCGCGCTGCGCGGCGGCGCCGGCTGGGCCTCGCGCACGATGGTGACGGTGCAGCCCGCTTCGCTCGCGACCTTGGCCGAGACACTGCCGAGCAGCGAGCGCAGCACCGAGCTGCGCCGCGCGCCGATCAGGATGTGATCGACGCGGCCGGCTTGGGCGAATTCGAGAATCGCCGACGCCGGATCGACCGCTTCGAGCACATGCACGGTGAGACGGTCGTCTTCGAGCTTCAGCGGCTCGGCCCAATGCCTGAGTTGCACCAGTCGATCGACGTGCTTGTTGTGGCCATGCTCGTCGAGGGTCCGGTCGATCGTCATGCGGCCGAGCTTGAGGACGTTGAGGCAGGCGAGCCGCGCCGACGGCAGGGTGGCGAGGATGCGCGAGGCGGTGACGCGAAGCGCGTCGTTGAGCGCCGGCGAACCTTCGGCGACGTCGATCGCTATCGCCACGATCGGCGCCGACGCCAGATGCGCCGCCATCGACTCCACCGCGCGCGGCCGTGTCAGCTCCTTGTTGAAACGTCGCCGCAACACGGTGCGCAGCGGATCGTGCTTCAGCTTCTCGGAGCGCGTGGTCAGCTTCACCTCGGCCGGGTGGGTGAGATCGAATACGAGCTGCGCCGCGGTCGGGTAGCGCCACGCCGGCTCGATCTCCAGGCAGCGCAACACGATCTCCTGCAGCCACGGCGGATAGTCGGGCCGCAGCTTGCGCGGCGGATGCGGATCGCGCCACAGCCGGCGGCGCATGCCGTACATCGTCTCGGTCTCGCCGAACGGTCGCACGCCGGTGGTAAAAAAATACAGCAGCACGCCGAGCGCAAACAGATCGCTGCGCGGCTCGTCGCGCACGCCGAGCAGCCGCTCCGGCGCCATATAGGGCGCGGTGCCGAACGGCAGCCGGAATTCCTCCTGCATCAGGTCGGGCAACTGATCGCTGCAGGCCAGCCCCATATCGAGCAGCACCGCCTCGCCGGTCGGGCGGAACATGATGTTGCTCGGCTTGATGTCGTGATGGATAACGTGCTGGCGATGCAGATCGGCGATCGCGCCGGCGATCTTGGCGGCAATCGCCACAGCCTCGTCGTAAGGCAGCGGCAGCTCGGGCAGCCGCGCCAGCAGCGGTTCGCCGGCGATCCGCTCCATCACGATGTAGGGATGGCTGGCGAAGTCCTGCATCCCAATGAATTTCGGGACGTGCGGCCCGGACAGCCGCGGCATCAGCATCTGCTCCATCTCGAAGCTGACGATCGCCGCCGGGTCCTCCCCCTCGCCGATCCGCGGCGTCTTCATCACCATCGGCATCGGGTCGTCGTCGCGGCGCACCTTGAACAGCGTCGCCATGCCGCCGCGATGGATCGCTTCCTCGATGATGAAACCATCGAGCGTCGAGCCGGGCTCGAACGTGGCCTGATCCATCGTTTAGCGCCCCACCAGCAGGCGATCGGCCAGCCAGGGCGGCAGACCGTTGGCGCGAATCCGCTCCGCCGCATCGGCGGCGTCATAGGCGACCCGGCAATAGGTCAGCTCGTGCTTGACCGTGTCGTACAGCGCATAGGCCGCCGCCGGGTTGCCGTCGCGCGGCTGCCCGACCGAGCCCAGCACCGCGTGCCACTGCCGCCCCGGCAGCAGATGCACCGGAATGTCGGGGGTCGGCACGAAAGTGGTCATCTTGCCGGTGACCGAAAGCGAATACAGCGCCGGCTTGTGGACGTGACCGCAGAAGGTGACGTGAGCCGACACCGTCTGCATGCTGCGCGACGCGACCGCGGTGTCGGTGACATAGATCCAGGCGTCGGGCCGGGTCGCTTCAGAATGCACGAACAGCAGGCTGTGCTCCTCGTGGCGCATCGGCAGCTCTGCGAGAAACTTGCGCTGGGCCGAATCGAGCTGCCCGCGTGTCCACTCGATCGCCGCTTCGGCCTCGGCGTTCATCTGTACGCGGGTCTGCCCGATCGCAGCATCGTGATTGCCGAGCACGGCCACCGCGCCGTCCGCCACCAGCGCGCGCACGGTGTCGACCGACCAGTCCGGATCGGCGCCGTAGCCGACGTAATCGCCGAGCAGAACGACGCGCTCGATGCCGCGCTGACGCGCATCGGCAAGGCATGCGGTGAACGCCGGCCGATTGGCGTGAATGTCGGCGAATAGCCCCAGCAGCACCGCGCTCCCTCCCACTTCCTCGAGCCCCCGAAAAGGCCAGCTCCCGTTCCTCGTCGCAGCGCCGCCGGCGGTTTCGTATCAGACTGTTTTTGTGCGGCGCATCCGCAGTTTACGGCCTGTCTTTGATCGATCGCAACCGCGTTGCACTCGTTGATCCAGCGCAATGGGGCAAGACGGCTTGTGTGAGTATATCGCGCGGTGAGTTGCGTTGGAGGCGATCATGACCGCACCCGGCAAGCCGACAAGAACCGCGCCCATGACCGAAGCTGTCGCCGACGTCGTCAAGGAGTGGGAAGAGATCGCCGGCAGCCCGAGCGAACTGGAAGCCTTCGGTCGGGCGATGGCCAACATGGTCAAGGATCTCGGCCTGTCGCCCGCGGAAGTTCGCTCTCTCGCGACCAAGGGCAGCAGCGCCAAGGAATTGCCATGCCTGCTCGAAGCGCTGCGGATCAGCATCCGCGCGCTGGCCGAAAAGGAGCCGATGTTACTAAACGATCTCCGTCGGACCTGCGCGGTCTGCGAGCACAAGCAGGAATGCGATGCCGACATCGCAGCGGGCACTCTGGTGCCTGCTTATCAGAGCTATTGCCTAAACGTCGACACGTTGGACGCCCTTCGGCAGGACGCCAACTTCGTCGCGGAGACGTAACCCCTCACACCTGCGCGGCCACCTTCGGCCGCAACCTGTTAGCGGCAGCGGCGCGGATCGCGCGCTGCTGAGTACCAAAGCACCATTCGTTTGATCTGCGTCAAGCATCCTTGACAGGCCTTATGTCATCGTTTCTTGACAATCATGGGAGAAAGTCAGTGCGCATCCTTCTCATTCACCCGAATTATCATTCCGGTGGCGCAGAGATCGCCGGCCACTGGCCGCCGGCATGGGCCCCCTATCTGGCCGGTGCGCTGAGGGCCAACGGTTTCGACGACATCAAATTCGTCGACGCGATGACCGAGGACATCTCGAGTGAAGGCCTCGCCAAGATCATCTCCGACTATCAGCCCGATCTGGTCGGCGCGACCTCGATCACGCCGTCGATCTATGCGGCCGAAGAGGCGCTGAAGATCGCCAAGCAGATCAATCCCAAGGTCGTCACCATGCTCGGCGGCGTGCACGCGACCTTCATGTATCAGCAGGTGCTGAGCGAAGCGCCGTGGGTCGACGTCATCGTCCGCGGCGAGGGCGAAGAGATCGTCGTCGAGCTGGCGCGCGCCGTTGCCTCGGGCAACTGGCCGGCCAACCGCTCCGAGATCAAGGGCCTCGCCTACACCGAGGGCTCCAACGGCGAGAGCCAGATCGTCGCGACCGCCGCAGCGCCGACCGTCAAGGATCTCGACGCGATCAAGCCGGACTGGGGCGTGCTCGACTGGAATCTGTATCGCTACATTCCGATGAACACCCGCGTCGCCATCCCCAACATGGCGCGTGGCTGCCCGTTCACCTGCTCGTTCTGCTCGCAGTGGAAGTTCTGGCGCGACTACCGCGTCCGCGACCCGAAGAAGGTGGTCGACGAGATCCAGGAGCTGGTCGAGAAGTACGATGTCGGCTTCTTCATCCTGGCCGACGAAGAGCCCACCATCAACCGCAAGAAGTTCATCCAGTTCTGCGAGGAGCTGATTGCGCGCGGCCTGAACAAGAAGGTGCAGTGGGGCATCAACACCCGCGTCACCGACATCCTGCGCGACGAGCAGCTGCTGAAGTTCTACAACGAAGCCGGCCTGATGCACGTCTCGCTCGGCACCGAAGCGGCGGCCCAGCTCAAGCTCGACCTGTTCAACAAAGAGACCAAGATCTCCGACAACAAGAAGGCGATCCGCCTGCTCCGCGAAGCCGGAATCGTGGTCGAAGCCCAGTTCATCGTCGGCCTCGACTCCGAGACCCCGGAGACGCTGGAAGAGACCTATCGCATGGCGATGGACTGGAAGCCGGACCTCGCCAACTGGTCGATGTACACCCCGTGGCCGTTCACGCCGCTGTTCAAGGAGCTGTCGGACAAGGTCGAAGTGTTCGACTTCGCCAAGTACAACTTCGTCACGCCGATCGTGAAGCCGGCGGCGATGGAACGCGGCGAGCTGCTCGACCGGGTGATGAACAACTATCGCCGGTTCTACATGTACAAGGCGTTCTTCTCGTATCCGTGGTCCGGAACGGGACGCCGGCGGCGCTATCTGCTCGGCTGTCTGAAGGCGTTCCTCAAGGCCGGCTTCGAGCGCAAGTTCTACGATCTCGGCCGGGTCGGCTATTGGGGCCCGCAGTCGAAGAAGAAGGTCGACTTCCACTTCGACACCACCCGCAAGATCTCGCACGCCCAGATGGCGGACTGGGAAGCCAACGCCGACCGCTCGCGCAAGGCGGCCGCCTCGCAGATGGCCATCGTCTCGGCCTGCGGCGGCGGTACGGAGCAGATGCAGGAAACCGAGTGCGATCACGCCCAGGAGAAGCTGGCCGAGACCGTCGCCAGCCGCATGGTGGATACGACCCATGACGCAGGTTCGGCGACCCGTCACTGACGTGGAGACGCATCCGGCTGTGTCCGAGATCGGACCCAACGCCGTCATCCAACTGATCCACGCCCTCGACGCGGCCGGCCTCCAGCCGGCCGCGAAGGAGATCTTCTCCGAGGCGGCGGCGAGCGACTGGCTCGCCGAGCCGCCGTCGGTGATGGTCGACGAACGTCCGGTTGCGGCGATTCATCAGGCAGTGCGGCGCGTTTTGCCGCCACAACAGGCCGCCGAAATCCTCGCCGATGCGGGGCTGCGGACCGGCGACTACATCCTGGCCAACCGGATTCCGAAGCTGGCCCAGGCCGTGCTGAAGATCATGCCGGCCTCGATCGCCGCCAGAATGCTGACCAAGGCGATCACCGCCCACGCCTGGACCTTCGCCGGTTCCGGCAGATTCTCCGCGCAGGCGGGGAAGACGGTGACCTTCGAGATTGTCGCCAATCCGCTGTGCGCCGGCGAACACGCCGACCACCACGTCTGCGTCTGGCACGCCTCCGTATTTCAACGGCTATTCCAGTCGCTGGTGTCGCCCTATACACGGGTGATCGAGACGGCGTGCGGAGCACATGGCGACGATTGCTGTCGCTTCGTGGCGGACTGGACCTCGATTCCGGACGCCGCCAACATTTACGCCAGCCGACGATCAAAGCCGATCGCAGGTCAGTCAGAAACCCTTTCCGCGCGTTGATCCGCGGGGCGATGAGAGAGATCACGACGATGTCGTCAGCCCTCGACAAATACGCCAAGAGCTCGGTGCCGCGCTACACCAGCTATCCGACCGCGCCGCATTTCGCCAAGGACTTCCCGGAGTCGATCTATCGCGGCTGGCTCGCCCAGCTCGACACCGACGAGCCGATCTCGCTGTATCTGCATGTGCCGTTCTGCAAGCAGATGTGCTGGTACTGCGGCTGCAACATGAAGCTGGCGGCGAAGTACGACCCGGTCGCCGATTACGTCAGCAGCCTGATCGACGAGATCAATCTGGTCGGCGACGCCCTGCCCGGCACGATGCCGGTGCGCCATCTGCATTTCGGCGGCGGCACCCCGACGGTGATCGATCCGCAGGATCTCGGCGCGGTGATGACGCTGCTGCGCGAGCGATTCGAATTCCTGCCCGACGCCGAGATCGCGATCGAAAGCGATCCGCGCACGCTGACCGAAGACATGGCCGCTAAGATCGGCGAGCTCGGCTTCACCCGCGCCAGCTTCGGTGTGCAGGAATTCGACCCGAAGGTGCAGGAGGCGATCAACCGCATCCAGCCGCCCGAAATGGTCGCCCGCGCGATGCAGTTGTTCAAGTCGGCCGGCGTCGAACGGATCAACTTCGACCTGATCTACGGCCTGCCCTATCAGACCGCCGAAGACCTGCGCCGCACCGTCGAGCAATGCGTCGAGATGAAGCCCGACCGGGTCGCGCTGTTCGGCTACGCCCATGTGCCGTGGGTGGCCAAGAACCAGCGGATGATCCCCGACGACTCGCTGCCGAAGTCGGAGCTGCGTGCGACCCAGGCCGACACTGCGGCCGAAGCGCTGGTCAAGGGCGGCTATGTCCGCATTGGCATCGATCATTTCGCGCTACCCGGCGACTCGCTCGCCATCGCCGCCAAGACCGGTGAGCTGCACCGCAACTTCCAGGGCTACACCGCCGACGCGGCGCAGACTCTGATCGGCCTCGGCGCCACCTCGATCGGGCGCACCCCGAGCGGTTATGTGCAGAACATCAGCGAAACCGGCGCCTGGGCCCGCGCGGTCGCTGCCGGCCAAATTCCGGTGGCGCGTGGCCATTCCCTGACCCAGCAGGAC
Source organism: Rhodopseudomonas sp. BR0M22 (assembly GCF_010907035.1). Classification (GTDB taxonomy): domain Bacteria; phylum Pseudomonadota; class Alphaproteobacteria; order Rhizobiales; family Xanthobacteraceae; genus Rhodopseudomonas. The sequence continues at coordinate 24,683 of NZ_QUMK01000066.1, forward strand.
AATCTGCGCGCCCATGTGATCGAACGGATCATGTGCGACGGCAAGATCGACCTCGCCGCCGCCGGCAAGGCGTTCGGCTGCGCCGACGACTGGTACACGCCGGAGCTGGATTCGCTCGCCGAATTGCAGCGCGACGGCGCGGTGGTGTGCAACGGCAGCAAGCTGACCCTCACGCCCGAAGGCGTCCGGCTGTCGCGCGTGGTGGCATCGGTGTTTGATACTTACCTGCGCAACTCGTCGGTTCGGCACTCGATCGCCGTGTAAACGGCCCTACAATCTTACCGACTACGTCAACGCGCGCTTCGGCGCGCGTTTTCATTTTGATGCAGCTCAATTGCAAATCCGCTACCGGGTGGATTATTACCGCCAACGGTAATGGAGCAGGCTTCAGTATCGTTACGGAGCTGCATCTTTAACGGAAACTACCACATATAGCAGCCTAATCGCCGCGTGGTTCTCCCGTGAGGGTCGGCAACGTCGCAGCCCTCCACGATCGGACCAATCGAGGTACGTGCAATGGCCCACAAACTCAAAGTTACCGACGATATGGTTGCCAAGGCCGCCGCTGCGTTCCGCGCCGCTACCGGCAGCGAAATCTACTGTCTGCGCGCCGCACTCGAGGCCGCACTCGCCAACCAGACGTTCTCGGTCGGCGACGAAGTCACCACACAGGGTGGCGCTACCGGCATCATCCTGTCGATCAATGGCGACGAGGCCCAGATCTCCTGGTCGTGCCGCGGCAAGACCACGACCAAGCTCTCGGAACTCGAGCACATCGAGCACGGCGAGTCGGTCCTGGCCGATAACCGCGCTGCCTGATCTGCACTGTCCCGCTCGCGCCGGCCGCCTGCCGGCGCCAGCCTTGCCGACCGGCGCGCTGCGCCGACGGCCGGATCGTTGATCCACGTCAACCTCCCGACGGAAGCGTTTGATCCAATGCGGATCAAATGCACAAAACAATCGGGAGGACATCATGCAGATCCAACAGATCCATCACGTCGCCTATCGCTGCCGGGATGCCAAGGAAACCGTCGCATTCTATGGGCGGGTGATGGGGATGGAGCTGATCGGCGCCATCGCCGAAGACAGGGTGCCGTCGACCAAGGCACCCGATCCCTACATGCACATCTTCCTCGATGCCGGTGCCGGCAACATCCTGGCGTTCTTCGAACTGCCGAACTCACCGCCGATGGGGCGCGATCCGAACACCCCGGACTGGGTCCAGCACATCGCGTTTCAGGTCGACGACATCGACAAGCTGATGGCGGCCAAGCAGCGCGCCGAAGCCGAAGGGCTCGAGGTGGTCGGTCCGACCGACCACACCATCTTCAAGTCGATCTACTTCCGTGACCCCAGCGGCCACAGGCTGGAAGTCGCGACCTGGACCGCGACGCCGGAACAGCTCTCCCGGATGAAGAGCGTTGCCCACGCGATGGTCGACGAGTGGGCGGAGACCAAGAAGCCGCCGCGCCACACCGCATGGCTGCACCAGAAAGAATTCGCCGACGCCGAATAGCACCAGCAGAAATCGGGAGTTGCACGATGGGCAAGCTGGTGCTGGCGGCCAAGGTCAGTCACGTTCCCTCGCTGATGCTGTCGGAGACCTCCGACAGCCCGCTGCGACAAGCGCGCGTCGGCGCGGTCGCAGCGCTGCGCGAACTCGGCCGCCGCGCCGCACAGCGCGGGGTCACCACCTTCGTGGTGTTCGATACCCATTGGTTGTCGAATTTCGGTTATCACATCAACGCCAATGCGCAGCATCGCGGCTCGTTCACCAGCCACGAAGCGCCGCATATGATCCAGGATCTGCGTTACGACCTGCCGGGCGATCCGGCTTTGGCGCAGGCAATCGCGGCCGAAGCGCAGGGACGCGGGCTCAAGGTGCTGGCGCATCAGGTGCCGACGCTCGGGCTCGAATACGGCACCATCGTGCCGATGCACTATCTCAACGCCAGTGGCTGGGCCAAGGTCGTGTCGTTCGCTTCGCCGCTGTTCACCTCGATCGAGGAGAGCCGCATCCTCGGCGAAGCGACCCGCCGCGCGATCGACGCCTCGGACGAGAAGGTCGCGATCCTCGCCTCCGGCTCGCTGTCGCACCGGCTGTGGCCGAACAAGGATCTCGGCCCCGACGCCTGGACCACGATCGCCAGCGAGTTCAACCGCCAGGTCGATCTGCGGGTGCTCGAACTCTGGCAGTCGCGACGTTACCGCGAATTCACCGCCATGCTTCCGGACTACGCGGTGAAGTGTAACGGCGAAGGCGGCATGGCCGACACCGTGATGCTGTTCGCCGCGCTCGGGTGGGATGATTACACCGGCGAAGCCGAGCAGCTGTGCGATTATTTCCCCTCCAGCGGCAGCGGTCAGATTAATGTCGAGTTTCATGTAAGTTAATTTGCAGGTGTATGAAGCCCTCACTACCACCGCGACGCCTTGACAAACCGCTCCGGCCCCGGCGGAATCAGCACAGATCAGCGCCCAAGCCGCGGGACAGGCATGACCGGAGGACGACAGCTCGGAGTGCTTCAGTTTGCGATCCTGATCGGGATCGCGGCGCCGGCGTTGCCTGCCCATGCACAGTGGTGGCCCAACAAAGACCCGATCGATTACGAGGAGTGCATCGCCAAGGGCGAAGCCAAGGCGACCACGGCCGACGCCAAGTCCACGCTGCAATCGCATTGCGACGCCAAATTCGCCGGGCGGCGCAAGCCCGGCGGCGGTTACAGCTATTACGACTTCATGCAGAACCGCAGTTTCGACATCGCCGGTCCAAACCCGACGCCGGAGGAACTACGCAAAATCGACGAGGCTTATACGGCCTATCTCGACGAGCGCCGCCGCAAGATGATCGCCGCGGCGTTTGTCGCCAAGCAGCAGCAGATCGCCGCACTTCAGCAGCAACAACAGCAGCAGCAGGCGATCGAGTCGCCGCCGCTCCCCAGGCCGCGGCAGGTGGCGGACAAGCCGGCGACCGATAAGCCAAAGGCGCGCGTTGCAGCCGACCGCGCGAAAGCACGGGCGGACAAACGGCGGGCCGCGCGTCGGCGCACGCCGGAGCCGCCGCGCTACGCCTGCAGCAGCAATGATCCGGTGTCCTGCGGACTGACGCAGCTATCGGCCGGCTTCAGCGCGGTGAAGACCTCGCTGTTCGGCGCATCGACTGCGAACGCTGAACGCCGCTGAGCGCCGGCTCTGTCCCTCGACCTCGCCCGTTCAGCGACCGGAGCGCTGGATCACGTCCATCAGTTCCGCGATCTTCTGGCGCTGATCGGCCTTGTCACCGCTCGCGATCGCGTGTTCGACGCAATGCGCGACGTGATCCTTCAGCACTTCTTCCTCCACCCGCCGCAGCGCGGCGCGGACCGCTGATATCTGGGTGACGATGTCGATGCAGTAGCGCCCCTCCTCCACCATCTTGGAGATTCCGCGCACCTGCCCCTCGATCCTGCCCAGCCGTTTTTGACACGACGCCTTGATGTCCTTGTGCATGTCGGATATATACCCCTACACGGTATGGGTTACAAGCGCCAGGGTGACGCGATGCGCGACGGCGAGCATGCGGGGCACGACGCCTCTGTCAAGAACACGGATTGCTGCGGATCGAAGGGAGCGAACGCCCCGGCGACCTCGTCCTGCTGCGGCGGAGGCGCCAGCGCCGCGACACCGGCCGCGACGATCGACCCGGTCTGCGGCATGACCGTCGACCCGGCGACCACGGCGCATCGCTTCGATCACGACGGCAAGACCTATTATTTCTGCTGCGGCGGCTGCCGCGATAAGTTTGTGGCCGATCCGGCAGGCGTTCTGGCGAAGGCGGCGACGCCGTTCACGCTGCCGCCGAAGACAACCCCGAAGCTGCATCAGTTGACGGAGTTGCCGGCGAAGTCCTCGTGCTGCGGCGGCCATGGCGACCATGCGCATGATCACGCCCCCGCCAAGGCGGTCGATCCGGTTTGCGGCATGACCGTCGACGTTGCCACCAGCAAGCACAGCTTCGAGCACAACGGCACCACCTATCACTTCTGCTGCGGCGGCTGCCGGACGAAATTCGCGGCCGACCCGCAGCGCTATCTGGCCAAGGCGGCCAGTTCGTCGTGCTGCGGCGGAGCGCACGATCACGCAGGTCATGATCACGGCAGCGCCGACGACGGCAAGGTGATCGACCCGGTGTGCGGCATGAAGGTCGATCCCGCCACCAGCAAGCACAGCTTCGCCTACCAGGGCACGACCTATCACTTCTGCCGCGAAGCCTGCCAGACCAAGTTCGCCGCCGATCCGGTATCGTATCTCGACAAGAGCAAGGCCAAGCCGGCCGTGGACGTGCCGGAAGGCACGATCTACACCTGCCCGATGGATCCGCAGATCCGCCAGGTCGGCCCCGGCACCTGCCCGATCTGCGGCATGGCACTGGAGCCGGAGTTGGTGTCGCTCGACGACACGCCCAATCCCGAGCTCGTTGATATGACGCGGCGGTTCTGGATCGGCCTGGTGCTGGCGCTGCCGGCTGTGGTGCTGGAAATGGGCGGCCATCTCGTCGGCGGTCACGGCCTGATCGATCCGGCGCTGTCGAACTGGATTCAGCTCGTCTCCGCGACGCCCGTCGTGCTGTGGGCTGGCTGGCCGTTCTTCGTGCGTGGCTGGCAATCGGTGGTCACGCGCAACCTCAACATGTTCACCCTGGTCGCGATGGGCACCGGGGTGGCGTACATCTACAGTCTGGTCGCGACCATCGCGCCACAACTGTTTCCGCCCGCGTTCCGCGGCCATGGCGGCACCGTACCGGTGTACTTCGAAGCCGCGGCGGTGATCACCGTCCTGGTCCTGCTCGGCCAGGTGCTCGAACTGCGCGCCCGTGAGGCCACCTCCGGCGCCATCAAGGCGCTGCTCGGCCTGGCGCCGAAGACCGCCCGCAAGATCGAGGCCGACGGCAGCGAGCACGAGGTCGAGATCGACGGTCTCAGCGTCGGCGACAGGCTGCGTGTGCGTCCCGGCGAGAAGGTGCCGGTCGACGGCACCATCGTCGAAGGCCGCGGCACGCTCGATGAATCGCTGGTGACCGGTGAGTCGATGCCGGTGAGCCGCGAGACCGGCGGCAAGGTGGTGGCCGGCACGCTGAACCAATCCGGCGGCTTCGTGATGCGCGCCGATCAGGTCGGCCGCGACACCATGCTGTCGCGCATCGTGCAGATGGTGGCGCAGGCGCAACGTTCGCGCGCCCCGATCCAGCGCGTCGCCGATCTGGTCGCCGGCTGGTTCGTGCCGGCAGTGCTGCTCGCCGCGATCGCCGCTTTCGCCGCCTGGGCGACGTTCGGTCCGGAGCCGCGGCTGACCTTCGCGCTGGTCGCTGCCGTCAGCGTGCTGATCATCGCCTGCCCATGCGCCCTCGGCCTCGCCACCCCGATGTCGATCATGGTCGGCGTCGGCCGCGGCGCCCAGGCCGGCGTCCTGATCCGCAACGCCGAGGCGCTGGAGCGGATGGAGAAGATCGACACCCTGGTGATCGACAAGACCGGCACGCTCACCGAAGGCCGGCCGAGCGTCGTGGCCGTCGTGACGGCCGCCGGCATGGATGAGACCGAGCTGTTGCGGCTCGCCGCCAGCGTCGAACGCGCCAGTGAGCATCCGCTCGCCGACGCCATCGTCCGCGCCGCCAAGCAGCGCAGCCTCGATCTCGGCGACGTCGCCGATTTCGACGCGCCGACCGGCAAGGGCGCGACCGGCCGGGTCGCGGGCCGCACGGTGGTGATCGGCAACCCGGCGTATCTCGCCTCGCTCGGCATCGACACCGCATCGCTCTCGGCGAAGACCGATGAGCTGCGCGGCGATGGCGACACCGTGGTTCAGGTCGCAATCGACGGCCGCCTCGCCGGCCTGTTCTCGATCGCCGATGCAGTGAAGCCCTCGACGCCGGAGGCGCTGAAGGCGCTCGCCGAAGAAGGCATCAAGGCGATCATGCTGACGGGCGACAACCGCGTCACCGCGAGCGCTGTGGCCCGCAAGCTCGGTATCACCGATGTCGAGGCCGAGGTTCTGCCGGATCAGAAGAGCGCCGTGGTCGAGAAGTTGCGCAGCCAGGGACGCGTCGTCGCGATGGCCGGCGACGGCGTCAACGACGCCCCCGCGCTCGCTGCGGCGGATGTCGGAATCGCGATGGGAACCGGGACCGACGTGGCGATGGAAAGCGCCGGCGTCACGCTGCTCAAGGGTGATCTCGGCGGCATCGTCCGCGCCCGGAAATTGTCGCAGGCGACAATGCGCAACATCCGGCAGAACCTGTTCTTCGCCTTCGTGTACAACTCCGCCGGCATCCCGATCGCCGCCGGCATTTTGTATCCGAGTTTCGGCCTTCTGCTGTCGCCGATCATCGCCGCCGCGGCGATGTCGCTGTCGTCGGTGAGTGTGATCGGCAACGCGCTGCGATTGCGCCGGACCGCGTTGTGACGAGGTCTGGTTGCGACTAAGAGCCGCCAGCGTCCAGTTGATCTAACGCAAGGATCGACGGTCGATTGGACGTATTTTGCGGTCGCGTAGTTTTGCCGCAGATCGATTCATGTTTGCGGATAGCGACATCGAGGTCGGCCATGTCACGAATCATTGAATTGCTGAACGAAGAGCACCGCAACATCGCGCGCCTGCTCGACGTGCTCGAACGAGAGCTCAGCGTGTTCGATCGCCGCGAGCGTCCCGACTACGAAATTTTCCAGGCGATCATCCAGTACTTCAAGGAGTACCCGGAGGCCTGCCATCATCCGAAGGAAGACGTCGTCTACCGCATCCTCAAGGAGCGCAATGCTGCGGTGGCAGGAACCGTCGGCGACATCGAGAAGGAACACGAACTGGAAGTCGACCGGCTGGCGAATTTCGCCAAGGTCGTCGACGACGTGCTCGCCGATCAGGAGCTGCCGCGGCAGACCTTTCACACCGCCGCGCGCGACTTCATCGAGCACCAGCGCCGTCACATGCTGAAGGAAGAGCAACTGCTGTTCCCCGCCGCGCTCGAAACGCTGACGGCGGAAGACTGGGCCAAGATCGACGCTCGGATCGACGACCGCAAAGATCCGATCTTCGACGGCGAGATCGCCGGCAAGTTCCAGAATCTGTATGCGACCATTCTGCGCTGGGAGCAGGAGACCGAGGCCGAACGCAGCAAGGCGCCGGTGCGCGCCTGATCGGCGCCGAGATCCGCGCACATCGTCCGCTGACCAGCCGGATCGGGCGGCCGAAGCGCCGCCCCGAGATCAGTCGTCTTCGCCGGCGTAGTCTGCCCAGCAGTCCGAGGTCTCGTACACGCGCACGCCGGAAAGCTGCGGCAGCTCCGGCTTGGTCCGACGCCAGATCCAGACCGCGATGTTCTCCGCGGTCGGGTTCTCGAGCCCCTCGATATCGTTGAGACAATAATGGTCGAGCCGCTTCAGCAGCGGCCCGAACACCGCCTCGATCTCGAAGAAATCCAGTACGAAGCCGGTGTCCGGATTGACCGGACCGCTGAGCTGCAGCTCGACCCGATAGGAATGCCCGTGCATCCGCTTGCAGCGGTGTGTCTCCGGCACTTTGGGCAGATAATGGGCGGCTTCGAAGCGGAACGCTTGGGTGATCTTCATCGGTTTCGGGGGTTGGGGCGGCGGGCGCCGGCCGGAACGTCGGCGGCACCTATAAAAACGGTTGCCGCATTTGAAGCCGGCTATGCCCCCAAAACCGCCGCCGGGCAAGCCCGCCGCTCGCAGAGCCGCCCCACCGGGAGGCGACGATCAAGCCGCCTGCTGCTTGGCCGGCGGCCGGCGGAGGCGCCCACGCGGGGCGCCTCCGGAGCAGTTACTTCTTGGCCTTCTTGGCTTTCTTCGCCTTCTTGGCCGTCTTCGGCGCCTTCTTCACGGTCTTCTTGGTCGCCTTCTTCGTCGCTTTCTTGGCGACCTTCTTGGTCGCCTTCTTCGTGACCTTCTTGGCGGCCTTCTTCACCGTCTTGGCCTTCTTGGCCTTAGCGACGGTCTTCGCCTTCTTGGCTTTCTTCGCCATCTCGTCCTCTCGAGCTGATGGATACTAACTCCACACGAGACGGGACCGGGCTCGCCGATCTTGCAACCGCCTCCATTTTGATCCGAACAGATTCGCTGCCGCTTCTATCGGCTAACGAAGACATTTCGCGTTGTTATCCACAATTGTTCTCTCATTCCGCGTATGACTCAACGTTAACGCGAAGTGAACAGCGGTTGTCACTGCAATGCTGCGGCGCCGTTCACTGTTTCAAAACCAACTCGTATTTTTGCGAAGCATGATCAGATTCCGTTAAACGCTCGCGGCGCACCCTCTGCTCAACTTTGGGAGTAGTCATGGGCGGACGACAGATAGCAATCGGGGGGTGGGCGACCTCCACCGGGCGGAGGCGCGCATGTTGAGCATGCCGACGCTGTGGATCGTCTTCCTGATCAATTTCGTTTCGCTGGGCCTCGTATGGGTCCACGTCACCCGCAACTATCCGAACTTCACGCCGGCCCGCTACATGACGGCGGCGTGCTTCGTGCTCGCGACCGGCTCCGTCGTCGGCATGCTTCGCGTCGTGATCAATGTCGAACTCTCGCTGATCGGCGGCGGAACGTTAGTGGTCTTCGCCTGCTGTTTGTCAGCCATGGGCATGTAC
>NZ_QUMK01000067.1 GCF_010907035.1 Rhodopseudomonas sp. BR0M22
CGGCCACCCTCCCCGCAAGGGGGAGGGAGTTTCAGGCCGGCGCTGCGAGGATTGGATACCCATCATGGCCGCCTACGGTCTCTACACCCACATCGCCGCCAACAAGACCCGGTCGGTCGTGCTGCTGATCGGACTGTTCGTGCTGGTGTATGTGCTGGTCTATGCCGGCGCGCTGATCGCCGAGGTGGTGATCGATGGCGAGCGCACGGTGCCGGACTATCTGCGCGCCGCCACCGCTGACCTGATCAAGGCGGCGCCGTTCGCGACCCTAGGCGCGGCGCTGTGGATCGTGATCGCGTACTTCTTCCACCAGAAGCTGATCGACGCCGTCACTGGCGGCCATGCGGTGACGCGGGCCGAACAGCCGCGGCTGTACAATCTGCTCGAGAACCTGTGCATCTCGCGCGGCATTCCGATGCCGAAGCTGAAGATCATGGACAGCGAAGCGCTGAACGCCTTCGCCAGCGGGCTCAATCCGAAGCAATACGCCATCACGGTGACGACCGGGCTGGTCGAACGACTCGACGACGCCGAGATCGAGGCGGTGCTCGGCCACGAGCTGACCCACATCAGGAACGGCGACGTGCAGATGATGGTGATCGCGGTGATCATCGCCGGCGTGGTCGGGTTCTTCGGCGAGCTGATGTTCCGGCTGTTCTTCCAGGGCGGAATCCGGATCGGCGGCGGCTCGTCGTCGTCCTCTTCCTCCTCGTCGTCGGGCGACCGCAAGAGCGGCGGCGGCGCCATCGTCGTGGTGATCCTGGCGATCGTGCTGATCCTGCTGGCCTGGCTGCTGTCGCAGGTGGTGAAGCTGGCGCTGTCGCGGTCGCGCGAATTCCTCGCCGACGCCGGCTCGGTGGAACTGACCAAGAATCCCGACGCGATGATCTCGGCGCTGCGCAAGATCGAGAATCGCGGCGAGCTGGAAGGCGCGACCTCGGCGGTGATGGAAATGTGCCTGGACAATCCGCGCTCCGGCTTTGCCGATCTGTTCGCCACCCATCCGTCCGTGGAATCGCGGGTCGATGCGCTGGTGAAGTTCGCCGGCGGGCATTACCTGCCGCCGCTGCCGCCGCCTGCCACCGAGCCCAACGGAGCCGAAGGTGCGGCAACGGACAGCGATGACGCCGATACCGCGCCTGCCGAACCGCGCCACGGCCCATGGGGCGATGCACCGCCGGCGCCGCGCAGCGGATGGCTGCGCGGGCCATGGGGCCGGCGGGGCTGATCGGACGCCGCACACGCGCCATCGCTTCGCATCTGAACGATTTTGTTGAGATTGCCGGGTGTCACCGCCCGCCCGATTGAATTATCCCTTGTTTCTGCCATGTTCTCGCCCAAAGCAGAGGTCTGCACCCTGGCCGGTCGGCCGCGGTGGGGGATCGAACCGGCCCGAAAAGGAATCTCATGGCGAAGCCAGCAGTGATCGTCGTCGGCGCAGACAAGGGCGGCGTCGGCAAAACCACGGTGTCGCGCACCCTGCTCGACTATTTCAGCGCCAACAACGTCCCGACCCGCGCCTTCGACACCGAGTCGCCGCGCGGCACGCTGAAGCGCTTCCATCCCGACATCACCGAGATCGTCGACATGACGTCGACGGCCGACCAGATGAAGATCTTCGACACGCTGAACTCGGCGGTGCCGTCGGTCACCGTGATCGACGTCCGCGCCGGCCTGCTGTCGCCGGCACTGGCTTCGCTTCGCGACATCGGCTTCCTCGACGCGGCGCGCTCCGGTCAGATTACCTTCGCGGTGTTCCACATCCTCGGCCCGTCGATCGCCTCATTGGACGAAATCGCCGAGACCGCCAACTTCATGATCGGCGCGAAGTACTTCCTGACGAAGAACTTCATCAACAACACCAGCTTCTTCGAGTGGGACCAGGCGACCTACAATTCGTACTTCCACCGCATCAAGGACGCCACCGAGCTGACGATCCCGAAGCTCAACGAAATGGCCTATGAGCAGGTCGAAGTGTCGTCGGTGCCGTTCCTGAAGTTCGTCGCCAACAAGGGCGTCAGCGGCGAGCCGGCCAACTACTCGTTCGTGCTGCGCGGCTATGTCCGGCACTGGCTCGCCAATGTCTGGAGCGAGTTCGACCGCATCAAGCTGACCGACATCGTCGGCAAGGACAAGAACGGCCGCGGCACCCCGGTGACCGACGAGCCGGGCGAGAAATAGCTCGCATCGCTGCGGAATCCGGCTATATCGGACGGCATTCCCCGACCGATACAGCCTGATGTCGCGCACCCCGGTTTACATCGTCTGCTCGCCGCGGCCGTTCGTGGGCAAGACCATGATCGCCCGCGTGCTCACCGAATATCTGCTGCTGCAGCGCGGCGCGGTGCTGGCGTTCGACATCAACGTCAAGGAGCCGTCGCTGCTCGACTATCTGCCGCGCGTCACCGAGACCGCGCAGGTCGACGACACCCTCGGCAAGATGGCGCTGATGGACCGGCTGATCCTGCACGACGGCCTCGCCAAGGTGGTCGATCTCGGCTTCCACGCCTTCGACGAGTTCTTCGACACCTTCGCGGAGATCGGCTTCATCAAGGAAGCGGTGCGGCGGCAGGTGGCGCCGGTGGTGCTGTTCCTCGCCGACACCGACCGCAATTCGGCGCGGGCTTATGACCACCTGCAGGATATCGTGCCGCCGCGGCAGCTGATCACCATCGATAACGAACACATCCTGCTCGGCGAGCTGCCGGCCGTGTACCGCCACGGCCGGGTGATGCGAATTCGCGGGCTGCCGCCGTTCCTGAAGACCTATATCGACCGCGTGAACTTCTCGTTCACCGGATACCTGCGCGCCGAACCCGACGCCTCCACCGAACTGAACCAGTGGATCCGCACCAACTACACGACCTTCCGCGCACTGGAGCTCGAACTGACGCAGGGACGGTAGCGCTGCCTCGCCGCCCGCAAAGCCTGCTCCCTCGCCCCGCTCTTGCGGGGAGAGGGCTGGGGTGAGGGGCTACGGCCTCCCAGCGGATGCCGCAGCTTGCTGATACGCAGTGCCTGGCCCCTCACCCGGATTGCTGCGCAATCCGGCCTCTCCCCGCATCGCGGGGAGAGGTTAAGTCAATGCCCTTCGAACGCGACCAGGGTGCGGACCGGGACGCCCATGGCGCGGATCTTGTCGGCTCCGCCGAGTTCAGGCAGGTCGATCACGAAGCAAGCGGCGAGGACTTCGGCACCGATCTGGCGCAAGAGCTTGATGGCGCCTTCGGCGGTGCCGCCGGTCGCGATCAGATCGTCGACCAGGATCACCCGCTCACCCGGGGTGATGGCATCGACGTGGATCTCGATCTTGTCGGTGCCGTATTCCAGCGCGTATTCCATTGACACGCAGGTATGCGGCAGCTTGCCCTTCTTGCGGATCGGCACGAAGCCTGACGAGACCTGATGGGCGATCGCGCCACCGATGATGAAGCCGCGCGCCTCGATCCCGGCGACCTTGTCGATCTTCGAACCCGCCCAGGGCTGCACCAGTTCGTCGATCGCGCGGCGGAACGCCCGCGGTTCGCCCAGCAGCGTGGTGATGTCGCGGAAGATGATCCCAGGCTTGGGATAGTCCGGAATCGCCCGGACGCTGGCTTTCAAATCGTTTGCAAACTCGGGGGTCATCGGCGCGGGTCTTTCGTTACGGATGGCGCAATTCGTCATTGGCGGGCGGGAGGCGCAATCGGGCAATTCGGCTGAGTTACCGCCGGGGGTGGTAGCAGAGCTCCCCCGGCGGGCCTTCGATCTGGATCAATCGCGGATGCCGGCCTTTGGGCTTAGGCCGGCTGGCCGAGACGGAAGGCGTTTTCGACGATCCGCAGCCCGACTTCGCCGCCGAGCGACATTAGCGACTCGGGATGGAATTGGACGCCGCCGACCGGCAGGGTCTCGTGCTCGATCGCCATCGCGATGCCGTCGTCGGTGGAGGCGGTGACGGTCAGCTCCTTCGGCATGTCGCGCATGTCGACATAGAGCGAGTGGTAACGGCCGATCGTGACCTCGTTCGGCAGGCCGCGCATCAGCGTGCCGCCGCGCACCTGGATCCGCGACGGCCGGCCGTGTGCCGGCTGCGCCAGCTGGCCGAGCGTGCCGCCGAAATACTCGCCCATCGCCTGCACGCCGAGGCAGACGCCGAAGATCGGCAGCTTCTTGGCGAGCGCGGCGTCGATCGTATCCTTGATCTTGAAGTCCTCCGGCCGGCCGGGGCCGGGCGATAGCACCAACAGATCGTAGGCGTTCTCGGCCAGCATCTTCAGGCCGTGGACATAGCGCACCACGGTGACCTGGGCGCCGACCTGACGGAAATAGTCCGCCAGCATGTGCACGAAGCTGTCGTCGTGATCGACCAGCAGCACCTTCTTGCCCGAGCCGGTGGCGTCCGGCGCCACCGCCGACAACGGCTTGGCCGGATCGCCGCGCAGCGCCTGGAACAGCGCCGCGGCCTTGACCTGGCATTCCTTGTCCTCGGCGACCGGATCGGAATCGAACAGGCAGGTGGCGCCGACGCGCACCTCGGCGAGGCCGTCCTTCATCCGGATGGTGCGGATGGTCAGACCGGTGTTGATCGAACCGTCGAACCCGACCGCCCCGAATGCGCCGGCATACCAACGCCGCGGGCTGCGTTCATTGTCCTCGACGAACTGCATCGCCCACAGCTTCGGGGCGCCGGTGACCGTCACCGCCCAGGCGTGGGTGAGGAAGGCGTCGAGCGCGTCGAAGCCCGGCCGCAGCATGCCCTCGACGTGGTCGACGGTGTGGAACAGCTTCGAATAGGTCTCGATCTGCCGCCGCGCCAAGACCTTGATGGTGCCCGGGACGCAGACGCGTGCCTTGTCGTTGCGGTCGACGTCGGTGCACATATTCAGCTCGAACTCGTCCTTCTCCGAGTTCAGGAGCTTCTGGATCTGCTCGGCGTCGCTGATCGCGTCGACGCCGCGGGCGATCGTGCCGGAGATCGGGCAGGTCTCGATCCGGCGGCCGTCGGAGCGGACGAACATTTCCGGCGAGGCCGAGACCAGGAATTCGCCGTCGCCGAGATTGAGCAGGCCGCCATAGGGCGACGGATTGATCCGGCACAGCCGCTTGAACACTTCGGCCGGCGACCGCTCGCACGGCTCGCCGAACAGCTGCCCCGGCACCGCCTCGAACAGGTCACCGCGGGCGAACGCGGCGCGCGCCTTCTCGACCACCTTGGGATAGTCGCCGGGCGCGTGGTCGGCGAAGCCCTGGCGGCCGGTCTGGGTGTAGACGCTCTCGGCGGTCTCGTTCGGCAGCCCGGCGGTGAACTGCCCCTTCCAGGCGAATTCATAGGCGATGCTGACGCCGCGGCCGGTGGCGCGGTCATAGGCCAGCAGGCGGTCCGGCACGTACAGCACGATGTCGCGCTGGTCGGCCTCGCGGGCGCGCTTCTGCTTCAGGTCCTCGAACTGGAACACCAGATCGTAGGCGAAAGCGCCGTACAGGCCGAGCATCGGATCGGCCGGCGAAGCGAATGCAGCGATGACGGCGCGCACCAGCGAAATCGCGCTGGCGCGGCGGGTGCGCTGCTCCTCGTCGACCGGCGCCTCGCCGCGGACGATATGGCCCCTGATCTTGGTGGCGCAGGCCTGCTCCACCACCACGCAGGGCTCTTCCAGCCTGTCGGACAGGAACGCGATCAGCACCCGGCCGCGCGGATTGAGCGCCTCGATGGTGAAGGTGTCGGCCTTCGTGGTCAGCGCCAGCGGCGGATCGGCGAAGCCGAGGTCGAAACTCTCGTAACGGCCCGGCACGGTTGTGCCGGACGACAGCATCACGCCGCGGCGGTGATCGAGCAGGTCGATCAGCTCGTCGAGCGCCTGGCCGCCGGCAAAGGGCTCGGCGCTGCGCGTCACCGCGAGGCCCGCGGCGGTCTTGTAGTCGCTGGTCGCGGGAAGCGAAAAAACGGTCCTGTTCATGGCATCCTCTTAAGCAACTTGCCGAAGGAACGCCACACAGGACAAACAAAAGCCGCCTCGCGTGGCGGCCTCAGGACGATCGGAAATTAACGGGATCGCACGGCCACCTCTGGTTACGAGGTGCGCCACCAACGACGTCTGAGCTGCGGGGTCGGGCGGAACGTGCGCATGGGCGGCAGACGATCACTCCGGCCGGGCGGAGTCAAGAGGCCGCCGGCGCCTGCCGCCTGCAACCAAAGCAGCAAGGCACAAGACCGAGGCTGGAATATGCTGGTAACCTTGGCGGAGCGCTCCGATGAAGGTTCGAGACGTCATTTTGCTGATCGAGGCGGACGGGTGGATCCACATCGCTACCCGCGGAAGCCACCGGCAATTCAAACATCCTTGGAAGCCAGGCCGTGTTACGGTCGCCGGTAAGCCGTCCGATGATCTTGCCCCGGGCACATTTGCCAGTATCCTCAAACAGGCAGGCTTAAAGGAGCGGCGCTGATGCGCTACGCGGTGGTGATCGAAAAAGCCGAGGGTAATTATTCGGCCTATGTGCCGGACCTTCCCGGCTGCGTCGCGACCGGCGACAGCGTCGCTGCCGTCGAGGTCGAGATCCGCGAGGCGATCCGGTTTCATATCGACGGCTTGAGAGAAGACGGCTTGCCTGTCCCGCAGCCGACCAGTCTGGCCGAGTACGTCGAGACCTGAGGTCCGTCCACGGCTACCCAACTAGCGGCGTCCAGGGATAGGCAGCTATATGTTACGTTTCACGCCCGGCAGCAGGTCGGCCAGGGTCGACAGCAGGTCGGTGAACCGGGCAACGAGAGTACTGTCCACCGGAACGAAGCCTCCGTGCGCCACGGCGTTTCTCACCGAAATTACTTGTCTGACGAGTTGCGCCTCGTCGGGCGTGACCAGCCCCTCGGATGCGAGGACTTCGATTAGACGGACCGGGCTTTGCGGACGCCTGAACTGATCCGGCAACAGAGCCCGGCCTATGGCTTCGAACGTCGCATACGCCATCAAGATCGCCGGCATCCATTGACCGGTCGACTGCAAATTCTCGACATCGCGAATGGCGGCCTCGATGTCGTCGCGCGACGCGACGCCAAGTTCGACTGACGAGCCGAGCGGCGGCGCGTAGACGAGCTGCAGCTCCCACTCGTTCTGCCCGGAAAAAAGCGAGTGCCCTGCTCCAGGCGCCATGGGCTCGCGTTCTCCGCCTCTGATGACTTTAATCGCAACCTTCTTCCCGCTCTTGATCGCGATCGCGTCCGGTCGATACGATTTCATGAATGCCGGCAACAGAGACGGCGAAGGATGCACATAGACCTCGTAGCCCTCGTCGCGATAGCGAGGGAGCACCAGTTCGATCACTTCCCGCTCGGCGACGTCTGTGCTCGTCATCAGTTCAACTCTTCGAACGGATCGTCGGACAACCGGACATAAAGAACAGGCTTCTCGCCCCGTAACGCCGCTTCTAAGGTAGGGCTTGGGGCCGCGAAGGGGAAGATGCCCTCCGGCTCGAATTTCTGGACGACGACGCGATGGACCTGCCGGTCATCCAAGTAAATATGGCCTCCGAGAGCATCCAGGATCGGCTTCACGATATTGTCGATGTCTCCTGGCATCTCGGTCGGAGGAAAGTAGAACAGCGTCGCCAAGATCGGGCGGGCGGTCGCGAAATGACCTTCCGGTAGCGCCACCCGGCTCGCGCCGATCACCTGGCTCTTCCATTGATCGAGCGACTGGCGCCGTTTGGCCTGCAGCGAAACCGGCGTATCTGCCACAATGAACTCGATCGGAAATTCGATCTCCAAAGCCGCCCCCTGCCTCGGTCTCGTGGAGACTAGATCATTTCGGGGTCCGGCTGAATGAGAACATAGGCGCTTACTTGGCAGGTCGGCGCGGCTGACTCACGCGAGCCGTCCCCGTTACCCCGGCTTGCGCGCCACGATGTAGGGGCCGTGGGGGGTGGTGCCGAATACCCGTTCGGCGGCGATCTCGAAGCCGGCGTCGCGGATCGCCTGGCGCAGCGCGTCGCGGGTCAGCGCCTGGGCGCGGGGAAACAGGCCGATGCCGCGGAGGACGAAGAACAGCGCCCGCAGCTTGAAACTCATCTCGGCAAAGCACCAGGTCTTGCTGATCAACAGGCCGCCGGGCTTCAGGTTGGCGTGAATCTGCGCCAACGTGCCCGGCATGTCCGGCACCAGATGCAGCACCTGAAAGGCGCAGATCGCATCGAACGGACCGCCGTCGAAGGCGGTGACGGCATCGGCCTGCACGAAGCGCAGATTGGCCGGCGCCGGCTTGGCGCGACCGATCCGCAGCATCTCGGCCGAGAAGTCGGTGGCGATCCATTCGGCGGCATGCGGCGCCAGCCGGATCGCGGCGGAGCCGGTGCCGCAGCCGATCTCCAGCACCCGGTCGGTCGGCCGCAGCCGACCGGCCGCATCGGCCAGCATGGCGTCGAACGCGGCCGGATCCTTGATCGGCCGCGCCGCGTAGCGGTCGGCGACCTTGTCCCAGAATTTGGCGTTGGCGGCCTCGGCCATGCGCGGCTCCTCCCGACCAGTCGTTACAGATACGGCTCGATGATGCGGCGCAGATCGACCCGCGCCCGCATCCGCGTCGCCAGCATGTAGATGCCGCCGAACTTGCGCTGCAGGAACAGCGTGTCCATCGGCGGGATGCGGAAATGCGCGCGGTCCGACGCCATCGCCATGCCGGCGTCGCGCATCCGCATCGCCAGATCGCTGCCGCCGAAATCGAACGGCGTCTCCTGCTGCAGCGGCTGCAGCGACATCTCGAACATCTCGAGCAACGCCTGCTCCAGCCGCGCCGGCCCGTCCTCGGCGAGGAAGCCGATGTCCCGCGCCGCGGCGCGGATGCCGGCGCGGTCGCCGTTCAGGCCGGCGCGCAGCAGCCGGCGATACAGCTCGGCGAACTCGGCGGGAAAGGCGCGGGTGGCGCCGAAATCGAGCAACAGCAACTGCCCGGTCGCCGGCGCGTAGCGATAATTGGCGAAGTTCGGATCGGTCTGCATCAGCCGGAATTCGAACAGTTCGCGGAACAAGAGGCCGATCAGCAGCGTCAGCACCCGGTCGCGCTCCGGCTGCGCCGCCGCCGCGAGGCTGTCGATCGGGCGGCCGTCGACGTAGCTCATCGCCAGCACGTTCGGCGTCGTCAGATCGGCATGCAGCTCGGGCACGCGGAATTCCGGCCGGTCGGCGAGCAGCGCGCCGAACCTCGACAGGCAACGGCCCTCGCGTTCGTAGTCGGCCTCTTCGTGCAACTGGCGCTTGGCCTCGACCACCATCGGCGCGATATCGACGCCGCCGGGCACCAGGCCGGCGACGCGCATCAGCGCCGCGACATTGTCGACGTCGGAATTGATGCTGCGGCGGACGCCGGGATACTGCACCTTGATCGCCAGACCGCGGCCGTCCTTGGTCCGCGCCCGATGCACCTGGCCGATCGAGGCCGCCGCGATCGGCGCGGCGTCGAATTCGGCGAAGCGCTGCTGCCAGTTGCGGCCCCACGCCTCGGTCAGCACCCGCCTGAGCTGCGGCACCGGCATGTGATGCGCTTCCTGGCGCAGCCGGCCGAGGATCTCGGCGAGCTCCGGCGGCAGCATGTCGCCGGCATCCATCGAGATCAGCTGGCCGACCTTCATCGCCGCGCCGCGCATCTGCGCCAGCCGGTCGGCGACCTTCAGCGCATTGGCCGGCGTCAGCAGCAATTCGTCGAGCCGCGGGCGTTGGTCGCGCACCAGCTGGCCGGCGACATCGGCGGCGACAGTGCCCGCGATCGACGAGGCCAGCCCGCCGAGCTTGGCGAGCCGCGACAGCCGCGAACTCGGCACCGCGACGGCTCTGCTCTCGATCTTCCGATGCGGCATCGTGGCTCCTTCGAAGGGCGGCACCAAGCGACAATGGATGGGATGGCGCGGGGCGAGCAAGACAGGGTCCGCCCCTGTGGCTGACATCTTGCTAACGCGGGTGACGCGGCAGCGTCTGTGACCATGTCACGCCCGACGCCCCCGACCGGCGCGCCGCGACGGCCGGCTGGAATAGCGGCGGAACGCCCACGCGGCTGGCGCATTGTCGCTGCGCATGCCGGGTGACAACCGGCCGCAACGGGGATGGCGGACGTGGCTTATTTTGCCGGTTTCTGGCCACGACACCAACGCATCGGTACGCGCTGACGCCTAACCCGTTCCCGGCATGCATCCCGCCCGGTTCCGCATTGGGGACAGCGGCGACAACTCGTGGGCCGTCGCACCGACGACATTGTCGAACAGAATTTCCGCCTCAATCGGGGAATCGGATTTCGGTTCTACGACGCGTGGACTGATCTGCGAGTAACCCGATGGCCAACAGACTTGATCAACAGATCGACCGGATCGTCGCCGAAAACGGCGACAGCCTGCACGATGCGCTGCGGGCGCTGATGCGGGTCAACGAATGTCTCGAGGCCGAGCTGGAGCGGCTGCGCGCCGCTTCGGTCGGCGATCGGCCGACCGCCGAATCGGGCTCGTTGCACTGAGCGGCCGGCGGATCACGCCGGTCCGACTCACGCCTTCTTCAGGAACTCGGTGCGCAGCACCAGGCCCTTGATCTTGTCGGTGCGGCCTTCGATCTCGTCTTCGCTGTCGGTGAGGCGGATGCCGCGGATCATCGTGCCGCGCTTCAGCACGGTGGACGAGCCCTTCAGCTTCAGGTCCTTGATGAGGGAGACGTTGTCGCCATCGGCGAGCAGCGCGCCGTTGCAGTCCCTGACTTCGATGCTCATGGGTCGGTTCCTTGTTCGGTGGCGCAAAGCCAAAGCAGGAATGCCGGGCCCGCGCAATGCCGCGGCGGGCCGCAGCCAAATGAAAAGCGCGAGGCGGATCGCTCCGCCCCGCGCTGTGTCGCAGGCTGAAAAGATCAGAACCGGTAGGTGATGCCGGTGCCGATCAGCCACGGATCGAGGTTGACCTTGCCGGTGATCGGCGTGCCGTTCGCCAGCGTGCCGCTCCATTCGGGGCGCAGCCACAGCTTCTTGACATCGACGTTCCAGCCCCAGTGCTGGTCGATCATGTAGTCGAAGCCGATCTGCACCGCGGGCGCGAACGCGTCCTTGAGGTGGCTGTCGATCACGGTGCCGCCAGCCGCCTTCTGGCTGAAGAAGAAGGTGTAGTTCACGCCGGCGCCGATATACGGCTTGAACGCGCCGAACTCGGTGAAGTGATACTGCAGCGTGAGGGTCGGCGGCAGCAGCCAGGCCTTGCCGACATCGATGCCGGTGAGCGAGCCGGCGCCGGAGACGCTGTGGCGGGTGACGCCGAGGATCAGTTCGGCGGCGATGTTCTTGGTGAAGAAGTAGGTGATGTCGAGTTCAGGAACGACCGCATCGGAGGTCTTCAGCGACGAGCCGGGCACCTGGTCGACATAGCCGGAATCGCGCGGCACCACGCCGAGGGCACGCAAGCGGATCATCCACGGGCTGGACTCAGCCACCACCGGCGCCTTGTAGATCGGCCGGGTGGCGAGATCGGCAGCGTCGGCGGACGCCGGCGCGAGATTGAATGCCGCCGCCAAAGCCAGCGCCGACACTGCGGTCAAAAACTTGGTCATAAGTGCCCCTTTGAAGCTCAGTCGCGTGAGCGGGAAACCCACGCTCAAGGTGCACAGATGCCGCCACGGGGCACGGCGGTTTGACCTGGATCAAATCAAAGGTAGGCCACTGCGGCATTGCGACGCGCGTGACTTTTCGGTCACGGATTTGTGTACCGTTGCGCGAAGGTCGAGGCCGGTTCCCGCGACACAACCGCCGTTCTGCACACCCGCCGGGCGATGCAACCCGCTACGGCCGCTCCGGATTCCGCATCATATACTCGCCCAGATTGCGCTGGGCGCGGTTGGCGCGGGTGATCGCATTGGAACGCTGCACGTCGCGGTCCTTGCGGCAGGCGACGTATTCGGTCGAGCCGACCGCCCCGCCGTTCTGCCGGCAATAGGCATCGTCGTCGCCGAGATCGGCGGGCGCATCGTGGCGGCTGGCGCAGCCGGCCAGCGCGAACGCGGCGAGCGACAGGACGATCAGGCGGTTCGAGATTGACGGCATCCAAGGTCCCCAGAGCACGGGTCATTCCGGGGCGCTCGCGAAGCGAGCGAACCCGGAATCTCGTCGCAACAACATCGGGATTCCGGGTTCGCGCGTTGCACGCGCGCCCCGGAATGACGTTGCGGGGCTCTGTCTAACCTGAATTGCGGAGTTTGTAAGTCCGCAAGTCAGGTCCGCCCTCAGCTATGGCTCTTCAGCGCCGAGGAGATGTCGTCGAGCGCGGTCGGGTCTTCGATCGTGGCGGGCATCGTCCAGGCATCGCCGTCGGCGATCTTCTTGATGGTGCCGCGCAGGATCTTGCCGGAGCGGGTCTTGGGCAGCCGCGGCACGGTCACCGCCAGCTTGAACGCCGCCACCGGGCCGAGCTTGTCGCGCACCAGCTTGACGATCTCCTTTTCGATCTCGGCCGGGTCGCGGGTGACGCCGCTCTTCAGCACGATCAGGCCGCACGGCACCTCGCCCTTGATCGGATCGTTGATGCCGAGCACGGCGCATTCGGCGACGTCCGGATGCGAGGCGAGAATCTCCTCCATGCCGCCGGTGGAGAGTCGGTGACCGGCGACGTTGATGATGTCGTCGGTGCGGCCCATCACGAAGACGTAGCCGTCTTCGTCGACATAGCCGGCGTCGGAGGTTTTGTAGTAGCCGGGGAAGTCGGCGAAGTAGCTCTCGCGGCAGCGCTCGTCCTGCTGCCACAGCGTCGGCAGATTGCCGGGCGGCAGCGGCAGCTTGATCACGATCGAGCCCATCGTTCCGGCCGGCACAGGCTTGGCGCCTTCATCGACGACTTCGAGCTTGTAGCCGGGCATCGGCACCGTCGGCGAGCCGTGCTTGACCGGCAACAGCCCGAGGCCGACCGGATTGCCGGCGATGCACCAGCCGGTTTCAGTCTGCCACCAGTGATCGATCACCGGCACCTTGAGCTGCTGTTCGGCCCACTCCACCGTCGGCGGATCGGCGCGCTCGCCGGCCAGGAACAGGGTGCGGAATTTCGACAGATCGTATTTGCGGATGAAGTCGCCGTTGCCGTCCTCCTTGCGGATGGCGCGGAACGCGGTCGGGGCGGTGAACAGCGCCACCGCGCCGTGCTCGGCGATCACCCGCCAGAACGCCCCGGCGTCCGGGGTGCCGACCGGCTTGCCTTCGTACATGATCGAGGTCGCGCCGTGGATCAGCGGGCCGTAGATGATGTAGCTGTGGCCGACCACCCAGCCGATGTCGGAGGCGCACCACCACACCTCGCCCGGCTTGACGCCGTAGAGATTCTCCATCGACCATTTCAGCGCAACGAGATGGCCGCCATTGTCGCGGACCACGCCCTTCGGCTTGCCGGTGGTGCCGGAGGTGTAGAGGATGTAGAGCGGATCGGTGGCATCGACCGCGACGCAGTCGGCCTTCTTGCCGGCGGCGAGCGCCTGCTCGCGCAAGCTCGCCCAATCGTGGTCACGCCCCGGCTTCAGCTCGCAATCCTGCTGCGGCCGCTTCAGAATGATGCAGGCTTCCGGCTTGATCGAGGCGAGATCGATCGCTTCGTCGAGCAGCGGCTTGTACTTGACGATCCGGCCGGGTTCGATGCCGCAGCTCGCCGATACGATCAGCTTCGGCTTGGCGTCGTCGATGCGGGTGGCGAGCTCCTTGGCCGCGAAGCCGCCGAACACAACCGAATGCACCGCGCCGATCCGGGCGCAGGCCAGCATCGCCACCATCGATTCCGGGACCATCGGCATGTACAGCAGGACGCGGTCGCCCTTCTGCACCCCGAAGTCCTGCATGATCGCAGCGAGCGTCTGCACCTCGCGCAGCATCTCGGCGTAGGTGAATTTGGCTGTAGTGCCGGTCAGCGGCGAGTCGTGGATCAGCGCGAGCTGATCGGCACGGCCGTTCGCGACGTGGCGATCGAGCGCGTTGTAGCAGGTGTTGACCTTGGCGCCGGGAAACCAGCGGCCGTACAGGCCGAGCGAGGCATCGAACACCTTGGTGGGCGGTTCGATCCAATCGATTTCCTTCGCGACCTCTCCCCAGAAGCCCTCCGGGTCGGCCAGCGAGCGGGCATGAACCTCGCGGTAACGGCTTTTGTCATGGATAGTCATGGCGTCACGCTCCCGTGGATCTCAGGCGGTTTGCCCGCCATGTCCGGCTTTTAGGCGCGGCATGCAACCCCGCCTTTGTTCCTAATCAAGCCGCGTCCATGGTCTGGTCCGGCCCGGGCGGACATTGTGGCGAGGACCGGCGGGTTGCAAGAGAGAACCAGCCGCGCCTAACCGCCGGACAATTGCCGCAGCCGCGCCTCCAGCACGGCGCGCAGATCATAGCCGGGGCGGCCGAAGCCGACGTCACGTGCGGCCACGAACGCGCTGTGCGCCTGCTTCAGCGCCCGGAGCGCCTCCCGCTGGCCGGCGCTGTCCCGCAGCGCCCGGCGGTACAGCGTATCGATGCGGCGATCGAGATCGGCCAGCGCCGGATCGGCGCAGATCGCCTTGTCCACAGCCTTGCGGGCACGGCTGCAGTCGAAGCTGGGCTTGCCGGCCAGCGCCTGCTGCACCCCGGCACGCTCGACCTCGAGCGCCACGGCCTTGTGATTGGCACGCGCGGCGACGTGGTCGGGGTTCAGTTTCAGCGCGGCGGCGAAATCGGCCAGCGCCTTGCGCGCGTCGCCCTTGCCGCGCCACAGCTCGCCGCGGGCATTGAGCGCATCGGGCTGCTTCGGATCGACCCGCAGCGCGTCGTCGTAATCCTGGATCGCCCCGTCGACTTCACCGAGCCGGGCACGGGCAGCGGCGCGGGCCCGCAGCGCCTTGCAGCGATCTTTCTTCTCGGTCTCGCGACTGTCGATGACTTTGCTGCACAGCGCGATGGTGCGGCGATCGTCCGGCATGTTCGCCGCGGCCAGGCACGCGCCCGGATCGGCGGTCGGATCGTCCAGCGGCTCACCGCCGGTCGCGAAGGCGGGCGGCGTAAAAGTAGCTAGGATCAACAGGCTCGCGGCGATGAGGAGAGAGCGCATCGAACAAACTACCGCTTCTTGCTTCAGGTCAGCGTCGTATCATTTTCTCCGTCATGCCCGGGCTTGACCCGGGCATCCACGTCTTTCAAGCGCCGCCGTGCACTTGTCATGGATGGCCGGGTCAAGCCCGGCCACGACGTTGGGGAGAAGGAAGCGCTTCACGCCTCCTTACCATGAGCGTCCCGCTCAGTTCACCTTCAGCGTCAGACCGCCGTCGACCACGAGTTCGAGCCCGGTGACGTATTTCGACTCGTCGCTGGCGAGGAACAGCGCCGCATTGGCGACGTCCCAGGCCTCGCCCATGTGGCCCATCGGCACCTGGGCGTCGCGCGCCTTCCACATCGCATCGACGTCACCGCCCGAGTAGCTGGCGGCGAGGCCGGCGGAGTGCGCCACCATCGGCGTCTTCATCAGCCCCGGCAGGATCGCATTCACCCGGATGTGGTCCTTGGCGTACTCCACCGCGGTGTTACGCGTCAGCGCATTCATCGCCGCCTTCGAGGTCGCGTAGCTGATATAGGAAATGCCGAGGTGCCGGATCGATGCGATCGACGAGATGTTGATGATCGATCCGCCGCCCTGACGCTGCATCACCGGGACCACGTACTTCATCGCCAGATAGGCGCTCTTCAGATTGATCGCGAACACCCGGTCCCAATCCGCCTCCGCCACGTCGACGACGCTGCCGGTCTCGGCAATGCCGACATTGTTGTCGAGCACGTCGATGCCGTCCCACGCCTTGACGCAGGCTGCGATCATCGCCTCGACGTCCTCGGCGCGGCTGACGTCGGCGGCGAACGCGATGCCGCGTCCGCCTTCGGCCTTGATGATGTCGACGGTTTCCTCGGCGGCCTCGATGTTGCGATCGACGCAGAACACCTGCGCGCCCTCGCGCGCGAAGGTCACCGCGGTCGCCTTGCCGTTGCCCCAGCCGGGACCGATCGAACCGGCGCCGACCACCAGCGCGGTTTTGCCGTTCAGACGTTGCATACTTCTGGTTCCACTACACGTTACGCCGGTCGCGAGCGCAGACCCGCGCCGACACGTGGCCGACCGGCGGCAGGACCCGCAACGAGCGCGTGCTTACGGCGTCCCATGCGTGAGATCAAACACCTTCTTCTGGTGAGCCACGGCTTGCTTGGCGCTGGCGCTCTGGGTGAACAGGCCGAGCGAGTCGGCATCGTCGTCGGACACCGGCGTCAGCGCCTCGTCGGTGTAGGCATGGCGCTGCGGATCGCGCGCGACGCGGACGCCGATCGCGGCGACTTTCGCGAACGCGGTCAGAATCGTCGCCGTCTTGTGTACGCTATCGAACGCGAAGCGCGGCCAGAACGACAACGCGTGCGGCGCCGCGAGGCCAGGCCGCCGCTCCGATGGATGACGCTGCCGGAACAGGCCGCATTGTAGCGGATGCACGTTCTCCACCCGGATCGCGGTGGAGAAGATTGCCAGCAACTTGACCAGGCTGCTGATCTTGATCCCGGTCACCGCCGCGCGCCGGAGCAGCGTCTCGATATGATCGGGCGTGTAGTAACGGCTCCACGCCTCACGATAGATCCCCTCCCATTCGGGCCGCGACATCAACGGATGCGCGGTGCAGACGTGCTCGACGTCGTAATTGTTCAGGTCCGGATCCATCGCCACGCCGGCACGCCACAGCGTCTGGTGATCCTCCGAGCCGGGCAGCGGCGTCAGGCAGAAGAACTCCATGACGTCGATCGGCAGTTCACGCTTGATGATGTCGATGTCGGCGCGGATCGACTCCGGCGTATCGGCCGGAAAGCCGAGGATGTAGCCGGCCAGCGTGATGATGCCGTGATCCTTCCAGGCCAGCAGCATCGCGCGATACTCGGTGATCTTGTTCTGCCGCTTGTTGGCGGTGAGCAGATTGGCCGGATTGATGTTCTCGAGCCCGATGAACACCCGCGTCACGCCGGCGCGCTTGGACTTCTCGATGAAACGCGGAATCTTGTGACACAGCGTATCGACCTGGATCATGAAGCCGAGCGGAATGTCCTCGCTCTCGCGGATCTGGACCAGCCGATCGAGGATCGCCTCCCAATCCTTGTTGCGGGCGAAGTTGTCGTCGGTGATGAAGTACTTGCTGATGCCTTGCGCCCAGTTTCGGCGCACCATCGCCTCGATGTCGTCCGGGGTGCGGTAGCGCGACTTGCGGCCCTGCACGTTGATGATGGTGCAGAACGAGCACTGGTACGGACAGCCGCGGCCGGCATCGACGCTGGTCGACAGGCCGAGCGTCCGCTTCACGGTGGCGAGCGGCAAATACGGCGCCGGCACGCCTTCGATCCCCGGCAAATCATTGAGGAAGTTGTAGACCGGCTGCAACTGCCCCGCCGCGGCGTCCTGCAGCACGCCGTCGAACCGGCCGCCCTCGGCTTCGCCGGCGAACATCGCCACGCCCATGTCGCGGCAATCGTCGAGTCCGATCGCCTTGCCGTCGAGCATCGCCAGGCAGCCGGAGACGTGGAAGCCGCCCATCACCACCGGCACGCCGCTCTCCCGGAACGGCCGGGCGATGTCGAGCGCGCGCGGATACTGATTGGATTGCACCCCGACCAGCGCCACCAGACCGAAATTGCCGTTACGGGTGAAGCGATCGAGCAATGCCGGCATATCGATCCGGGTGTTGAACTCGTCCATCGCCTCGATCTCGAACTCGACGTCCGCGCCGAGCACCTGACGCTCGGCGACATCGGCGGCAATGCCGTAGAGCGTAGCGAGTGAGTTGGAAGGAATGATCCCGCGCCACCAGCGCAGCACATAGCCGTCATCGTCGTAATGTGACGGTTTGATCAGTAACAAAATAAACTTCCGCTTCGCGCGCGCGACCGGAACCATTGGCGACACCCTTCCCTGGGACCGGCCGAACGCCCGTTGAGCGGACGATCTGCATTGCGGCGCAGTGTGCCCGTGCTTCGGTTGCGACCGCAAGCGATTAATCGGAAGCGGGGGGCTGAACTTCAACCAGCAGCAATGCGCTGAGAGCCGGTAAGCGCTATCCGTCGCAGCGACTGAGCGTCGTCGGCTGCGCGCCGATGCGATGACCGATGATGTCGGACAGGGTGCGACAAGTTCCTTCGCTACACAGCCGCCACTCGCCGGCGAGGCCGGAATTGCCGAGCACGACGTTCGGCATCGGCGGCCGGTGCGGGTGCCATTCGAACCAACCGTTCACCAGCCTCGCCTCCGGCGCCGGTTCCATCCCGGCACCGCTGCCTTTGACGCGAGCGGTGATCAGTTGCAGCCCTTGCGGCGTCACTGTCCAGTCTTCCTGCCACTCGACCTTTTCGATCGAATGAGTCCAGGCCAGCGTGAAGGCGGCTATCGCCAGCGTCTTGATGACGCCGGCGGACGCCACGCACAGGCTCACGCCGGAGCCACCGCGCGACGCGGACGCTGCCGCCATTGCCACGCCACCACCAGCGCGGCGACGGTGAAGCCGACATAGTCGCTGTAGGGAAATTCGCCGAGCAGACAGATGCTGGCCGCGAAGGCGACGAGGCGTTCGATCACCGTCATTCGCGTGAACAGGAAGCCGATCGACACCATGCCGAACAGGCCGATCGCGATCAGCGCCTTGAAGGTGGCGTAGGCGACCGCGCCGTAAAAACCGAGTTCGGCCGCCATCGGATCGCCCGGCTGCAGCATCAAGGCCGGCGAGTAGACCGCGATGAACGGGATGACGTAGCCGGCGAGCGCGATCCGCATCGCCTCCCAGCCGATCTTGTCGGGGTTCTCGCGGGCGATCGGGGCTGCGGCGAGCGCCGCCAGCGCCACCGGCGGCGACAGGTCGGCCATGATGCCGTAGTAGAACGCGAACATGTGGCTGACGATCAGCGGCACGCCGAGATTGGCCAGCGCCGGCGCCGCCAGTGCCGCGGTGATGATGTAAGTCGGGATCGTCGGGATGCCGGTGCCGAGCAGGATCGACAGCAGCATCGTCATCACCAGCGCCAGGAACAGGCTGTGCTCGCCGAGCCCGATCACCCAGGTGCCGAAGACGGTGCCGACGCCGGTCTGGGTCATCATGCCGATGATGGTGCCGACGATGGCGCAGGCCATGCCGACGGTGAGCGCCGACTTGGCGCTGTCGGCGAGCGAATCCCGGCAGGCGTGCAGCGTGGCGCGGCCGCCGCGGGTGATCGCCGCGATAGCCACCAGCGCGGCGACGATGATCACGATCCGCATGATGTCGAGGCCGTTATGCGACACCGCGCCGACCACCAGCGCCAGCCCGATCCAGAACACGTAGCGCAGCACGGTGTTGGAGAAACCATGCACGATCGAAGCGCCGAGGATCAGCGCCACCGTCAGTGCGAGGCCCATCGAGCCGGCGTAGAGCGGCGTAAAGCCCTCGAACAGCATGAACACCAGCGCTGCCAGCGGCAGGATCAGGTACCAGCGATCGACCGCCGCGCGCCAGGCGCTCGGGATCTCGGACTTCTTCATCCCGACCAGACCGTGCTTGCCGGCTTCGAGATGCACCATCCAGAACGCGCTCGCGAAATACAGGATCGCCGGGATCACTGCGGCCTTGACGATGACTGCGTAGTCGACGCCGAGCGTCTCGGCCATGATGAACGCGACCGCGCCCATCACGGGCGGCATGATCTGGCCGCCCATCGAGGCGGTGGCTTCGACGCCGGCCGCAAAGGCACGGCGATAGCCGAACTTGATCATCAGCGGAATGGTGAACTGGCCGACGGTGACGACGTTGGCGACGCCGGAGCCGGAGATCGTGCCCATCATGCCCGAGGCGAACACCGCGACCTTGGCGGGGCCGCCGCGGCTGCGGCCGAACAGGCCGAGCGACACGTCGGTGAACAGCTGGATCATGCCGGCGCGCTCCAGGAACGAGCCGAACAGGATGAACAGGAAGATGTAGGTCGCCGACACGTAGATCGGCACGCCGTAGAAGCCCTCGGTGCCGAACGACAGATGGGTGATGACCTGGTCGAAATCGTAGCCCCGGTGATTGAACGGCGCCGGCAGGTATTGGCCGAAGAACCAGTACAGCAGACACACGCCGCACATGATCGGCAGCGCCGGCCCCATCAGCCGCCTTGTGCCTTCGAAGATCAGCACCGCCAGCAGCGTGCCGACCGCGAGATCGAGACGGGTCGGGTCGCCGTCACGCTGGATCAGGTCGGCGTAGAAGATCCACTGATACAGGCCGCAGAAGAACCCGGCCGCACCGATCAGCCAGGCCACCGCGCGACCGAAATCGGTGCGCGCGGTGAAATTGCCGATCAGCCCGAAGGTCAGCAGCAACAGGAAGCCGACATGGACACCGCGCACCACCTGGCTCGGCAGGATGTTCCAGGCGGCAATGACGAGCTGGAAGCTCGCGAACGCGATCGCCACCGCGTAGGCCAGATAGCGCCAGCCGCGCGGCCCGAAACCGGCGGGGAAGCCGTGCTCGAAATTGTCGAACTCGACATGGACCGGCGCCGGCGTCGGCTCGACCGCAACCTCAGGCTTCAACATTGATGACCGTTCCCGCCGCGTGGTTTGTTGTGTGGTTCGTTATTCCCAACGTCATGCGCG
This sequence comes from Rhodopseudomonas sp. BR0M22, assembly GCF_010907035.1. GTDB lineage: Bacteria > Pseudomonadota > Alphaproteobacteria > Rhizobiales > Xanthobacteraceae > Rhodopseudomonas. Next base: position 20,608 of record NZ_QUMK01000067.1, read on the forward strand.
GGCTTGACCCGCGCATCCATCGCTCTTGCTAAGAAAGATGGATGGCCGGGTCGAGCCCGGCCATGACACCTAACTTGCGGGCGCGCTTACTTCAGCAAGCCCTTTTCCTTGAAGTACTTGATCGCGCCGGGATGCAGCGGGACCGGGCTGCCGGCGGCGGCGGTTTCGAGCTTGATGCCCTTGCCGGCGGCATGGGCGGTGGCGAGTTCGGGCAGCGATTCATAGACCAGCTTGGTCATCTGATAGGCAAGGTCGTCGGACACCGCGCTCGAGGTCACCAGATAGTTGATCACCGCGGCGGTCGGCACGTCCTTGTCCTGGCCCTTGTAGGTGCCGGCCGGGATCGTCTCGGCCACGAACGGAGGGCCGATCTTGTCGACCACCTCCTTCGGCACCGACACGACGTTGATGTCGGACGAGTTCGACAGATCCTTCAGCGAGGCGACGCCGAGGCCGGCCGACTGCAGGGTGGCGGCGAGCTGGCGGTTCTTCATCAGGTCGACGGATTCGGCGAACGGCAGATATTCGACCTTACCGAGATCCTTGTAGTCCATGCCCGCGGCCTTGAGGATCGCGCGCGAGTTCAGTTCGGTGCCGGATTTCGGCGCGCCGACCGACAGGCTCTTGCCCTTCAGGTCGGCCAGCGTCTTGATCCCGGAATCGGCGGTGGCGACGATCTGGATGTAATTCGGATAGATCGCGCCGATCACCCGCAGCTTGTCGAGCTTGGCCTTGAAGCCGGCCTCGGCGTCGCCGTCCCAGGCGGCTTTCAGCGAGTCGCCGAGGCTGAAAGCGATTTCGCCGCGGCCCTGCTGCAGCAGATTGAGGTTCTCGACCGACGCCTTGGTGGCCTGCACCTGCGCCTTCACGTTGGGAATCTTCTCGCCGTAGATCTTGGCGATGGCGACGCCGAGCGGGTAATACACCCCGGAGGTGCCGCCGGTCAGAACGTTGACGAATTGCTGAGCGCGAGCCTGCGGCGCCGCGAGAACAACTACCGCAGCCGCGGCGACAGCGAACAATCTGGCCTTCATGAACAGTCTTCTCCCTTAAGTTATTAGGGTGAAACTGACCGGCCAAAACGCCGCGGTCAACCCGTCAAATCGGCGATCCCGGCGGGATCCGCGGAACCGAACGGCACAGGGCCGAATTGTACGTTTCCGTTCAGATCAGCCGACGAGGTCCGCGTGCCGCCCAGCCCAGCTCAGCCGTTGACCCGACCGCTCGACGCGCTGAATTTCTTTCTTGCGGACGTCCGCGACGGCCTCGGACCATATCTGGCGATCTATCTGCTGGCGGTGCAGAACTGGAACGAGGCTTCGATCGGCCTGGTGATGTCGATCGCGGCTGCGGCGGGGATTCTGGCCCAGACCCCCGCCGGCGCACTGATCGACCGGACGACTGCCAAGCGGGCGCTGATGATCGCCGCAGCGCTGGTGGTGACGGTCGCCTCGGTTGTGCTGCCCTGGCTCGACAGCTTCGTCTCGGTGGCGGCGACCCAGGCGGTGGCGGCGGCAGCCGGTGCGATCTTCGCGCCGGCGATCGCAGCGGTGACGCTGGGCATCGTCGGCCCTCGCGCGTTTGCCCGCCGCACCGGCCGCAACGAGGCCTTCAACCATGCCGGCAATGCGGTAGCGGCGATGCTCGCCGGCGCGTTCGCCTATGCGTTCGGTCCGGGCGTGGTGTTCTGGCTGATGGCCGCGATGGCGCTGGCCAGCATCTTTGCCACGCTGTCGATCCCCGCCGCAGCCATCGACCATCACGTCGCACGCGGCCTCGGCGATGACCACGACCCCGGCACGCACCACGACCAGCCGTCCGGCTTTAAGGTGCTGCTGACCTGCCGGCCGCTGTTGATCTTTGCCGGCGCCACCGTGTTGTTTCATTTCGCCAACGCCGCGATGCTGCCGCTGGTCGGGCAGAAGCTGGCGCTGGTGAACAAGAACCTCGGCACCACGCTGATGTCGGTATGCATCGTCGCCGCCCAGGTGGTGATGGTGCCGGTGGCGGCGCTGGTCGGCCACAAGGCGGACAGCATCGGCCGCAAGCCGATCTTCGCGGTGGCGCTCGGCGTGCTCGCGCTGCGCGGCGCGCTGTATCCCTTGTCCGACGATCCGTATTGGCTCGTCGGGGTGCAACTGCTCGACGGCGTCGGCGCCGGCATTTTCGGCGCGCTGTTTCCGCTGGTGGTGGCCGACCTGACCCATGGCACCGGCCACTTCAACGTCAGCCAGGGGGCGATCGCCACCGCGGCCGGGCTCGGCGGCGCGCTGTCCACCGCCTTCGCCGGGCTGATCGTGGTGTGGGCCGGCTACAGCGCCGCCTTCCTGGCGCTGGCCGCGATCGCCGCGGTCGGGCTCGTCTTGTTCGTGCTGCTGATGCCGGAGACGCGGCCCGGCACGGCCCCTGCGCCGGTTGCTGCACCCGCTTCCCCCACCCCGGCCAACTGAACGAGCCTTCGGCTCTCCGCCACGCCGACCGAGGCCGCGCGGCGGCGTTTTGCTGGGCGTCACACAACTGCGCTAGGCTCGACCAAAACACAGCTTGCGGCGGCTTCGCCGCGCCCGCCTCTGGACGAGACTGATGGCCTCCTCACCAACCTCGCACAGGCTCGATCGCCGAACCCTGATGCGCGGAGCGCTCGGCGCCGGGCTGTTCGGCATCGTGCCGGTCAGCGCCGGTGCTGCGGCGCCAGTGTCGTTCAGCTCAGATCCGTTCACGCTCGGCGTCGCGTCCGGCGATCCCGCGCCGGATGGTTTCGTGTTGTGGACGCGGCTGGCGCCGGAGCCGCTGAAAGCCCGCGGCGGCATGGGCGCCCAGCCGGTCGACGTGACGGTCGAGATCGCCGACGATCCGGCAATGACCCGCATCCTGCGCAGCGAGCGGACTATCGCCCATCTCGAGCTGGCGCATTCGGTGCACGTCGAAATCGAAGGGCTGGAGCCCGGACGCGACTACTTCTACCGCTTCCGCGCCGGTGGCGCCGATAGCCCGATCGGCCGCGCCCGCACCCTGCCGGCGCCGGACGCGCAGCCGAAGCAACTCCGCTTCGCCGCAGCGGGCTGCCAGCGTTGGGAGGGCGGCTACTATTCGGCATGGCGCGCCATCGCCGAGGATCAGCTCGACTTCGTGTTCCACTACGGCGACTACATCTACGAATACGGCTTCGTGGCCGCCGACAAGGACGGGACAGCGTGGCCGCGAACGATGCCGAAGGACTTTCCGACCTGCTACACGCTGACCGACTATCGGCGACGCTACGCGCTGTACAAATCCGATCCCGATCTGAAGGCTGCGCACGCCGCCTGCCCGTTCCTGCCGAGCTTCGACGATCACGAGATCGCCAACAACTGGGCCGGCGACAGCGACCCGAAGCACACCCCGCCGGATGCGTTCCTGTTTCGCCGGGCGATGGCGCTGCAGGCTTGGTACGAACATATGCCGGTGCGTCGCGCGCAACGGCCACGCGGACCGGACGTGACGGCGTATCGCGGCTTCAGGTTCGGCACGCTGGCCGACCTTGCCGTGCTCGACACCCGGCAGTACCGCTCGCGCCAGCCTTGCGGCGACGGCTTCCTGGCCGGCTGCGCTGAAGCCGACGCGGCCGACCGCACGATGCTCGGCGCCGCGCAGGAGCAATGGCTCGCCGCAAGGCTGAAGCAGAGCGACGCGACCTGGCGCGTGCTGGCGCAGCAGGTGCTGTTCGCGCCGTTCGACTGGCGCGGCTTCCCCTGGGTCGAAGATGCCGGTGCTCCGGTGTTCGATGTCGATACCTGGAACGGCGCGACCGCGGCGCGCGACCGGGTGATCGCAATGCTGGACGACGCCAAGGCGATCAACGCGGTGGTGCTGAGCGGCGATCTGCACCGGGCGTTGGCGCTCGAGCTGCATCGCGACGGGCGCAATCCTGAATCGCCCTGCGTCGGCGTGGAGTTTCTCGCCACCTCGATTTCGTCGGTCGGCGGTGCGCCGGCGAACGACGCGGCGCTCGCCGAACTGTACCGCAACAATCCGCATCTGAAATTCTTCAGCGATCAGCGCGGCTACACCCGTCACACCGTGACGCCGCAGCACTGGCAGGCCGACTACCGGGCGATCGACAGCATCGCAGCGCCCGGCCAACCCGCACACACCATCCGATCGCTCGCGATCGAAGCCGGCCGGCCCGGACTCATCACTCGCTAACGACGATCGGACAAGACGCCCAGGCCACCGGCGGCAACGCTGGTCCTCGCCGAATCGCGCGCTTAGGATCATGCTGGCCGCTCGAAGAAGCGGGCAGCGCTGCCTGTCAGCGTCGACAACGCGCAAGGGACTCGATGATCGAACCCCTCCATCCGCGCTCGCGCATCAACCGGCGCAATCTGCTGCGCAGCGCCGGCGCAGCGATTGCGCTGCCGCTGCTGACGCGAACGGCCCGTGCCGGTGACTGGCCTGAGCGACCGGTGACGCTGGTCGTGCCGTTCGCACCCGGCGGCACCACCGACGTGCTCGCCCACCTCCTCGCAGAGGTCCTGACCAGGCACTATCGCCAGCCGTTCGTGATCGCCAACAAGACCGGCGCGAGCGGCAATATCGCCGCAGCCTTCGTGGCCAGCGCCCCGCCCGACGGATATACTTTTCTCATCGGCACACCCGGCATCCACGCCACCAACCGGCTCGTCTATCGCAGCATGGACTACGACCCGGTCGCCGACTTCGCGCCGGTGATCCTGATCGCGCGCGTGCCCAACCTGTTGTCGGTGACCAAGGCTCTGCCGGTGACCAGCGTCGCCGAGCTGATCGACTACGCGCGCCAACGTCCGCGCCAATTGGTCTATGGCGTCTCCGCACTGGGGTCGACCGGCCATCTGTCGACGGAACTTTTCAAGACCATGACCGGTATCGAGATCACGCCGCTGCCGTTCAAGGGATCGGCGCCGATGCTCCGTGATCTCGCCGACGGGCGTGTGCATCTCACCATCGACAATCTGCCTGCGTCCAAGCCGCTGGTGGAAGCCGGCGAGATCCGTGCGCTGGCGTTCACGACGGCGAAGCGCTGGGAGCCGATGCGGCAACTCCCGACGATCGCCGAATCCGGCCTGCCCGGCTACGAGACCGCATCCTGGTTCACCATCGGCGCGCCGCGTGCGACGCCGCCAGAGATCGTGACCAGCCTCAACGCCACCGTCGCGGCGTATCTCGGCAGCGCCAGCGGCGCGGCGCAACTACGTCGGATCGGCGCCGAACCGAACGGCGGCTCGCCCGAAGATATGCGGCGTCACGTCCTCGCCGAGATCGTGCGATGGGAGAAAGTGGCGAAGACCGCCGGGATCGTTCCACTCTAAGCCCGGGCCGCGCCGGTCGCGCGTACCAGACCACCTTCAGTCGGGTTGTCGCGATTCAGGGCAGGACGGTGGCATGGCACCTAACCCCATCGGATCGTTTGCGTTTCAAAACATCGCATTTGAATCATAGGCACCCGTTTAACCCTACCGGGGACTTAGTGTGGGTGACTGATTAATTCCACATTTTGATCTCTCTCCAACCCCTAAAGTTTGGTTCGTTATTTCCGGGGGGATGATTCCATGAGAGCAACGACGGAAGCCGAGGCGTGCGTACCTGCGGGCGGCTTCGGCCGCCGCAAGGTGGCGCCGCGCGCGTGCATCGTCGATCGCAAGCCGCATTTACGGGCCTTTCTCGCCGATGCGTTGGAAGAGCATCGCTTCGTCACCAGCGACTGTGCCGGGGCGTTGGAGCTTCCGGCACGGCTCACCGAGCATCAGCCCGACCTGCTGGTGATCGGCTCGACTATCGACGGCATCGAGGCCGAGGCGATTCTCGATGCGCTGGCGGCGGCCGGCTTTGCCGGCAGCGTGCTGACGATCGCGGCGCGCGAGACGATCATGTCGGACGCAATCCGCCGGCACGGCGCCGAGCGCGGACTGAACATGCTGCCGCCGCTGGCGACCCCGTTCAGCGCTCAGACGCTGAGCCATAGCCTGGCGCCGCTGGTGCCGCAGGAGCCGGCGCCGGAACCGGAAATCGATGTCGCCGAGGCCCTGAAGGCCGGCTGGCTCGAGCTGTGGTATCAACGCTGCGTCGATGCGCATTCGCTGACCCCGCAAGGGGCCGAGGCGCTGCTGCGGATGCGGCATCCGAACTGGGGCGTGGTGTCGCCGTCGGCCCTGATGCCGGACCACAACGATCCACATTTCCGGGGACTCTCGGAGTTCGTGGTGCGGCGCGCCGTCGCCGACTGGCACTATCTGCTCGACCATCAGGGCCCGATCGATCTTTCGATCAATCTACCGGTGAGCTTTCTCGGCAACGACAACGCGCTCGACGATCTCGCCGGCTGGATTCCGCAGCATCCGGCATTCGGCGGGCTGATCATCGAAGTCAACGCCGAAGAGATCGTCGATCATCTCCCCGAAATGGCCGAGATCGGCCGCCGGCTGCGGCTGCGCAATGTCGCGATCGCGATCGCGATCGACAAGGTCGGCGCCGATTGGCCGTCCCTGATGTATCTCGACAATTTTCCGTTCGTCGAACTGAAGGTCGACCGCACGTTCGTCACCGGCTGCGCCGACGACCGGCTGAAACGGTCGGTGTGCAAGCGGATCGTCGAACTCGCCGGCGATTACGGCGCGCGCTGCACCGCGACCGGAATCGAAACCCGCGCCGACTTCCAGGCCGCGCACGAACTCGGCTTCGACAAGATGCAGGGCTATCTGTTCGGCAAGCCGATGGGGCTGAAGAAATTCGCCCGCGCCGCCCATGCGCGCCCGGTGGCGATGCACGACTGAGAGACGCGGCCTCAGTCGAACGTCATGTCCACGCATTTGGCGACATCGTCGCCGAGGCCCGACGCGATGGTGATGCAGCCGCGCACCCGGCGCTGCTTGGTATCGGCAGCCCACACCACGTAGCCACCTGGACCGAAGAACGCGTTGGTGTTGGCCGGCTCGGTCTCGGCGCCATCGAACTGGTAATCGCCGTCAGTGTCGAAGATCCGCGGCCGCCGAAAGCAGCCGCCGTCGGTCTGGACGTTGATGACTTCCTTGTTGTCCCGCGTCATCGCGAGGCTGACGACGCAGCGGAAGTACTCGGAGGTCTTGACGTTGAACAGATACGCGTAGGACCTGCAGGTGGCGGTCACCAGCCTGCCCGGGCTCATGCCGCGACTGCAGGCGATGCGCTGATTGTTGCTGAGCCGGTATTCGTCGGCCGTGGCCGGCGCCGATGCGGCGAGTGCGACCAGCCCGGTCGCCACCATCGCGCCGATCCAACAGCCCTGCATCGCGCGCTTGTGCATCGTCGTCCTCCCGCTGCGGCCGCCTCGGCGTGAATGGCGACTCGGCGGCCGAACCATAGCGGCGAGGACCATCGGGTAAAATCACAAAGTCGAACCAAGTGCCCCTGACACGCGACCGACATCAGACGACGGCATTGTCGGCGCACGAGTCCGTTCGCAATTTGTTCAAAGAGAGCACCGCATGGCTTTCGTTCGGGTCTGCAGCACTGTCGCCATCCCGCTCTGTGGTCGCCGGACGATGACGGTCTCTCCCGCCACCTTGCTGACGACGCTCGCCACCCTGGCGGCATTGACGTCGGTGGCACGCGCAGGCGGCGGCGAACCCTGGGTGCTGTCGCCCGACATGGGCTACGGCTACACCCGCGACGGCAGGACGCTGGCCTTCAAGATGGGCACCAGCAACGCCAAGGAACTGCTCAAGGGCGCCAGGAAAGTGCCGCGCGAAACGCTGTTCTTCCTCGGCGCCAACGGCCAGCTGTATATGCGCTCCGGGCCGTTCCTCGAAGGCGACGGCAGCTTCAAGTTCGGCGCCGATCAGTAGCGCCGAACCCGGCCGCGATCAGCGCTGCGCGGTGGTCTCGAACGCGGCGAACAGTTCGCGCGCACCCGGATTGTTGCTGTTGGCGTCCATCCGCGCGTCGGTGACGGCGAGCAACTTCGCCACCGTGTTGTGGCGGATCGCCACCGGATTGCGCTCGTAGCCGGAACGCTGGAAGAAATTCGCGGTCGGCACCACTTCGCGCATTTCCTGCGGCATCGTCACCATGTCGAGGCCGGTGCTGTCGCCGGTGAGATTCATCATCTCGAGTTCGGCGGCGGTGAGCCGCTCGCGATACCCCTTGCGCTGCGCGAACACCACCGAGGTCAAGAGCTTGTGGGTCTGCAGCAGCGGGCCGACGTCGACGTCCAGCACCAACGCGTGCACGCCCCAGCCTTGCGGGGTGCGGCCGAGCTTCTCGTGCTCGCTCCAGCTGCCCGGGATCGAGCGCGCGAACGTCACCATCCGCTTCACCACCGCGATCTTGCGTTCGAGCGCCTGACGCCGCGGCCCCGACAAGGTCGCGGCCTGCTCGTTCAGCGACCTGATGATCTGGTTGCCCTGCTCGGCGAGCAGCACCAAGGTGTTGGTGGTGAGCAGCTGATTGTAACCGATCGCGGTCGAGATCGGGCGCGACCCGGGCCGCTTCTTGCTGAGCCCGGACTGCATGTCGTGATCGCCGTTGCCGCCGGTCTCGAACGCATAGACCCGCACCGCCTGGTCGCGCGTGAGCCCGGCCTCGCGGGCGGCGCGGGCGTAGGCGCGCTTGAACTCGGCCTCGCTCGACGGACGCTGCGGCGTGAACTGATAGTATTGCGCTGCGGCGCGGACGAAGTCGGCGACCACGGGAAGCGACTTGCGCTCGCGCGGCGGCTCGGTCGACGGCTCCGGATCGATCGGCCGTTTCGGGCCGTCATAGACCGGCGGCTGCGCCAGAACATAATCGTCGAGCGTGATCTGCTCGCCGGTGCGGCGCTTGGCGTTGCGGATGCGGCGCCGGTCGGCGATCGCGTCCCAATAGGCGCCGGCGTCGCGCTCGAATTCGGCGCGCGCGGCCTGATATTGTTGCAGCCGATAGCGATATTCGGCGATCGCCTGGGACGAGGCCGCCTGAGCCATCGCGTTCGCCACCGACGACGGCAGCGGCGCCGCGGTCTGGGCGAGCGCGTGGGATCCGAAGGCGAGCAGCGCGACCGGGGCGAGCCGGGCAAGATGGATGATCGAATAAGCCATGCCGCATCCTCGCCCGATAGGGTGAATGAACCGTTTCCTCACTGCTTGATCGCGGCATCACAAGCTGTGAACCCGGCGATTGTTTGTTCGAGCACGCGCCCGGCCCCTGCGCCGTCCGCGCGGAACCGAACTACTTCCAGGCGAACACCGGCTGTTCGAGATCGGCCACGCGGGTGACCCGGCCGGCCAGCACTTCGCGGAACTGATAGATCAGCGCCGCGGTCGGCGCATGGATGAAGTCGCCGTCATAACGGAACCGGATCACCCGACGGTCGCTCTCCGGAATCGAGGTGAAGTCGAACGCATCCGGAGGCGCAATGTCGCGCAACGAAATATGATGCACCGACGCGACCTCGTCCGGATTCGGCGCCAGCGCCCCGCCCGCCGCGGCCCAGGCCACCACCGGCGTCACCAGATAGCCCGAGCGGGTCGGATAGTCGTCGAGGATGCCGAGCACGTCGCCGGCATCCAGCGCCAGACCGAGTTCTTCGTGCAATTCCCGCAGCGCGGTTTCAGGCGCGGTCTCGCCGGCATCGCAGCGCCCGCCGGGCAGCGCCCATTGGTACGCGTGGGAACGCAGCCGCGGCGAGCGCCGCGTCAGCAGAAACGCCGCGCTGCCATCGTCCGCCGCGACCAGCGCGATTGCGACAGCAGCGCGCTTCAGGCCGGACGGCGTCAGCCCGTCGTCGTAACGCGGGAATGCGGCGCAGCGCGCGGCGATCAGGGCGCGGGTGGTGTCGTCGTGGACATTGCTCATGGTTCTTGACTACACCGCGTGCCTGACTGAGGAAACCGTCGTAGCGCCGAGCGACGGGCGCGCACGGAGACGCGATCGATGACCGAGACCACCACCGCCCGCAGCATGAAGGCCGACGGCTGGAGCGTGATCCACGACGACGGTTTCATCGATCTGGTCGGGCCGCTGTGGCATCGCTGCGTCGACGGCACCAACGAATATGCGATTGCGACCGCGGCCAAGCACCGCAACAAGCGCGGGCTGGTGCAGGGCGGGCTGATGATGACGCTGGCCGACCGCACCTCCGGCATCGCCGCCCGCGATCAGACCGGCGCGCCGCATCTCGCCACGGTGCAGATGGACACGCATTTCGTCGATGCCGCCGAGATCGGCGACCTACTGATCTCACGGCCGCGGGTGGTGCGGAGTACGCGCAGCCTGATCTTCACCTCGACCGAAGTCAGCGTCGATCGCCGCTGCATTATCCTGGCGCACGGCGTCTTCAAGATCGTGCGTCCGCGCTGACGACACCGCTGCGGCTCAGCCGGCGCGGCACCACCGTGCCAGCGCCTCCAGCGTGACCAGACGATCATCTGCGCCTGCGCCGGCGAGATGCCGATACGGCGCGTCGGGCTCGCCGAGATCGCTGAGCACCGCCAGCGCGCCGGCGAAGTCGTCACCCTCGGTGTAGATTCCCGGCGTCACGATGGTCGGCAAGCCCGCAGCGCGCGCGGCGCGCAGGCCGTTGGTGGAATCCTCGAACGCGATGCAATCGGCGGCCGGCAGCTTCAACAGCTCGAGCACATGGAGATAGACGTCCGGTGCCGGCTTCTTGGCCGGCACCATGTCGCCGGCGCCGATCGCGTCGAACCACGTCATCGCGTCCGGACCGAGCGCGGATTGCAACAGCGCCTCGACATTCGGCAGGCTGGTGGTGGTAGCAATCGCCAGCTTGATCCCGGCCGCCTTGGCCTCGTGGATCAATCGCGCCACACCGGGGCGAAGCGCTGCACCGGCGGCAACCAGCGCGGTGTATCGGTCGGTCTTGGCGCGGTGGAGTTGGGGGATCCGATCGGCTGCCCGCTCCGCGCCCTCCGGGCCGGACTGCAGGAAATGCGCGATCCGCTCTTTGCCACCCGCAACGTCGAGCAGCCGGCGGTACAGTGGCGCATCCCAGTGCCAGGGCAGGCCATCGTCAGCGAAGGCGGCATTGAACGCTTGGCGGTGGAGCTCTTCGGTTTCGGCAAGGGTGCCATCAACGTCGAAAATCAGCGCAGATGGTAACATAAAACCTATTAGCTCCGATACCGTGCCCATCGTCCGACAAGTGGACAAAAAATGGAACTGACAACGACTTAGGCAGGGTGTAAAGCAAACTTTACAATTACCATCAAGCGCCCTGATGTCCGAAATCGAACACGATTATCCTACGCCACGCAAATGCGAAAAGTGCGGTAGCGAGATGAAGCTGATCGGGCGGTTACCGCGACGGCTGCAGCATCCCGCTCGCACCGTGTTCCGCTGCGCCGGCTGCGACAACGTCGTTCAGGAGTAGGGCATCCGCGCCCGGGCATCGCGGCGCGCTCTGATCGTGGTGCAGCCGCTCATGCCCGCCACGAAAGAGCGTCCTGCATCAACCGCTGCAATTGCTTGCCGCTGAACGGCTTGGCCAGGCAATACACGCCGTTCTGCACCGTCATCCCTTCGCGCTCAAGCATCGCGGCATCGAATTCCGGCAGCATGCCGCTGATCACGATGATCGGAAGCTCGGGCCTGGCGGCGCGCACCGCCGCCAGCACGGTCATGCCGTGTACCTTGGGCAGGCTGAGGTCGATCAGCGCGATGGCCGGCGTGCTCTGCGACAGCAAATCCAGCGCAGCCGTGCCGCTGTCACACACCGTCACGCGGTGACCGGCCTTTCCCAGCGACAGATCCAGCACGATACGAACCGCGGGCTCGTCGTCGACGACCAGCACCTCCATCACCACCTCTTGGCAGTCGTAAGGACCGCATGTGCCGCGACGCGGAACGAGGACCGGCTGTGACGGTGTCAGACTGCCGCAGTTTACGAAACGAGCGCAACTGGTAACGCTACGAGCGCCGGAGACCGGCGCCCGCCTTTTCTCGAGCCGTTCCCCACGGCGGCGCGCTGATTACAGCGTGATCTCCATCAGGTCGCGCGCGACCACGAGCGGGCCGTTGTAGTGCTTCCTGACGTCCTGCATCCACATCTCGTCCGTGATGGTGTCGATGTCGCCGGGCACCAGATGCGTCATCACCAGCTTCTTGACCTTGGCGGCGGCGGCCAGCTTGCCGAGATCTTCGGTGGTGGTGTGCGACGCCAGCAGATGCTCCTTGAGTGTCGATGCGTTCTTGATCCGCGCCGCCAGCGCGTCGACGCCGGGCACGTACAGCGCCTCGTGGATCAACAGATCGGCGCCTTCGGCGAATTTGGCGATCTCCGGATTGTAGGCGGAGTCGCAGACATAGACGATGACGCCCTTCGGGGTCTCGAACTTGTAGGCGTAGTTGCGCTCCAGGATCGGCGGATGCGGGGTGCGCAGCGCGGTGACCTTGACCTTGTCGGTCGCCATCACCGGCCCGGACTCGGTGATCTCCTTGACCACCAGGAATTTGCGCGGGTCGGGCTTACCCTCGTCGGGCATCCGGATCTCGATATCGTCCTTCATCGACTGCCAGAACGCCTTCGCCAGCCCGTCGAGACCGACCGGCCCGAACGCGTCGATCGGGTGATTGAGCCCGGCCGACCAGGCGCCAGAGAC
>NZ_QUMK01000068.1 GCF_010907035.1 Rhodopseudomonas sp. BR0M22
CCCCCGCCCCTCGTCGTGACGACGACGGGCGCAAAGCTCGGGCTCGACAGAGCCGCGAGATCGCGACGCCGTGGCTGTTTGACAGTGTGAGCCCGAAAGAGTGGCGAAGCTCGTCTCGAGCGCGCAGGCTAGCGCCGCTGAGATGCTATTCCCGGATCTCGCTTCGCTTATCCGGGCTACCGGCCGACGCAACTACATCCCGCGATCGACGGTGCGGTCCCGGCCCGCTGCCTTGGCCCGGTAGAGCCGACTGTCCGCCGTCTTGTAGAGCGCTGCCCAATCGCCGGCCTCGCGGGTCGTGGCCACCCCGAAGCTCGCAGTCACGGGCCGGGTGTCCAGACCGGGAATTTTACCCTGCCGGATCGTCTGCCGGAGCCGTTCGGCGCATGCGGTGGCTTCGGACAACGAGGTGTCCGGCAGGAACACTGCGAATTCCTCGCCGCCCCAGCGGCCGACGAGATCGCCCTTGCGGGCGGTTCTGCGCAGGATCGCGCCGATCTCCTGCAGCACGGCGTCGCCGACGTCGTGACCGAACGTGTCGTTGATCGACTTGAAATGGTCGACGTCGCACAGGATCAGCGCAGCGCCTTCGGGCGCGCGGCGCATCGGCGCCGCGATCTCCGCCTCGAATCCGCGGCGGTTGAGCAGCCCGGTGAGATGGTCGAGGTCGCGTTCGCGGCGCAGATCATCGATCAGGTCGGACACCGCCGCAGCCAGGATGGCCATCGCCAAGGCGGCGCCCAGCACGGCGAGCGACAATTGCAGCGTCTGCCAGAACACCGAGTCGGCGACCGCCAGCGGTCCACCCGACGGCGGCGAGGCGCCGACCGTGAAGACGGTGCGGGGAAAGAAGTGCAGCCCGAACAGCAGCAGCGTCCAGAACAGGATGCGGTCCACCACGCGGCCGTGTCTGAGATGCGCAAGCCTGAGCGCGGCGACGCACAGCAGCAGTCCGTAGCCGAAATTCTGCACATAGATGCGCGCCAAGAGACTGCGATCGACGTAGAAGAAGTAATACAGCGCCAGCGAAAACGCGGCGAAGATCGCGACATCGATCCACCAGCCCAGCGCCCTGCCCGAGCGGATCAGCACGCCTTCGACCGCCGCGATCACGGCGCAGGTGTAGAGCGCGCCCGACACCATCGCGTTGAGGCCGGTGTCACGCGGCCAGTAGAGAATCTGGCTCGTCGCGCCGAGCGCGAACAGGGCACACGCCGCCGCCAGAAGAGCGAGATAAGGCCGCCGCCGGTCGTAGCTCCAGGCCGCGAGAAACGCGAGGCCGAATACGCCGATGATGCCTGGCCCGATCAGGGACAACGTTATTCTGACAACCGAACCCGGCATTTCGAACGTCACGACCTCACACACTGAAGCCCGTGTGTTGTGCCTCCATCGGCTGTCTAAATCCACCACACACTCGGTGCAATTTTAGCCAAGTGAAAATCCCCTCGGGCCGACGAGCGCGTCATGCCGCCGCACGTCCGGAACGGTGCTGGAACGGTTGATGAGACGCCTGCAGCCAAATCTTCGCCGCAGGCCGCTTACGCCCTGGCGTTGCCGTCCCCCTGCCCCTGTGCAATCCTGCCGGCCATGACCAGCTCCGGCGACAGCTCCGCCTTGAAAACCGCGCTCGTGTTCGGCGCCACCGGGTTGATCGGATCGAAGCTGCTCCGCGGGCTGCTGGACAGCGCCGACTATGTGAGGGTGATCGCCGTGGTGCGGCGGCCGCTGACCTTCACCGATCCGAAGCTGACGGTGCTGATCGGCGACCTCGACCGCCTGCAGGCGCTGGCCGCGCAGCTGAAGGCCGACGAGGTGTTCATCGCGCTCGGCACCACGCGCAAGCAGACGCCGGACGAGGCCGCGTACTACAAGATCGACCACGACTATCCGGTCGCGGCGGCGCGGATCGCGCAGGAGGCCGGCGCCGCGGCGGTGTTGCTGGTCACCGCAGTCGGCGCCGACGCCGCATCGCAGGCGTTCTATCTGCGTACCAAGGGCGAGACCGAACGCGACATCATCGCGCTCGGCTTTCCGCGCACCGCGATCTTCCGCCCGTCGATGCTGATCGGCGAGCGCAGCGAATACCGCCCGTTGGAAGGGCTGTTCATCGCGCTGGCCCGCCTGATCAATCCGCTGCTGCGCGGCGCGGCCGATCGGTTTCGCGGGATCGACGCCGGCGACGTTGCGGCAGCGATGATCGCGGCGGCGCGGATCGATGCGCCGAAGCTGCGGATCTATCATTGGCGCGAGATGATAGCGCTGCTGCGCCGCTGAAGGCCGCGACCAAACGCCCTACGCCGGTTTCAGCCGCTTCTTGTAGGCCTCCGGGTCCATGTCGCGGATGTCGACGCTGAGGCTATGAATGTCGGGGCAATGCTCGACCAGGGTCTGGCGCAGCGCGACGCTGAGCGCGACCTTCTGCTCCGGCGTGCGGCCCGCCAGCATGAACACGGCAAGATGCACGAAGCTGTCGCGCTTGCCGCCCACCAGATAGTCGTCGAAGCCGCGCGCCCGCGCCTTGATGTCGGCGGCCTGCATCACGCCGGTCGCCGCGGCGGTGACGGCGAGTTGCTCCAGCAGCGGCGCGATGCGGCCGCGGCCGAGATGATCGGCCGAATAGTCCACCACCAGATGCGGCATCGTCCCTCCGGTTCGTTTTCCACGAATTTGCCGGATGTTCTTCGACGGCCGCGTCAGCCTGGTCAAGCCCGAGCGGCGGATCGCCGCCCGCCTCGATCACCAGGTGGCGTCGAGGCCGAGCAGGCCGAGGATCTGGCGGCGCAGGTCGGCCAGATGCGGGTCGCCGCGATGGCGGGGATACGGCCGGTCGACCTGGATATCGGCCTTCAGCTTGGCCGGGCGTTCGCTGAACACCACCACGCGCTGCGCCAGGAACAGCGCCTCCTCGACGTCGTGGGTCACCAGCAGCGTGGTGAAACCCTGGCGCTGCCACAGCGACACGATCTCGGTCTGCATGCTGAGCCGGGTCAGCGAGTCGAGCTTGCCGAGCGGCTCGTCGAGCACCAGGATGTCGGGATCGTTGACCAGCGCCCGGGCCAGCGACACCCGCTGCGCCATACCGCCCGAGAGCTGATGCGGATAGGCATTGGAAAAGCCGCTGAGCCCGACCATCGCCAGCGCCGCATCGACGCGGTGACGCTCGGACTTGATGATGCCCTGCGCCTCCAGCCCGAGCGCGACGTTCTTCCACACCGTCCGCCACGGAAACAGCGTCGGATCCTGGAACACGACGACGCGCGACGGATGCGGCCCGGCAATGACGCGGCCGTCTTCGAGCAGCCGGCCGGCGCGCGGCGGTTCGAGCCCGGCGACCAGCCGCAGCAGCGTGGATTTGCCACAGCCCGAGGGCCCGAGCAGCGCGACGAACTCGCCCGGCGCGGCGCTCAGCGTGACGTGATCGAGCACCGGCAGCGCGGCGCCGTCGATGTCGAAATGGTGACTGACGTCGACCACGTCGAGCGCTGCGCCGGCAGCTTGCGGCTGCGGCTTCAATGCGGCGGCGCTCACCATTTCACGACTCCCTTCTGCCAGACCAGCAAGCGGTCACGGACCTTGAACAACGCGGTGATGGCGCCGGAGCACAGCAGCGACATCACCAGCAGCGCGGCGTACATGTTGGCGTAAGCGGCCCAGCCCTGTGCCCATTGCAGATACCAGCCGAGCCCGGACTTCACGCCCATCATCTCCGCCACCACCAGCACCGCGAACGACGCGCCGAGCCCCATGAATAGACCGACGAAGACGTGCGGCAGCGCCGCCGGGATCGCGACCTTGAACACCAGGAAAGACGGCTTGGCGCCGAGCGTGCGCGCGACGTCGTAGTAAGCGCTCGACACGCTGGCGACGCCCGACCAAGTCAGCACCGTCACAGGAAAGCCGGTCGCGAGCGCGATCAGGAAGGTCGATGCACTCCAGCTCGACGGAAACGCGAAGAACGCGATCGGCAGCCATGCGGTCGCCGGCAGCGGGCCGATGAAGCGCAGCACCGGATGCACCCAATAGCCGACCGCGCGCGACCAGCCGATCGACACGCCGGTGACGAACCCGACCGCCGCGCCGATCAGATAGCCGCCGAGCTGCAGCTTCACGGAAGCGAACACACTCTCCACCAGCTTCGGCAGATCGTCGGTGTAGACCTCGACGATCGCCTGCGGCGGCGGGAAGAACGGCTGCGGCAACAGCCCGAGCTTCGCGGTCACCACTTCCCAGGCCGCGAGCAGCAGGCCGATCAGCAGCAGCCACGGCGCGCGCCGCTGCACAGCTCCGCCGACTGCGCGCGACCACAAGCCGACCGCCGCAGCCAGCGCGATCGCGCCGCCGATCGCGAAGCCGGCAATCGCCACCTCCTGGGTGCGCGACCAGTCGCCGATGTCGTCCCGCCACAGGCACGACAATCCGAACGCCGCCCAGCCGAGGCCGGCGGCGAAGCCGATCGCATGACCGCGCACCGCGCGGAGCAGCGACGAGGTGCGGGACGCAAGCTGCGTCCCGACATCGAGTTCGAGCGCGTCAGACACGGAATACGTCGGCATAGATCTTGTCCGCAAATTTGCTGGTGTCGGTCGAACGCTTGATCACCGAGACGGCCTTGAGATCCTCGGCGTAGAGCTTCAGCTCGCTCTTGAGCTGCTCCCCGACCGGGTGATGGTGATGGGTGTGATACTTGATCAGCGCCCGCACATCGTCTTCGGTCACGATCTTCGGCGCGTAGGGCAGAAACGACTTCGTCGCCTGCTCGGGATTGTTGGCGGAGAACTCCGCCGCGTCGAGCAGCGCCTGGGTCACCGCGCGCGCCACCAGCGGCTCGTCGCGGATCAGGCTGCCGCGCACGCCGACGATGCAGCAGCTCACATTCCGGTAGACCCCGTCGAGATTGGAGCCGATCTCCTTGAACTCGCCGTCCTTGAGGAAGGCGTGCGCGAGCGGATCGGACGCCAATGCCGCCTGCGCCTCGCCCTTCTCCACCGCGAGGCGCACCAGATTGCCCGGATACTGCTTCCACTCGACATCCCTGGCCGGATCGACACCGGCCTTGGCGAGCTGAATCGAGAAGAAGTTCTTGCCCGGACCGGCCTGATCGTCGATCGCCACCACCTTGCCTTTGAGATCGGTGACCTTGCTGATCTCCGACCCGGTCGGCGCGATCGCCCGCAGGCAGCCGCCGTGAGTGCCGGCAACGATCTTGACGTCGAACCCCTGCTCCAGCGGCTTCAACCAACGCAGCGCCATGCCGACACCGACGTCGCTCTTGCCGGTGGCGATCGCTTCGAGCAACTGATCGGTCGAGCCGGAGAAATTCACCAGCTCGACGTCGAGATTCTGTTTCTTGAAGAACTCGTAGTCGACCGCGACCGGCACCTGCACCGAGCACACCGAATTGGCGTTCCACGACAGTTTCAACTTGCGCGGCGCGCCGGTGAGCGGCGTCACGTCGCCGGAGGTCCGGCAGATCGGGAAGTCCGAGAGATCGTAGCCGATCGGCGCCGCCGGAAACGCCTGAATGCCGAACGCCCCGACCGGCGCTGCGACGACGCCCGCCGCCGCGCCGAGGAGCACGGACCGCCGGCTGATCGCCCGGCCTGTGTGGTTGCCCATCTTTATCCCCTTCAGTTCAAGAGTCCTCCCGCGCGATGCGCGGTGACGATCAGCGAGGCCATCAATCCGTTGCGGCCGATCCCGCCGACGAGATTTAGTCGCGCCATGATCGAGCCCGGCTGATACCAGGTCAATGAAACGCGATTTCAAATGTCGTGCCGAACGGAGAACGTCTCGCGCGTCGCATGTGCGTGCCGCAGCAGAGCGACAGACCGTGGAGAACCGCTTTCTCGCGCACGCCGCTCCGGCAGAACGATGATGCTGATCGCAGCAAATATGACCATCCGCTCGCGTGCGCTGTTCGTGCGCCGCTTTCGCGACTGCAGGCTCTCATCCGAGCGTCGCATTGCAGGCGCCGCTGTGGTCGCTTAGTTCGAGCCGACTATCTTTCATCAGGATCGCTCATCATGGCCAAGCCGAATCCCGACGACATCACCTGCTCAGAATGCGGGCAGTTCAACTGCTATCGTCTCGACAAGCGTTATCCGGGCATCTGCGCGACGACCGATTTGGCGCCGGAGGAACGCCAGGAGCTGGTCGGGCTGTATGCCGGCGACACCATCGATGCGACGCTGGCCCGCGCCGCGGCGGAGATCGAGGGTCAGTATTACTGCAAGCTCAACCGCGTCGAAGAGACCGTCGCGTTCGCCCGCCGGATCGGCGCGACCCGGATCGGCATCGCCACCTGCATCGGGCTGATCGAAGAGACCAAGCTGCTTGTCGACGTGCTCCGGCTCGCCGGTTTCGAAACCCGAACCGCCCTGTGCAAGGTGGGCTCGATCGACAAGACCGAGATCGGCGTGCCGGAAGAGCTGAAGATCAAAGCCGGCCACGAAGCGTGCTGCAATCCGGTGTTGCAGGCCCGGTTGCTCAATCGCGAGCACACCCAGCTCAACATCATCATGGGCCTGTGCGTCGGCCACGACTCGCTGTTCATCCGCCATGCCGAAGCGCCGGTGACGACGCTGGTGGTCAAAGATCGAGTGCTCGCCCACAATCCAGTGGCGGCCTTCCACACCATCAAGACCTACTCCAGCCGGATGCGCGACGCGCGGCGCCTGCGAGAGCTGTAGACCGCAGCCGCGGAATCCCCTCGAACGGTCCCGCTGCTTCGCCGCAGACGCGCTCATCCCGCCGCACGGCAAATCAAATCATGCAGCGCGACGTGTTTATGGACGCGCCGGCCATCGCCTGTTACGTCCGCTGCGAGGTGACGGCGCACAGCGCCGCTCCCGGTTCGATACAAATCCCCGGCGCAAGCATCAGCCAAAGAAGGGATCGACCATCTCGCCACTCCAAACGCAACGGCGCGCGCAGCGTCTGGCGCCGGCCATCACATCGCAGCAATGCCCCGGTCGCTCCGAAGGGAGCGTGAGGGCAGACGGCTCGTCACCCCTCTGCGCCCCAAAGGCCGCCCCCGTTCCATCGCTCAGAAGGAGCACCACCCTTGCCAGATCTTGAATCCATGATGAAAGCCGTCGTCGTCGAGCAGTACGCCTCGATCGACGACATCGAACTGAAGCAGATCGCCCGGCCGGCCGTGAAGCCGGGCTCCGTGCGCGTTCGGGTTCAGGCGGTCGGCATCGGCTTTGTCGACGGCCTCAAGGTGCAAGGGCGCTACCAGACCAAGGATCCGTTGCCGTTCGTGCCCGGCACCGAATTCGCCGGCGTGATCGATGCGGTCGGAGACGATGTCGCGGACTACGCAGCCGGCATGGCGGTGATGGGCATGACGCGCTCCGGTGCGCTCGCCGAGTACATCGTGGTTCCCACCGAGGCCGTCAGCCGCCTGCCGGACGGCATCTCGCCCGAGGAAGGCGCCTCGTTCCGGGCCAATTACCTGACCTCGTACTACGCGCTCGTCGAACGCGCGGCGCTGAAGCAAGGCGAGATCCTGCTGGTGCTCGGCGCCGCCGGCGGCGTCGGCACGGCTGCGATCCAGATCGGCAAGCTGCTCGGCGCGCGTGTCATCGCCGCAGCGTCGACCACGCAGAAGCGGGACTTCGCGCTCGGCCTCGGTGCCGACGCCGCGATCGACTACACGCAACCGGACTGGCGTGAAACGTTCAAGGCCATGACCCAGGGTCACGGCGCCGACGTCATCTTCGATCCGGTCGGCGGACCGATTTCGGTCGATGCATTTCGCTCGATCGCCTGGAACGGCCGGCACATTGTCGTCGGGTTCGCGGCGGGCAGCATTCCGGCGCTGCCGTTCAACCTGCCGCTGCTCAAAGGCGGCAGCCTGCTCGGCGTCGATCTTGCGCAAGTGCCTCGGCGCGAACCGGCCGCGTTTCAACGCTGCATGGCGGATCTCAATCGGCTGCTCAGCAACCGGGAACTGAAGCCCGCGATCGAGTCGGTGTTCGCGCTCGAGGATTTTCGTACCGCGTTCAAGACGCTCGCCGGCCGCGAGGCACTCGGCAAAGTGGTGGTGAAGATCGCCTCATGACGAAAGCCAAAGAACTGGACTGTGCCTAGCGGCACCCCGCGCCTTCAGGTCATCGCGCAATTCGTTCGCGCACCCACAGCAGGTTACGACGCGCCGGACATCAATTCGGCGCGGCAGGCTTCGGTAAATGGCCGCAGCAGATCGAAAGTGTCGCGGTCCAGCCGTTGGAGATCGTGCAAGTCTAGCGGCGGACGGTCGTAGATCTCGACGATGAGCTCGATCAGACGTTCGGCTTCTGCAACGGTTTTCGGCGTTGCGAACAGCCGCAGTTTGCCGATCAGCGCGTAGATCTCAATGAACTTGGTCGGATCGTCGAGCGAATGGATCAGCGCGTCGACATAGAGCTTCGACGCCTGGTCGATGAACTCGCCGAACAGCCTTTCGCGCCGGGCGCTCTCCTGCGCGAAACGTGCGCTGCGCGTCTGGTAGTTCTGGGACAACCAAGTGGTACTCAGCGTCGCCAGTCCGCCGATCGCGGAGCCGGCGAGCGCCGCCAGCGCGGATGCCGAGGCGCCAGTCACGACGGTTGCTTCCGCGACGGCACGGCCGTCCGCTCCGGCGCGGCTCCAGGACGGGCGGTCGGAGGCCGGCGCAAGCGCGCACCGGGCGGCTCCAGCACGACTTCCTTGAGCGCGTCACCGGCCAGCACCACCACGGCGAATTTGAGCCGTCCCTGCTCCACCACGAGCTCGCCGAGCACGGCACGCCCGCGCGTCGACCGTTCGGCGACCGCCACCGCATCCGACAGGCCGGGGCCGATCGATTGCAATAATGCGAGCTCGCGCTGCTCGTCGGCGGCAGCCCGCACCGGCGACGAGTCCGACGGCACGCCGACCACCGCTCCGGAATTGCCCGACACGACACTGACCCAAACCTGTCCGTCGCGCGCCGTGCGGACGCGGTAGACCAACGCATTGCTGACGATGTCAGCTTCTATCCGCACGCTCTTGGTCCCCGGGTGCAGCTTCTCGGCAATCGTGATCGCCTGTCCAAGCGAGACCGGCGCGGCGCGCACCATTTCAAGTTTATCGGAGTCGGGCTGATCGGCGTCCCGCCCTTCATCCGTCTGGCCGGCACCAATCGCCACCGCATCGCGTGCGGCCAACAATGGGGGCGGCGCCAGCACGAAGAAACAGGCGACGATTGCTAAGAAAAAGGCGCGCATGAGATCGGCTCTGGGCTGCGCCCGTGAGCGTGAAAACCACCGCCACAAATGAAGAACGCGGCCGATCGCGTGGGGCGGCATGCGATCGGCCGCGTCGGTTCACGAACTACGTGGGAGTACAGCAGTCCGCGAGCCGCGATGGCGCTGGGGCGCCAGAACGATACGGTACCAGTTCGTTTCGTTATGTCAATCGACACGCCGCACCATCCAGCCTCGACCCCCCGAGTTCGGGGCGATCTCTCCACTTTGTGATTGCTGGAAAAGACGCCGCGCGACGCGGTCAAGCGGCCGCACCGCCGCAGGGACTCAGCTGGGACGAATGCCGTTCAGAAACAGTTTCACGGCCAGACGGAGTTGCCGGTCCCGCGTCTTCTCGTCGATCGCGATGTTGAACATCGTCAGCCGGCTCAAGGGACCGACCACAATGTTGAGAAAGGTCTCGGCGGCTGCGGCGGCATCAGGCACCCGAACCAGCCCCTGTTCGTTGAAGTGATCGAACAGCTCCGCCAGCGTCGACACCGCGCGTCCCCAGCCCTCCTCGTAGGCCAGCCGAGCCAGATCCGGGAAATTCGTCGCCTGAAACGACAGCGTGCGCATGATCGCGGTCACGCGCGGGGCCGAACCGACATCCTGGATCTGCCGGCCGATCGAGACGAACCACGCTTCGAGCGACCCGTTGGAGGGGTTGTTGCGGCGTTCCTCGACGCCATTCGACAAAGGAGCCAGCCAATGCGCGATCTCCCGCCGAAGGGCCGCTTCGAACAGCCCTCGCTTGTCGGTATAGCGGGAATAGACGGTCAGCTTGGAGACGCGCGCCTCCTCCGCCACTGCGTCAATCGTGGTGGCGTCGAAGCCGCGCTCCATGAACAGGCGGGTGGCCACATCGAGCAGCCTGAGGTCGCGCTGAAGTGCGGCGGTTCGGGTCGGGCGTCCACCCCGGGATCTGGCGACGGGCGCCTTTGCAGCGGACTTCTTCGCTGCGATCTTCATCGTTTGCGTCGTCTCCGATTGCGAGAATTGAGCAGCATTATAACTGTCTCCCGAAGGCAAGCCATGCCGCCGGCGGATGTTCCATTGGAAAAGGAGCCACAGACCAAGGCCAGCGTGCTCGTATTCTCCCTGGTGACGCCGTATCCCACGACAGCCCGGTCCGGCAACTCCCCATCGACAATCATATAACAAAACGCTACCGTTTCGTTCATCGATTTTTCGGCGGGTGAGCTGGATCGCACAGCGCAGCCCCTCTCCGCCGGCCCTGATCAGTCGGAGGTGAGAGAGCATGGAGGCTAGCGTCAGCCAATCCGAGCCGGTCGCCTGGATCAAGGACAAGCGGGACGAGATCGACATGCTCGCGTCCTCGCTGCACAGCTGGGCCATTCACCTGGAAGGCGACGAGCGGATCGCCGCTCATCGGGCAGTGGCCGAATTGCTGTCGATCCGCAGCGTGTTCGCCGAGCGGCTCGATGCGCTGTCCTCGCGGCCTTCGATTCCGGCGGACGTCGCCGACGTCACCGTGGCTTGGCTGTCGAACGAATGGAGCAAGGCGCACCAAGAAATCCGCTCGTTCTTGCTGGCACGACTGGGCAACCTCTCCAACGTGCATCAAGCGCCGGAGACGACCGGTCGCAGGACGGCGCTCGAAGACGCATTTGCAAAGCTGAAGCTGGAATCCAGCGCAGCGGTCGAACAAGCCAAGCGCGAGCTGGACGAAGTCGTCGGACGTATCGCGTCCGAACAAGTCCGGCTGGGAACGTTTTCGACCTCCAGCGACAAGGCGCTGAAATCGATCAAGGCGATCTTCGAAAAGACCCGCAAGCTGCACGACCGGACCTGGCAGAGCATCGCGCAGATCGTCAGCGCTCTATGATCGCAGCGTATCGACGCGTCGCCGGCCTGTCGTCGAGACGCGCGTCAGTGATACAGAAACAGCGAGCACGGCGGACTCGCAACGAGTTCGTCCGTGGTCGAACCGAACAGCGCCTCGCGAAATCCGCGACGTCCGTATGCGCCCATCACCAGGGTGCCGATTTTACGATCGGCCACCGCGATCCGGATCGCCTCCGACGGGTCGACGCCCGACGAAAGCGGATGTGACTCCGACTGATAGCCGTGGCTGCGCAAATACGATGCCGCGGCCGCGCAGTTGCGCTCGGCCGTCTCCTCACTGCGATCGACCGCTGCGACGACGATGCGTCTTTCGGCGCCGAGGCCGAGCAGCACGAACATCTGCAGCGCGCGCATCGCGGCGATGCTGCCGTCATAGGCGACCAGCACATCCTCGCCTTGCGGCAGTTCGTCGGGACACACGATCATCGGCCGCGGCGTCCGCAGCAGCAATTTGGCGAGAACCTCCGACAGCGGCTCGTTGAGATCGCCCGCATAGCCGGTGTCGTGTCCGGCAATCACCAGATCCCGAGTCTCGCTGGCGAGCTGGAAAGCATCGATCGGATCGCCTTCGAACGCCAGCCACGCAAACGGCAGGCCGCGGTCACGGCATTCACGCTCGAAAATCTCGCGCAAGCTCTGCTGCGCCTCCTCCGCCTGGCGCTTCAATTCATCCTCCAGCCTCGCCTGATAGGCCGAAATTCCGATGCCGCCGAGGATCGGTGCTTCGATCGCCGAAGGATCGAGTCCGGCCAGGCCAGCCAGCTCCGTCCCGGTCCGTTGCGCCAGTTGGAATGCGTAGCGGCGGGCCGAGACAGACGACGCGGTCTGACCGAGCAGGATCAAGGTGCGCTTGAGGATGGACATCCAACTCTCCCCGTATCGATGTGCCCGCTACATGGGATCGGAGATCCGCAGCGAACTCGCCGGCGCGAACATGCCTTGCCGGGTGCGCGCGCACCACGCCGATCAGCGGACGATCGGGCGGCATTGTGTCGCGCGGGAGAGTTCTGACCGTCGCGGGTGCGCGGCGCAGGACAGGCTTGGCGGCGACCACGTCACCCGCCGGAGGGCATGATGTGCTCGACCGGCATCATGTTGTGGTTGAGATGGCCCATGATCCAGATCGAGCCGCCGACCACCAGCAGCACGACCAAGACGCCGAAAGCGAGCGCCATCACATTGTTGGTGTTGTCCGGTCCGGTGGTGATGTGGAGGAAGAACACCAGTTGCACACCCATCTGCGCAATCGCCAGCACCGTGATGGCCACCGGAATGCTCGGCTGCCAGACCAGATCGGTGCCGGCGATGAAAAACGACGTCGCAGTCAGCAGGATCGACAGCCCGAGCCCGACCGCATAGCCCAGCAGTCGCGGGCCGACGCGGACGTCCTCCTCGTCACCGGGGGCAACGTCATAAGGCTCGGCATCATCGACGACGCGCTTCTCGCTCATGTTGCGCTCCCGAGCAGATAGACCATCGAGAAGATCGCCACCCAGATGATGTCGAGCGCGTGCCAGAACAGCGAGAAACACAGCAGCCGCCGGCAAATGTCGTCGCGAAAGCCCTTGGCAAAGACCTGCGCCATCATCGTGAGCAACCACAGCACGCCCACCGAGACATGAAGTCCATGGCATCCCACCAGGGTGAAGAACGCCGACAGAAACGCACTGCGGGTCGGACCGGCGCCCTGCCCGACCAAGCCGGCGAACTCGCGTAGTTCCAGGGCGAGGAAAGTAACACCGAGCAATCCGGTGACCGCCATCGCGAGCTGGAACCAGCGCTGGCTGCGCACCGCGGAGGCGATGCTGGCCAGCCCACAGGTGAAGCTCGACAGCAGCAGACACCCGGTTTCAACCGCAACGTTGCGCAGATCGAACAGTTGCGCGCCGCCCGGCCCGCCCGCCGTCGCGCCGGACAGCACCGCATAGCTCGCGAAGAAACACGCGAACATCACGATGTCGGACAACAGGAAGATCCAGAAGCCGTAGCCGACGACGATCCGCTTCGGGGCCGGCCCCTCGTGACCGGCGCCGACCGTTTCCAGCCCGCGCAATTGGTGCGGGTCGCTCTGGCCGTGTGACAACGTCGCCTCTGTCATGACGCGCGGCCCGCCGCCGCTAGCGCGGCTCGGCGTTCGGCGATGTTGGCGCTGTCGATCCGCGCGACCTCCGCGGCCGGGATGACGTATTCGTCTCGGTCGCGCCAGGCGAACACCACGAAGGTGGCGAACGCGCCGATCAATCCAAGCACCACCATCCACCAGATGTGCCAGATCAAAGCGAAGCCCATCACCGTGGCGAAGAACGCGCAGACAAACCCGGTCGGGGAATTGCACGGCATTTCGATGTCGCGGTAGTCGTGGTTGAGCGTTTCGAGGCCGTGTTCCCTCGCCTTCTGCTTGCTCACCCAGTACGCGTCTTCGCCGGTCACGTCCGGATCGATCGCGAAATTGAACACCGGCGGCGGCGACGACGTTGCCCACTCCAGCGAGCGCCCGTCCCACGGATCTCCGGTATGGTCACGCAGCTCGTCGCGGCGCCGGATGCTGACCGCGAACTGCACGATCTGCAGCACCACGGCAGTCGTCATGATGGCGGTGCCGACACCGGCCACGATCATCCACGGGTGCCAGGCCGCGACGTCGTAGTGCTGCAGACGGCGCGTCATGCCCAGCAGCCCGGCCACGTAAAGCGGCATGAAGGTGACGAAGAACCCGACCAGCGTGAACCAGAACACTGCCTTGCCGAGTCCTTCGTGCAGGCGGAAGCCGAACGCCTTAGGGAACCAGTAGGTGTAGCCTGCGAAGGCGCCGAACAGCACGCCACCGATGATGACGTTGTGGAAGTGCGCAACCAGGAACACGCTGTTGTGGAGCTGGAAGTCCGCCGGTGGCACCGCGACCAACACGCCGGTCAGCCCGCCGATGATGAACGTCACCATGAAGCCGATCGCCCACAGCATCGGCGTCGCGAACCTGATCCGACCGCCATACATCGTGAACAACCAATTGAAGATCTTCACCCCGGTCGGCACCGCGATAATCATGCTGGCGATGCCGAACACCGCGTTGACGGTCGCTCCCGCCCCCATCGTGAAGAAATGATGCAGCCACACCATGAACGAGATAATGCAGATCGCCATCGTCGCCAGCACCATCGACCGATAGCCGAACAGCGGCTTGCCGGAGAAGGTCGACACCACTTCCGAAAACACCCCGAATGCCGGCAGCACCAAGATGTAAACCTCCGGATGCCCCCAGGCCCAGATCAGGTTCATGAACATCATCATGTTGCCGCCGGCTTCGTTGGTGAAGAAATGAAAGCCGAGATAGCGGTCGAGCAGCAGCATCGCCAACGTGGCGGTGAGGATCGGAAACGCGGCGACGATCAGCAGGCAGGACGCGAGCGTTGTCCAGCAGAACATCGGCATTCGCAAATACGTCATGCCGCGTGTCCGCAGCTTGAGCACGGTCGTGACGAGATTGATCCCGGCAACCAGCGTGCCGATGCCGGAGATCTGCAGCGCCCAGGCGTAATAGTCGACGCCGACGCCGGGCGAATAGCTGAGCTCGGACAGCGGTGGAAACGGCAGCCAACCGGTGCGGGCAAATTCACCGACCACCAGCGAGATGTTGACCAGCAGCGCCCCGCTCGCGGTCAGCCAGAAGCCGACCGAATTGAGCGTCGGAAACGCCACGTCCCGCACCCCGAGCTGCAGCGGAACCACCAGATTCATCAGCCCGATCACGAACGGCATGGCGACGAAGAAGATCATGATCGTGCCGTGCGCGGAGAAGATCTGATTGTAATGCTCGGGCGGCAGGTAACCCGGCGATTGGTAGGCGATCGCCTGCTGAGCGCGCATCATGATCGCGTCGGTGCCGCCGCGCAGCAGCATCACCATCGCCAGCAACATGTACATGACGCCGATCCGCTTGTGATCGACGCTGGTGATCCATTCTCGCCAGAGATAGGGGAAATAGCCCTTGAGACCTGCCCACAGCAGGACGGCGACGATCGCCACCATCACGATCGCGGCTGCGATCAGCGGAATTGGCTGATCGATCGGAATGGCCGACCAGTCGAGCTTGCCGAGCATATCGCGTTGGCTCCCGAATTCGCCTCGATGTACGATTGTGCCCCATCCGTGGTCGGATGCGGTCCCGGCTGCGGCGGAATCCGTTGCGTGCTGATGGCCTCAAACAGCAGCGGATCGGCCAGCCGATAACTCAGCGAGCCGCTCACCGGCGCCTGTTTCATCAGCTTCTTGTAACTATCAGCGTTCAGCTCTTGGTCGGTCGAAGCGGTCTTGGCGGCCCATTCGGAAAACGCGATCGGCGACACCACATGCACCGGAAACATCATGTCGGGAAAACCGTCGCCGCTGAAATGTGACGACAGCCCGCGCAACTCGCCTTCGCTGTCGGCCCGCAGATTGAGCCGGGTCACCATGCCGTTCATGGTGTAGATCATGCTGCCGAGCTGCGGGATGAAGAACGCATTCATCACGCTCGCCGACGTCAATTCGAACTTGAGCGAAGCGCCGACCGGCACAGTCAGCGAGTTGACCGTGGCGATCCCCTGTTCCGGGTAGATGAACAGCCATTTCCAGTCCATCGACACGACTTGGATTCGCACGGGACTGCCGGTGCCTTCGACCGGTGCGGCGGGATCGAGCCGGTGCGCGCCGATCCAGGTGACACCGCCGAGCAGAATGATGGTCAGCGTCGGGATCGACCACACGACGAGCTCGATCTTTCCCGAATACGTGAACTCCGGCCGATATTTCGCGCGTGGATTGGAAGCGCGAAACCAGAACGCAAAGGCCAGGATCGCAATGATCGTCGGCACCACGATCGCGAGCATGATCACGACGGAATCGATCAGGATCGTCGAGTTTCCGAACGCAACCGGTCCTTTGGGATCGAGAATGTTCATGAAACCTGCGCGCTTGGCGGCGTTTCGACTTGGATCGTCAGCTTGTCGCGCCCGTGTCGGTTCCGAACTGTGGCAAACCGCGCGTGTCCCAAGCTCGTCGCGGAACGCGGCCGGGTTGCCGCAGGTCGGATGCAGGCGGCTTCGAGTCAGTCAGTCCCGCGATTCTTCGCGGTGTGTCGATTTGTCACTGACTGGCATACCTCGGAGAGGAGACCTCTTTCAATAGCGTCGTGACTGACGACTTTGTTACGTCGCTCCGTGCGCCGATCCGAACTGACCGGAGCGCGATGAGCCGGGGCGCGTCACGGATGCGATCCGACGGCCGGCCTCCGCTCCGGCTCGTGCGGCGCCAACTGCAAGTCGTCATCGACCGTGCCCTCGCCGTGCTGCGTCAGCGGCCGGTTGCCGCTGAGCGCACGCAGCAGCACGTAGAACATCGGCGTGAAGAAGATGCCGAAGGCGGTGACGCCGATCATGCCGGCGAACACGGCGACGCCCATCGCATGTCGCATCTCCGAGCCGGCACCGGTCGAGGTCACCAGCGGCACCACGCCCATGATGAACGCCATCGAGGTCATCAGGATCGGCCGCAGCCGCAGCCGGCTGGCCTCGATCGCCGCCTGAATCGGCTTGCGGCCCGCGAATTCCAGTTCGCGCGCGAACTCGACGATCAGGATGGCGTTCTTGGCCGATAACCCGACAAGGACGATCAGTCCGATCTGCGTGAAGACGTTGTTGTCGCCCTTGCTGATCCAGACGCCGAACATCGCCGCGAGCAGGCCCATCGGCACGATCATGATGATCGACAGCGGCAGCGTCAGGCTCTCGTACTGCGCGGCCAGCACCAGAAACACCAGTAGAAGCGCCACCGGGAACACGATCAGCGACGAATTTCCGGCGATGATTTCCTGGTAGGTCAGCTCGGTCCATTCATACGACGTTCCCTTCGGCAGCGTCTCCTTGGCAACGCGGTCGATCGCGGCCTGCGCCTGCCCGGTCGAAAAGCCGGGCGCCGCGCCGCCGCTGATATCGGCGGTGAGGAAGCCGTTGTAGCGCATCGCCCGCTCCGGTCCGGCACTCTCCTTGACCCGCAGCAACGTCGACAACGGGATCATCTCGCCGGAGTCCGAACGCACCTTGAGCTGGCCGATATCGTCCGCCCGCGCCCTGAACTTCGCGTCGGCCTGCACCCGCACCGAATAGGTGCGGCCAAACTTGTTGAAGTCGTTGACGTAGAGCGAGCCGAGATAGATCTGCATGGTTTCGAAGATCGACGTCACCGGCACGTTGAGCTGCCTAGCCTTGGTGCGATCGACGTCGGCATAGAGCTGCGGCACGTTGATCTGATAGCTGGTGAACAGCCCGGCCAGTTCCTTCTGTGCGCTCGCTTTGGCGACGAACGCCTTGGTGGCGTCGTTGAGCGCCTCGTAGCCGAGCCCCGCGCGATCCTCGATCTGCAGCTTGAAGCCGCCGATGGTGCCGAGGCCGGCGACCGGCGGCGGCGGGAACATGGCGATGAAAGCGTCCTGAATGCCGGCGAACTTCTTGTTCAGCGACATCGCAATGGCATTGCCGCTGAGCGACTTGTCCTTGCGCTCGTCGAACGACTTCAGGCCGATGAAGACGATGCCCGAATTCGACGAGTTGGTGAAGCCGTTGATCGACAGGCCGGGAAACTGGATCGAGTTCTCGACCCCCGGCTCCTGCTGGGCGATCTCGCCCATCCGGCGGATCACCTCCTCGGTGCGGTCCAGCGTGGCGCCGTCCGGAAGCTGCGCAAAGCCGACCAGATACTGCTTGTCCTGCCCCGGGACGAAGCCGCCCGGCACCGCGTGGAACAGATAGAAGGTGGCACCGACCAGCACCAGATAGAGCCCCATGCCCGCTGCACGGCGTGACACCACGCGCCGAACGCCGCCGCCATAAGCCTCCGAGCTGCGGGTGAAGAAGCGATTGAAGCGAACGAAGAACCAGCCGAGGGTCTTGTCCATCGCCTTCGTCAGCGCGTCCTTCGGAGCGTCATGGCCCTTCAGCAGCAGCGCCGCGAGCGCCGGCGACAGCGTCAGCGAATTGAAGGCGGAGATCACCGTCGAGATCGCCACCGTCAAGGCGAACTGCTTGTAGAACTGCCCGGTGAGGCCGGTGATGAACGCGAGCGGCACGAACACCGCGACCAGAACCAGCGCGATCGCAATGATCGGCCCGGTCACCTCACGCATCGCCTGATAGGCCGCTTCCTTCGGCCCAAGCCCCCGCTCGATGTTACGCTCGACGTTTTCGACCACGACGATGGCGTCGTCGACCACGATGCCGATTGCCAGCACCAGGCCGAACAACGTCAGCGCGTTGATCGAAAATCCGAACACGTGCATCACCGCGAAAGTGCCGACCACCGACACCGGCACCGCGATCAGAGGGATGATCGACGCGCGCCAGGTCTGCAGGAACAGGATCACCACCAGCACCACCAGCGCGATCGCTTCGAGCAACGTGTGGATCACCGCCTCGATCGAGGCGCGAACGAACTGGGTCGGGTCGTAGACGATGTCGTAGGAGACGCCGTCCGGCATGTTCTCCTTCAGCTCCTTCATCGTCGCGCGGACGTTGTCGGAGATCTGGATCGCGTTCGAACCCGGCGACTGGAAGATCGGCACCGCCACCGCGGACTTGTTGTTGAGCAACGAGCGCAGCGCGTAGTCGGCGGCGCCGAGCTCGATCCGCGCGACATCGCGCAGCCGCACCACCTCGCCGTGGTCGCCGTTCTTGACGATGATGTCGCCGAACTCCTCTTCGGTCTGCAGCCGTCCCTGCGCATTGACCGAGAGTTGCAGATCGAGCCCCGGCTCGCCCGGCGAACTGCCGACCTGACCGGCAGCGGCCTGGACGTTCTGGGCGCGGATCTCGCGCACCACGTCGGCCGGCGACAGGCCGCGCTCGGCGACCTTCTGCGGATCGAGCCAGACCCGCATCGAATAATCGCCCGAGCCGAACAACTGCACCTGACCGACGCCCGGAATCCGCGCCAGCCGGTCCTTGACGTTGAGCACCGCATAGTTGCGCAAGTACGTCATGTCGTAGCGATCGTTCGGCGACATCAGGTGCACCACCATGGTCAGGTCGGGCGCGCTCTTGATGGTGGTGATGCCGAGCGCACGCACTTCCGCCGGCAGCCGCGGTTCGGCCTGCGAGACGCGGTTCTGCACCAGTTGCTGCGCCTTGTCGGGATCCGTGCCGAGGCGGAAGGTGACGTTGAGCGTCATCTTGCCGTCGGTGGTCGCCTGGCTGCTCATGTAAAGCATGTTCTCGACGCCGTTGATCTGCTCCTCGATCGGGGTCGACACGGTCTCGGCGATCACCTTCGGATTGGCGCCTGGATATTGCGCCGACACCACGATCGTCGGCGGCGCGACCTCCGGATATTCCGAGATCGGCAACACCGGCATCGACAACAGGCCGGCGAGGAAAATCACTGCCGACAGCACGCCGGCGAAGATCGGGCGATCGATGAAAAACTTGGAAAAATTCATGGCTGTGTTCCGCCGGTTCGCTGGCGCGCGAAGCGCAATCATCCCTGCGCGGCGGACGGAACGTCTGCCGCGTGACTGTCGGTTGAAACAATGAGGTTCGGTCCCGCCTTGCGGCGGAGCCTCTGCAGTTAGTTCTGCGCGATCGTCTTGCTGGAGGCGGCAGCATCCATCGCCACCGTCTCGGGCTTGATGGTGACGCCCGGACGCACCCGCTGCAGGCCGTTGACGACGATGCGTTCACCCGCCTTGAGGCCGGAGGCCACCACGCGAAGGCCGTCGACCGAGGCTCCCAGCTTCACTTCGCGGTATTCGGCGTGGTTCTCGGCATCGACCACCATGACGAACTTCTTGTTCTGATCGGTCCCGACTGCGCGCTCACTGACCAGCAGTGCCGGTTCGGCCTTCGGCTGCCCCATCGACAGCCGTGCGAACTGGCCCGGCATCAGCCGGCCGTCGGCATTGTCGAACACCGCGCGCACCCGCACCGTGCCGGAGCGCGGATCGACCTGGTTGTCGATGAACTGCATTTTGCCCTTCACCGGCGCCTCGCCCGCGACGGTCGTCATCTCGACCGGAATGCGCTCGATCGCGCCCGGCGTCTTCTCGTCGGCGAGCGTTCTGAGCGCGCGGGTCACCACCTGCTCGTCGGCATTGAAGCTGGCATAGATCGGATTGACGGAGACCAGCGTGGTCAGCAGCGGCGAGTTCGGCCCGGCGGCGATCAGGTTGCCGACGGTGATCTCCACCTTGCCGACCCGTCCTGAGACCGGGGCGCGGATTTCGGTGTAGCTGAGGTTCAGCTCGGCGGTCTTCAGCGCCGCTTCGGCGGATCTGAGGTTTGCCTCCGCCTCGCGATAGGCGTTGAGGCGATTGTCGACCTCGCGCTGGGTGATGCTGGAACTGGAGAGCTGCTGGCTGCGCTCGACGTCGGCCTTGGTGAAGACGACGCGCGCACGGGCCGCCGACAACTGCGCCTGTGCGCGATCGACCTCGGCGGCGTACAGCGACGGATCGATCCGAACCAAGAGGTCGCCCTTGGACACCAGGGCCCCTTCCCTGAACTGGATCTCCTGCACGGCACCCGCGACCCGCGAGCGGATCTCGACCCGTTCGATCGCTTCCAGTCGCCCGGAAAACTCTTCTGAAGGCGTGGTCGCCTTGGCCTCGACCGTGGCGACCGAAGCGGTGACGGCCGGCGGCGCCCCCGCAGTCTGCGCCTGAGCCGCCGAGCCGGGCGCCTGGTCCAACAGCAGCGCGCCGCCGACACCCGCCGCCACGACGGCGATCGCGCCGCCCAATGCGAACTTCCGAGTGAAACCAATGGCCATAGGAACCCCATCCGTATCCGCCGGGCTTGCAAAAAGCCGAGCGATCTCAGTATCTCGCCCTGCAGTCGCGGCGAAAACCAAGCCGGTTCCACCACGCTGCAGCGCACACATCCGTACCGTCCGGTATAGATGGACCATCGACATCCACTGTCAAGAGACTTATCTACCGCTTGGTAGAAATCTCTGGAGATCCAGCCATGGCCCTGGGACGCCCCCGCGAATTCGACGTCGATGCGGCGCTCGACCTCGCTTTGCATGTGTTCTGGCGCAAGGGATACGAAGGCACGTCGATGACCGACCTCACCGAGGCGATGGGCATCACCAAGCCGAGCCTCTACGCCGCGTTCGGCAACAAGGAAGAGCTGTTCCGCAAAGCGCTGGATCGCTACGTCGACGGACCGGGGAGCTACTATCGAGCCGGACTGCAGAAGCCGACCGCGCGCGAAGTGGTCGAACACATCCTGTACGGCGCCGCGGACGCGATGTCAGACCCGAGCAATCCCGGCTGCCTGGCCGTTCAGGGCGCGCTGTGCTGCGGCGACGCCGCAGAGACCATCAAACAGGAACTGGCGGCCCGGCGCGCCAAGACCGAAGAGGACCTGCGAGACCGCCTCAGCCGAGCGGTCGGCGAAGGCGATCTGCCGTCCGGTTCCGACGCAGGTGACCTTGCCCGCTACGTTTCGGCGATCCTGCAGGGCATGGCGGTCCAGGCGGCGAGCGGCGCCCCGCGCGACCAGCTTCGCAAGCTCGCCGACATGGCGCTTCGCAATTGGCCGCCAGTGTGATCTGGGGAATAGCTACGCCCCGCCGTCATTGACGACTTGTTAACGATAGCGAGATCGGGCTACCGACTGTCGCAAGCTGTTGCCACCGGTTATTAGGAAGTGGCTCGGATATTGCGACTCATGCCACTGACGGTGCTGTCCAAATATCTGCATCCCGACCCGCGGATTCGCCGCGAGCTGGTCGATCTGCTGTACACCTCGCTGCCGCAGGTGATGGCGATCGGCGTGACGTCGGTGACGGGCGCGTTGGCACTCACCCTGCTCGACGACGATCCGGGCTATGCGGTGATTACGTTTTTCATCCTGGTCACCGCCTCGGCACGGGTTTTCTCGTTGATGCGCTACAAGGCGCGCGCCGCGCATTTCACCGATGCAGATGTCGTGCGTTGGGAACGTCTGTACGGCGCCGGCGCCACCGCATTCAGCCTGGCGCTCGGCGCGCTGTCGTTCCGTGCGCTGCAGCTCGGCGATGCCCCGGGTGCGTGGATCGCATTCGGCCTGTCGATGTCGTACTGCGTCGGCATGGTGTCGCGGGCCGCGATCCGCCCATGGATCATCCTCACCGCTGCGGGGGCTCTGCTGATCCCCACCATGATCGCCGGGCTGATGCGCCCTGAACTCGCCTACAAGATCGGCGCCGTCATGTTGGTGCTGTTCTGGCTGACGTTACGCGAAGCCTCGAAACATCTCAGCGCCGCGTTCATCGAACGACTCGAGGCCAAGCACCGGCTATCGCGGCAGGCCACGCACGATTTCCTCACCGACCTGCCGAACCGCGCGGGCTTCCTCCAGGCGCTGTCGAACATGGTGGGCAACTTCGCCGTCGTCGCGATCGATCTCGACGGGTTCAAGCCGATCAACGATCGCCATGGCCACCATTCCGGCGACGATCTGCTCCAGCAGGTCGCCGAGCGGCTGACCGCCTGTGTTGGCGCAGACGGCGTCGCAGCCCGGTTCGGCGGCGACGAATTCATGCTGCTGAAGCCGGTGTCGAGCGCCGAGCACGGCCGGGACGAAGCACAGGCCTTGGCACACGAAGCGGTCCTCGCCCTGTCGATGCCGTTCCTGCTGTCGAAATTGCCGGTGTGTATCGGTGCCAGCGCCGGTATTGCCGTCAGCCACGCGGCGCTTGCCGAAGTCAAAACCGCCCAATTGCTCGAGCGCGTCGACCGCGCGCTGTACGTCGCCAAACGAGCCGGCGGCGGCTGTGCCTGGGCGGACGGAGAAACCGAGCCCGCGTGCTGCCAGCGCTGCTCGCTGCTGGCTGCTGGGTCGGCCGCGGTCTGAGCCCCCGACCACGGTAACTACTCAGCAGTTTCAGCGCGGCGCTACGTTTGCGCCAATTCAATGCGTGCCATTTCGTCGGCAAGACATCACCGGACCTCAATCGACCCAGCCGATGGATGTTGGAGCGATGGCGCTCGCCGCGCTTCGTCGGAGCCAACCTCGACGCAAATCTCCTGCTGCTCGACGCCATCGAGTGACCCGCGGCCGCCAAGCGCTGCTCACCGGCGCGGCTCGCGATCGCGTGGCTGCTGCACCAGAGCAATCTGACTATTACGATCTTCGGCTTGCGCTACCCGGAGACCGCGCAAGCCGCCCTCAACGGCTGAGCCCGGACTGATCGGGTCAGGTCTTCGGGGCTGCAGCCGGCGCCTTGTCGATGAAACCGTTGTAGCAGGCGAGCCGCTCGTCCTCTTCCTTGAGAAGGCGACAATCCGCCGCAGTCTTGGCCGGCTTCATTTTGGCTCCAGCTTTGGTCGCCTTCGGCTTCGGCGGATACACCGCATCGAAGCAATCGAGCCGCTCCTTGGTGGCGTCCTCGATCTCCAGGCAGGCCTTCATCTGGTCGGCAGCCGAAGGCTTTGCCGCCGCCGTGTGCTTGGCAGCCTTGTGCCCCTTCGGCTTGATCTGCACCAGCGGCTGATCGCCGACCATCGGCGTTCCGTTGGTAGCGGCCGGCGCAGTGCCCTGAGCCGGTGCGTTGCTTTGTGCCAGCGCGGCACTCGATACGAGCAGCGCGCCAAGTAGCGTGATCATCCTCATCGAAATCCCCGTCCCTTGCCCCGAACCGCCCGCGGCTGATCGCCGCCGCGGCGATCTATCGTCAAACCGAACGTACTCGGCGCCGTCAAGCGCGCCAGCCGCCACAGAACAGATCCGTTCACGCCAAGCACGGCGTTGCGAATGCGGCGGGTTTTGGGCAAGGCCAGCAGGCTCCACAGCGGGCGCGGCTGGTCAGATCGTCGCCGGGGCGTTACAGCAACGGTAATGAAATGGATGTTGCTTGCCCTAGCGGTTCTATTCCCGGTTTCGGCCGGCGCAGAACCACGGAAGTCCGCGGTCCCGAAGGCGCTGACCGAAACAGCTGCGCCGGCGCCTCGGGCGCCTGCACCTGGATCAGGGCGTAATCCGTGCTCGGCCTTCGGCCCCGGCTTCGTCCAGCTCGAAGGCGGTTCGACCTGCGTCAAGCTCGGAGGGAGCATCAGTGTCGGCGGCGGCGTGCGCCGCTGACCCTCGGAGCCGCCCGTACTGGAACCCGTCGGCTAATGCCCGATTATGGGTCCTATGACGAATTTGCGACAGCACCCGGCATACCCGTCTCCGGATGCGCGGCATCCCGCCCTGCGCTTTGCCCCGCTTGCGGGACTGACACTGCTGCTGGCCGCGCCCGGTCTCGCCATCCAGTTCGGACTGCTCCCGTTCGAGTACCGGATGGGGGCGCTGATCGCGGTGTCGGCGCTGTGCATTGGGCTGTGCCTATGGGCCGGCTTCTCGTTTAGCGAGCTCGGCTTCGGCCGTCCGCATCAATGGCGGCACTGGCTCGGCGCCATCGCGGTCACCAGCCTGATCTCGGCGATCATGCTGCTGCAGACGCGTCTGTTCAGCTTCGATGCCCAGCCGCCGGCCTGGCTCAGCTTCGCACCATTCTATGTGCTGGTCTCGAGCCCCTGCCAGGAAGTAGTGTGCCGCTCGATCCCGAAGCTGATTACGGACCGGATGCAGCACGGCGGCTGGGCCTACATCCTGTATTCGGCCGTATTGTTCTCGCTGATCCACCTCTGCTACGGCGATCCGGCCCTGCTACTCAACACCTTCCTGCTCGGCGTGGTCTGGGGATTCGTTTACTGGCGCACGCTCAACATCTGGCCGCTGATCGCCTCGCACGCCGCCATCGGCACCCTCGCCTTTGCGCTCGGGCTTGCCTGATCGGCGTCCTCAAATCTCGAGCTGCGTCCCAAGCTCGACCACGCGATCGGTCGGGATCTTGAAGAACGTCGTCGCCCGCGTCGCGTTCAGCGTCATGAAGGTGAACAGCCGCTCGCGCCACAGCGCCATACCGGGATTCAGACTTGGCACATAGGTCTCGCGGCTCAGGAAGAACGAGGTCGACATCATGTTGAACTCGTGCCCGAACTGTTTGCACAGCGAAAGCGCAGCCGGAACGTCAGGCGTCTGCATGAAGCCGTAACGGATGATCAGGCGATGGAAGCCGTCGCCGATATCGGTCATGTGCACGCGCTCGCTATCCGGCACGTAAGGCGTCTCTGCGGTCGAGACCGTGGTCAGGATGACGCGCTGGTGGACCGTCTGGTTGTGCTTGAGGTTGTGCAGCAGCGCCGGCGGTACGCCATCGGTGGCGGCGGTCAGAAACACTGCTGTCCCGCGAGCGCGGGAGACGTTCGGCCCCAGCGCACGCAGAACCACGTCGAGCGGCACCGCCTGCTTCTTGAGCTGCTTGCGCACCAGCGCCCGCCCGCGCCGCCAGGTCGTCAGCACGGTGAACGAGATGAAGCCGATGAACAGCGGGAACCAGCCGCCCTGCGCCACCTTGATGATGTTGGCGGCGAAGAACGCAAAGTCGAGCAGCAGCAGCGTGCCGATCACCACCGCGACCACGGCCGGATGCCACCGCCACAGCAGGGCGGCAACGAACGAAACCAGGATGGTGTCGATCATCATCGTGCCGGTCACCGCAATGCCGTAGGCCGCGGCCAGATTGCTCGACGACTGAAAGCCCACCACCAGCGCCATCACGGCGAGGTACAGGGTCCAGTTGGTGAACGGCACGTAGATCTGGCCGGCCTCTTCGCCCGAGGTGTGGACGATCGTCATCCGCGGCAGCAGGCCGAGCTGGATCGCCTGCCGCGCCACCGAATAGGCGCCGGAGATCACCGCCTGCGACGCGATCACAGTGGCCAGCGTCGCCAGTCCGACCGTCGGCACCACCATCCATTCCGGCCCGAGCCGGAAGAACGGGTTCTGGATCGCCGACGGATCGTGGATCAGCAGCGCCCCCTGGCCGAAATAGTTCAGCAGCAGCGCCGGCAGTACCAGGCCGAACCAGGCCAGACGGATCGGGAAGCGGCCGAAGTGCCCCATGTCGGTGTACAGCGCCTCGCCGCCGGTGACGGCCAGCACCACCGAGCCGAGCGCGTAGAAGCTCATCAGCGGATGACGGAACACGAATTCGATCGCGAAGGTCGGGCTGATCGCTTCGAGCACTTCGGGCGCATGCACGATGTTGGCGATGCCGAGCAAGGCCAGCGTCAGGAACCACATGCACATGACCGGGCCGAACAGCCGCCCGACCAATCCTGTGCCGCGCGACTGGATGGCAAACAGCAGGGTCAGCACCACGGCCGTGATCGGCACCACATAGGCCTTCAGGTCCGGCGTGACGACTTCGAGGCCTTCCACGGCGCTGAGCACCGAGATCGCCGGCGTGATCATGCTGTCGCCGTAGAACAACGCGGCAGCGATCACCCCGAGCATCATCAACGGATAGTGCACGCGGCGTCCGCGTGTCAGTTCGGTCACCAGCGCCAAAAGCGCCAGGCTGCCGCCCTCGCCATGGTTGTCGGCGCGCATGATGACGATGACGTACTTCACCGTCACCAGCAGCATCACGGTCCAGAACACCAGCGAGAGAACGCCGAAGATGTTGTCCGGCGTCACCGGAATCGGGTGGTGGCCGGCGAAGGTTTCCTTCAGGGCGTAGAGCGGGCTGGTGCCGATGTCGCCGAACACGACTCCGATGGCACTGACCAGGAGACCGATGCCCTTCTTCTGTTGGCTCATTGCCTACCCTCGGGCCGCCTGGACGGATGCAATGGACGCAGGCCGCAGCACCTGCCGCGCGGACGCCGCAGCCGGACCATGAGCCGGCGCGCAGCGCCGATCTCCCCGGGGCAGCACTCGAAATCGGTCCCGCGTCTGTTGCATGAAGGCTACGCCCCTTGATTGACCTGGATCAGGGGCGCGCGGCGCCGACGCTCCAGGACGTGGTCGAGTGTGTGTTGATTCGGTTGAAGCCAGTCAGGCGCGGCTGCGTCGATTGCCTAGAAGCATAGGTTTGTCACCATGTTTCCGCGCTTGTCCTTAAGCACATAGGGGCAATCGCTCCGCTTCAGCGCCGCCTTGGCGTCGGCGTTGCCGAGCGCGGCAGCCTTGTCGTAGTACGCCTTGGCCGCATCACTGTCCTTCGGGCCACCGCGGCCAGCCTGGGCGAACGCGCCCATTTGGAGCAGAGCGCCGGGATGGCCCTGCCCCGCCGCCTTTTCGAACAACGCTCGCGCGCCGACATCGTCTTTCGGACCGCCGATACCGTCGGCCAACATCATGCCGAGCTGATATTGCGCCTCGGCGTTACTCTCCGCGCCCTTGGCAAGCAAGGCTCGGGTTTTCACGGGGTCGGACGACGCCCCACCGCCGAGCGCCGCGAGATTGCTGATACCGCGCGGGTTGCCCGCAGCCGCAGCACGCTCCAGGAGCTGACGCGCTTTGGCCTCGTCCTTCGGAACGCCAGCGCCGGTGGCGTAGGCGACGCCGAGCTCGACCATTGCCGAGCTTGAGCCCTTGTCGGCGGCCTTGCGATAGGCCGCGATGGCTTCGGCCGTCTGGCCGCCTGTCGCATAAGCGCGGCCGAGCGCGTACATCGCCCGACGCGATCCTGCAGCCGCGATCCGGCAGTATTTCAGCGCGGTCGCGACATCGCCGGGCGCGATCTGGGCGACACCTCTGACATCCGAAGGCTTATCGGGGTCGGCCGGATCGGCAGCGATCCGATCGCACAACACCAGGTCCGCCGACTGGGCGTGTGCCGAGGTGATCGCGCCACCGAGCGACAGCGCGAGCAGGACTGCCGATCCGCCGGCGGCCCACGATCTCGTCCTCATCATTCATCCCCAAGCATTCGTGGCCCATGCCCCAGCGGGCCGCCACCGGCCGCTACGCGCGGCCTCGATCGGCCGCAATCTATCCAATCGCCACGCAGGTTGAAACTGACCAGGCCCGACAAAGGACTGTGGAGGAGCCCGGCGCCCGGTGAAAACCGACTTGCCGCACACCTTGGGATCGGCATCGACGCCCGCCACTTTGAGCCCTGGGCAGCCTTGTTGGCTCGCTCCGGCACATCGCGGAACCATTGCCTTCACGCACCGTTCAAGCCCATTCTAAGCCAAGGATGAACGACATGACGATTTTGAAGTGGGCGCTGATCTTTCTGGTAGTTTCGATCATCGCCGGCCTGTTCGGGTTCACCGGAATTTCTGCGGCGTCAGCCGACATCGCGCGGATTCTGTTCTACATCTTCGTGGTGATATTTGTGGTGCTGCTGATTCTCGGACTGACGATTTTCAGAGCTTGATCGCCAGCATCAGCCCTGCGCTACCGCGCAGGGCTGCCATGATCCAAAGCCCAGTTTGATCTACGACAAGCGGTGGCGGGCCACCTTCGACCAAGGTTGCTTGATCCCGCCGATATTCAATATTGCAATGCAACATCGGCTCCACTAGGTAAACCATCTCAACCTGAGGCAGTCGATGAGCGAAGATTGGAACACGAAATACGGCGTGCGGCGCGTCCGACGCGACCCGCCGACTCTTGAAGAAGCGATCTTTGCGGCGGCCGGCATCACCGACGACGTTGACTCGCAGGCGGAGATTGCCGCGTCCCTGATGGGGATGCCGATCGAAGCCGTTTTGAAGGAAGTCCGGAAGTCGGCCCGTGCCTCGGCGCGCACGTCGCGTGTGATCACCGGAGAACAGGGTTTCCAACGTTCAGTCGTGGTCGAGCGCCGGGTATCGCGCCGCATCGTCGGCAACGACAAGCGGATCTGATCGCTCCGCCAAATTCCACCCTTTCGGGTGCATCTGATACTGTCGAAGAAAACGCCGCGGGCTTCAGCCCGCGGCGTTTTGCTGAGAAATGCGCCGACCGTCAGGCCGCGCGGTTGAATCCCGACATCCGCAGAAACAGATTCCAGCACGCCTGATTGAAAGCGATCAACGGATTGGCGGTGCCAGCCTGAATCGCGATCGGGCGCGACGGCGCCGCCGCAGTATCAGCCTGCTGTTCGAGGTCGATCGTTCCGGTGGACTCGCCCTGGCGGAAGGTCAGGTGCGCGCCGAACTTGTTTGCGAGAGCCCGCATCGCCTGGTTCTGAGCGCCGGTGGTGATCCGCAGCTTCTCGTAGCCGAGCGACCGCGCAACCTGCATCAATTGCTTGAACAGAATGCTGCCGATGCCTTTGCGGCGCAGATGGCTTTCCACGCTGAAGGCGATCTCGGGAAGCGAGTCGATGTGCAGATCGGGCTGATGCAGCTCAGCGGCCGCATGCACGGAGCCGTCTTCGGCGAAGAAAGCGATAATGATGGTGCCATCGCCGCCACACTTCTTGGCGTATCGGTCGACGAAGCCTTCGTCGGCGAAGCCGTTGAAGCGATCACGTCGACTTTCAGCGTCGAGTCGCAACAGGTGGTCTCGCAGCAGCGGCAGCTCTTGATTGATCAGGGATCGAATCGTCCCCTTCGAGCCGGTAAGATCGGCGATAAGAGCGTCGTGCATAAGTTGTCTCTCCTCTTGGGGCGACCCTCAAGGAGGCGTTCGTCTTCCCTAGACCAAAGTCATATTGTGCATCGCACAATAATATTCAAGCCCTATTCGCAGGCGACGCCTAGCAAACAACGGCCGCGCGCCTTCGAACTTTTGCAAAACCTATCTAAATTGCGGCCCTTAGGATAGATTGAGGAACCGCAAACGGTGCTCGAAGAGCGGTTTTGCGTCGCACCCTCGTAGTCTTACGGAGGGACATGACGTCATCATAGCACCATTTGCGTCTGAGTCACCACGGCGACCAGCCTGCCGTCCTCGGTCTCGATTCGGGTCTGCCACACCTGGGTCCGTCGTCCGCGATGCACAGGAGTCGCCGTGGCGATGACAGTGGAGCCGGCTTTGGCCGGGCCGATGAAATTGGTCTTACTCTCCAGCGTCGTTGTGCCCTTAGCCTCGGCCGGCAGGTTGATCACGGTGGCGGCGGCGCCGACACTGTCGGCGAGCGCCATCACGGCACCGCCATGAATACTCGCGCCGACGGTGCAGAGGTCGTCGCGCACCAGCAGCGTCGCGACCACCCGGTCGAGTCCGGCTTCGGTGAAGCGTACCCCCATCAGCGCCGCGAACGGCAATGGAATCGAATTGATCTTCTCCAGTGGCGTCATGGTCGCGCCCCCCCTGCCCGCTCACGTGGCGACGGTGGCGCGGGCCGCCCACCGTCGCTCATTGGATGTGCCTGGCGGACCGATGCCTGCCGGTCCGCCTCGGCGCAATAACCTGTCAGGTCATCGACGTGGCGCGCAGGAGAGGCCTCAGGCGGGCTCCACGCCGCACCATTCGGCGATGAACAGCGCGGTCGCCTTGGTCGATTGCCGGAGCGAGTCGAGATCGACGTATTCATTGAAGCCGTGCATCGCCGCACCGGAAGCGCCGAAGCAAAGACTGGGGATGTCGTAGTTGAGGCCGTAGAACCGGGTATCGGTCAGTGCGGTGAACACCAGATCCTCCGGCGCGCCGCCATAAACCGCGGAGAAGGCCTTGCCGAACGCGGCTTCCGGTTCGGCGGAGTTGGTCAGCTCGTAGCCTTCCGACAGAAAGCCCGACCACTCCACCTGCGGCGGGTTGTTGGACAGGAAACGGTGATCGCGCGCCGCCGCGTTCACGCAGGCCATGATCTCGGCCTGATGGTCGGCGACCGACCAGCCCGGCAGGATCGCGATGCGGCAATCGACGTCGCACCACGCCGGCACGCTGGAAGCCCAGTCGCCGCCTTTGATGATGCCGGGATTGAAATTGATCGGATGCTTCACGCCCTTGAAGTGGCGATCGCTCTCGGCGCGCTTGTTCCACTCCTCCTCGAGCTTCTCCAGCGCCTGGATCAGGTGGTACGCCGCAGTGATGGCGTTCGATCCCGACCCAGCTTCGAACACATGGACCGGAAAACCGCGCACCTTCAGCCGAAACCAGATCACCCCGACCTGAGATCGCACCATCTTGCCGTTTGTCGGCTCCGGGATGAAACAGGCATCGGCGCGATAGCCGCGTTGCAGGGTCGAGAGCGCGCCGACGCCGGTGCTCTCCTCCTCGATCACCGACTGGAAGTGAATCCGCCCTGTCGGGCGCAGTCCTGCGGCCTTGATGGCATCGAGCGCATACAGCGCGCCGATGGTGCCGGACTTCATGTCGCAAGCGCCGCGGCCATACATCCGGCCGTTCTTGATCACAGGCGAGAACGGCGGAGTATCCCACATCTCCAGCGGCCCGGCCGGCACCACGTCGCAATGCCCCTGCAGGATCAACGAACGACCTGCGTTGTTCGTCGGCCGATAGGTGCCGACCACCGTCCGCGCCTTGGAGAAGTCGTGCTCGATCGGCCCGTAGCCGCGCAGATCCTTCAGTTCGTCGAGGTCGATGTGCCAGTCGTCGACTTCGTAACCCCGCTGCCGGAGCAGATCCGCCATCATGTCT
Organism: Rhodopseudomonas sp. BR0M22; assembly: GCF_010907035.1. GTDB lineage: Bacteria > Pseudomonadota > Alphaproteobacteria > Rhizobiales > Xanthobacteraceae > Rhodopseudomonas. The sequence continues at coordinate 31,502 of NZ_QUMK01000068.1, forward strand.
TGGCACGGCCCTTCGGCGCCACGAGTGCTCGGGATCGCAACGAAATCGCTTGTGGTGGCGAGCTGGGCATCGAAGCCGGCATCGACGGCGTCGAGAATGCGGCGCTGAAGGTCATCGTGGCTCATACGGATAGGCGTCCTGTGCTGATTGCTCTGATACCGGCGCACCGATCAAACCACAGATCGCCTGATTTTCCATGCAGTTTGGCCCTGCACTCGAATCATGCCCTCATGCCGCGACCTTGTTCAGGAGATCCGATGTCCCGTTCACAACTCAAGTGCACCTCGCTCGTCGCGCTCGGCGCCGCGCTGCTCCTCGGCGTGGCAACGCCGGCCGCCGCACAGCAGCAGGTTTCGCGCGAGCAAGAGATCACCGGGTTACGGCTCGGTCAGAAGGTCCTGGTCGACGACGGCTCCTGCCCCAACGGTCAAATCAAAGAGGTGACCGGCTCGACGCTGTCGGCCAATGGGGTGATGGCCACACGCAAGTGCATCCAGCGGGTGCGACGCTGACGCGGCCAGCGTCCCGGCCACGCGCGTCAGCTAGTCCAGCGGGTCGAACATGCACTGCAGAGCGGGCTTGGCGATCAGCGTGAACGTCGCATTGATCTGCGACTGCTTGGTTTGCGGGACCCAATCGTTGTCGATGGTCGGCACGCCGCTCTCGCGGATGCCGCGTAGCAAGGCTTGCCGAAGATCGCTGTCGGGGACCATCGCTGCGGCGTGATCGTGCAGGCACCCGCAGACCGCGTCGGGATGCGCCCATCGCCCCGTCATGTGCGCCGTGCATTGGCGGATGAATTCCGTCCGCGCATCCGGAGCGCCAAAAGACAATCGACTCTGCGCCTGCGCCTGGCCGCCGATCATCAGCCCAAAGCCGGCCGCAAGCGCAGCCATCCGAAGCATCGTCACCAATTCACCGACTCCATCCGACGAAGCCGCCGCCTCGCCGGCCCGTACCACCCCCGGCCAGGACCATCGTTCGCTTTGGTGACCTTCTCGACCGGCTTTCCCAAGCAGCCGAACCAAGCCTTGAACCCGGCCGCCCGTCGCCAGAACAGGAAGACATCCGGTTCTTCATCCATGGGTTCCAGGCGTCGCCGCCGCGCGCGTTGACCGATTGATAACCATGCTCTGTTTCCAGACCGCTGCGCCGAGGCATCCGAATGGTTTCGTCGCGCCGCTGAATTGTTTCGTCGCGCCCCTTCGACGAAACAATTCAGCGAAAATTGCCGCAATCTCGGAGCGCAGCCGCCTCCAACCGCCAGGCGACCACTTCGACCAAAGTCGCAGGCGCCGTAGCCTGCGGCAGGCGACGGCGACATCACCGCGTCATCAACGATCGCTTAGTAGAGCAACGCACCCGTAAGGCTCGACAGCTCAGCGCTCCAAAGGCCAGCGGGCTTTTCTACCCTCTATTACCAGTTTCGAGCGAAGAGCTGTCGAGGCTAGTAATTTCACTGGATCGGCACTACAAATGATTAGCTGCGGAGCATGGCTTGATCCAGCTTTGAACCGCGCTGTGACGTCGGGTGCAGATCATCGCGGTGTTTCGACCGCGGCCGTGGCACGGACCTGGACGTTGGAGATCCAAGAATTAGCGGATCTCGCCCTCGCCGCGCCGGCTCATCCGGGCTGCGTCACGAAAAGCCCGCTTCGGTTCGGACCGCAC
>NZ_QUMK01000069.1 GCF_010907035.1 Rhodopseudomonas sp. BR0M22
GATCAGCAGCATCACCTCGCCGAGCGGCGCGCCCTCCGGCATCTTCGGCACGAAGAAATCGTGCGCCAATTGCGGCAGCGGCGGATGCACCATCACGGCAACCGGGATCAGCAGCAGGCTGCCGGCGACCAGCACCAAGGCGAACCGCTCGAACCGGCGGAAATCGCCGGTCGAGACCGCGAAGGTGATGATCACCGCGGCCGCGATCACGCCCCAGAACTGCGACAGGCCGAGATATTGCAGCGCCAGGCTGATGCCGATGAACTCGGTCACCAGCGTCAGCGCGTTGAGCAGGAACAGGTCGGCGACGCTGAACGCGCCCCAGAACTTGCCGAACCGCGCGAAGATCAGCCGCGCGTGGCCGACCCCGGTGACGGCGCCGAGCCGCACCACCATCTCCTGGTTGACGTACAGCACCGGGATCAGCAGCAGCAGCGTCCACAGCAGCGTGGTGCCGTAATTCTGGCCGGCCTGGGTGTAGGTGCCGAATGCGCCGGCGTCATTGTCGCCGACCATCACGATCAGGCCGGGCCCGGCGATCGCCAGCAGCGTTTGCAGCCGGGCCTTGAACGTTCGCCGCGGCGCGCGATCATCGGCCGCGATGGTGCCGAGCGCGCCGCGGATCTCGCCGAGATGGGCGCTGTCGAGCACCGCGCTCGGTGGAACGGCGGCGCAGGCCGACGTCGCCTGCAAGGGGATGTGCTTGGTCATTTGACTCTCCTGATCCGGCTTGCGCGCAGAGGCCGGACGCGGAGAGCGGCGCTAAGCGCCCTCGCCCGCCCGGCGCCGATGCGGCGCGGCCACGTCTGTTGCTGATTTTGGGACTGGCAGGCCCGCCGCACGCACGAAGGCGGCAGCGGGCAATCTGGGTTGATGGTCCATCGGAATGGCTCCTGCCCGGCGCGCAGCCGGGCGTTGGGAATTACGCCGCGCGCGAGGGCGGCTGGTACACGCGGTCGCCGGTGTCACCGCCTTCGGCGTCCGCCACATCGCCCGACGGCACCAATGTCCAGCCAGCCACCAGCGTGCCGGCCGAGCCGACATGCCAATGCAGTGCGAGCGCGGGACGCTGCGCCCTGCGCGGCGTGCTGCGGACGTTGTCGTTGGCGTGGGCGCGGCGGCTCTCGGCCGGGCGCGCGGCGCGGCCGGTCCAGGCCGGCAACCATGCGGTTTTGAAGTTGATCGACATCACTCACCTCCACGGCCGCAACGCGGCGGGACGGTGAGATCAGGCGGCTAGCAGCGCACCTTGCTCACGCGGCCCGACACGGTCGCGGTCCGATGTGTTGCGGTCGCGTTCGCCCGGCCTATCGCGGGGGGAAGGCGGCCAAAGCTGCTAGGGCCCATGTGCTCTTCGTTGGATGAGAAGGAAAGATCGCGCCAAAGGCTCGACCCGGCCGGAGCCCTACGCCCGCACCTGCGATCGAGTCAACACCGTTTATGGCCGGTCACGCCGCCGTGTTCAGCGGGGTGACAAGCCCACTTCGTCTGCGTCGCCCTCATCCTTCGGGGCGCGCTACGCGCACACCTCAGAATAACAGCCGAGCGTCGACCGACACTCGCCGAACCGCGTCAAATCGCCAGATAACGATGGCGCAGGTCTTCGCTGTCGAGGACATGCTTGGCGGTGCCATCGAACACCACCTCGCCGGTGTCGAGGATCACGGCGCGGTCGGACAGTTCCAACGCGGCGACCGCATTCTGTTCGACGATGATGGTGGTGATGCCGGCGGCGCGGACTTCGCGCAACGCCTTGGCGATGTCCTGGCGCACCACCGGGGCCAGGCCTTCATAGGGCTCGTCGAGCAACAACAGCTTGAGATCGCGTGCGAGCGCGCGGGCGATCGCCAGCATCTGCTGCTCGCCGCCGGACATCGTCACGCCTTCCTGCTTGCGCCGCTCGGCGAGCCGCGGGAACAGCTCGTAGATCCGCTCGAACGACCAACCGACGCTGCCGGAGATCACCGCGAGCTGCAGATTTTGCTCCACCGTCATCCCGGGGATGATGCGGCGGTCCTCCTGCACCAGCTGGATGCCGGCCTGGGCGGCGACGTAGTTCGGCTTGCCGTGCAGCTTGATGCCGTCGAGGATCACCTCGCCCGAGACCAGTTCGGGCGACGAGGCACGCGCGATCGAGCGCAGCGTCGAGGTCTTGCCGGCTCCGTTGCGGCCGAGCAGCGCCAGGATCTCGCCCTTGTTGAGCGAGAACGAGACGTTCTGCACGATGTAGCTGTCACCGTAATAGGCGTTGAGGTTGCGGCAGCAGAAATACGGTGTCTCGCCCGCATGGGTGGCGTGCGGCCTTTCGGCGGTCATCGTCGTCATACTTGCTCCTCGCCGAGATAGGCTTCGATCACTTTCGGGTTGCCCTTGATCTCGTCGGGCACGCCCTGCGCGATGACGCGGCCGCCGGCCAGCACGGTGATGCGGTCCGCGAGCGAGAACACGACGTGCATGTCGTGCTCGATGATCACGATGGTCATGCCCGACTGCTTGATCTGCCGCAGGATGTCGATGGTGGCGTTGGTGTCGGCGCGTGCCATGCCGGCGGTCGGCTCGTCGAGCAGCAGCAGCTTCGGCTTCTGCACCAGCCCCATCACCAGTTCGAGCCGGCGCTTGTCGCCGCGCGAGAGCGCACCTGCCAGATGGTACAGATGCTCGCCGAGGCCGCGCTCGCGCAGCGCCTGCACGGCGCGCTGACCGATCTCGCCCTGTTCGTCGAACCGCGACACCAGCTTGAGCCGGAACGCGCCGTCCTGATGCGACAGCATCGCCATCATGACGTTTTCCAGCACGGTGAGATCGCCGAAGATCTCCGGCGTCTGAAACACCCGCGCCACGCCGAGCTGGTTGATCTCATAGGGCTTCAGCCCGGTGAGCTCGGTGCCGTGGAACATCACCTTGCCCTGCGTCGGCGGCAGCACGCCAACGCAGACGTTGAGCAACGTCGATTTGCCGGCGCCGTTCGGACCGATGATGGCGTGAGTTTCGCCCTCACGGATGTCGAGATGCACGTCCGCCAGCGCGTGCAGACCCGCGAACGTCTTGTGGACGTGATCGATGTGCAGAACGATGTCGCTGTTCACCTTCATGGCGCGGTGGCTCTCGCTTGTTGCTCGGCGGCATTCTTCTCGATCTCGGCGGTGCGGTCGTGCGTCGGCATCTCCTCGATCACCATTTCGCCGAGACCGTCACGCTGCGGCGAGTCGCCGAGCGACCTCACCTTCGGCGTATGCTTCAGGCCGATCAGCCGGTTGATGCCTTCCATCACGCCGCCCGGCAGGAAGATGACCACCGCCATGAACAGCAGGCCGAGGGTAAGCTGCCAGCCTTCACCGACGAACAGGCTCAGCGTCTTGACCACCGGCTCGCGCAGCCCGTCGGGCACGAAGGTGAACATCGCCTTGAGCTGGGCTTCGTTGTAGGCCGAGAAGATGTTCTCGAAATACTTGATGATGCCGGTCCCGAGCACCGGACCCAGCAGCGTGCCGGCACCGCCCAGGATGGTCATCAGCACCACCTCGCCCGACGCGGTCCACTGCATCCGCTCGGCGCCCGCGAGCGGATCGGTGGCGGCGAGCAGCGCGCCGGCGAGACCGGCGAACATGCCGGAGATCACGAACGCCGACAGTAGGTACGGCCGCGTCGAATAGCCGGTATAGCCCATCCGGTTCTGGTTCGACTTGATGGCGCGCAGCGTCATACCGAACGGCGAGCGGAAGATCGCGATCGACAGGCCGAACGCCGCCACCAGCACCGCGCCGCAGATGTAGAACCCGGTCCAGCCGGTGATCTGCATGCCGAACAGCGACGGCGTCGGCGAGACGTAGCCGATCGCGGCGTCGAGATAGCGCGGGTCCTGGCGCAGCACGCGCAGGCCGGTTTCGCCGTTGGTGATCGGCGTCAGCACCGAATATGCCATGTTGTAGCACATCTGCGCGAACGCCAGCGTCAGGATCGAGAAGTAGATGCCGGAGCGGCGCAGGCTGACAAAGCCGATCGCCAGCGCCAGCACTCCGGCCAGCACCACCGACATCGCCACCGCGGGCAACAGATCCATCGACAGCAGCTTGAACGACCACACCGCGGCGTAGGACCCGACGCCGAGGAACGCGGCGTGGCCGAACGACAGGTAGCCGGTGAGACCGAACAGGATGTTGAAGCCGATCGCGAAGATTCCGTAGATCGCGAACTTCTGCAGCAGGTCCGGATAGCCGGCGCCGATCGGGGTGAAGATGATCGGCCCCAGCGCCACCACGATGGCAAAGCCGATCAGCAACGCGATGTCGGCGAGTTTGGAGGTATGCTTCATCGGATCAGCTCTCCATCACGCCCTTGCGGCCGAGCAATCCGCGCGGACGCACCAACAACACCACCACGGCGACCAGATAGATGATGATCTGATCGATGCCGGGCAGCAGGCCCTTGATCTCGTTCATCGAGGCGAACGACTGCAGGATGCCGAGCAGAAAGCCGGCCAGCACCGCACCCGGCAGCGAGCCCATGCCGCCGACCACGACGACGACGAACGACAGCACCAGGAAGTCCATCCCCATGTGATAGTCGGGCGGCACGATCGGCGTGTACATCACGCCGGCGAGGCCGGCGACGATCGCCGCGAGCCCGAACACGATGGTGAAGCGCCGCTCGATATTGATGCCGAGCAGGCCGACGGTCTCACGGTCCTGCATGCCGGCGCGCACCACCATGCCGAAGGTGGTGAGCTGCAGGAACGCGAACACCGCGCCGATCACCACCAGCGAGAAGCACAGATAGACGATGCGCCAATACGGATAGACGATCGCCTCGGTGATCTGCAGCGAACCGGAGAACAATGCGGGAGCCGATTGCGCGATCGGATTGGCGCCGAAGAAGTGCTTGACGATCTCCTGAAGCACGATGGCGAGGCCGAAGGTGACCAGGATCTGGTCGGCATGCGGACGCTTGTAGAAGAACCGGATCAGGCCGCGCTCGATCAGGATGCCGATCAGCAGCATCACCGGGATTGCCAGCAAGATCGAAACCGGTACCGAGTAATCGATCAGCACCTTGCCCCAATCACCGAGCATCGCCTGCACGTAAGGCGTCTTGATCTCCAGCGGCGAGCCCCAAGGCGTCGTCCGCGTCGGGTCGATTTTGACGATTTCCAGCGTCAGCAGCTTGTTGAACACCACGGCGCAGAACGCGCCGAGCATGAACAGCGCGCCGTGGGCGAAGTTCACCACGCCGAGCGTGCCGAAGGCCAAGGTCAGCCCGAGCGCGATCAGCGCATAGGCCCCTCCTTTGTCGAGGCCGTTCAGGATCTGCAGAACGATCGCGTCCATGCGTGGTCAATCTCCCCCTGTGTCCGCGGCCCAAGGCGCGCGTCCATCGAAATACCCCGGCGACCGACCCCGGCCGGTGGGCCAATACGAACTTTGCAGTGCCTGTCGCCCCGACCATCGGTCGCGGACGGTACGCGAATTATTGCTGCTCAAGAGACACGTGGCGGTCGGCTGTGCCCCGAGGCTCAGCCGACCGGTCACGATTCTGCTCGCCGGGCCGCAACGCGCAGCCCGGCTGGATCAGATCAGCCGCACGCCTTGGCGTCCTTGGAGCCGAGTTCGCCGCCGAAGATGCTCGGGTCGTAAGTGACCTGCGACGCCGGCACGACCTTCTTGACTTCGAGCAGGTCGAACTTGTCCTTCGGCTTTTCCTTGCCCTGCACCACCAGCACGTCCTTGAAGCACTGATGGTCGGCGGCGCGGTACAGCGTCTTGCCGTTACCGAGGCCATCGAACTCGAAGCCTTCGAGGGCCGCGATCACCTTCGACGGATTGAAAGTGCCGGCACGCTCGACGGCGTCGGCATACAGGATCGCCTGGACGTAGCAGGTCTGCGCGGCCTGCGACGGCGGGGTGCCGTAGGCGGCGCCGAACGACTTGGTGAAGGCGCTGGTGGCGGCGTCCTCGAGCTTCCAGTCCCAGTTCGCGGTGCCGTAGATGCCCTTGATCGCATCGCCGGCGCCTTGCGCCATCAGTTCGGAGAACAGCGGCACGACGATCTCGAACTTCTTGCCGTTCGCCATCTTGTCGCGCAGGCCGAACTGAACCGCCTGGGTCAAGGAGTTGATCATATCCTTGCCGTAATGGTTCAGCACCAGCACGTCGGCGCCGGAGTTCAGCACCGGGGTGATGTATTGCGAGAAGTCGGCGGCGCCGAGCGGGGTGCGAACCGCCTTGACGGTCTTCCAGCCCTGCTTCTCGGTGGCGTCCTTCATCGACTCTTCCTGAGTCCAGCCCCAGGTGTAGTCGGCGGTCAGGTGGTACGCCGCACGATCCTTGCCGTAGGCCTCGGCGAGCACCGGGCCGAGCGCGACGCCCGACATGTAGGCGTTGAAGAAGTGGCGGAAGCCGTAGGCGCGCTTGTCCTTGCCGGTGGTGTCGTTGGAGTGGGTCAGGCCGGCCATGAAGATCACGCCGACGTCCTGGCACAGCGACTGCACCGCGACCGCTTCTGCCGACGACGAGCCGCCGGTGATCATGATCGCGCCGTCCTTTTCGATCATGCGCTTGGCGGTGGCGCGCGCCTGATCGGCCTTCGTCTGGGTATCACCGGACACGAAGGTAACCTTCTTGCCGAGCACGCCGTTGCCCTTGAGCGCCAAGGGCTTCATGGTCTTCAGCATGCCGCCGTCGCCCTCGCCGTTGAGGTGCTTGACCGCGAGCTGATAGGCCTTGAGTTCGTCCATGCCTTCGTCGGCATAAGCGCCGGACTGCGGGACATTGAAGCCGAAAACGACGTCCTTGCCTTTCGGGATGTTACAGAAATCGTCGGCCCAGGCGTCGCGGATGAAAAAGCTCGGCGTGGCAAGGGCAGCAGCACCGGCCAGGCCGGTCTTGAGCGCAGTTCTGCGGTCGATGATAAATTTCTTGTCGGCCATGGGGCGTCTCTCCTCGGGTTCCTCGGGAAGTCGTGTTGTTAGTCTCAGGCTCAGCGGCGCATCGGCGCGCGTGTCGGTGCCTGGGCTGCTCTTGGTGGCAGCGAGCCCGAAGTCTTGGAGAGCGGGCCAACCAGGGTCAACCGCTCCTTTTGTCTAAGGAGGACTCCACGCGGGAGTTGCGTAGGTAATTACTAGTTCAATTGACAGAACTAATCGTCACGCTGTCGTGACAGATCATGATGCAATGCGGCACGACGTTTGGGAAAACCCTCATCCAACAACGCGGCAATCAAATTGTCACATATTGCATCGCGTCAAGCATGATGCGACGTCCGGATTGAGCCTCGTGAAGACCCTCAGTTTTCCTCTGTGACGTTTGGTCGCGAGCGCCGCACACGGCTGTGCAACGCAACGCCACGTTTCCGGGAACGCTCAGAATTTCTGCTCGCCTCAACGGTAGCTATCGCGAAGCGCAGGCCCGGCACCGAGTGGCGCCGAGCCCGCACGACGATTCGATGTGGTCTGCGCGGACGACGCAGCGATCAGCTCACCCGACGTTCGCGGCTCTCCCAATACGGCTGGCGCAGCTCGCGCTTGAGGATCTTGCCGGCGCCGGACAGCGGCAACGGCGTCTCGGTGATCTCGACGCTGCGCGGGCACTTGTAGCCGGCGATCAGCGCCTTGCAGTGGGCGATCAGTTCCTCCGCCGTCACGGTGGCACCGGCCTTGGTGACGACGACGGCGTGAACCTGCTCGCCCCACGCCTCGTGCGGAATACCGATCACCGCGCATTGCGCCACCGCCGGATGCTGGGCCACCGCGTTCTCGACCTCGACCGAGTACACGTTTTCACCGCCCGAGATGATCATGTCCTTGACCCGGTCGACGACATAAACGAAGCCGTGCTCGTCCATGTAGCCGCCGTCGCCGGTGTGCATCCAGCCGCAGAGAAGCGCCCGCGCGGTTTCCTCGGGCCGCTCCCAATAGCCCATCATCACGTTGTCGCCGCGGACGCAGATCTCGCCGACCGTCCCGTAAGGCACGGTGCGGTCTTCCGCATCGACGATGCGCACCTCGCAGCCAAGCGTCGCCCGGCCGGCGGCACGCTGCCGGCCCTTGGCCTTGCCATCGCCGATGTGCTCCTTCCAATGCAGCAAGGTCGCGATCGGCGAAAGCTCGGTCATGCCGTAGGCCTGGGTGAACTGAACGTTGGGCAGCGCCGCAGACGCGCGGCCCAGCACCGCCTCGCTGATCGGGGACGCGCCATAGACGATGTTCTTCAGCGACGACAGGTCGTAAGTCTTCAGCGCCGGGTGATCGACGAACATCTGGATCATGGTCGGCACCAGCAGCACGTCGGTGACCCGATCGTTCTGCATCGCCTGCATCACGCCTTCCGGCGTGAACGACGGGATCATCACGTTGGAGCCGCCCGACAACAGCAGCGAGTACATCGCGGCACCATTGGCGAGGTGGAACATCGGCGCGGCGTGCAGATACACAGAGGTGCCGGGAAACAGCCCCTCGCCCAGCGCGTTGAGCGCGTTCGCCATCAGATTGCCGTGGCTCAGCATCACGCCCTTGGAACGGCCGGTGGTGCCACCGGTGTAGAAGATGCCGGCGAGATCCTCGGCCTTGCGCATTGCATCCGGGATCGGCGCGTGCGTGGCGATCAGATCCTCATAGCTCTGCATCCCGGCCGGGACGTCGCCGTCATCGGCATAGATCATCGCCATCGACGGGATCGCCTTTGCCAGCACAGCGCCGGTCGCAGCAAACGCCTTGTCGACCACCAGCGCCACCGCGCGGCAGTCCTTGAGCGCGTCTTCGTTCTCCAGCGCGCTCCAGCGGATGTTGAGCGGCACGATCACGCCGCCGCACCAGCCGGCGGCGAGATACATTTCGAGATAGCGGTCCGAATTCAGCGACAGGATCGCAACGCGCTCACCCTCGCCGACGCCGCTGGCGCGAAGGCCGGCAGCGAGCCGCGCAACGCGATCGCCGACCTCGCGCCAGTTACGACGGCGGCCGGCGCAGACGGTGGCCAGCCCTTCCGGGTTGATCTGCAGCGCGCGCCGCAGGCCGTGGGTGATGTTCATGAAGTCCTCCCTTGGGTCGTTTCCTGTTGTTGTTGCCGTCCGGCGCCGTGAGGGCGCTCTTCTTCTTGATTGGTCGATTGGCGAGCCCCTCGGTGAGGCGCACCGCGAATTCGTCCGCGATCGCATCCGGCGACAGCGCACCGTCGCGCTGATACCAATGACCGATCCAGTTCAACGAACCGGCGATCGCGAACGCTGTCAACTTCGGATCGCACGGTTTGATTGATCCGTCGGCGACGCCGTCCGCGATATAGCGCCGGAACGTGCGATCGATGCCGCGCTTGGCGGCGCGCACTGTCTTCTCGTTGTCCGGCGACAGGTCGCGCGGATTGAACCGCACCATGCTGGCACCAAACTCGGTCGCCATCGTCGCGGCATAGGCGCGCACCAGCGCGCGCAGCTTGCCGAGCCCGTCCGCGCCCGAGCCGTTGATGCCGGCGATGATCTCGTCGACCCGCTCCTGCCCCAGCGCCCAGCATTCGAACAGAATGTCCTCCTTGCTGCGGAAGTAATTGTACAGCGCCGGCTTGGTGATGTTCAGCCGCTCCGCCACGTCGTTCAGCGTGGCGCGATGATAGCCCTGTTCGAGAAACAGATGTACCGCGGTCCGCAGCACCGCCTCGCGCTTTTCGTCGCGGGCGCGGCGGCGGCTTTCGAACGGCATCCAGGGCGAATGATCGTCGGTGACGCGTTCGTTCATCACAAATTCCGCAAGCAGAAATTCGACAAGTAATCGATCCATCGCCGATCGATTGACTCGCGAACGGCTCGCATATATTACTCATGGGTAATAAAAAGTCCAATGGGTAAGTTAGGGAGGAAACGATGGTGTCACCCGTCCACGTCGCCGGCGTCGGCATGATCCCGTTCGTCAAGCCGGGCGCGAACGAGCCGTATCACCTGATGGGCGCCGAAGCGGCGCGCCTAGCGCTGCGCGATGCAGGCGTCGGTTACGATGCGATCCAGCAGGCCTTCGTCGGTTACGTCTACGGCGACTCCACCTGCGGCCAGCGCGCGCTGTACCAGGTCGGCATGACCGGCATCCCGATCGTCAACGTCAACAACAACTGCTCGACAGGCTCGACCGCCCTGTTTCTGGCGCGGCAGGCGATCTCCTCCGGCGCCGCCGACTGCGTACTGGCGCTCGGCTTCGAGCAGATGAAGCCCGGCGCGCTCGGCGCGGTGTTCGCTGATCGTCCCAGCGCGTTCGACGCTTTCGATGCCGCCGCCAACGAGCTGATCGACGCGCCCGGCGTACCGCTGGCGCTGCGCTATTTCGGCGGCGCCGGCCTCAGCCACATGCAGAAATACGGCACGCCGCTGGCGTCGTTCGCGGCAGTTCGCGCCAAGGCCAGCCGCCACGCGGCGAAGAACCCGCTGGCGCTGTTCCGCAAGGAGCTTTCGGCCGACGATGTGCTGAACGACCAGGTGATCTGGCCGGGCGTGATGACGCGGCTGATGGCGTGCCCGCCGACCTGCGGCGGCGCCGCCGCGGTGCTGGTGTCCGAAACCTTCGCCAAGAAGCATGGTCTCGACACCCGTGTCCGCATCGCCGCACAGGCGATGACCACCGACACGCCGTCGACCTTCGAGGCGCACGACATGATGCGCGTGGTCGGCTACGACATGGCGCGTGCCGCGGCCACCAAAGTGTACGAAGATGCCGGCGTCGGGCCGGACGACATCGACGTCGTCGAGCTGCACGACTGCTTCGCCCATAACGAGTTGATCACCTACGAGGCGCTTGGTCTCTGCCCCGAAGGCGGCGCCGAGAAGTTCATCGCCGACGGCGACAACACGTATGGCGGAAAGTTCGTTACCAACCCGTCGGGCGGTCTGCTGTCGAAGGGCCATCCGCTCGGCGCCACCGGCCTCGCACAATGCTACGAGCTGACCCGGCAACTCCGCGGCACCGCGGAGGCGACCCAGGTCGACGGCGCCAAGCGCGCGTTGCAGCACAATCTCGGTCTCGGCGGCGCCTGCGTGGTGACGCTGTACGAGCGTGCGTGAGGCAAATCTGATGGTCGATCAATCCGCTGTCGGTCGCCGGTTCACACCGGTGACCGCCCATGTCGAAGCCGGCCGGCTGCGCTATTTCCTCGACACCCTCGGCGAGACCAATCCGGTGTATCGCGACACCGCCGCGGCCAAGGCCGAAGGCTTCGCAGCGCCGCCGATCCCGCCGACCTATCTGTTTTGCCTCGAGATGCTCGACAACGAGAAGCCGTTCGAGTTCCTCGAAGCGCTCGAGATCGATCTCGGCCGGGTGCTGCACGGCGAGCAGAGCTTCACCTACCACGCCCCGGTGATGGTCGGCGACAGCCTCACCTTCAGCCCGCAGGTGACCAGCGTCACCGACAAGAAGGGTGGCGCAATGACGCTGATCGGCGTCGAGACCACCGTCACCAATCAGCACGGGGTTCACGTCGCCGATACGACGCGGACCATCGTGGTGCGCAACGGATGACCGAGACGATGGACATGACCACCTCCCCCGCGGTCGGCGACCGTATCGTCCACGAACGCTTCCCGGCGATCAACCGTCACCGGCTGGCGCTGTATTGTGGCGCCTCCGGCGATCACAATCCGATCCATGTCGATATCGACTTCGCCAAGGCGTCGGGTTTTCCCGACGTGTTCACTCACGGCATGCTGGTGATGGGCTATCTCGGCCAGGCACTCAGCGACGCCGTGCCGCCGAACCGGATCCGCAGCTTTTCGACGCGGTTCGCGGCGATCACCCAGCTCGGCGCCGAGATCACCTGCGAAGGCCAAGTCACCGAGCTGATCGAAGCCGGCGGCGAGCGCCGCGCCCGGCTCGCCCTCACCGCCCGCGACCAGACCGGCGAGATCAAGCTCGCCGGCGAAGCGATCGTCGCCCTGTCATAACAACAAGCATTCGAGGAAAGCTCATGGGCAAACTGCAAGGCAAGGTAGCGCTGGTCACCGGATCGGGCCGCGGCATCGGCCGCGCCATCGCGCTGAAGCTCGCGTCCGAAGGCGCGCGCGTCGTCGTCAACGATCTCGACGCCGAACCGGGCGACGCCGTCGCCGCCGAGATCAAGGCGATGGGCAGCGATGCGATCGCCATCAACGGCAGCGTCTCGGAGGCCGGCTTCGCCGATCGCTTCGTCGGCGCGGCGGTGGAAAAATTCGGCGGCCTCGACATCATCGTCAACAACGCCGGCTACACCTGGGACTCGACGATCCAGAAGATGACCGACGAGCAGTTTCAGGCGATGCTCGACGTACATCTGGTGGCGCCGTTCCGCATCCTGCGTGCCGCCGCCGAGCCGATCCGGATCTTTGCCAAGAAGGAAGCCGAGGCCGGCCAGGAGGTGTTCCGCAAAGTCGTCAACATCTCGTCGATCGCCGGGCTCTACGGCAATGCCGGGCAGGCCAGCTACTCGTCGGCGAAAGCCTCGCTGGTTGGGCTGACGCGGACGCTGTGCAAGGAATGGGGCCGCTACAAGGTCAACGTCAATTGCGTCGCGTTCGGCCTGATCAACACCCGCCTCACCCAGCCGATCGAAGCGCAGCAGAAGACCATCGACGTCGCCGGCCGCGACATCAAGGTCGGCGTGCAACCGCAGATGCTGGATGCGATGGCGCGCATGATCCCGCTCGGGCGCGGCGGCACGCCGGAGGAAGCCGCCGACGCAGTGTATCTGTTCTGCAGCCCGGAATCGAACTACGTCAGCGGCCAAGTGCTGGTCTGCGGCGGCGGCTTGATCCTGTAAGCAGGGGATTTCGGCAATGACCCTCGTTCTATCTGAGCGGCGCGGCGCCGTCGCGGTGCTGACGTTGAACAACCCGGCGCAATACAACGCGATGCGCCGCGGTCTGCTCGGCGAGCTCGGCGCCGCCTTGATCGCGGCGCTCGCCGACGATGCGGTGCGCGCCATCCTGCTCTCCGGCGCCGGCAAAGGCTTCTGCGCCGGCGCGGCGCTCGGCAGCGAGACGTTCGGGGCCGGCGCGGACGTCGCGCCGTGGATGCGTGCCGAACTCAGCCCGGTGCTCGAGGCGATGCGCGGCGCGGCGAAGCCAATCGTCGTCGCGGTCAACGGCCCCGCGGCCGGCGCGGGCGTCGGCCTGGCGCTCGCCGGCGACATCGTTCTGGCGGCGCGCTCGGCGAAATTCGTGCTGAGCTTCGTCAAGCTCGGCGCCGCGCTCGATGCCGGCACCTCGCTGTTCGTACAGCGCGCGATCGGCGTGGCGCGTGCGCGCGCCCTGGCGCTGCTCGGCCGTCCGCTGTCCGCCGAACAGGCCGAACAATCCGGCCTGATCTTCCAGGCCGTCGACGACGAGCGCCTGATGGATGAGGCGATGGCCATCGCCGAGCAGCTCGCGGCCGGCCCGCCGATCGGCATCGGCCTGATCAAGCGCCAGATCGAAGCCGCATGGGCAGCCCCGCTCGCCGAGGTGCTGGACGACGAAGCCGAACAGCAGGGCCGCGCCTTCGTCACCGCGGACCTGCGCGAAGGCGCTGCCGCCTTCGTCGAGAAACGCGCGCCGAACTTTACCGGCGTGTGAGAAGCGCCACGCCGCTCGTTTCCGTCCGGATCATGTCCAGCACGAGAGCGACCACCGACTCCGCCGCCGCTTCGATCGAGAGTCCGCCGCGGCGGATGTTGGAGATACAGTTGCGCCGCGAGTCTGGCGTCCCGGTTTTCGGGCCATAGGTGATGTAGACGCCGAGGCTGTCGGCCGCCGACAGACCGGGCCGCTCGCCGATCATCACGATCGAGATCCTGGCACCCAGCGCCTCCCCGACCGCGTCGCCGAGCGCCACCCGCGCTTGCGACGCGAGCACGATCGGCGCCACCGCGAGCCGGTGCAGCTGCAGCCGCCCGATCACGGCGCGGATCAGCGGCGCGGCGTTGAGATCGATCGCGCTCGCCGAGAGGCCATCGCCGACGACGATCGCGACGTCGCTGCCGCGGGGCATCCCCGCAAGGCAATGGCTCGATCTGTCGGACAGCTTACGGCCGAGATCGGGGCGGCGTACAAACGTGCTGCGGTCATGCGCCGCGCTCTCCACCGCCACTGTACCAACCGGAAGATCCGCCAAGCGCTCGACGAGGCGGTCCCAATCCACCACCGACCACACCGCTTCGCGGGCGCGCGCATGATCGAGCAGAAATGCTTGCGCCGCGCGCGTCGGCAGGCCGGCGCCGAACCGGCCAAGCTGAACGCGCGCCTCGGTCATCCGCCGAAGATCGATCGCAGGCGGTTCGCGCCTCGTCAGGCTGTCCTCAGCCATGCCGCGCCTCCAGCAGTCGCAGTGCGGCGATGTCGTTCGTCAATTTCAGCGGCGAGTCCAGCAGCCGGCCGCTGGCATCGGTCAGGCCGATTTCGCCGAGCCAGCGTTCGAACTCCGGCGCAGGCGGACGCCCCAATGTCTCGCGGCAATACTCGGCGTCGTGATGTGCCAGCGACTGATAGTTCAGCATGACATCGTCGGCACCTGGCACCGTGATGACAAAATTGACGCCGGCGGCACACAGCAGCGTCAACAGCGCGTCCATATCCTCCTGGTCGGCGTCGGCGTGGTTCGTGTAACAGACGTCGACGCCCATCGGCAGGCCGAGCAGCTTGCCGCAGAAGTGATCCTCCAGCCCGGCACGGATGATCTGCTTGCCGTTGAACAGATATTCCGGACCGATGAAGCCGACCACAGTGTTGACCAGCAGCGGCTGAAATTCACGGGCGATTGCATAGGCACGCGCTTCCATGGTCTGCTGATCGACGCCGAAATGCGCATCCGCCGACAGCGCCGCCCCCTGCCCGGTCTCGAAATACATCAGATTGGCACCAGCAGGCGCACGCTTGAGCCCGCGCACCGCCTCGTGTGCCTCGCGCAGCATCGCCAGATCGACGCCGAATCCGTCATTGGCCTTCTGCGATCCGGCGATCGACTGAAACACCAGATCGACCGGCGCCTCGGCCGCAATCGCCTTGATGGCGGTGCTGACGTGGCCGAGGCAACAGGTCTGGGTCGGGATCGCCAACCGCGACCTCAGTTCGTCGAGCAGCTCGACGATGCGGACGTAGTCGGACACGGTGTCGGTCGCGGGATTGACTCCGATCACCGCATCGCCCGTCCCCATCAATAGCCCGTCGATCGCAGAGGCGGCGATGCCCAGTGAATCGTCGGTCGGATGATTGGGCTGGTTACGCGTCGACAACCGCCCCTTCAAGCCGATGGTCGAACGGAACCGCGTCACGACTTGGCGCTTGGCGGCGACAGCAATCAGGTCCTGTAGCCGCATGATCTTCGACACCGCAGCAACCATTTCCGGCGTGAGCCCGAAGGTCAACGCTTCGAGCTGTGGCTGTTGGACTTCCGGCCGCAGCAACCATTCACGGAACTGCCCCACGGTGAACGACGACACCGCCGCGAACGCCGCCGGATCGTGCTGCGCCGCGATCAACCGCGACACCTCGTCGTCGTCGGACGGAATCAGTTCTTCGGCCAGAAACGCCTTCAGCGGCAGGTCGGCAAGCGCCATCTGCGCCGCTAGCCGCTCGACCGGCCCCTCCGCCGAGATGCCGGCGAGCTGATCACCCGAGCGCTCGGGCGTGGCCTTGGCCATCAATTCCTTGAGGTCGGCAAAGCTGAAGGTCGTCCGCTCGATTGTGGTCCGATACGGCATCTCAAGTCACCGGTCGATCAACGCCAGGGCCTGCGCATGCAGGGCCGGCGTGGCGCTCGCCAATACGCGGCCGTCGGATTGCATCGACAACGGCGCGCCGTTCCAATCGGTGATGCAGCCGCCGGCCCCCTCGAGCACTGGCACCAGCGCCATGTAGTCGTAAGGCTGCAGCCCGGTCTCCAGCGCGATGTCGCAATGGCCGGACGCGAGCAATCCGTAGATGTAGCAGTCACCGCCGAACCGCCGCATCCGCGCGGCCCGTGACAGCCGCTCGTAGGCCGCAGCCTCCTCACCTACGAACATATCCGGCGAGGTGGTGTAGAACCTTGCCTCGGCGATCGTCGAACAACCGCTGGTTTTGGCACGGCGACCGCCGAACATCGTCTCGCCCGGCTTGGCGATCCATCGCTCGCCGGTCACGGGAACATCGATCACGCCGCAGAAGGGGCGACCCTCGCGGGTGAGCGCAATCAGCGTACCGAACAATGGAAAGCCGGTGATGAAACTCTTGGTCCCGTCGATCGGATCGATGATCCAGGTCAGAGTTTGTCCCGGCTTGGCCCCCATCTCCTCGCCGTAGATGCCGTGATCCGGAAACCGCGCCTCGATGCGGTCGCGGAGCGCCCGCTCGATGGCTCGATCGGCGATCGTCACCGGGCTCTCGTCGGACTTCAGCACGACATCGAGCGAGGTGCGGAAGTACTTCATCACCATCGGCTTGACAGCGTCGAGCAGTTCTCCGGCGAACGACAGATAGAGGTCGGCGTCGTCCAATAATTCGATATCGGTCATCACAGGGCCTTCAGGAACAACGGCCATCGCGGGTCGTGGATAATCGAGCGTGCCCGCATGTGCTTCCAGATGCCGTATTTGTAAAAGTCGAAGTCGAGCGTCGACATCCGGTTCTGCACCATCGCCCAGGTGCTCCATTTGATATCGGCCAAGGCCTTGTGAACGATGAAGCGGGCGTGCAGGCTCTTGTCGTAGCGGCCGAAATAGTCCTCGATGATCTCCTGCTCGACGCTCTCCGGAAAGAAGTGCTCGCCGCTCCAGATCGCAAGGTCGTATAGTCGCTCGTTGTTCGAGGCGTATTCGAAGTCGATCAGCTTGATCGAATTGTCGGCTCCGACCAGAAAGTTGCCCGGCATCGGATCGTTGAAGCACGGCACGAGATCGAGCCCGGACGCCTCCAGCGCGGCGCGAGCCTCCTGATACTGCCGATACAGCCAGGCGTGGTCGGCCGGCCAGTGACCGCCGAGCTCTTCGACCTGGGCATAGTGCTCGTCGATCATATCGAACACGGTCTTGGTCAGCGGCAACGGCGGCGCCTCGTGGAAGCGACGATAGATCTGCACCACGCCGGCGCGAAACGCCCGATCGATGCAGTCGCGATGCGTCGATGGCCGGCGGTCGCCGAGAAACTCCGACACTTCGATGTCGAGATGATCGAGATAATCGAAGGTGCGTGGCCCGACCGCCATGGTCTCGGCCTGCAGACTGGCGGCACGCGCCGCCTTGCGATCGATGAACATCTCGGTCCCGCGGCCCGGGATTTTGACGAAGTAGGCGTGCGGTTCGCCGTCGACCACAACTCTGAAATTGGTGTTGCTGATGCCCCCCGACACCGGATGATAGGACATCCGGCGTCCGGCCCAGGCCTCGACCTGGACGATGGCGGCTTCGAGGGTCCGTTCTGCCTCGGATCTGGCGGCTCCGATTTCGGCCATTGTCGCGCTCTCTCGCTACAGGGTTCTCAATCGCTCTTCGAATCCGGGCAGCCCGAGCAGCATCCGGCATCGCAGGAAACGCCACCCGGCGTATTTCAGGAATTCAACGCCGGGCAACGACGAACGCGCATTCTGCAGCAGACTCCGCAGCGCCCAGTAGAAATCATCGGCCGCGGCATACAGGCGGCAGCGGCTGAAAGCGGCTTCGCTGTAGGTGCCGTCGTGAATTTCGAGCAGCGGCTTCATCTGACTCTCGAACTGGTACAGCTCGTTCATCTGCACACCGAGCTGGTAGTAGGGGTCGATGTCGCCGGCCATATCGAAGTCGACGAGTTGCAGCGCCCCGCCCGGCCCGATCATGACGTTGGAGGAATGCGGATCGCCGTGCGCCGGCTTGTAGGTTACGCCGGCCGCATCGATCGCCTGCCGGATCGCTCTGATCCACGCCATCATCCAATCGGCGTCGCCGGGCATTCCACTGGACTCTGCGGAGACGAGCGGCCACAGCCGATCAATGCCATCGAACACCGACCAGGGCCGGCCGAACGGTTCGCCCGCAGCGATGCACTTGTGCATCTCGACCAGCTGCGCAGCCGTTTCCAAGCTCATCAGATCGTCGATTCTCGCCGTTCGCCAGCCTTCGCCGAGCCGCGCGAACAGCGTCGCGCGCAGCTCGGGCAGATGCGCGACAGGTTCGGGCGACAGGCCGAGCGCATGCAGACGGCGCGCCGCCGCGATGGCGGCAGCATCGTCGACCAGTTCGGCCACTTCGTCGCTGGCGAGCCGCAAGAACAGAGCCGGCTCACCGCCGGCGGACGCAACTGCGAACGAGGTCGACTCCACGGCATGGTAGGATGGCGACGCGACCGGCAGCGTTGCCGGCGCATAGGTCACCGTCGCCGGGTCGATCGATGCGATGCTGAGCAATGCCCGCTCGGCACGCTGCTCCTGGCCGCTTGCCGGTTGGCCGAGAGGCTTCATGTCGCGGCCTCCTTGAGGTCGACTGCCTGCAGGCCTTCACTGGCGATGGTGTACAGCATGTCCGCCAGGATCTGTGTCGCGCGCGTATAGTCCTCCGGACTGGTGAACTCGGTCGGATGGTGGATGACGCCGTCGCGCGAGCGCACCGCCATGACGATCGACGGACATACGCTCGACATTGCCACCGCGTCGTGGCCGCCGATGGTGTCGAGATGCCGCGCCGTCTCGCCGTAGTCCGCGGCGACCTGCTCCGCGAGCGCAACCAGTGGCGGCGCGA
Source organism: Rhodopseudomonas sp. BR0M22 (assembly GCF_010907035.1). GTDB lineage: Bacteria > Pseudomonadota > Alphaproteobacteria > Rhizobiales > Xanthobacteraceae > Rhodopseudomonas. The sequence continues at coordinate 18,663 of NZ_QUMK01000069.1, forward strand.
ACCGGCCGGCCTTGCGGCGATCGATCGACCGCACCTCGTAGGTCACGCCGGCTTTGTCGGCGGCGGCTTCGATCCGCAACTTCATCTTGCGCTCGGCCTCGGCCAGCACCTCCGGCGAGCCCGATCGCAGCTCGATGAACAGCACCGCTTCCGACGGCACGGTGTTCGGCGAGTTCGGAAACACTTCGAGCCGCCCCACCGAGGTGTGCAGATCGAGGCCGTGCTCGCCGGCAATCTCTTTGAGATCGCCGATCAGATAGGCCGCGGCGAGCAGCGCGTCCTTTCGCTCGGCCATCGGCGTCGGACCGGTGTGCGCCTGCCGGCCGAGGAATGCCAGTCGATACTTGGTGGCCCCCCAGTAGCGCGTGAACACGCCGAACAGCTCGCCCGCCTCGAACAGATGCTTGTCGCCTTCGATGTGAAGTTCGATCAGCGCGTCGGGCACTGGCACCTTGTCGCTGCCGGCGTAGCCAATCTCGGCCAGCGCCTGACGCACGGTCACGCCGTCGCCGTCGGCCCGGTCGAGTGCCCAATCGAGTTCGGCGGATCCGGCGAACACGCTGCTGCCGAGCAGGCTCGGCTGAAACCGGGCGCCCTCCTCGTTGGTCCAGTTCACCACCTGGAAATTGCAGGCCGACAGCCGGTTCTCCGACTTCAGCTTCTCGGCCACAGCCAACACCGCCTCGCAGGCCGCCACCACGCCGAGCGCGCCGTCGAACCGACCGCCATTGGGCTGGCTGTCGATATGCGAGCCGACCATGATCACCGGCGCATTGGCGCCGGCCAGCGCAGCCTTGCCGAACTGATTGCCGATGGCGTCGATCGACTGAACAAAATCGTGCTCGGCGAACCATCGGCCCAGCCAGTCGCGCGCTTCGCCGTCGGTCCGGGTCAGGCTCATTCGGTTCATCGAGCCGTCGGGGCCGCCCCCGAACGTCGACAATTCCCCCATCATCGCGCGAAGCCGCGACGGATCGATGGGAGCACGAAGATGGGTCTTATCAGGCATGAATGATGTCCACGTTCAATTGACGGAAGCGATCGGTGAAGTCCTTGGTCAGCGCGCCGCCGGTGATCACCGCATCGACATCGCCGAGACCGAAAGTGTGGATCGAGCCGAGCCGGCCGAATTTGGAACTGTCTGCGACGATCACCGAGCGCTTCGCCTGGTTGCGCGCGACGCGGCGGACGATGGCTTCGTCCTCGCCGTAATCCATGAAGCCGCGCTCGGCGTGAACCGCGCTGATCGCGACGATGGCGAGATCGAAATAGTGATCCTTGATCGCCACCATGGTCTCCGGGCCGAACGTCGCCTGATAGTCGGCGCGCAATCGGCCGCCGAGCACCCGAACGCTCGGCGTCGACAGATAGTAGAAGTGCGCGGCCACGGCCAGCGAGTGGGTGACGATGGTCAGGTCCTTGCGGGACTCGAGATACTTGAGGCAGGCCAGCGCGGTGGTGCCCTCGTCCACGAAGATCTTCATGCCGTCCGCGACCAGTTTTGCCGCGGCTTCGCCGATCCTTGCCTTCTCGCGGGCGCCGACGCGCAGACGATCGGCGAACGGCTGATCGCTCTCCTGCCGATCGAGCACGGCGCCGCCATAGACCCGCCGGGCGAAGCCTTCGGTCTCCAACTCGCGCAAGTCGCGCCGGATCGATTCCTGGCTGACGCCGAGCTGCTCGACGAGGTCCTTCACGAGGACACGCTGCTTCTGCCGCAGCAGGTCCCGGATCAGCTCGAGCCGATTCTCGGTGAAACTCATGGGTGCTCCACAATTCCCGGACGCTGGCGGGACCACGTCTCGACGCGCATCATCGTCGTCATGCTCCCGGCTGCGCCGCCGCAACAAAGTTGTTCGTGACTTCGTCGGCGATCACCGGCGGCGTCACCAGATGACAGGCAGCGAAATCCTGCGCACCGCGCACCGTCAAGCTCGGATTGACGTGGCCGCATTTGTCCATCGCCTGCGGGCAGCGCGATTTGAAACTGCAGCCGTCGGGGATCGCCAGCGGGCTCGGGGGCTCACCCTCGAGCAGATAGTCCTCGGGTTGATAGCGCCGCTGCTCCAGCGTCGGCATCGCGCTGAGCAGCGCCATGGTGTAGGGATGGCCGGGATCGAAGAACAACCTCTCGTTCTCGGCCAGTTCGAACACCTCGCCGAGATACATCACCGCCACGCGGTTACAGACCTTCCGCACCATCGCCAGATCGTGGGAAATGAAGATGTAGGTCAGGTCGTATTCCCGCTGCAGCCGCTGGAACAGGTCGAGCAGCTTGAACTGTTCGGCCTGATCGAGCGACGACAGCGTCTCATCCATGATCAGAATCTCCGGCTCCAACACCAGCGCACGGGCGACGTTGACGCGCTGGCGCTGCCCCGCGCTGAGCCCGAGCGGCAGCTCTTCGTACAGCTCCGGCGGGAGGCCGACCTCGGTCATCACCCGCACGACACGTTCGCGAATTTTGGCGCGGTCGCGCCATCCGTGCGTGCGCAGCGGCTCTTCCAGCATCCGGCCGATCGCAGTCCGCGGCGGCAGCGAACCGAACGGATCCTGTAGCACGAGCTGAAGCTTGCCGCGGAACTTCAGCAACGCTTTGCCGCCGAGGGTCGCGATGTCCTGATCGTCGCACAGCACCTGCCCCGCACTCGGCAGCTCCAGCCGTGACAACAGCCGCATCAGCGTCGATTTCCCACAACCGGACTCGCCGACGATGGCGAAGCTGTCGCCGCGGTGGACGTCGAAGGTGACGTTGCGCACCGCGCGGACCAGGTCGTGACCTCCAAGACCGGTCCTTCGCTTCACCTTGTAGGACTGCGATGCGTCGCGCAGACTCAGCACCACCTCGCGCGTGCCCTCAGGACGCGGCGGCACCTCCGCCTCGTTCCAGATCTTCGGCGTCTGCCCGACCAGTTCGCGGGTGTAGGGATAGATCGGGTTGGCGATCAGCGCCTCGGTCGCCTGCTCCTCGACGATCCGGCCGTGCTCCATCACCAGCGTGCGCGAGCACGCCTCGCGGACCACCGGGAGCGACGACGACACGAACAGGATCGCGGTGTCGAAGGTCGCCGCGAGCTCCTTCATCAGCCGGATCACCTGCGCCGCGACGGTGACATCGAGCGGCTGGGTGACGTTGTCCGCCACCAACAGCACGGGATTGGTCACGAGCGCATCGACGATCAGCGCCCGCTGCATCATGCCGCCGGAAAATTGCGACGGATAATCGTGGAATCGGTTCCGGGCGGACGGGATGCGGACTGCCTCGAGCAGTTCGATCACCCGCTTCTCGGCGTCGCGCCGCGACGTTCCCGGCACCACCGCCCGCATCTTTTCGACGATCTGGGCGCCGACCGGAAGCGTGGGATCGAGCGAACCCATCGGGTTGGCGCCGACATAGGACATCCGCTGACGCAGCGTCCGCATCTCGGCTTCGCCCATCGCGTAGATGTCGCGCCCTTCGAATTTCACCTCGCCGGAGCGCCGCGTGAGCGGCGGCTCCAGCCAATTCACCACCGCGCGCGACAGCACTGTCTTGCCGGCACCGCTGGCACCGACCACGCCGACGATCTCGCGTGGCGCCAGCCGCAGCGATACGCGGTCAAGGATGACCTTGGCGCCGTCGCCGCTGCCGGCCGTCACCGTCAGATCGGTCAAATCGAGAAGCGGCCGGGTCATGATCACGAACCTCCGTGGATCGCGTTGCGCGCGCGTTCGAGCGAGGCGCCCATCAGGTTGATGCTGGTGAGCGTGAGGCCCAGGAACATGCCGGGCATGGTCGCGATCCACCACGCGTTGATCAGATATTTGCGTCCGTCGGCGATGATGTTGCCGAATGTCGGTGTCGGCGGCTGCACCCCGAGGCCGAGAAAGCCGAGGGTCGATTCGAAGATCATCATCCGCGCGACGTCGAGCACCGAGGTGAACAGGACCGGTGGCAGCAGCAGCGGCAGCAGCAGCGTCACGATGATGCGCAGGTCGGTCGCACCGCCGATCTTCGCGGCGCGGACGTACTCACGCTGGCGCTCGGTCATCACGATGCTGCGCATGATCCGTGCGTAGACCGGCCAGTTCGACACCCCGAGCACCAGAATGATCGCCGGAATCGTCGGCCGCGACACGCCGAGCACGGCGATCGCCAGGATGATCATCGGAATCGAGAGCTGGGCATCGGTCAGGCGCATGATGACCGCGTCGATCCGGCCGCCGAAGTAGCCCGCAATGGTGCCGAGCGCGCATCCGATCGCAAGCATCACCGCGACGGAGGCAATTCCGATCAGGAACGAGTAGCGCAGACCGACCAGCGACCGTACCAGCATGTCGCGGCCGATCTGATCGGTGCCGAGCGGATGCGCCCAGCTCCAGTTGCTGCCGACCAGCAGCGGCGGCAGCAACCGTGCCTTGACGTTCATCTTGGTCGGATCGATGCCGCTGAGTTCGGGATACAATGCGGCGGCGAGCGCGAGCACGACGAACACCGCCAGCCCGATGCGGAAGCCCGGCGTCGAGGCCGCTTTGGCGAAGATCCGCCGCGAGATCGATTGCGAGGTGCGGTGCGGGACCGCCGGCCCTGCGGTTGCGAGTGTGACTGACATCGGGGCGAACCTCAGTATTCGAGCCGGGGGTCGACGGTCGTTGCCACGAGGTCGACGACGATATTGATCAGGACGAAGATCGCGCTGGTCACGATCGCAATTCCCTGGATCAGCGGGAAGTCGCGCTGCAGAACAGCGTTGATGGTGAGAAGACCGAGCCCCGGATAGTCGAAGATGTATTCGACGATGATCACGCCGCCGAGCAGGCTGGAGAACTGCACGCCGAGCAGATTGAGCAGCGGCACCGAGGCATTGCGCATCGCGTGGTTGGCGATGATCCGGCTGCGGCTGAGCCCGCGCACGCGTCCGACCGAGACGTAGGGCTCCATCATCTGCGCCGATACCGAGCTGACGAGCGTGCGGATCAGCACGGGCGACAACTCGACGGCCAGGACGATGGCGGGAAGGATGGTGTAGGCGAAGCCCTGATAGCCGATCGCGGGAAGCCAACCGAGCTTCACCGACAGCAGCAGCGCCAGGACGATGCCGAGCCAGAAGTTCGGCAGCGAAATGAACAGCGACGAGATGTAGAAAGCGAGCTTGTCCGGCCACCGGCCGATCGCGAGCCCCCCGGCGATTCCGACCACGCCGGAGAAAACCAGCGCAATCACCAGCGTCACCGCGGCGAGCTGCAGCGTCATGGGGAGCGCTTCGAGAATGAGGTCGAGCACTTCGGCCCGCTCACCGCGGGTCGAATCGTTGAAGGTCGCGCCTCCGGTCGCGGCGCCGTTGGCGGGGCGGACGAACGACTGTCCGAGGTCGCCCCGCACGACATGGCCCATGTAGCGCCCGAACTGCACGATGATCGGATCGCGCAGCCCCATCTCCTTGGCGATCTTCTCGATCAGCGCGTCCGGCGCCATGCCACCCGCCATCATCCGCACCGGGTCGCCGGGCACGACCCGCAACAGCGTGAAGATCAGAAACGACACCAGGAAGATGATGACCACGCCCTGCGACAGGCGGCGGATCAGAAAGTTGAGAACGAACATGGCTTTGTTGCTCCGGATCGATCGAGTGACCTCACGGCCACGAGGCCCGCGCCGCGTGCGAGAATCTGCTTCGCGGCGCGCGCCGCGTCAGGCCGAGCGTTGCGAGGCGTCGATCGAGCCGTCCGGATAGATGTAGATGCCGGCGAACTCCTTCTGCATGGCGTGGATCATCACCGAGGTGAACAGCGACAGCGCCGGCACCTTGGAGGCGAGCAGCGGCATCGTCTCGGTCTGCAGAACCTTCTTCCGTTCCTCGAGCGTCGGTGCGTTGCGTTCCTTGTCGAGGCTGGCGTCGATATCCTTGTCGACGATGCCGCAAATGCGGTGCGAGCTCGAATGGAAGTGCGTGCGCAGCACGAGGTCGGGCTCGGGCGAGCCGGTCGACCAGCCGCAATCCACCATATGGCCGGGGCCACCGCCGGGCCGGTCGTACAACCGCTCGTTCCACGCCGCCGGCTCCAGCACGGTCAGGCTGACCTTGAAGCCCTGCTCGTTGAGCATCTCCGTGATGATCTCGCCGTATTCCTTGGTTTTCGGATAGAATCCGACCGAGGTGATGTATTCGAGCGGCGGCAAGCCCTTGCCCTTGGGAAAGCCGGCCTCGGCCAGCAGCGCCTGGCACTTGTCAGGATCGAATTTCGGATAGTTCGGCAGATCGATGTAGCCGAACTTCACCGGCGAAACGTAGTTCGCCGAAGCGTGGCCCGCGGAGCCGAGCAGATCGAGGATGACGTCGCGATTGATGGCGTGGCAGGCCGCCATGCGGACCCGCACATCGTTGAACGGCGGCTTGGAGCAGCGGAACCAGAGATATTTGTTCTCCACCGACACCACGCGATTGATGTGGATATTCGGCTTGTCCTTGATGGTGTCGACCTGCTCCGGCTCGAGCCGTTCGACGATCGACGCCTGACCATTCATCAGCGACAGCATGCGCGTCGTGGAGTCGCCGGTGAAAGTGAAGTTGATCCCGGCGATCGCCGGCTTGCCCTTGAAGTAGTCGTCATAGGCCGTCATCACGGTGTCGTTGCCGCGCTGTTCGACGAATTTGAACGGGCCGGTGCCGTTCAGCCGCTGCGACAGCACCCCGCCCGGACCACCTGCGATATCCTTTGCGGACATCATCGGCAGGAACGCGGCGAGAAACATGAAGAGATGCGCCGGGTAGCCGCCCTTCGAGGTGTCGACAATCACCGTGTAGTCGTCGGGCGTCTCGATCTTCAGCGTCTCTGTCGGGCCGGGGTACCACTGCGCCGGACGGTCGGACCTGGAGCCGTATTCGAAGGTCGCCTTCACGTCCTCCGCCTTGAACGGCTTGCCATCGTGGAATTTGATGCCTTCGCGCAGCTTGATCTGCAGCCGGTGGGGATCGAGCAGCTTCAGATCAGTAGCGAGCTCGTAAACGACCGCCGAGGGGTCCTCGAGCTTCATCGGCGTGCGGGTCAGAAAACCCATCACGAAACCTTCGATGTTCTTCTGCGATAGCGTCGTATGTGCCGTCGGATCCCAGTTGCCGGTGATGTTCTCGGCCGACAGGAAGGTCATGGTCTTGCCGGCCTGCGCATGCGCCGGAGAGATGAAGAAGTCCGGATTGATCTGAACGTAACCTGCCGCGGCGGCAGCCCCCGCGGCTCCTTTCAGGAAGTTGCGGCGGCTAAGGTCCGAATGCATCGCGATCCCCTTTTGCTGTGAACGACAGACCGACAAATCGGTCAAATCGGTCATGCACGCCGCGTGCCAGATCGAAATTGCTCTCTTCATCACGGAAAACAGGCCAACCGAGCCGTTCGAATCTGCCCTTTTTGACCGATTAGGCATTTGCCGTCTTCGCAACAGAGGCGCGGAAGCAGTCAATGGCGCCTCGGATGAGCACGCCGATGCACACATCGCGGGCAGTCCAGACCGCGCGGAGATCGTGTCGGCCGCAAAGAAGACGCCATCGGCTGTGCGGCGACGCTCAGCAGACCAAGCCGGCTTCAACAGTGGTGATGGATGCCAGCCTTACTGAAGAGACGAGCACGCGTTGAAGACCGGGCAGGCAGAACGGCCGGGGAGCACTGCGCAGGATGCCGGCCAAGCTGGCGCGAAGCGCCGACTCGCAGATGCCAGCCTCGACGGATCCGGAAACGACGCGTTGTGGCGTGGGCCAGCGGACTCTGCGTCTGAGCCGATCAACCGGCTTCGACAAAAAACAGAGTATTTTCAATCAAATAGAGATTGGAGCGGGTGAAGGGAATCGAACCCTCGTATTCAGCTTGGAAGGCTGCTGCTCTACCATTGAGCTACACCCGCGATGCAGCCCCCGTAACACGTTAGCCGCGGGCTCTCAACTCCCCTTGCCGGCGCACCACCAACTTCCACGTCCTCGAGCGCTGCCCGATGTCCGGACCGCACGCGACCGCAGGCAGGTTGTCCGCCCCTGCCGCTTGGCGGAACGGAATCGACCGACCTTGGTTCTCCGGACGAGTCGCAGGCCGCGCCTCGTCCGAGGGGAGACGACGATGGGATTTTTCAGCAAGGATATTCAGACGATGGAGGACCTGCTGCTGCACGGCCTCCGCGACATCTATTACGCCGAACAGCAGATCACCAAGGCGCTGCCGAAGATGATCGAGCAGGCCACCAATCGCGAGCTGTCGCAGGGCCTGAAAGCGCATCTGGAAGAAACCGCGAAGCAGATCGAGCGCCTCGATCAGGTGTTCAAGAAGCTCGGCGAGAAGCCATCCGGGATCGACTGCCCGGCGATCGACGGCCTGATCAAGGAAGCCGACGACACCGCCGGTGAGATCGCCGACAAAACCGTTCTGGACGCCGCCATCGTCGCCAATGCGCAGGCGGTCGAGCACTACGAGATCGCCCGCTACGGCACGCTGATCGCCTGGGCCGAGGCGCTCGGCCACGACGACATCGTTCGCTTCCTCACCACCAATCTCAACGAGGAAAAGGCCGCCAACACCAAGCTCAACACCGTGGCGCTCCGCAAGGGCGTCAACCGCAAAGCTGCAAGCTGAAAGGAAACCACGATGAACCGCACCGCACTCGTCCTCGGCTGCCTCCTGATTGCAACCCCTGCCCTGGCGGAATCGGTCACCGAGAAGACTGGCGTCAATTCGGTGCTCGGGATCGCACCCTCCACCGAGGACTTCGTCAAGCAGGTCGCCATCAGCGACATGTTCGAGATCCAGTCGAACCAGCTCGCCGAACGCAAGGGCAGCGCCGCACAGCAGGCGTTCGCCAAGCAGATGATCACCGATCACACCAAGACGTCGAGCGAGCTGAAGTCGCTGGTGTCCGACGGCAAGGTCAAGGCGGCGCTGCCGACGGCGCTCGATTCCGCCCACCAGGCCAAGCTCGACAAACTGAAGAACGCCAACGGCGCCGAGTTCAACGAGACATTCGACGAGCAGCAAGTCGCCGCCCACAAGGACGCGGTATCGCTGTTCGAGCGTTACGCCAAGGGGGGCGACAACGCGGCGCTGAAGAACTGGGCCGGCACCACATTGCCGAAACTGCAGCACCATCTCGAAATGGCGCAGCAGCTCGATCGCGACCGCACCAACACCACCTCGGAATCGAAAGCCAACAAGTAAACGGCATTCGCCTGCATTTCGATGATGACCCGGCCCGGCGGCACGATCCGCCGGGCCGCTTTCGTTGCTGAGGCCGGAACAACCGCGGAAACTCTCGCGCGCGGTCATCGCGGCGCACTCCGCGCCGCACCGGCGATGGAACCGGAACCGCGCTCGTGCATTGTCGGCAGTCACGGGTGTGGGGCTTGTGCATGACGCGACCGTCGGCGCGCATCGTCCGTGGGCCGCGCTTTACGGAGCGCGCCACCACTCGGGTGAGTTGCCATCGCATGTGCAGGAGCCGCAATGACCGACACGACCGAAACGCTCGAGCTTCCGCCGGAGACCGAGGCGGCTGAACCCGCAGCGAAGCCGCAGACGGCCCCCGGCTACAACGTGGTGTACGACGCCGGCACGGTCCGCGAAGGCCTGCCTTATCCGCTCGGTTCCTGCTGGGACGGCAACGGCACCAATTTCGCCCTGTTCTCCGCCAACGCCACCAAGGTCGAAGTCTGCCTGTTCGACGGCGATACCGAGCGTCGGATCGAACTGCCCGAATACACCGACGAGGTGTTTCACGGCTACATTCCCGATGTCGGTCCCGGCACGTTCTACGGCTATCGGGTGTACGGCCCCTACGAGCCCGACAACGGCCATCGCTTCAATCCGAACAAGCTGTTGCTCGATCCCTACGCGCGCGCCCACGCCGGCGAACTGACCTGGGACCCGGCCGTGTTCGGCTACGTGATGGAGAGCGGCGACGACACCACCTTCGACGAGCGCGACAGCGCCAGGTTCGTGCCGAAGTGCGTGGTGGTCGATCCGGACTTCGACTGGAAGGGCGAGCCCGGCCGTCAGTTCGTGCCGTGGGACCAGACCATCGTCTACGAAACCCACGTCAAAGGTTTCACCATGCTGCACCCCGAGGTGCCGGACAATCTGCGCGGTACCTATGCGGGGTTCGGCACCAAGCCGGTGGTCGACTACATCGCCTCGCTCGGCGTAACGGCGGTCGAATTGCTACCGATCCACACCTTCGTCAACGACAGCTACCTACTCGACAAGAAGCTGGTGAACTACTGGGGCTACAACACCATCGGCTTCTTCGCGCCCGACCCGCGCTACGCCGCCGACGTCCCGAACAGCTTGCGCGAATTCAAGGAGATGGTCGCACGGCTGCACGATGTCGGTCTCGCCGTGATCCTCGACGTCGTCTACAATCACACCGCCGAAGGCAACGAGCTCGGCCCGACGCTGTCGTTCAAGGGCATCGACAACGCCAGCTACTATCGGCTGCTGCCCGAACAGAAGCGCTACTACATCAACGACACCGGCACCGGCAACACCGTCAACCTCACGCATCCGCGCGTGATCCAGATGGTCAATGACAGTCTGCGCTATTGGGCCGGCGAAATGCACATCGACGGCTTCCGGTTCGACCTCGGCACCATTCTGGCGCGCGAGCATTACGGCTTCGACGAGCAGAGCGGCTTTCTCAAAGCAGTGATGCAGGATCCGCTGCTCAGCTCGGTGAAGCTGATCGCAGAGCCGTGGGACTGCGGGCCCGGCGGCTATCAGGTCGGCGGCTTTCCGCCCGGCTGGGCGGAATGGAACGACAAGTTCCGCGACACCGTGCGCGACTATTGGCGCGGCGATGCGTCGGCCGCGGCACTGGCGCCGCGTCTGTCCGCCTCCGGCGATGTGTTCAATCGCCAGGGCCGGCGCGCCTGGTCCAGCATCAACTTCATCACCGCCCACGACGGCTTCACCCTGCACGACTGGGCGAGCTACAACGAGAAGCACAACGCCGCCAATGGCGAGGACAATCGCGACGGCCACTCCGACAACCGCTCCTGGAACTGCGGCGCCGAAGGGCCGACCGACGACGAAGCGATCATGGCGTTGCGCGAGCGGCAGAAGCGCAACATGCTGGCGACCCTGTTGCTCGCCCAAGGCACGCCGATGCTGCTCGCCGGCGACGAATTCGGTCGCACGCAGAACGGCAACAACAATGCCTATTGCCAGGACAACGAGATCTCCTGGGTGCATTGGGACCACGACGAGGCCGCGCAGCACCTGCGGAACTTCACGCAGCGGCTGATCGAGCTACGCCGAACCAATCCAACGCTCCGCCGCAGCAGGTTCCTCACCGGACATTACGACGAGGAACTCGAGGTTCGGGACGTCACCTGGATCAACGCCAATGGCGGCGAGATGCAGCAGGAGCACTGGGACGACGCCAATGTGAAGTGCTTCGGCATGCTGCTCGACGGCCGGGCGCAGACCACGGGTATCCACAAGCAGGGTCAGGAGGCCACCGTTCTGCTGATCCTGAACAGCTTCGACGGCGTCGTCGACTTCACCCTGCCCGAGGTTCCGCACGGCTCGAAATGGTCGCTGCTGATCGACACCAACCTGCCTCACGGCACTTCAGACGAACAGTTCGATTGCGGCGAGGTGTATCAGGTCACGGCCCGCTCGTTGCTGCTGTTCGGGCTCTCCAAGTAACGAGGGGACGCCGGCGCGGCAACGCGCCGGCGTTTTGCCACAAATTTGCGCAGCCCTCTCCGCTGGGTAGAGGGAACGCCAGGTTCGCTTCGCGATTGAGACTAACAATACAGGCCGATCGATTATCGGCCTTTCTCGATCAGCAACGGAGCTTTTCAGGTGATCATTCGCGCAGGCTACAATATCGCGTTCCACTGTTTCCAGGAAACGCCGATCAACCTGCTGCTCAGCGTGCACCCGTCGCGCGCGCAGCATGTGATCGGCGACCACGTCATCAAGTTTTCGCCGGACGTGCCGTCGCGCGACTTCACCGACATGTTCGGCAATGTCTGCACCCGGATCGTCGCGCCGCCCGGTCGCATCGACATCAGCAATGACTTCCTGATCGAGGATTCCGGCCTGCCGGACGAGGTCGCGCCAGGAGCCCGGCAGATCCCGGTCGGCGAGCTCCCCGACGAGGTGATGGTCTATCTGCTCGGCAGCCGCTATTGCGACACCGACAAGCTGTCAAATCTCGCCTGGTCGCTGTTCGGCGGCATCAACTCGGGCTGGGAACGGGTGCAGGCGATCGTCGATTACGTGCATAATCGGATCACCTTCGGCTATCAGTTCGCCCGCAACGATCGCACGGCTTCGGAAGGACACTTCGAGCAGATCGGCGTCTGCCGCGACTTCGCCCACCTCGCCGTCGCGCTTTGCCGCTGTATGAATATTCCGGCGCGTTACTGCACCGGCTATCTCGGCGACATCGGCGTGCCGATCGATCCGGCGCCGATGGATTTTTCGGCGTGGTTCGAAGTCTACCTCGACGGCCGCTGGTACACCTTCGACGCCCGCCACAACCCGCCGCGGATCGGCCGCATCGTGATCGCGCGCGGACGCGACGCCGCCGACGTTGCCATCTCGACCTCGTTCGGCGTCACCAATCTGCTGAACTTCGAAGTGATCACCCACGAAGTGACCGAGCAGGCCGCCGACACGCCATTGTCGAAGGTGGCCTGAGCCTCCAGGCGAAGCGCTTCGTCGCAGTGTCTCTGCCCGGACAGCGCGAAGCGCTGATCCGGGCTCCTCGCAAGGATCAGCCTTCATAGCGGGAAAAATCGAGCGGTCGGGCCTTCGCCCCGCCGCTCGATTTCTTGTGTCCATCTCTTCTTGGCTTCTGCACTTTTTTGCCCGGCGCAGTCATCTGCGTGCTCGCCGGAAACGATCGCATCCAATGCGGATGCTTGGGCTGCGCCCAAAGCTTCGTCAGGTCCGGCGGCGCTGTGAGATGTCGGTGACCTTTAAGGTGACCGTGCGGGTCCGGCCGTCGCGCTCGACCGTCAGCTTGACGTCTCGGCCGATTCCGGCGTCCTCCAGCGCAGCGGCAAGATCCGACATGCCGTGAACCGGCTTACCGTCTGCGGCGGTGATGACATCGCGGACATAGCCGTCGTCGGTAGCGCCTTCCAGCCCGGCCTGCGCCGCCGGTGAGTCCGGCAGGGTCCGCAGGATCACCACTCCGTCGATCCCGAGCTGAGCGGTCTCGTTCTCTCGCGCCGCGATGATGCCGATGCCCGGCACCGGCACCGTGCCGTTGGTGATCAAGGCCGTGACGACGCGATTGACCGCATCGACCGGAATCGCAAAGCCGATGCCCGCCGAAGCGCCGGAGCCGGAGATGATCGCCGTGTTGATGCCGATCAGCCGGCCGGCGCTGTCGAGCAGCGGGCCGCCGGAGTTGCCCGGATTGATCGCCGCATCGGTCTGGATCACGCCGCGGACCTCGTGTGCCGCCGCGGTCGGCAATCGGCGCCGCAGCGCGCTGACGATGCCCGTGGTGAGCGTCTGCTCGAGGCCATAGGGGTTGCCGATCGCAAAGGTCGCCTGCCCGACCTGGAGATCTTCCGAGCTGCCGATCGCGATCGGGCGCAGCGGCGTCTGCGGCCGCTCCAGCTGCAGCACCGCCAAATCGTAGTTCGGCGCCGCTCCGACCACGCGTGCGGTGACGAACTCGCCGGACGCCAGCCGAACGCCGAGCTGGCTGGCGTTCTGGATGACGTGATTGTTGGTGACGACGTGGCCGGCGGCGTCCCAGATCACACCGGAGCCTGACTGCACCGGCGCTTCCTGCTGGGCGAAGAACGGCGACACACGCTGCTGCGCTTGCGCAAACACATGCACCACGGAGGGCGACACCTGCTTGAACAGCTCGATGGTGGCCTTCTCGGCCGGCGCCAGATCGCCGCGTGCGGTGACGGTGCGCGGGCCGGTGGCGGAGAACCAAAACGCACTGAGATAAGGCTGTGCGACCCAGAGTGTCGCCAGCACCAGCAGCCAGACGATTGCGACGCGCAGCAACAGGTC
>NZ_QUMK01000006.1 GCF_010907035.1 Rhodopseudomonas sp. BR0M22
CTCCCATGCGCGTGATCGGGGGGCGGCTGCGGGGGCGTAATCTGGTGGCGCCGTCGTCGCGGGAGATTCGGCCGACGGCGGACCGGTTGCGCGAGTCGGTGTTCAACATCCTGATGCACGCCTACGAGAATCCGCTGCTCGATGCGCGGGTGCTCGACCTGTTCGCCGGCACCGGCGCGCTCGGCATCGAGGCGTCGTCGCGCGGCGCCAAGTTCGTGCTGTTCGTCGACAACGGCGCCGAGGCGCGCGCATTGCTGCGCGCCAATGTCGAGGCGCTCGGGCTCGGCGGCGTCAGCAAAGTGTATCGCCGCGACGCCGCCAATCTGGGCCCGGCGCATCCGGTCGAACCGTTCGGCGTCGCATTCCTCGATCCGCCGTACCGTAAGCAGCTCGCGGAGGCTTCGCTCGCCTCGCTACGCGATGGCGGCTGGCTGCTGCCGGGCGCGCTGGTGATCGTCGAGGAAGCCAAGGACGCCGGCTTCGCCGCGCCTGCCGGCTACACCGAACTCGACCGCCGCGCCTATGACGACACCGAGTTCACGTTCCTGCGGTTCGGGGCGGGCGAGTAGTCCGTTTTTTCGACGTCATTCCGGGTTCGCTCACTGCGTTCGCGCCCCGGAATGACGGTGCGCGTCGGAAGTTACAAATCCGCCGCGGCGATCCAGAATACTTCGGCTTCGGAATCTTCGCTGTCGAGCCACAGCAGCGGAAGCTGCGGAAACTCGTCTTCGATCTGCGGGCGGCAGCGGCCGACTTCGCACAGCAGGCCGCCCTCCGGGTTGAGGTGATCCTTCGCCTCGGCGAGGATGCGGCGGATGATGGAAAGACCATCGTCGCCGCCGTCGAACGCCATCGCCGGCTCGGCGCGGCACTCGGCCGGCAGGCTGGCCATTCCGTCGGCATCGACATAAGGCGGGTTGGTGATGATCAGGTCGTAACGCTCCTCGCCGAGCGGACCGAACAGGTCGCCCTGATACAGGCTGACGCGATCGTCGAGCCGGTGCTCGGCGACGTTGCGGGCCGCGACCGAGAGTGCATCCTTCGACAGATCGACGGCATCGATGGTCGCATTCGGGAAGGCGTAGGCCGCCAGGATCGCAAGGCAGCCAGAGCCGGTGCAGAGGTCGAGCACGCGCTCGACCGCCTCCGGCGCGTCGATCAGCGAGGTGTCGCCGCCGTCGAAATGCGAGTCCAGCAGTTCGCCGATGAAGGAGCGTGGCACGATCACTCGCTCGTCGACATAGAACGGCACGCCGCGCATGTAGATCTTGTTCACCAGATACGCCGCGGGTAACCGCGTGGCGATGCGGCGCTCGATCAGGCCGAGGATCGCGGCGGCTTCACGCGCGGTGACGCGGGCGGAGGCGAACATCTCGAACTGATCGGGATGCAGATGCAGCGTCTCGCCGATCAGGAACACGGCTTCGGCGATCGGATCGGTGGTGCCGTGCGCGAACACCACGCCGGATTCGGCGAAGCGGCTGACGGCGTAGCGAACGAAATCGAGCAGCGTGACCAGTTCGCCCGGCGCCACCTTCGGCGGCTTGGCGGCCGCAGCCTTGGCCGCAACGCTGCGTTTGGCGGGCTTGGTCTTCGCGACAGCCGTCTTCGCAGCTTTCGGCCTAGCTGCCTTGGCGGCTTTCGCTTTTGTGTTCTTCGCCATTAATCCTTGCTCCATCGCGCCAGCGCTGCGTCGTCGCGGCTGTGCGCCTCGACCCAGCGCGACTCGCCAGAGCGCTCCTCGCGCTTCCAGAACGGCGCGTTGGTTTTGAGATAGTCCATCAGGAATTCCGCTGCGGCGAACGCGGCCTGGCGATGCGCCGAGGCGGTCAGCACCAGCACGATGTTGTCGCCCGGCACCAGCCGGCCGACGCGGTGGACGATCGTCAGCGCGGTGACCGCGGGCCAGCGCCTGATCGCCTCGTCGGCGTGGCGCTGGATCTCCTCCTCGGCCATGCCGGGATAGTGCTCGAGCGTCAGCGCCGCGACGGTGTCGTCGCCTTCGATGCCGCGGCACAGGCCGGTGAACGACACCACCGCGCCGATGTCGGTGCGGCCCTTCGTCATCGCCGTGATTTCTGCGGCGATGTCGAAATCGGCGTCCTGAATGCGGATGGTCACCGGAACGGTCATCGGATCATGCCGTGCGCGAATGGCATTAGCCGCCGGTCATCGGCGGGAAGAACGCAACTTCGCGGGCGCCGGCGATCGGCGTCTCGGCGCGAACGTGGGCACGGTCGATCGCGGCGCGGATCACGCCGGGCTTTTCGAACGCCAGCGCATAGCCATCGCCGCGCGCCGCCAGCCAGCCGATCAGGTCGGCGACGGTGGCTACGGCCGGCGGCGGTTCGACGATCTCTTCGTCGACCCCGATCCGCTCGCGCACCCAGGCGAAATACTTCACCTTCATGCCTGATCCTCTTCGATCAGATGGTGGATGCCGGCGCGGAAGTAATCGTAGCCGGTGTACATCGTCAGCAGCGCCGACAGCCACAGCAGCGAGACGCCGATTTCTGTGGTGAAGGGCAGGATCTGGTTGCCGGCCTCGCCGGCGAGCAAAAAGCCGATCGCGACGAGCTGCGCGGTGGTCTTCCATTTCGCCAGCCGCGTCACCGGCACGCTGACGCGCAGCGCGGCGAGATATTCGCGCAGGCCCGACACCAGGATTTCGCGGCACAGGATCACGATCGCGGCCCACAGCGTCCAGCCATGGATGATGCTGTCTGCGGCCAGCATCAGCAGGCAGGATGCTACCAGCAGCTTGTCGGCGATCGGATCGAGCATCCGGCCGAATGCCGAGTGCTGGTCCCAGATCCGGGCAAAATGGCCGTCGAGAAAATCGGTGATCGCCGCCGCGATGAACACGGCGAGCGCGACCCAGCGCAGCGCCAGCGGGCCGCCGAGGATCGACTGCGCGAAGATGCAGCCGACCACCACCGGAATTGCGGCGATACGCGCGTAGGTGAGGATGTTCGGAAGCGTCAGCGACGTCTTCGTTCCCCGCGCCGGCGCTCTGGTCGAAACGTTGTTCATCGCAGCTTACCAATACTGCCCGCAGCAGAAGGTCAACCTCCGGTGCCGGCGTCTCCGTTCCGTATCAGGAAAAGGTGAAATCCGCATGGGGCGCGGCGGCTCCAGGTGCCGCCGACTTTGGTCGGGGGGCGCTGCGCATCATCCGGGCCGAGCATGGAAGAACTCGAAGATTCGCCGCGCGCTTTCGGCGCTGATTCCCGGAACCTTGCCGAGGTCGGCGATCGACGCCCGCTCGATCTCCTTCAGCGTCCCGAAGTGCAAGAGCAGGGCGCGCTTGCGCGTCGGGCCGATGCCGGGGATCTCCTGCAGGCCGGCTTCGCGGATGTCCTTCTTGCGCAGCGTGCGGTGCGAGCCGATCACGAAGCGATGCGCCTCGTCACGCAGCCGCTGGATGAAATACAGCACCGGGTCGCGCGGCTCGAGCTTGATGGCGTCGCGTTCCGGCAGGAACAGGGTCTCGCGCCCGGCGTCGCGGTCCGGGCCCTTGGCGACGCCGAGCAGCGTGACCTGATCGGTCAAGCCGATACCGGCCAGCGCCTCGCGCGCGGCGTTGAGCTGGCCGCGGCCGCCGTCGATGATGACGAGGTCCGGCCATTGCGGCACGTCGTCGTCCTTCGGCTTGGCGGGCGCATCGCCCTCCGCCGGCGGCGTCACCAGCCGCTTGAACCGCCGCTGCAGCACTTCGCGCATCATTGCGTAGTCGTCGCCCGGCGTCAGCCCTTCGGAGCGGATGTTGAATTTGCGGTACTGGTTCTTGATGAAGCCGTCCGGGCCGGCGACGATCATCGCGCCGACCGCGTTGGTGCCCTGGATGTGGCTGTTGTCGTACACCTCGATCCGCTGCGGCACCTTCGGCAGGCCGAGCGTGGTGGCGAGGTTCTCCAGCAGCCGGGCCTGGGTGGCGGTGTCGGCGAGCTTGCGGCCGAGCGCTTCGCGGGCGTTGGTCTGGGCGTGGGCGACCAGTTCCTTCTTCTCGCCGCGCTTGGGCGCCGACAATTCGACCTTGCGGCCGGCCTTGACGCTGAGCGCGTCGCCGAGCAGTTCGGCCTCTTCGATCTCGTGCGACAACAGGATCAGCTTCGGCGGCGGCTTGTCGTCGTAGAACTGCGCCACGAATGCGCCGAGCACCTCCTCGGGCGTGAAGGTCTTCTCCGCGCGCGGGAAATAGGCGCGATTGCCCCAGTTCTGGCCGGTGCGGAAGAAGAACACCTCGACGCAGGAATAGCCGCCGTCCTGATGGATCGCGAACACGTCGGCTTCCTCGACGGTGCGCGGATTGATGCCCTGCTGTGATTGGATCGCCGACAGCGCCGCCAGCCGGTCGCGGTACAGCGCCGCGGTCTCGAATTCGAGCTCGTCCGACGCCTTCTCCATTTCGGCGGCGAGCAACTGCTTCACGGCCCGGCTGCGGCCGGACAGGAAGTCGGTCGCCTCGCGGACCAGCTCGGAATAGCCCGGAAAGTCGACCTCGCCGGTGCACGGGCCGGCGCAGCGCCGGATCTGGTACAGCAGGCAGGGCCGGGTGCGGCTCTCGAAGAACGAGTCGGTACAGGAGCGCACCAGGAACGCGCGCTGCAGCGCCGTGATGGTGCGGTTCACCGCGCCCGCCGAAGCGAACGGACCGAAGTACCGGCCGGGGCGGCTCTGCGCGCCGCGGTGCTTGAGGATCTGCGGCGCCCAATGGTCGCCGGTGATCAGGATATAGGGGAACGACTTGTCGTCGCGGAGCTGGACGTTGAAGCGCGGCCGGAGCTGCTTGATCAGGTTGGCTTCGAGCAGCAGCGCTTCGGTCTCGGTGGTGGTGGAGATCACCTCGACCTCGACGGTGAGGGCGATCATGCGGGCGATCCGCAGCACCTGGCCGGTCGGGCGGGCGTAGGACGCCAGCCGCTTCTTCACGTTCTTGGCCTTGCCGACATAGAGCACGTCGCGGTCGGCGTTCAGCATCCGGTAGACGCCGGGCGAGGTCGGGGCCAGCCGCACCGCGCGGGCGATCGCCGAGCGGCCGACCGCCATCGGCCCGGCGGCGATGGGCGCGGCCGTCTCCGCATCCGGCTCGTCCTCGGCCTCGGGCAGGCGCGCCTCGTCGTCCTCCTCGACCGCAAGCGAAGCGGTCGCGGCGTCGATGTCCTGCGTTCCGGCGGCCGGGCGCGCCTCCGCGGCGGGCGCGGCCGTGGCGGAGGAGGGGGCGTCGGCGGATGGTTCGGCCGCGGCCGTCTGCTGCGCGGCGGGATCGTGAATCATGGCGGCCCCAACCTATGCGCTCGGCCCCGCCGGTGCCAGCGCGAGGCGCCGGCGCGAAACCGGGGCTGCGGGAAATTTCCCTGCCCCGCCATGCTGTTGCCGCGATGGCCGGGGAGTAAGATTTTGTTAACGATGCACCTTGGAACCGGGGGCGGGTTAAGAACCGCTTAACTTAAAACTCTCGATAAATTCGACGGGAAAAGTGAGCAAAGCCGTAACCATTCGGGACATTTTCCTATCGGCCCTCGGGCGGCCGATGACCGGACGCTGATCGCGCCGCCGCTGGCGCGGGCCGTGTCGTCGAGGAGAGTAAGATGCGTAAAGTTACACTGGCAGCGGCGGCCGTGATTGCCGCAAGCGTTTCGACGGCTCAGGCGGCCGACATGGGGTACTATCGGTCGAACGCCCCCTACACGGTCAACCAGCCGCTGAATGCGTTCAGTTGGGCCGGCCCCTATCTCGGTGGCAACCTCGGCTACTCCTGGGGCAACGTCACCAACAACATCACCAAGCCGTCCGGCTTCTCCGGCGGCGTGCAGGGCGGCTACAACTGGCAGTCCGGCAACATCGTGTTCGGTCTCGAGGGCGACATCCAGTTCTCGACCGCCGACGACACCTTCGCGCCCTACAAGTTCTCGAACCCCTGGTTCGGAACCGCCCGCGGTCGCCTCGGCTACGCGATGAACGACGTGCTGCTCTATGCTACCGGCGGTCTGGCGTTCGGACAGCTCAAGGGCCAGAATCTGCTCTCCAGCGAGAGCCACAGCAGCGCCGGCTGGACGGTCGGTGCCGGTGCCGAATTCGCCTTCGCGCCGCGCTTGAGCGCCAAGGTCGAGTATCTGTACGGCAGCCTGTCGACCAGCAACTTCTTCATCACCAACATGCCGAACGGCTACAATTTCGGCGTGGTCCGCGCCGGCATCAACTACCACTTCTAAGCCGCGACGAAACCTTCGCGATCAAGAAACTCGTCGATCACAACTCCCGGCCGTGCGCGGCCGGGATTTTCTTTGTGTGAGACGCGCTGATTGGTGGCCGGACAGGTGCCTTGTCGAAACCTGGCCACCGGCCGGACGAGCTTGTTACCTGCCACGCGGACGAGTTGCCCGAAGCAGGTTGCTCGAAGCACCTTACACCAAGGCACGTTACCCCAAGGCACGCCGCCCAAAGGCTCGCTGCCCAAAGCACGTTGCTCCAAGCCACGTTGCCCGGCCGGCGGCTTGGCCGGCTCGCGATGGTGTGATGTTCGGGCGCAAACCTCTACGTCTCGGGCAACGCTGCCCGACCTTTCGCATCGCCAGTCGCGCGCATCGTTCGTGCATCGCCAAGCTGCGGCGACCGCGCCGCGCGGCCGCTGCCAGCGCGTGTCGGCGGCGCTACGATACGACCAGATTGACCGCCTTCGGGCCTTTGCCCTTCTTGTCGGGTTCCACCTCGAACGTAATACGCTGCCCTTCGGTCAGGTCCTTCAAGCCGGCACGTTCGACCGCGGTAATGTGAACGAACACGTCGCGACCGCCGTCATCAGGTTTGATGAAGCCGTAGCCGCGTTCCCCGTTGAAGAACTTCACCGTTCCCGTCATTGCCATTCCGGAAACTCCTCCCAGCATGCTTTCCGTGGCGCGCCAGCGCGACGGTGCGACCTGGCATTTCGCTTGCCGGATAGCTTGGCCGAGAGCGGGACCTGCGACTGATTGCCGGTCCAAGCAACTACGCTTGAGGCCTTGTCACTCCGCCGCCCCCATTTGCGGAAGCGGAACGTAAAGCCAGTCCAATGGAACTAGCATAATACGGAAATACACTGATTGCCTACGGTCGAGTTGTGACTTTTCGCAAGCTGATGCAGGCAGCAGATGAGTAATCAGGGCTTTTGGAATTCGAGGCGGTAACGTCCGACCCCACCGAGCCCGAGTGGTCGCTCCAGCTCGGGAAGAACGGTTCTCAGCTCATCGGCGAGAGTCCATGGCGGGTTGACGATCAGCAACCCTGTCGACGTCAGCGCGCCGTTCGGCTGCTGCGGCGCGACGCTGAACTCCAGGCGCAAGCACTTGTCGGCGCCCGCTGCAGCGGTAGTCGAGGCGACGGCCGCCGCGAGGGTTTCGGTCGCCCGGCGGTTCTTCACCGGATACCACATCAGATACACGCCGGTCGGCCACTTGGCGTAGGTTGCGGCGAACTTGGCGGCCATCTGCTCGAACTCGTCTTTGCGTTCGAACGGCGGGTCGATCAGCACCAGTCCGCGGCGTTCCTTCGGCGGCACGAAGGCGGTGAGCGCGGTCCATCCGTCGAGGTCGACCACCCGGCCTTGCGGATCGTGGCGCAGCGCGCTGATCAGTTGCTTGCGCGCCACCGGCTCGAGCTCGCAGGCCACCAGGCTGTCCTGGGGACGGAGCAGGGCGCGCGCGATCAGCGGCGAGCCTGGATAGGCGGTGAGCTCGCGCTGCGGATTGAACGCCCGGACGATGTCGAGATAGGGAGCGATCAGCGCGTAGGCCGGATCGGAGAACCGCGCCTGCAGCACCCGGGCGATGCCGGTGGCCCACTCGCCGCCGCGGCGGGCCTCGTCGCTGGTCAGATCGTACAGGCCGGCGCCGGCATGGCTGTCGATCACCCGGAATGCGGCCGGCTTGTCCTGCAGATAGGTCAGGATCCGGACCAGCACGACATGCTTGATGACGTCGGCGAAGTTGCCGGCGTGGAAGGCGTGACGATAATTCATGCGCTGAGCCGTAGAGCATTTCGGCTCCTGATTGAATCAGAACCGGAGCTGTCGTTGCATTTTGACGCGAATTCTCGGCGCGCACCGGTGCTCACGCGCCCGAAACGCGCGCGCAGGTGCCGCGACCCGCGTCGATTTGCCGGTGCGGAGGGTTCCGCTGCCGTTCGGGAATGTCTGTTTCGCGCCCTGGTAGCAATACCGGGGGAGCGCCGGTTCCGCCTCGATGTGCCGAGCAAATATATTGAAAAGACAAGCGAATTAGACCTGTGCGGCTGCCGCGCGTCGATTAACGCGCTGTTTAACCCCCGATGCTAGTTCTTGGCTTGTGAAAGACCGGCGGTTGCACGCCAGGACTTTCGAAAGAACCTGCGTTAGCCGGCCGGTCGGGCGGTGGTCGAGCCACCCTGCGGCGCCTTGGGGAGTTGAAGATGGCGGTTGATTTGTCGATGTCGGTTCTGGTGGTGGACGACTACAGCACCATGATCCGGATCATTCGTAATCTTCTCAAGCAGCTTGGTTTTGAGAATATCGATGACGCCAGCGACGGCTCGGCAGCGCTCGCCAAGATGCGCACCAAGAAGTACGGCCTGGTGATCTCCGACTGGAACATGGAGCCGATGACCGGCTACGACCTGCTCAAGGAAGTCCGCGCCGACCCCAATCTGTCGCAGACCCCGTTCATCATGATCACGGCGGAATCGAAGACCGAGAACGTGATCGCGGCCAAGAAAGCGGGCGTCAACAACTACATCGTCAAGCCGTTCAACGCGGCGACCCTGAAGACCAAGATCGAGGCGGTATTCCCGGATCACGTCGCGGCGTAAGCCGGCCGACCCTTCGTCTTCCGCACGGCTTTCCGACGCGCTCCTCATCGAGGGGCGCGTTTGTTTTTTGCAGCAGGGTGAGGCTCAGCCTTCGGCGAAGCGCTTGGTGAACAGCGCCACGTCGACCAGGCCGCGGGCGTGGCGGCCGTCACCGACCTTGCGGTCGCCGAGGAACGAGGCGACCTCGAACCGGATCACCCGGCGCTCCACCGCGCTCACCACCGCGGTGGTCCGCACCGTCTGGCCGACGAAGGCCGGCGCCAAGTGGCGAATGTCGACTTCGCTGCCGACCGTCACCCAGCCTTGGGGAAGCTTCGGCGCGATCGCGTCGCCCGAGGTCATCTCCATCACCAGGATCATCATCGGAGTGGCGAACACCGCGGGCATGTGCGGCACGAAGTGCTGCACGGTGATGTCCTGCGTCACTATGGTCAGCCGTTCGGCGCTCATGCCGACGGTGATGAAGTCGCGTGCGTCCATTCGCAGTCTTCCTTGCTAATTGCCCCGAAGCACCCTCGTCATTCCGGGGCGCCGCGCGAGCGGCGAACCGGGAATCCCGAAGTGATCGGCCGACCATTCGACAGCGCGAGATTCCGGGCTCGCTCACGTCGTGAGCGCCCCGGAATGACGACGGATGGGGCAGGATGACCTACTTCCCCTGGGCGGCCTTGCGCTCCACGAAGGTCTTGCCGCCCTTCATTTTGTTGGTGAGCGGGGCTTCGTTGATCTGAATCACCACGTCCTCGGCGGCGACGCCGAGATGCGTCACCAGCGCCTGGGTGATGTCGCGCATCATCCCGGCCTTCTGCTCGTCGGTGCGGCCCATGGCCATGTTGACGGTGATCTCGGGCATCGGTGGTTTCTTCCCTTGCTACAATGTTTTTCTTCTCGTCATTCCGGGGCGCGCGAAGCGCGAACCCGGAATCTCGTAGCGGCCTCATTCCGGGCCTCATCCTGAGGAGCCCGGCGAAGCCGGGCGTCTCGAAGGATGCGCTGCGAGCGACCCTTGGCGTCGCCGCGGCCTCATGGTTCGAGACGGCGCTGCGCGCCTCCTCACCATGAGGGGCGGAGGCTTAGTTCCAAATCACCCCGCGGCGCTGCAGCAGTTCCTGCACCTTGGCGACCAGTTCTTCTTCCTTGCAGGAGAACTGCGCCTCGGCCTGCTTCTTCAAGTACTCGTCGCGGTCCTTCTCCAGCGACGCCAGTTCGGCGCCCAGGATCAGGTCCTTGATCTGCACGATGCCCTGCTGCTTTTCGTCCGAGCCCTGGATGATGGCGCAGGGCGAGTTGCGCTTGTCGGCGTATTTCATCTGCTGGCCGAGCGAGTGCTTGGGATTGCCCAAGTACAACTCGGCGCGGATGCCGGCTTGGCGCAGGCTCGCGACCATCTTCTGATAGCCGGCGATGTCGCCGCCGAACACGGTGACCACGACAGGGCCGGGCTGCGGCTTGTTGTCGAGCTGGCCGATCAGCGTCAGCGCCGCCTGTAGCCGCGACACGCCAATCGAGAATCCGGTCGCCGGCACCGGCTCGCCGCGGAAGCGCGACACCAGGCCGTCATAGCGCCCGCCGCCGCCGACCGAGCCGAACCGCACCGGGCGGCCCTTCTCGTCCTTGGTGTCGAGCAGCAGTTCGACCTCGTAAACCGGGCCCGTGTAGTACTCGAGGCCACGGACGACGGAAGGATCGATGCGGACTCTGCTCTCGTATCCAGAAGCTTGCACCAATCTCGCAATTTCCGAAAGTTCATCCAGACCAGCACCGGTCGTCGCCTCAGCACCAAAAACGGCTCGTAAGGCATCGACGACATTTTCGTTGGGTGAGATTGTATCTCGTTCGATCTTAGTCTCGATTGAACCATCGGCTCTGGATTCATGCACGTAGGCAAGCGCCTTCCAGTTCACAAACTGCATCAAAGATTCGATTTGCGCGAAATCTAGCTCAGCGCCTTTCGTAAAATCGCCCTTTCCCTCTTCCCCTCCATCCCATCGTCCCGGGCCAAGAAGTTTTCTGATCTCGTCAGCAGGGAACTTATCAAGCTTATCGATCGCCCTCAGGACCGTAAGTCGACGCCCGATATTCTCGTCGCCACCGAGCCCGATGCTCTCCAGCACCCCGTCCAGCACCTTGCGGTTATTCACCTTCACCACGTAGCTGCCGCGCGGGATGCCGAGCGCTTCCATCGTATCCGCCGCCATCATGCACATCTCGGCGTCGGCGGCGGCGGTCGGGGCGCCGACGGTGTCGGCGTCGAACTGCATGAACTGGCGGAAGCGGCCGGGGCCGGGCTTTTCGTTGCGGAACACCCAGCCGAACCGGTAGCTGCGATACGGCTTCGGCAGCGCGTCGAAATTCTCGGCGACGTAGCGGGCGAGCGGCGCGGTCAGGTCGTAGCGCAGGCTGATCCACTGCTCGTCGTCGTCCTGCAGCGAGAACACGCCCTCGTTGGGGCGATCCTGATCGGGCAGGAATTTGCCGAGCGCATCGGTGTATTCGAACGCCGGGGTCTCGACCGGCTCGAAGCCGTAGCGTTCGTACACCTCGCGGATCTTCTCCACCATGGCGCGCGTCGCCGCGATCTCGGCGGGGCCGCGATCGGCGAGGCCGCGCGGCAGTCGGGCGCGCAGTTTCGAGGGTTTTTTCGGTTTTTCAGCCATCGTCGCCTTCCAAGTCAGGGCCGGGTTGGTATCAGCCGCTGTCCGTCGCAGCAAGGCGGGGTTGCATGATCCAGCGCAAATCCAGCGCCGGTGGCGTCCATTAACAGATGGAAGCCCCACGGAAATTTGCTGGCTGGCAGCGTTCCCGTCAGGGCGCGAAGCTGATACCGTGCCGCGCCTTCACCCCCGGCCGCGCAGTGCATGAGGAGCCCCATGTTAGACAAGATCAAGCCCACGTCCGCCGTCAACGCGCCGAACGATTTGAACGCGTTCTGGATGCCGTTCACTGCGAACCGGGCCTTCAAGCGCGCGCCCAAGATGGTCGTGGCAGCCGAGGGCATGCACTACATCACCACCGACGGCCGCAAGATCATCGACGCCGCCTCGGGCATGTGGTGCACCAATGCCGGCCACGGCCGCAAGGAGATCGCCGAGGCGATCAAGGCGCAGGCCGACGAGCTCGATTATTCGCCGCCGTTCCAGTTCGGCCAGCCGAAGGCGTTCGAACTCGCCAGCCGGATCGCCGATCTGGCGCCGCAGGGCCTCGATCACGTGTTCTTCTGCAATTCGGGCTCGGAAGCCGGCGACACCGCGCTGAAGATCGCGGTCGCCTATCAGCAGATCAAGGGCCAGGGCTCGCGGACCCGCCTGATCGGCCGCGAGCGCGGCTATCACGGTGTCGGCTTCGGCGGCACCGCGGTCGGCGGCATCGGCAACAACCGCAAGATGTTCGGCCCGCTGCTGAACGGCGTCGATCATCTGCCTGCGACGTATGATCGCGACAAGCAGGCCTTCACCAAGGGCGAGCCGGACTACGGCGCGCACTTCGCCGACGCGCTCGAGGGCCTCGTCAATCTGCACGGCGCCAACACCATCGCGGCGGTGATCGTCGAGCCGATGGCCGGCTCCACCGGCGTGCTGCCGGCGCCGAAGGGCTATTTGAAGCGCCTGCGCGAGATCACCAAGAAGCACGGCATCCTGTTGATCTTCGACGAGGTCATCACCGGCTACGGCCGTCTCGGCCACGCCTTCGCGTCCGAACGTTACGGCGTGACCCCGGACATGATCACCTTCGCCAAGGGCGTCACCAACGGCGCGGTGCCGATGGGCGGCGTGATCACCTCCGCCGAGATCCACGATGCCTTCATGACCGGCCCTGAGCACGCGGTCGAACTGGCCCATGGCTACACCTATTCGGCGCATCCTTTGGCCTGCGCCGCGGGCATCGCGACCCTCGACATCTATCGCGACGAAAAGCTGTTCGAGCGAGCCAAGGCGCTGGAGCCGAAATTCGCCGAGGCGGTGATGTCGCTGAAGGACGCGCCGAACGTGGTCGACATCCGCACCGTCGGCCTGACCGCCGGCATCGATCTGGCCCCGATCGCCGATGCGCCCGGCAAGCGCGGCTTCGAGTCGATGAATGCCGCCTTCCACGATCACGAGCTGATGCTGCGGATCGCCGGCGACACCCTGGCGCTGACCCCGCCGCTGATCCTCAGCGAAGACCATATCGGTGAGATCGTCGACAAGGTCGGTAAGGTGATCCGCGCGGTCGCCTGATAGCCGCCCGATATCCCCTTGGGATGGCGGACGAATCCAGTGGACTCGTCCGCCGAATCGACAAAGATGGCGGATCGGCAGGCAACCACCGGCTTAAATGATCCGCATCTCGACCATTTTCATCGCCGTCTGCATGGTGCTGATCGCCACCTCGCTCGGCATGGTGGTGTATGCGGCCGCTGGATTCAGCGCCGCGCAGGCCGGACTGGTCGGCCTGACGGCGCTGACCCTTTTCGTGCTGTATCAGGCGGTTGCGATGCGGATGCGCGACCGCGCCGAGGCTGGCCACCAGATCGCCGACCTGTCGCGCGGCACCGCCGATCTGGCCCGTCAGGTCGGTGATTTCGGGCGCCGGCTCGCGGTGGTCGAGGCCAAGCTGGTCTCGGCGCAGTCCACCCAGCATGACCGCGTGCAGCACGTCTCAAACGAAATCGACGAACTCGGCGCCCTGGTGCAGCAGCTCGCCGCCTCGGTCGCCTCCCACGAAGAACTCCTGACCGTCGCCGCGCGGAACGTGATCCACGCCGAGGCGCCGCCGCCGCTGGAACTCGGCGAGCCGGTCGCGGCGCCTGCGGTTCCCGCCACGCAGGTCGTGCCCGCTCTGGCTGCCGCCGTTCCGGCGCCTGTGGCAACCCGAACTGCAACGGACGTCACCGCAACCGACGTGACCGCACCAACCGTCGTGGTCCCGGCCGAAGTCGCACCGGCTCCCGACCCGGCGCCGCATTCCGACGCGGCGCGGCTGCTGAAGGCGGTCAAGAGTGCGGTCGAGGCGGAGCGCTACGATCTTCATTTGCAGCCGATGGTCACCTTGCCGCAGCGCAAGGTGCGCGCCTATGAGGTGGTCACCCGGCTGCGCGACGAAGCCGACAAGTCGATCGCGGCCGACGATTATCTGCCGATCGCCGATGCCGCCGGCCTGATGGGACGGATCGATCTCGCGATCCTGCTTCGCGCCGTGCAGGTGGTCCGCCGCCTGCTGGTGCGCAACAAGGAGGTCGGCCTGTTCGTCAATATCGCCGGCGCCACACTCGCCGACACGGCAGCCTTCGCGCAATGCCTCGACTTCCTCGAAGCCAACCGTGCGCTGGCGCCGTCGCTGGTGCTCGAATTCAAGCAGAGCACCTTGCGCAAGCTCGGCCCGATCGAGGCCGAGCATCTGGCAGCGCTGGCGCAGCGCGGCTTCCGGTTCTCGATCGATCACGTCACCGATCTGCGGTTCGAGCCGCGCGAGCTCGCCGATCGCGGCGTTCGATTCATCAAGGTTCCGGCTCCGCTGCTGCTGGCCGCGCAGGATGCGGCGTCCGCCGACATCCACCCGGTCGATCTGTCCGATCTGCTGGGTCGCTTCGGGATCGATCTGATTGCCGAACGCATCGAGGGCGAGCGCGTGGTGGTCGACCTGCTTGACTACGATGTGCGGTTTGGGCAGGGATTCTTGTTCGCAGCGCCCCGTCCGCTGCGGCCCGAGACCGCCACCACCGTGGCCGCGCCGGCCTCCGCCGCCCCGGCCCAGCAGGACTTCAATCTTGATCCAGGCAAGCTTCCGCAGGCCTCGCTCGCCCGCATCGAGCCGCCACGCGTCACCGGCAATGCCGCTTTGGTTCGCCGTGCCGCCGGCCCGTTCTGATCGTTTCATCCGATGACCACACTGCGTTTTGTCGAGCATCTGCACGAGCTCGTCGGCTCGGTCGACGTCGTGCTCAGCGACATCTGGGGCGTGGTGCACAACGGCCTGGAGTCGTTTCCCGACGCCTGCGCGGCGCTGAAGACCGCGCGCGACGAAGGCCGCACCGTGGTGCTGATCACCAATGCGCCGCGGCCTGCGGATTCGGTGCAGCGTCAGCTGCGCAAGCTGAACGTGCCGGACGATTGCTACGACGCGATCGTGTCGTCGGGCGATCTCACCCGGATCTATGTGGCCGAACATCCGGGCCAGTCGGTCTATTGGCTCGGCCCGGACCGCGACAACTCGATCTATCGCGGCCTCGACGCCAAGCTGACGCCGCTCGAACAAGCCGACTACATCATCTGCACCGGCCCGTTCGACGACGAGACCGAGTCGGCCGAAGACTATCGCGACATGATGGGGCAGGCGCTGGCGCGCAAGCTGACGCTGGTCTGCGCCAATCCGGACATCGTGGTCGAGCGCGGCGACCGGCTGATCTACTGCGCCGGCGCGATTGCCGAGCTGTATCGCGAACTCGGTGGCGAGGTGATCTTCTACGGCAAGCCGCACCGGCCGATCTACGACCGGGCGATGGCGCTGGCCCGCGACATTCGCGGCAAGGATACGCCGGCCGAGCGGGTGCTGGCGATCGGCGACTCGGTGCGGACCGATCTGGCCGGCGCACAGGGCTACGGCATCGACCTGCTGTTCGTCACCCGCGGCATCCATGCCGATGCGTTCGAGGGGATCGACCGGCTCGACACCGCCGCGGTGAACGAATTGTTCGGCCACCCGCCGCTGGCGTTGACCCGCGAGCTGCGCTGGTAAGCGCCGCTCGCTCTTCGTTGCGAACGAGGATCAGCGGCCTTCGCGCAGCCAAGTCGCGGCGAACGCGCCGAGCAGCAGCAACAGGCCGATCAGCCCGGTGAACACCGGCAGCACGCCGACGCCGGTGACCACGCTGGCGTCGCGCATCCGCACCCCGAGCCAGCCGTCGCCGCGGAAGATCGTCGACGACGTCACCGGTACGATCCGCGGCAGCTCGACGCTGCCGTTCTCGGCGATCCGCCGCGCGTCGCCGCCGGTCGCCTGTGCCAGCGGCTTCAGCGCGTCGGTGGTCGAGGTGACTTCCGCGAATTCCTTCGGATTGACCGGGCCGACATTGATCAGCGCCTTCAGCGTGCCGTCGGTCGCGGACCACAGCCCGAGTTCGTCGGCCGGCAGGCTCGCCCGCCAAATCCCGGGATCGCCGGCTTTCAGCGTCAGTTCCTGGGTCTTGCCGGACGGCGAGGTGACGGTGACGGGCGGCACGTTGTCGCCCATGGTCTGCCGCAACACTTCGAGGGTCTTGCCGTCGGCCTTGAGCCGCAGCGCCTCCTCGTCGAGGTCCGGCTGCTTCATCAGCCAGTGCGACATCCGCCTGAGCAGATCGAGATGCGGTCCGCCGCCCTCGTAGCCGCGCGCCCACAGCCAGATGTGATCGGACAGCAGCAGCGCGACGCGGCCCTCGCCGTAATGCGACAGCAGCAGCAGCGGCATGTTGTCGGCGCCGGTCATCAGCGGCGGCGTGGTGGTGTTGCGGGTGTCGACCGTGCGGAAGAACCGGCTCCAATGCGGCGGCTCGGAGTTCGAGCCTTCCAGACCGCGTGTCACAGGGTGGCGTTTGCCGGCATCCGACAGCCGCGCGTAGTACGGTTTCTCGGTGACGCCGACCGGCTCGGCCGGCAGCAGCGTGTCGAGCGGGGTGCGCCAGATCGAGGTGGTCGAGGCGTAGTCCGGCCCGGCCGACACCAGCACCGCACCGCCGTTCCTGACATAGCGCGAGATGTTGTCGAAATACGCCATCGGCAGCACGCCCTGGCGGGCGTAGCGGTCGAAGATGATCAGCTGAAACTCGTTGATCTTCTGCTGGAACAGCTCGCGGGTCGGAAACGCGATCAGCGACAATTCGTTGATCGGCGTGCCGTCTTGTTTCTCCGGCGGCCGCAGGATGGTGAAGTGGACGAGATCGACGCTGGCGTCGGACTTGAGCAGGTTGCGCCAAGTGCGCTCGCCGGAATGCGGCTCACCCGACACCAGCAGCACCCGCAGCTTGTCGCGGACGCCGTCGATCGACACCACGGCGCGGTTGTTGACCAGCGTCAGCTCGTTCTCGACCGGCGAGGCTTCGATTTCGACGATGTTCTGGCCGGCGTGCTTGATGTCGACATCGACGCTGACGGTCTGGCCGCTCAGCACGGTGCGCTGGTTCAGCACCTCGCCGTCGCGCCGCACCACGACGCGGGCGCGGTCGCCGGTGATGCCCTGATCGTCGAGCCGGTAGGTGATGGTCTGGGTCTGTCCGACGATGCCGAACCGCGGCGCCGCCAGGATCGCGATGCGGCGGTCGCGCTCGTCCTTGCGGCCGGTGATCAGCGCCTGCACAGGCGCCTGGAAGCCGAGCGCCTGGGCGTTCGCCGGGATGTCGTGGACCCGGCCATCGGTGATCAGGAACGCGCCGGCGACGCGGTCGGTCGGCACGTCGGACAGCGCCGACGTCACCGCGCCGAACAGCTTGGTGCCGTCGGTCTCGCCGTCCGCTTGGCCGGCCTCGACGACGCGGACCTCGAGGCCCTTGATCTGCTTCAGCCGATCGACCAGCGCTTCCTTGGCCTGTTCGGCTTCCTCGGTACGCTTGCCGAAATTCTGGCTCGGGCTCTTGTCGACCACCACGGCGGCGACCGACGACAGCGGCTCTCGCTCCTCGCGGGTGAACGACGGATTGGCCAGCGCCAGCACGATCAGCGCCAGCGCCGCGATCCGGATCGCCGCGCCGCGCGACCGCCCGACCAGCAGCACCACCGCGATCAGCACGATCGCAGCGATCGCGACCCACAGCACGAGGGTGGGGACCAGAGGCGCAAAGGCGATGCCGTAGTGCATGATCAACACGCCAATGTGCGCACGTGCCCAGCGCGCGAATAGTCGAGGATCTTGCGATCGCGCGTCACCACGGTCAGGTCGGCTTCACGGGCCGTCGCGATGATGATGCGGTCTGCCGGATCCTCCGGCGGAGAGCCAGGCAAACTGCATGACCCGGTGAGTATCTCAACGCTCAAAGGCGGCATCCTTGCGGCCATTTTGCCGATGGCCTGGTGAAACCAATTGGCCACTGGAAGCGTGGCCGCGATGCGCCCTTTGCGCACAAGATTGGCGATCTCCCAGGCGCTGATCGGCGACACGCTCAACGGCCGGCTGGCGATGGCCGATCGCGATGCGGGAGTCATTTCCGCGCCCTGCGCGAGCCAGAGCACCGCGCATGTGTCGAGCAGCAGATCACTCACTAAGCAATCTCCCTTGCTCGGCGTTCCAATCATCGCCTGTCGGCATCGTCACGTCGAAATCCGGCATGATGGTGATCGTGCCGGCCATGCAGCCCCAGGGATCACCTCCAGAAGAGGGACGCGCGCTTTCCTCAGTGATATCGCCGCGGCGTTGGAACGTGACCTTGCGTGCGGCCAAGTCAATCGCCTCGGTTCGCCACCCGGATTGAAGCCAAGCGCGCGCATGAGAATGCCCGGTCGCATTGTTACTCCACCAAGCTTCGTGCTGGTAAGCACTGTTGGGAAGTTTGAATCCGAGAATGCGCTCGATTTCGCTGAAGGACATCCGGTGGGCGGCACGGCCAACGGAGCCCAGGAACCGAGGTAACGGCTCATACTTGCTCATGACGAAAACCCATCGCTAAGAAACGATAGGAAGCTATTATAGTAACTTACTATTGTCAATAGTAACCTACTGCCCCAACCGTTCGATCAGCGCCGGCGCGTGGACCTGGTCGGCCTTGTAGTTGCCGGTCAGGGTGTACATCACGATGTTGACGCCAGCGCGGAAGGCGAATTCGCGCTGGCGCGGTTCGCCCGGTGTCAGCGGCAGCATTGGCTGGCCGTCGGGGCGCATCGCCCAGGCGCCGGCGAGATCGTTGGAGGTGATGATGATCGGCGACACGCCGTCGCCGCCGCGCGCCGGCCGGGCGGTGTCGTCGTCGTCGTTCTCGCGCGGCAGCGCTTCGACCCAGGTCTGACCTGCGGTGAAACGGCCGGGGAAATCGCGCAAGAGATAGAACGTCTTGGTCAGCACGTGCTCACGCGGCACCGGCTCCAGCTCCGGCACGTCGAGCGACGACAGGATCCCGCGCAGCGTCACCATGCCCGGCGTCTGCGACGCGCCGTTCGGTTCGGGCGTCGCTTCGATCGCATCGCGGGTATCGAAGATCACGGTGCCGCCCTGCTTCATGTAGGCGTCGATCTTGTCGAGCGCGGCCTGCGGAGGCTTCGGGCCGCCGGCGACCACCGGCCAGTAGATCAGCGGGAAGAACGACAGCTCGTCGCGTGCCGGATCGACGCCGATCGGCTCGCCGGCTTCGAGCGCGGTGCGCTGCGCCAGGAACAGCGTCAGGCCGGTCATCCCGGCTTTGACGATGGCATCGACGTCGGCATTGCCGGTGATCACGTAAGCGAGGTGGGTCTGCGCTGTCGCCTTGATGGCGAACTCGTCCTTGGCGGACTCCGCATGCAGCGGCGCCGGCAGCGACGCCAGCGGCAGCGCGACGATCAGCGCCAACGCGGCGGTGGCGGCGCGGCGCCGGCGCGTCAACAGCGCCGCCAGCCCGCCGCCGAGCACGGCAACGATCAGCGCGTCGAGCCCGAACAGGCCGAGCGAGGAGGCCAGCAGCATGCCCCGCAGGTCCCGCGGCTCGGCGTTGCTGTAGGCGGCGCGCCGGGCGTCGATCGCAGAGGTGTCGAGCGGCGCGATGCGGTCGGCGGGAGCGAGCGCATTCACGGCGATCGGGCCGTCGGCCGGCCCATAAAAGCCGGGCGGATGTTCGGCGGTGCCGCGCTCACGATAATCGGCCGGGATCGGCTTGGCGGAGGCCGGCGGCGGACCAAGCGCGCCGAAGCCGTCGAGCGTGCGCAGCGGCGACACCGTTTCGGCGGCGTTCGGATCGGCGGCGACGCCGGCACCGGGCGTGGAGGTGTAGCCGGACAGATCGACCAGCCGGCGCAGCATCTCGACGAAGGTGCCGGACATCGGCAGGTTCGACCAGCGCATGTCGGCGCTGACGTGGAACAGCGTCACGAGCCCCTTGCCGCGATGTTCGCCGGTGACCAGCGGCGTGCCGTCGGCAAGCGAGGCCCAGCTCTTGCCGGGCAGCGTTGCGTCCGGCTCGGCCAGCACCTGGCGGTTGACGGTGACGTCGGTCGGCACGGCGAGCCCCGCGAACGGGCCATCTGCGGAGAACGCCGCCAGGCTCTGCGGCTTCTCCCAGGTCAGGCTGCCGCCGAGGCTGCGGCCGCCCTTGCGCAGCTTCACAGGCACCAGATCGTCGTCGTCCTGGCGGGCGAGGCGGGGGCCGGCGAACCGCACCAGCACGCCGCCTTGTTCGATCCAGGCGTCGAGCCGCTGGCGGATCTCCGGCGACAGCGCGCCGACATCGGCGAGCACGATCATCGGCAGCTTCTGGTCGAGGAACTGCGCGATCACCTGCTGCGGCGCGCCGCGGTCGCCCTGGCGCAGATCGGCGAACGGCGACAGCGCACGCGTCAGATAGAACGTCGCCGCCAATAGCGGCTGCGCGGTGTCGCTGCTGGCGCCGGAGACGATGCCGACTGCGCGGCGGCGCCAGCGCTTGTCGAGGAGCTGAACGGCGCCGGCAGAGCGTTCGCCTGCGATCTCCAGCCGGGCGATGTCGTTGCGCAGCTCGACCGGCAGGTCGAACGAGGCCTCGGTTTCGGTGGCGCCCGGGGCGAGGCTGAAGCGGGCTTCGCCGATCGGCGCGCTCTTGGCGTCGAGCGCGCGGACCACGCCGGCATCGACGCCGCCGCTACCGGCGCGCAGCACCTTGACGGTCATCTTCGCCGCGGCGTTGTCGGCGGCGGCCAGCGCATGCGCGGGCGGGGCGCCGCCCTCGACGATGGTGACGCTGCGGTTCTGCACCAGCTTGTTGAGGCCGGCGACGAAGTCGCTGCCGCGGCCGGTATCGACGCCGTCGGTCAGCCACACCAGTTCGGCATCGCCGGTGGCCTTCAGGAACCGCTCGATCCCGGGCAGCGCCTCGACCCGCTCGACCGCATAGGGTTTCGGCGCAAGCTGGCGCAGCGACACCCGCGCGGTGCCGGCCGGCATCAGCGCCGGATCGCGCGTCGTCTCCGACAGCGGCGCCAGCGCGACCGGGCGGCGGGCGCTGTCGGCCTCGGCGATCAGCTCGTCGGCGGCCTTGATCCGCGCGTCCCAGCTCGCCGCTGCGCTCCAGCCGTCGTCGAGCAGGATCAATAGCGGCGCCCGGCTGCCGCCGGCGGCGGTCTGCGGATTCCAGATCGGGCCGGCAAGCGCGATGATCACCAGCGCCGCGGCCAGCATCCGCAGCGCGGTCAGCCACCACGGCGTGCGCGACGGGGTTTCTTCCTTGGGGGCGATCTCGAACAACAGCCGGGTCGGCGGAAAATCGACCCGGCGCGGCCGCGGCGGCATCACCCGCAGCAGCCACCACAGCGCCGGCAGCGCCAGCAGGCCGATCAGCAGTAGCGGTTGGGCGAACGAAAGGGGCAGGGCGCCGATCATGCGCCGCGTCCCGCTTTGCCGCCGGCATCCTTGGCGGTGGTCATGCCGGCGTGCAGGAACAGCAGCAGCTCGGCGGCCGAGCGCGAGGTGGTGTGGGTCGAGAACAGCCAGTCGAGCTTCGCCGTCTCGGCGCGGATCGCATCGCGATGCGCCGCGACCAGCGCGACGTAGTCGGTCGCCCATTTCTCGGCGCGGCCGGCGGTGATCGCGCCGCCGCCTTCCGGCTCGACGAACTCGACCCGCCCGGAGAACGGGAAGCTCTCCTCGGCGGGGTCGACGATCTGCACCAATGTGCCGTGCGCACCGGACGCCGACAGACCGGCGAGCATCTGCCGGATCTCACCGACCGGCGACCAGAAATCCGACAGCACCACGATTTCGGCCAGCGACGACGGCACGAAGGACGGCGGCAGGCTGTCGCGCGTGCGCGTGTCGTGCAGGATCGCCTGTGCCATCTTGTCGACGACGTTGTTGCTGGAGGTCGGGTTCATCAGTCCGGGAATGCCGACACGCTCGCCGCCGGCAACCAGCAATTCGGCCAGCGCGAACGCCACGATCAGGCCGCGCTCCAGCTTGCTGTCGCGCGCGCCCTTGGAGGCGAACGCCATCGACAGCGACCGGTCCGGCCACAGCCACACTGTATGCGCGGCTTCCCATTCCAGCTCGCGGACGTAGAGATGATCGTCGCGCGCCGAGCGGCGCCAATCGACGTTTTGCGCCGGCTCGCCGGACACGAAGCGGCGGTACTGCCAGAAATTCTCGCCCGCGCCGGCGCGGCGGCGGCCGTGCAGGCCATGGGTGACGTTGTTGGCGATCCGGCGGGCCTCGAGCATCAGCCGCGGCAGCGACGCCGCCAGCGTGCGGCTCTCGCCGTCCGCGCGGCGGACCGCCAGCGTCTCCTGGGTGCGATGCTCGGCCGGCTGCGCCATCAGCCGATCCGGCTCTTGAGCTTCTGGATCACGTCCGAAATCGTGCGGCCTTCGGCGCGCGCCGAGAACGTCAGCGCCATACGATGCTTCAGCACCGGCTCGGCGAGGTCGAGCACGTCGTCGATCGAGGGGGCGAGGCGGCCGTCGAGCAGCGCGCGGGCGCGCACCGCCATCATCAGCGACTGGCTGGCGCGCGGGCCGGGGCCCCAGGCGATCAGCTTGCCGAGTTCGCCGGCCTCGGGGCTCGGACGCGCCGAGCGCACCAGCGACAGGATTGCTTCCACCACGGAATCGCCGACCGGCAGCCGGCGCACCAGCCGCTGCGCCGACAGCAGCGTTTCGCCGCTCATCGCCGCTTTCGGTGCGCTCTGCTCGGCGCCGGTGGTATCGAACAAGATGCGGCGCTCGGCATCGCGATCCGGATAGTCGACGTCGATCTCCATCAGGAAGCGGTCGAGCTGGGCTTCCGGCAGCGGATAGGTGCCTTCCTGCTCCAGCGGGTTCTGCGTGGCGAGCACATGAAACGGCTTCGGCAGATCGTGGCGGGCGCCGGCGACGGTGATGTGCTGCTCCTGCATCGCCTGCAGCAGCGCCGATTGGGTGCGCGGGCTGGCGCGGTTGATTTCGTCGGCCATCAAGAGTTGCGCGAACACCGGGCCAGCGATGAAACGGAACGAGCGCTTGCCGGCGGTGGTCTCGTCGAGCACTTCGGCGCCGAGAATATCCGACGGCATCAGGTCGGGCGTGAACTGGATCCGCTTGGCGTCGAGACCGAGCGTGACGCCCAGTGTTTCCACCAGCTTGGTCTTGGCGAGTCCGGGCACGCCGATCAGCAGCGCATGGCCGCCGGACAGAATTGTCACCAGTGTATTTTCGACGACGCGATCCTGACCGAAGATCACGGTCGAGATCGCCTCCTTGGCGGCGCGCACTTCGCCCGCGACCTGCTCGGCCGAGCGGACGATGACATCTTCCAGCTTCTCGACACTGTCTGCGCCGGCCATATCCCGTCTCTCCTGTCCACACCCGTCGCCGCCGGGCCGGTTGTTTTCGCCTCAGCCATGTTAGGCTGTTCGTCGCGATACAGCGAAGGCCCTGGTTTCATTCGCCAAATCTTTCCCCACATTATGAACATCGCGGGTTGGCGCGGATCACGTTGTGGAGAGTTAAATCATGCTGCGCATGGCGAAATGGTGCAGCTATCGTGCCAGGGCGTAAATCGAAGGTCAGGGTAAACAATGGCGAAGCAAGGGCAGAGTTCATCGCACGATCTCGACGGCCTCACCGCGGCCGCGCGGGACGCTGCGGCGAGCGCCGCCAAGGGCAAGGGCTTGCCGCCCGTACATCTGTGGAATCCGCCGTTCTGCGGCGATCTCGACATGCGCATCGCCACCGACGGAACCTGGTTCTATCTCGGCACGCCGATCGGCCGACCGGCCCTGGTGCGGCTGTTCTCGACCATTCTGAAGCGCGAAGGCGACAAGCACTTTCTGGTGACGCCGGTCGAGAAGGTCGGAATCACGGTCGATGACGCGCCGTTTCTCGCTGTCGAAATGGTGAAGGATCAGGACGATCGCGGCCCGCTGCTGCGCTTCCGGACCAATGTCGACGATTGGGTCGCTTGTGACGCTGATCACAGGCTCAGGTTCGAGGTCGCCGCGGACGGCGGAGTTACACCGTACCTTCATGTACGTGCCGATTTATGGGCGAAGGTGACACGGGCGGTGTATTACGATCTGGTTGACATCGGTGTGGAGCGGGTGGTCGATGGACACTCGATGTTCGGCATTGCCTCCGGCGGCACATTCTTCGCCATGGCCGATGCCGAGCTGATGAGGGAAGCGCATTGATCGGACCGACGACGGGAACGCAGTCTGCCAGTAGCAGCATCAGTTCGGCGGACTTCTTCGATCGGGCCCTGCGGCGGTTGCGATTCGACGTGCCGCCGGCGCTCACCGACGCCGCCGTGATTCCGGCCACCGGCGATGCGGGTAACGACCAGATGCTGCGCACGATCGCGCAGGAGCGGCCGATCCGCCCCGCCGCTGTGCTGATTCCGGTTGTCGAACACGCCGAACCGACCGTGCTGCTGACGATGCGGGCGGCGCATCTCAACGATCATGCCGGCCAGATCGCGTTTCCCGGCGGCAAGATCGACGCCACAGACAACTCGCCGCTCGACGCGGCGCTGCGGGAGGCCGAAGAAGAGATCGGCCTCGATCGGTCGTATGTGGAGCCGATCGGCTATCTCGATGTCTACGGCACGGCCTTCGGTTTTCGGATCTTGCCGACGGTGGCACGGGTGCGACCAGGGTTCGCGCTCACCATCAACAAGTCGGAAGTCGACGACGCCTTCGAAGTGCCGCTCGCGTTTCTGATGGACCCCGGCAATCATCAATTGCACAGCAAGGAGTTCCGCGGCGTGCAGCGCTCCTACTACGCGATGCCGTTCGC
The DNA here is from genome assembly GCF_010907035.1 of Rhodopseudomonas sp. BR0M22. Taxonomy (GTDB): domain Bacteria; phylum Pseudomonadota; class Alphaproteobacteria; order Rhizobiales; family Xanthobacteraceae; genus Rhodopseudomonas. Next base: position 24,690 of record NZ_QUMK01000006.1, read on the forward strand.
CGAGCGCTACATCTGGGGAGCGACCGCCGGCATCCTGCGCGCGTTGTACGAGCGAGTCTGTCTGCCATGATTCGTGCGGTCCTCACCGAGGTCGGAATATTCCTCATACCTTTCGTGCTCTACGCGATCTTCCTGATCGCCACGCGGGAGGCGATGCTGCATCCTGCCTCCTGGCCACTGCGCGTGGTCGGGTGGCTGACGGCTGCGGCTCTGGTGCTGGTGATCCTGAGCTTGCTGCTGTTGGTGCAATATTCGGGCGCACCGCCGGGATCGACCTATGTCCCGGCGCATCTTGAGAACGGCAGGCTGGTGCCTGGGGACGAGAAATGACCGACGTGCCGGTGCGCAATAATGCACCGTGGCTGCACACGGGACCGGCGGCGCGGGTGCTCGCGCTGCTCAACGGCGACGGCGAAGAGGCACGGGTTGTCGGCGGTGCCGTGCGCAATGCGTTGCTGGGCCAGCCGATCGGCGACATCGATATCGCCACCACCGCAGTTCCGGAAGACGTGATCCGCCGCGCCAAGACCGATGGCATCAAGGCGGTGCCGACCGGGATCGAGCACGGCACCGTGACGCTGGTCCTCGACGGTCACGGCTTCGAAATCACCACGCTGCGCGAGGACGTCGAGACCTTCGGCCGCAAGGCCAAGGTGGCGTTCGGCCGCGATTGGGAGCGCGACGCGCAGCGCCGCGACTTCACCATCAACGCGCTGTCGATGTCGGCCGACGGCACGGTACACGATTACGTCGGCGGCCTCGCCGACATCGCGGCCCGGCGGGTCCGCTTCATCGGCGATCCGGATCAGCGGATCGCCGAGGATTACTTGCGCATCCTGCGGTTCTTCCGCATCCACGCCGCTTACGGCGTCGGCGCCCCGGACCGCGATGCGTATTTGGCCTGTATCCGTGGTCGCAGCGGCCTTTCGACATTGTCCGCCGAACGGCTGCGGATGGAGATGCTGAAGCTGATGATCGCCGACGGCGCCGAAGCCTCGGTGGTGGCGATGGCCGACGGCGGGCTGCTGCTCGCGGTGCTCGGCGGTGTCACTTATCTCGGCGCGTTCGCCGCGATGATCGGCGCCGAACGCGCGCTCGGGCTCGACGCTGATCCGGTGCGGCGGCTCGGCGCGCTGGCGGTCGCCGTGACCGAGGACGCGAAGCGCCTGGCACAGCGGCTGCGGCTGTCGAACGTGGAAGCCAAGCGGCTCGACTCGATGGGGCACCGCTGGTGGCGGCTCGCCGGCATGGACGAAGCCACCGCACGGCGGCGGCTGTATCGGCTCGGCGAAGCGCGGTTTCACGATCGCATGATGCTGGCCTGGGCGCGCGCCGGCCGCACCGCCGATCCGGCGCCGTGGCATCGGCAGATCGCGTTGCCGCAGCGCTGGCAGGCGCCGACGTTTCCGCTCAAGGCCGCCGATTTTCTCGCCCGCGGCTTCGCCGCCGGTCCGGCGCTCGGCCACGTCCTGACACTGGCCGAAGATGCCTGGCTCGCCGCCGACTTTCCGCTCGATCCGGCCGCACTCCGCACCATCGCCGATCAGACCGCGGCGCGGTTTGCGCGCGATCATCTGTTGTAGTTGGGCGGCTGTCGCGGAAGCGGCGATTATCACCGAAGAGAATGAGGCTCGCGGCGACTGCGCGCGTCCGGCGCATTTAGGAAAGTGCGCAGCCGCAATGACCCGCGACTGCGCCAGTCAAGGCGAAGACAGCCTGCTCGTTCAGGCGACCTTGGTCTGCTCGTCGTCCAGATCGTCGTCTTCGTCTTCATCGTCATCATCGTCGCCGACTTCGACGGCGATCGAGTCGAGCACGGCGAGCGGCAAGGTTTCGCGGAACAGATCGCCGTCCTCGCCCATCCACAGACAGGTCGCGCTGTCGGCATTGGCTTCCGCCACCGTCATCGCCTGGCCGCCGGATTTCAGCATGACGATATCGCCCGGTTTCAAGTCCATGGTCGGCTCCCACTCGGTTGTTGACCTTGGGGCGAGCCTAGCGATTCGTCATGACAGCCCGATCACGCCGGCGCGAGCTACCGGATGCCGGTGATTTTGTGGGTCTGCAGGCTGAGCCGCCATTGCGGATGCTGCAGGCAGTAAGCGATCGCGCGGGTGGTGTTGTCGTCGCGCTCTGGGCCGTCCATCGGCTGCAGTGAGAACCGCGCAAAATCGAGCGCGGCGAAGTCGTCCGGCATCGCGCCCGGCTGCGGATACACCAGCTTCAATTCATCGCCGCTGCGAATACGCAGCTCGGCGCCTTCCTTCGGGCTGACGCACAGCCAATCGATGCCGTCCGGCGGCGCGATCGTGCCGTTGGTCTCGACGCCGATTTCGAAACCGCGCGCGTGCAGCGCAGCGATCAGTTCGGAATCGAGCTGCAGCAGCGGCTCGCCGCCGGTGATCACGACGTAGCGGTCGCGCGCATCGCCGCTCCATTGCGCCGCGATCGTATCGGCGAGCAGGTCGGCCTCCGCGTAGCGCCCGCCGAGCGTTCCGTCGGTGCCGATGAAGTCCGTATCGCAGAATTTGCAGGTCGCCTGGTCACGGTCCTGCTCGCGGCCGGTCCATAGATTGCAGCCGGCGAACCGGCAGAATACGGCGGCGCGGCCGGCATGGGCGCCTTCGCCCTGCAGCGTCAGAAAGATTTCCTTAACCGCGTAGCTCACCCGCGTTTGTCCTTACTCTGCGAATTGGATTTGCCGCAGCGCCTCGCCGGTCACCATCGCGGCGGCCATCGCGACGTTCAGTGAGCGCAGGCCGGGCTGCATGGGAATTACTAACCGGGCGTCAGCGGCGGCCGCGACCTCGTCCGGGACGCCGGCGCTTTCGCGGCCGAGCATCAGTACGTCAGTCGGCTGGTAACGCTGTTGGAAATAAGGTCTTTCTCCTTTGGTCGTAAGTAAAATCAGCCTGCAGCCGGTGTTTTCCCGCCATTGCTCGAATTTTAGCCAGGAATCGTGCCGGATAATGCTGACCTGATCCAGATAGTCCATCCCGGCGCGGCGGAAATGCCGATCGGAAGTCGGGAAGCCGGCCGGCTCGATGATGTGGGCTTCGACGTTCAAACAGGCGCAAAACCGAAGAATAGTGCCGGTGTTTTGCGGGATATCGGGTTGAAACAAGGCGATCCGCATCCCGTAATGCTCCCAATCAACTGAACGATAACGTGCGCTGTGTTCTGACACGCCCTTGAATCGTTTGAGGCGCGCCAATTAGCCGTTCGCGGGCTTGCGCTCTACCGGCAAGGGTGCCAATAGAACGATTCTGGACTGTCTGTTCTACCCGACCGGCCATGACAAGCGGCCCGGGGCATCTGAAGGCCGCCGATCTCGCGACCTCCCCGGGCAATGATCTCGCAAATTTGCCGAGAGCGCTGTGCCGGTCGCAGAGATGAAAGGGCTTGGGATCGTGACGACAGAGGCTTCGGCGGAACCGACACGCCGTGATTTTCTCTACATCGCAACCGGCGCGGTTGCCGCCGTCGGTGCGGCGGCCGCGGTGTGGCCGTTCATCTCGCAGATGAACCCGGACGCGTCGACCATCGCCGCCGGCGCTCCGATCGAAGTCGATCTCACTCCGATCGCTCAGGGGCAGGACATCAAGGTGTTCTGGCGCGGTCAGCCGATCTACATCATGAACCGCACCCCGAAGCAGGTCGAGGAAGCGCGCAACACGCCGCTGTCCGATCTGAAGGATCCGCAGACCGATCAGGCGCGGACCAAGGAAGGCCACGAGAACTGGCTGGTGGTGGTCGGCATCTGCACCCATCTGGGCTGCATTCCGATCGCGCACGAGGGCAAGTACGACGGCTTCTTCTGCCCGTGCCACGGCTCGCAGTACGACAGCTCCGGCCGCATCCGTCAGGGGCCGGCGCCGCTCAACCTGCCGATTCCCCCCTACCAATTCGTCTCCGACACCAAAGTCCAGATCGGCTGACGTTCCCGCGCGCCGTACCATTGCTTACTAGGATCGCATCATGAGCGGACCCTCGACCTATCAGCCACAAAGCCCCTTGATGAAGTGGCTGGAGCAGCGCCTGCCGATCGCGGGCCTCGTTCATTCGTCTTTCATCGCCTACCCGACGCCGCGTAACCTGAACTACTGGTGGACGTTCGGCGCCATCCTGTCGATGATGCTGGCGGTGCAGATCGTCACCGGCATCGTGCTGGCGATGCACTACACCCCGCACGTCGATCTGGCGTTCGACTCGGTCGAGCGGATCGTGCGCGACGTCAACTACGGTTGGCTGCTGCGCAACATGCACGCCGCCGGCGCGTCGATGTTCTTCATCGCCGTCTACGTCCACATGCTCCGCGGTCTGTACTACGGCTCGTACAAGGCGCCGCGCGAAGTGTTGTGGATCCTCGGCGTCATCATCTACCTGTTGATGATGGCGACCGGCTTCATGGGTTACGTGCTGCCGTGGGGCCAGATGAGCTTCTGGGGCGCCACCGTGATCACCAACCTGTTCTCGGCGTTCCCGGTGGTCGGCGACAGCATCGTGACGCTGCTGTGGGGCGGCTATTCGGTCGGCAATCCGACCCTGAACCGCTTCTTCTCGCTGCACTACCTGCTGCCCTTCGTGATCGCCGGCGTCGTCGTGCTGCACGTCTGGGCGCTGCACGTCACTGGCCAGAACAACCCGGCCGGCGTCGAGCCGAAGACCGAAAAGGACACCGTTCCGTTCACGCCTTACGCGACCCTCAAGGACGTGTTCGGCATGTCGTGCTTCCTGGTGTTCTACTCCTGGTTCATCTTCTACATGCCGAACTACCTCGGCGACGCCGAGAACTACGTTCCGGCCAACCCGGGCGTGACCCCGCCGCACATCGTGCCGGAATGGTACTACCTGCCGTTCTACGCGATCCTGCGCTCGATCCCGAACAAGCTGCTGGGCGTCATCGCGATGTTCGGCGCGATCATCGTGCTGCTGTTCCTGCCCTGGCTGGATAGCTGCAAGGTGCGCTCGTCGCGCTATCGGCCGATCGCCAAGCGCTTCTTCTGGGGCTTCGTGGCGACCTGCCTGGTGCTCGGCTGGCTCGGCTCGAAGCCGGCGGAGGGCATCTACACCACGCTCGGTCAGGTGTTCACCTTCTTCTACTTCGCCTACTTCCTGATCGTGCTCCCGGTGCTGGGTCGGATGGAAAAGACCTTGCCGCTGCCGAACTCGATCGCCGAAGACGTGCTCAACAAGGGCAAGGTGACCAAGGCGGTGGCTGGCCTCGTGGCGGTGCTGTTCGCGGGCGGCCTGATGGTCGGCGGCGTGCAGCCGGCCAAGGCCAACGAAGGCGGTGAGAACCCGCCGTCATTGCAGTGGAGCTTCGCGGGTCCGTTCGGCACCTACGATCGCGCCCAGCTGCAGCGCGGCTTCAAGATCTACAAGGAAGTCTGCTCCAACTGCCACTCGCTGAAGTTGCTGCAATATCGCAACCTCGCCGAGCCGGGCGGCCCGGGCTTCACCGTCGAGCAGGCCAAGGCGATCGCGGCCGAAGCTCAGATCAAGGACGGCCCGAACGATCAGGGTGAGATGTTCGAGCGTCCCGGCCGGCTTGCCGACACCTTCCACTCGCCGTTCCCGAACGAGCAGGCTGCTCGCGCGGCCAACGGTGGTGCGGCTCCGCCCGACATGTCGCTGCTGGCGAAGGCACGCACCTATTCGCGCGGCTTCCCGCAGTTCATCTTCGACTTCTTCACTCAGTTCCAGGAGCAGGGCCCGAACTACATCGCCGCGCTGCTGCAGGGCTACGAAGACACCCCGCCGGAAGGCTTCAGTCTCCCGGACGGCTCGTTCTACAACAAGTGGTACCCGGGCCATTCGATCAAGATGCCGCCGCCGATCCAGTCCGGCATGGTGAGCTACGACGACGGTACGCCGGAAACGCTCGAGCAGTACGCCAAGGACGTGACCTCGTTCCTGATGTGGGCCTCCGAGCCGCACATGGAGGCCCGCAAGCGCCTCGGTCTGCAGGTGATGATCTTCCTGATCATCCTCTCCGGCCTGCTGTACTTCGTGAAGCGCAAGGTGTGGTCGAACGTCCACTAACCGGACCGACCATCGCGAACGAGACAGGAAAGCCCCTTCGGGGGCTTTTTTGTTGTCTGCATCCAGCCCGCGATGCGCCGCAGCGATTGCATCCGGCGGCCGCACCGGACAAAATAATCAAAAGCATTCGCATCTAACTCGCGGGGAGGCACCATGGGCACGCTGATCACTTTCAAACGTCCGGACGGCAAGGAAGCCAGCGGCTATCTGGCCAATTCCGCCAGCGGCAATGCGCCGGGCGTGGTGGTGATTCAGGAGTGGTGGGGACTGTCGGAGCAGATCAAGGGACTGACCGATCGGTTCGCGCATGCCGGCTTCGATGCGCTCGCGCCCGACCTCTACAACGGCACGGTGGTGCCGTATCACGACACGGATGCGGCCAACAAAGAGATGACCTCGCTCGACTTCATGGACGCCACCACCCAGACGGTGCGCGGCGCGGTGAACTATCTGTCGCGCAACGGCGCCAAGGTCGGCCTCACCGGATTCTGCCTCGGCGGCGCGGTGACGGTGATCGGCGCGTGCAAGATTCCCGAACTGAGCGCCGCCGTGGTGTTCTACGGCATTCCGCCGGAGCAGGCCGCCAAGCCGTCGGAAGTGCGGGTGCCGATGCAGGGCCATTTCGCCAATCGCGACGATTGGTGCACTCCGCAGGTGGTCGACGCGTTCGAGAAGGGGCTGAAGGATGCCGGCAAGTCGGCCGAGTTCTTCCGCTACGAGGCCGACCACGCCTTCGTCAACGAGCAGCGCGCGGCGGTGCACGATCGCGCGGCGGCGGAACTGGCGTGGACTCGTGCGACGCAGTTCTTTGGAAAGCATCTGACGTGACGGCGGCCGGCCGGTAAAATTTGAGTATTCGGCTGAACATTTGGCAGATCGGTTTGCTGCGATAACGTGGGTCTACGCCACGAGGACAGCATGCTTGAAAAAGTCTTGAACCCGGATCTCCGAAACGTCGTCGATCTCGCCAGCTACCGAGCCAAGCCGCTCGGCCTCCGGGGAGACGAGGGGCGCCGGTGCAGACACTGCGGAGCGGCGCTGCTCGATGACGAATCGGAGGATGATTGTTCGAGCGCCGGCGTCGCCCTCCAGTCGCCGGCCGGCCGGAGGCCGACGCGAGTGTTCCGCGCAGATTGATTTGATGACGACCGGCGTAGCGGCCGCGAGCCGCCGCGCCGCATGCGGCAAAATCGATGCGATCGTCTGCAGCGCCCCGTTTCCGATGTGATCGGAAGCGGGGCGTTGACGTTTTGGGGGGGGCGGGCGGAAGGCCGGCCGCAGGATCAGACGTGCTGGCCGCCGTTGATGTGGATCTCGGCGCCGTTCACATAGGACGAGGTTTCGGTGCACAGCACGTAGATGATCTTGGCGACCTCGTCCGGGGTGCCGAGCCGGCGCATCGGGATCTGCTCCTCGACGATCTTCTCGGTGCCCGGCGACAGGATCGAGGTGTCGATCTCGCCCGGCGCGATCGAATTGACCCGGACGCCGACATGGCCGAAGTCGGCCGCCATTTCCCGGGTCAGAGCCGCGAGCGCCGCCTTCGAGGTGGCATAGGCGGCACCGGCGAACGGGTGCACGCGCGAGCCGGCGATCGAGGTGACGTTCACCACCGAGCCCTTGACCGCCTTCAGTTCCTCGATCAGTCCGCGCGCCATCATGATCGGCGCGAAGAAATTCACCCGGAACACATGCTCCCAGGTGTCGAGTTCGGTGTCGATGGTGCCGAGACGGGAACCGCCCGCCGCCTTCGGCGAGATCGCCGCGTTATTCACCAGCGCATGCAGCACGCCGCCGTCGAGCCGCTCGCGGATCTCATCGATCGCCCGCAGCGTGTCGGCGCGGTCGCCGAGGTCGACCTGAATGTGGTCTTCCGGGCCGGCGCCCCACGGGCACTGCTCCGGAAACGGGTGACGGGAGCAAGTGATCACTCGCCAGCCGGCGCTGGAGAAGCGGATCACCGTGGCATGGCCGATGCCGCGACTGGCGCCGGTCAGAATCATGGTCCGGCGCGGCGCGTTGCTCTCGGGCGGGCGCGGCTTCAGTGAGTCGGGGCTCATGGATACAGCCTTGTCTTGATCCAGGGGTGATCCGGGGTGTCCCGGCAGAATTCGATACGGTCGTGCAGGCGGAACGGACGGTCGTGCCAGAATTCGATCCGGCTCGGCGTGATCCGCCAGCCGCTCCAGCCCGGCGGCCGCGGAACCTCGCCGACCAGATGGCGCGCGGCGACCTTGGCGATCGCCTGCTCGAACGCGAACCGGCTTTCCAACGGCTGCGACTGCTTGCTCGCCCAGGCGCCGATTTGCGCCTGTTTCGGCCGTGTGGCGAAATAGGCGTCGGCCTCGGCGTCGGTCACCGGCGTTACCGTGCCGCGAATCCGAATTTGCCGGCGCAGCGATTTCCAGTGAAACAGCAGCGCCGCCTTCGGATTGCCGGCGAGTTCGCGGCCCTTCTGACTGGCGATGTGGCTGTAGAATACGAAACCGTGGTCGTCATAGCCCTTCATTAGAACCATGCGCACGTCGGGCAGGCCGTCGGCATCGACGGTCGCCAGCGCCATTGCGTTCGGATCGTTGGGTTCGGACCGGTTCGCTTCGGCAAGCCATTCGGCGAACAGCGCAAACGGATTCTCTGCGGCGGTGAAATCACCGGACGTTAACTCACTTTGTGGTCTGATCGTAGGGTCGCTCATGCGAGGAAATCCGAATTGTGCTTCACCGCGGTCCGGAACGCGCTGCAGGTTCTATGTAGGTTCGACCTATATAGGGCACCGCAACGCATTGGCCTATCGGCGATCCTGCAGCCTGCTTCGGCAATGATAGCGATTCTAATCGGTGCCTCGCTCGGCGGCTGCGGCATGACCGGGCGCGACGGACCGTTCGCGCAGATGGATTCGAGCGACTTCACCGGCTCGATCGGCGCGATCCTGCCGGCCAAGGACGACGGACCGACCGAGGCCGATCTGGCGCTGGCGCGGATGGCCGCCTCCGATGTCCTGACCAAAGGCGACAAGGATTCGAGCCAGCCGTGGGAGAATCCGGCGACCGGTGCGCGTGGCTCGGTGACGCCGCTGGCGGCCGCCTACAGCAACGAAGGGCGGACCTGTCGGGATTTTCTCGCCTCCTATGTGAGGGACCAGACCGAGAGCTGGATGCAGGGCGCAGCCTGCCGCACCCCGCGCGGCCATTGGGAAGTCCGTGCGCTCAAACCGTGGCGGCGCGGCTAAACCGGTCGATTGCATCGGCAATCGAGCCGATTCCGGTTGCAAAAACGACATGAAACCCCCAGATGACTACCGACGGGCGTTCGCCCACAGTTCGAATTCCTGAAGGAGACGAGACGGATGCGCGACCCCTATGAGGTCCTGGGGGTGCAGCGGGACGCCAGCGCTGCGGCGATCAAAAGCGCCTATCGCAAGCTGGCGAAGAAGCATCACCCCGACAGCAACAAGAACGATCCGAAAGCCGCCGCGCGCTTCTCTGAAATCAATTCCGCCAACGAAATCCTCGGCGACGAGACCAAGCGCAAGCAATACGACCGCGGCGAGATCGATGCCGAAGGCAAGCCGCGCTTCCAGGGCTTTCCTGGCGGCGGCGGTGGCCGCGCGGGCGGCGCCGGCGGGTTCGAGCAATATTCCTTCCGCAGCGGCGGCGGCGCCCCCGGGGGCGGATTCGGCGGCGCGGCCGGGTTCGAGGATATTTTGAACTCGATGTTCGGCGGCGCGGCCGGCGCGCGCGGTGCCGGCGCGCGTGGCCGGACCCAGGGTTTCGATTTCGACACCGGCTTTGCGCCCGATCTCGATCAGTCGGTGTCGATGACGGTGACGCTGGAGGAATCCGTGCGCGGCACCGAAAAGCGCGTGCGGCTGCCGAGCGGCAAGGAACTCAACGTCAAGATTCCGGCCGGCGTCAATGCGGGCCAGCAGATCCGGCTGAAGGGGCAGGGCGAGAGCGCGCCCGGCCACCGCGCCGGCGACCTGCTGATCACCGTCAACATCGCCCCGCATCCTTACTTCAAGATCGACGGCAACGATCTGAAGCTGGAGCTGCCGCTGACGTTGTACGAAGCGGTGCTCGGCGCCAAAGTGCGGGTGCCGACGCTGACAGGCGCGATCGAGCTGTCGATCCCGAAGAATACCTCGAGCGGGCGCATCTTCCGGCTCAAGGGCAAGGGGCTGTCGAAAGGCGGCGCGACCGGCGATCTGTTCGTCACCACCCGCATCATCCTCCCCGACGGCCACGATGCCGAGCTGGAAAAGCTGATGCAGAAGTGGCGCGACAGCCACCCCTACAATCCGCGCGGCGATCTCGGCTGAGCCGGATCGCTTGATGAACAGGCCGCGCGCTGCAACAGCGCGCGGCTTTAAGCGCATCGTCGACCAGCTCGATTCAGCACCTCCTTGCGCGTCCGCCTCCTTGCCCAAATGGTTGAATTTGCAGGTGGACATTGGGCTGTACCCGGCCCGGGCGGTGGTGTAGGTCGAAGGCCGATTGCAAGACGATAGGATCCTCCATGTCGACAGCTTCCGGCCTGATGCAGGGCAAGCGCGGCGTCATTCTCGGCGTCGCCAACAACCGTTCGATCGCCTATGGCATTGCGAAAGCCTGCCGCGCCCAGGGCGCCGAGATTGCGCTGACCTATCAGGGCGATGCGCTGAAGAAGCGGGTCGAACCGCTCGCAGCCGAGCTCGGCGGTCTCGTTCTCGGGCACTGCGACGTCACCGACGGCGCCACGATCGACGCGGTGTTCGATGTGGTGAAGGAGAAGTGGGGCAAGATCGATTTCGTGGTCCACGCCATCGCGTTCGCCGACAAGGATGAACTCGACGGCCGCTACGTCGACACCACGCCGGAGAACTTCTCCAAGTCGATGCTGATCTCGTGCTACTCGCTGACCGCGATCGCCCAGCGCGCCGAGAAGCTGATGACCGACGGCGGCTCGATCATCACCCTCACGTATTACGGCGCCGAGAAGTGGATGCCGCATTACAACGTGATGGGCGTCGCCAAGGCCGCGTTGGAAGCCAGCGTGCGCTATCTCGCCGCCGACCTCGGGGAGAAGAACATCCGCGTCAACGCGATCTCCGCCGGCCCGATCAAGACTCTGGCCGCCTCCGGCATCGGCGACTTCCGCTACATTCTGAAGTGGAACGAATACAACGCACCGCTGCGCCGCACCGTGACGATCGACGAGGTCGGCGACAGCGCGTTGTACTTCCTGTCCGACCTGTCGCGCGGCGTCACCGGCGAAGTCCATCACGTCGATTCCGGCTACCATGTCGTCGGCATGAAGAACCCCGACGCGCCGGATATCTCGCTGGGCGGCAAGGATTAGTTCAAAGGGATCGTCATGCGCGGGGTTTGCGCACTGAAGTTATCCCGTCATTGCGAGCGAAGCGAAGCAATCCAGCCCGGTGCACGGAGCTGGATTGCTTCGTCGCTTCGCTCCTCGCAATGACGTTGAGGCCTGATTACTGCCCATGCCCACCATCTACTTCATCCGCCACGGCGAGACCGACTGGAACGCGACCGGGCGCTATCAGGGCACGCAGGACATTCCGCTCAACGACAAGGGGCGGGGGCAGGCGACGTCGGCCGGCGGCGTGCTCGGCGGTCTGCTCGCGCGCGATGGCCGGCAACCGGCGGAGCTGGACTACCGGGCGAGCCCGCTCGGCCGCGCCCGCGTCACCATGGAGCTGGTGCGCGGGGCGCTCGGCCTGCCGGCGCAGGACTACACGATCGACGACCGGCTGCGGGAGATCACCTACGGTGCCTGGGAAGGCTTCACGCTGGCCGAGATGGAGCGCTCGGACCCGGCGATCTACGCCGCGCGTCAGGCCGACCGCTGGTCGGTCGCCCCGCCGCGCGGCGAGAGCTATGCCCAGCGGCTGCCCTTCATCACCGACTGGGTCGCCTCGCTGACCCGCGATACGGTCGCGGTCGGCCATGTCGGCACCGGCCGCACCCTGTTCGTCGCGCTCAGCCTGAAGACCCCGCACGAGGCGCTGGAAGGCCCGATCCAGCAGGGCGCCGTCTACGTCTTCCGCAACGGCGGCTTCGAGATCGTGAGCTGAGCCCGCCTCTCTCGAACAGGTGGCGTCTAAGGCCGGTTTGACCGTGTCCGGCCGGCGCGTTACCACACCGGCGCAATCCAAAAGGGGCGGTCCGCGCCATGTCGTTCAATACCTTCGGCCATCTGTTTCGCGTCACCACCTACGGCGAGAGCCACGGGGTGGCGATCGGCTGTGTGGTCGATGGCTGCCCGCCGCTCATCCCGCTGACCGAGGCCGACATCCAGGGCGATCTCGACCGCCGGCGGCCGGGCCAGTCGCGCTTCACCACCCAGCGCCAGGAAGCCGATCAGGTGAAGATCCTGTCCGGCGTGATGGTGCACCCCGAGACCGGCGTGCAGGTGACGACCGGCACCCCGATCGCGCTGCAGATCGAGAACACCGACCAGCGCTCCAAGGACTATTCGGACATCCAGAACAAGTATCGCCCCGGCCATGCCGACTTCACCTACGAGGCGAAGTACGGCATCCGCGACTATCGCGGCGGTGGCCGCTCGTCGGCGCGCGAGACCGCGAGCCGGGTCGCGGCCGGCGCAGTCGCCCGCAAGGTGATCGCCGGCATGACGGTGCGCGGCGCGCTGGTGCAGATCGGGCCCCACAAGATCGATCGCGACAAGTGGGATTGGGACGAGATCGGCAACAACCCGTTCTTCTGCCCGGACAAGGACAAGGCGGCGTTCTACGCCGACTATCTCGACGGCATCCGTAAATCCGGCTCGTCGATCGGTGCGGTGATCGAGATCGTCGCCGAGGGCGTGCCGGCCGGGCTCGGCGCGCCGATCTACGGCAAGCTCGACGGCGACCTCGCCGCGGCGCTGATGAGCATCAATGCGGTCAAGGGCGTCGAGATCGGCGACGGCTTTGCCAGCGCCGAATTGACCGGCGAGCAGAACGCCGACGAGATGCGCACCGGCAATCATGGGCCGGCCTTCCTGTCCAACCACGCCGGCGGTATCCTCGGCGGTATCTCCACCGGTCAGCCGGTGGTGGCGCGGTTCGCCGTCAAGCCGACCTCGTCGATCCTGACCCCGCGCAAGACCGTCGACCGCGCCGGCCACGATACGGAAATCCTGACCAAGGGCCGTCACGACCCCTGCGTCGGTATCCGCGCCGTGCCGGTGGGCGAGGCGATGGTCGCCTGCGTGCTGGCCGATCACCTGCTGCGCCACCGCGGCCAAATCGGCGGCTGATTGCAGATCGGGCCGCTCACGGCCTCACTTCCGCCGCGGGAGTCGGGCGGATGACTGCCATGAGTCCGGCCCTGCTACAAATCGCCACGTCGGGCGGCTAGAGTGCTGCCATGCATTCCGAACAGATCCGCGGCATTCTCGACTGGCTGAGCGACGGCGCGCGCTCCGAGCCGGACCCGGCCATGAAGATGAAGCTGACATGCGAGCAGCTCGTCGCTGCCGGCCTGCCGCTGCACCGGGTCGGCGTGTTCGTCGAGACCCTGCACCCCGACATCTACGGCCACCGCTTCATCTGGCGCGCCGACGGCGAGGTCGAGGTCGGCTCGACCACCCAGGACGTCGAGATGTCGGAAGAGTATCAGCGCAGCCCGCTGAAGATTCTGTACGACTACGGCGTCGAGGTCCGCTTCCGGCTCGACGATCCGGAGAGCAAGAACTTCCCTTTCCTGGAGGATCTGCGCGCCGAAGCCGTCACCGATTACACCGCGCTGCCGCTGCGGTTTCTCGACGGCACCTATCATGCGGCGAGTTTCGCCACCAAGCAGCCCGGCGGCTTCACCGACGCTCAGCTCGGTGCGTTGCGGGCGATGATGCCGCCGCTGTCGCGGCTGGTCGAAGTGATCAGCCTGCGCGACATCGCCACCAATCTGCTGGACACTTATGTCGGCAACCGCGCCGGCGCCCGGATTCTCGCCGGCCAGATTCGCCGTGGCCACGCCGATCACCTGCGCGCTGCGATCTGGCTGTCCGATCTGCGCGGCTTCTCGGCGTTGTCGGACGGGCTGCCGCCGGAGGTGATGGTCAAGGTACTGAACGCCTATTTCGACTGTCAGGTCGCCGCGATCGCGGGACATGGCGGCGAGGTGCTGAAGTTCATGGGCGACGGCCTGCTCGCGGTGTTTCCGATCGACGACGGCGCCGACGCCGCCGAAGTCTGCGGCCGGATGCTGGCCGCCGCCAATGAATGCCGCGCCAGCATCGCGGCGCTGAATTTCGTCGATGGCAACCATGTCATCGAGAGCTTCCGCTTCGGCGTCGCGCTGCATGTCGGCCAGGTGCTGTACGGCAATATCGGCGGCGGCAACCGGCTCGACTTCACCTGCATCGGCCCGGCGGTGAACCTCGCCGCGCGGCTGGAGCGGCTCGCCGCCCGGCTCGGCCGCACCGTGGTCGCGTCCAGCGATTTCGTCGGGCTGTGCTCGGAAGGCTGGAGCGACCTCGGCGAATTCCCGATGGCCGGCTTCTCCCACGCCGAACGTGTGCATGGCCTGACCGACGAAACCCCGCTCGCCGCCGAAGGGCTGTGAGACGCTGAACCATTAAGTTGCCGAGCGTCATCCGCGGGCTTGACCCGCGGATCCATCGTGCGCGTCAGCGCACGTATGAAAGAGCTGTCTTGCAGAGGATGGATCGCCGGGTCGAGCCCGGCGATGACGCTGTTCGGTTAGCAAGCGCAACGGTTTTGATACTACGCCGTCGGCTCTACTCCTCCGGCTCTGTCGTGAACAGCAGCGGGTAGCCCTTGGCGCGGCCGGCGTCGGTGGCGCGGGTGGCCTTGGTTTCTGCGACGTCCTTGGTGAAAACGCCGACGACGCAGACGCCGCGCTGATGCGCGGTGAGCATCACCTTATAGGCTTGGTCCTCGGTCATCCGGAACTCGGCCTTCAGCACCGAGACCACGAATTCGCGCGGCGTGTAATCGTCGTTGACCAGAATGACCTTGTGCAGCTTCGGCCGCTCGACCTTGATTTTGGCCTTGGTCTTCGGCTTCAGGTCGGTGTTGCTCATTCGCTGTCAGACCCGTCGCTCGCCGGTGAACTAATCGTCGGCGACATTGTACAGCGTCGTCGCCGGTGGCGAAACCGGCGGCCACCTGATCACGAACCATGATGGCTGGTGACTGGAAAGTGATCGGGATGGAACCGGCTCGCCTGCTTTCCGTCACGCCAGTTGCATGTCACCATCGTGGATGGTCGACCGGAGGGCTGCTGATGCGCTGGTGGGTCTCGATCGGAAGCATGCTCGCTGTCGCGGCCGCCGCTGGCGTCGCCGCTGTCGCCGCGCCCAACCATGCACCGCAATCCGCAGCCGGGCGTGACGATACCAAGCAGGTCGATGTCGAACTGGTGCTGGCGGTCGACGTCTCCTACTCGATGGACGTCGATGAACTCGCGGTGCAACGCGAAGGCTATGCTCAGGCGTTGATGTCCAGCGAGTTCCTCAAAACCCTGAAGACCGGCCCCAACGGTCGGATCGCGGTGACGTATTTCGAGTGGGCCGCCTCCAGCGATCAGAAGATCATTCTGCCGTGGCAGATCATCGACGGGCCGGAGTCGGCCGACGCGGTCGCGGCCGAGATCATGAAGGCGCCGCTGCGCCGCGCCTCGCGCACTTCCATCTCCGGTGCGATCAACTTCGCGCTGCCGCTGTTCGAGCAGAACCCGTATCACGGGCTGCGCCGGGTGATCGATATCTCCGGCGACGGGCCGAACAACAACGGCGAGCCGGTGACGATTGCGCGCGACGCTGCGGTCGCCAAGGGCGTCGTCATCAACGGCCTGCCGATCATGGTGAAAGAGCCGTCCTACTCGATGATGGATATCGAGAACCTGGACTACTACTACGAGGATTGCGTGATCGGAGGCCCCGGAGCGTTCGTGGTGACGATCAAGGACCGCGCCAAGTTCAAGGAAGCGATCCACACCAAGCTGGTGATGGAGGTCGCCGGCCGCGTCCCGCCGGCCCGCATCGTCCCGATCGCCGACGAGCAGCACCCGGCACGGGTGTCGTGCCTGATCGGCGAAAAGGTCTGGCAGGACCGCTGGGGGCGGTGAGGAGTCCGTGTCATCCGGGCCGCGAGCGAAGCTCGCGAACCCGAAATCCGTTGCCCCTCTGGTTGCGTCTTAACCACGGCAGTCTTGCCGGCGTAACAGCCGCGCCGGGGTGAATTCCGGGGTCGCTCCGCGCGAGCGGCCCCGGAGTGCGTCAGGCCGCGGCGCGGAAGATCGTCTCGATCTCGGACTGCGTCGCCTGCTTCGGATTGGTGAAGCCGCACGCATCCTTCAGCGCGTTGGCGGCGAGGACCGGCACGTCGGTTTCCTTCATACCGAGCCCGCCGAGCCCGGACGGGATGCCGACATCGGTCGACAGCCGTTGGATGGCGTGAATGGCGGCGTCGGCGCCCTGCGCGTCGGTGAGGCCGGTGACGTCGACGCCGAGCGCGTGGGCGACGTCCTTCAGCCGGCCCGCCGCGACCTGCGCGTTGTAGGCCTGCACATGCGGCAGCAGCACCGCGTTGCAGACGCCGTGCGGCAGGTCATAGAAGCCGCCGAGCTGATGCGCCATCGCATGCACGTAGCCGAGCGAGGCGTTGTTGAAGGCCATGCCGGCGAGGAAGCCGGCATACGACATCGCCTCGCGGGCGGCGAGGTTCTGGCCTTCGGCGACGACGGTGCGCAGACTGTTGGAGATGATCGACATCGCCTTCAGCGCGCAGGCGTCCGTGATCGGCGTGGCGGCGATCGACACATAGGCCTCGATGGCATGCGTCAGCGCGTCCATGCCGGTGGCGGCCGTCAGCGCCGCCGGCTTGCCGAGCATCAGCACCGGATCGTTGACCGACAGGATCGGCGTGGTGTGGCGATCGACGATCGCCATCTTCACCTGACGTGCCTCGTCGGTGATGATGCAGAACCGCGTCATTTCGCTCGCCGTGCCGGCGGTGGTGTTGACGGCGATCAGCGGAAGCTGCGCGTGCTCCGACTTGTCGACGCCTTCGTAGTCCTTGATGCTGCCGCCATTGGTGGCGGTGAGGGCGATGCCCTTGGCGCAGTCGTGCGCCGAGCCGCCGCCGAGCGAGATCACACAGTCGCAGTTTTCCTGTGTCAGCAGCGCGAGTCCGTCCTCGACGTTCTTGATCGTCGGGTTCGGCTTGGCACCGGGGAACACCACGCTGGTGACGTTGCGTTCGATCAGCATCGAGGCGATCTGGTCGGCGACGCCGAGCTTGTGCAGCCCGCTGTCGGTGACGATCAGCGCGCGCTTGAAGCCGCGGGCCTTGGCATGGTCTGCGGCGCTCGACACGCAGCCGGCGCCGAACAGGTTGAGAGAGGGGATGAAAAAGGTCGTTGCGGTCATTGGTGTTTCCTACCTGCGTTTGTTGTTGGTCGGTGGTCGATGAGCAGTCCGGCCGGCGATGCGCCGGAACGGATCCGCGCGGATTCGCAGGGCAGTACCCTGCTGCCCGGGCGGCGCGAGACGCCGCCCGGCATGGCTGCGGCCAATTGCTGAGCACTGGCCGATAACGTCGTGACGGGTCAGAAGAACCCGAGCGGGCCGGTGCCGTAACTCACCAGCAGGTTCTTGGTGTGCTGATAGTGATCGAGCATCATCTTGTGGGTTTCGCGGCCGATGCCGGACTGCTTGTAGCCGCCGAAGGCGGCGTGCGCCGGATAGGCGTGGTAGCAGTTGGTCCACACTCGGCCTGCCGCGATGGCGCGCCCGAACCGATAGGCGCGGGTGCCGTCGCGGGTCCAGACGCCGGCGCCGAGACCGTACTGGGTGTCGTTGGCGATCGCGAGCGCTTCGGCCTCGTCCTTGAAGGTGGTGACCGACACGACGGGTCCGAAGATCTCCTCCTGGAAGATGCGCATCTGGTTGTGACCGCGGAACACGGTCGGATGCACGTAGTAGCCGCCGGCGAGATCGCCCGGCAGCTCGGCGCGGGCGCCGCCGGCGAGCAGCTCGGCGCCTTCGTGCCGGCCGATGTCGATGTAGGACAGGATCTTCTCGAGCTGTTCCTGCGAGGCCTGCGCGCCGATCATCGTCGCCGGATCGCGGGGGTCGCCTTGGCGAATTGCGGCGACGCGGGCGAGTGCCCTTTCCATGAAGCGCTCGTAAATCGACTCCTGCACCAGCGCGCGGCTCGGGCAGGTACACACCTCGCCCTGGTTGAGCGCGAACATCACGAAGCCTTCGATCGCCTTGTCGAAGAACGGGTCGTCCTCGGCGGCGACATCCCCGAAGAAGATGTTCGGCGACTTGCCGCCGAGTTCGAGCGACACCGGCACGAGGTTCTCGCTGGCGTATTGCATGATCAGGCGGCCGGTGGAGGTCTCGCCCGTGAAGGCGATCTTGGCGATGCGCGGGCTGGAGGCCAACGGCTTGCCGGCTTCGACGCCAAAGCCATTGACGATGTTGACGACGCCGGGCGGCAGAAGGTCGCCGATCAGCTCGGCCCACACCAAGATCGAGGCCGGGGTCTGCTCGGCGGGCTTGAGCACCACGCAGTTGCCGGCGGCGAGCGCCGGCGCCAGCTTCCAGGCGGCCATCAGCAGCGGGAAGTTCCAGGGAATGATCTGGCCGACGACACCGAGCGGTTCATGAAAGTGATACGCAATCGTGTCGTGGTCGATCTCCGAGATCGAGCCCTCCTGGGCGCGGAGTGCGCCCGCGAAGTAGCGGAAGTGATCGATCGCCAGCGGCAGGTCGGCGGCGCGCGTCTCGCGGATGGGCTTGCCGTTGTCGAGGGTCTCGGCGATCGCCAGGAGATCGAGATTGGCTTCCATCCGATCGGCGATGCGATTGAGAATGAGTGACCGTTCTGTCGTCGTGGTCTTAGCCCAGCTGATACTTGCGGTGTGCGCTGCATCAAGCGCGAGCTCGACATCTTCCTTCTGCGAGCGCGGGATTTCAGTCAGTTTTGCACCGGTGATCGGCGTCGTGTTGTCGAAATACCGTCCATCGACCGGTTCCACCCAGCGGCCGCCGATAAAATTGCCGTAGCGGGTTTTGAATACCGTGCTGGCGTCCGGATGCATCGTTGTGATGAGATTCATGGCTTCCTCCCGTTTGTTTTGAAGCGGATGGAACTACGCACAACGCATGCCAGGTGTGCGGGACGCCTGCGGCCATTGGCCTCCGAGCTGATCAGTTCGTTGAAAAGACTGGGAGGATTCTAGATCGGAGTGCGCGTGCTCCGGGTGGTGATCTCTGGACAGCACCTCGGGCTGCGTGTGATACTTGCAGCAGTTGGACGCGACACCTGTTGCAGAATCCAACACTCCGAGGATCCGCTCATGTCAATCGCATCAAGCCGTGATGCCGTCGTCACTGCGCGCCGCCGATTCTTCGGAGAGGGCCGCTCCGTCGACGGAATGCTCGCAGCCCCGATCCTGCGGTCGTGGCAACGCTGCGCCGGCCAAGGGCTGGACGTCAGCCGCTCACCGCTGGTCGAGCCCCCCACCGCCCGCGAACTGCGCGAACTACACGAACGCCATGACCGGCTCGGCCGCCTCGCGCGGCCGGAGCTGAATGCACTGCAAGGCGATGCTCGCCTGACCGGCAGCGTCGTCATTCTCACCGATGCGGCCGGCGTCGTGCTGGACATGATCGGGGACGGCGCGTTTGCCGGGCGCGCGGCGCAAGTGGCGCTGCGGCCCGGCGTGTCGTGGAGCGAGGCCGACACCGGCACCAATGCGATCGGCACCGCGCTGGTCGAACGCCAACCGATTGCGGTGCACGGCGCCGAGCACTTCTTCGAGCGGCACCGGATTCTCGCCTGCGCGGCCGCGCCGCTGATCGATCCGCGCGGCAGGGTCGCCGGCGCGCTCGACATGACCGGGCCGGCGGCGATCCGCCACGTCCATGCGCTCGGCCTGATGCGGCTCGCTGCGGAGCAGATCGAGCACCGGTTCTTCTCGGAAGGTTTCGAACGCTGCACCATGCTGCGGCTGCACACCGACCGGGCACTGCTCGGCACGCCGCGCGAGGGCGTGCTGGCGTTCGCGGACGGCATATTGGTCGGTGCCAACCGGCACGGTCTCGATCTGATGAATCTGGATTGGCCGGCACTCGACCTCGCACGGCTCGAAACGCTGCTGCCCGGTGTCCGTCCCTCCGAGCAGATTCAAATGCTGCGTGGCCCGCGCGGCACGCGGCTGTGGGGCCGGCTGATCGAGCCGCCGCGGCGCAGCTCCCGTGTGCCCGCCGCCGCAGCCGTCGCCGCTCCGGCGCCGGCATCGCCGGCTGGCGAGGTCGAACCGATCCTCGATGCGGAGATGATGGCGCAGCTGTCGCGCGCCGTGCGGCTGGTCGAGGCCGGGATTCCGGTGTTGCTGCTCGGCGAGACCGGATCGGGCAAGGATGTCTTCGCGCGCCGTGTTCACGCCGAGAGCGCGCGGCGTAGCAAGCCGTTCGTTCCGGTGAATTGTGCGGCGCTCCCCGAGGGGCTGATCGAGTCGGAGCTGTTCGGCTATGAGGCCGGTGCCTTCACCGGCGCGCGGCGGCAGGGCGCGCCTGGCCTGCTGCGCCAGGCCGACGGCGGCGTGTTGTTTCTCGACGAGATCGGCGACATGCCGCTGTCGCTGCAGAGCCGGCTGCTCCGCGTGCTGCAGGACAAGCAGATCTCACCGCTCGGCGGCGGACGTCCGGTGCCGGTGGACTTCGCGCTGATCTGCGCGACGCATCAGCCGCTCGGTTCGCTGCTGGCTGCCGGCCGCTTCCGCCAGGATTTGTACTTCCGGATCGCCCAATACGTCGTCGAGCGGCCGCCAGTGCGCCATCACCCGGACCGGCTCGCTTTGGTGCGGACGCTGTGGCGCCAGCTCGGCGCCGAGGAGGCGGGCGTCCAGCTCTCGGCCGAGGTCGAGAGCGTGCTCGCCGCTTACAACTGGCCGGGCAACTACCGGCAATTGGTCGGCACGCTGCGGGCGCTTCTGGTGCTCGGCGAGCCGGGACACCCGGTCGAGGTCTCCGCGCTCCCCGCCGAAATCGGCGCGGCGGCCAGTGCCTGCGACAGTCAGATCTCCGTGCCGCCGATGACGTCGCTCGCGGAGCACACAAGGTCGGCGCTGCAGGCGGCGCTGGAGGCCAGCGGCGGAAATGTGTCGCGCGCCGCACGCCGGCTCGGGATCGATCGGAGTACCTACTATCGCCGCCTGCTGAAGGACAAGGATCGCGGCTGATGAATCGTGGGGCCTGCAGCGGTCAGCGTCTGCATTTCCTAGGGTAGTTCTGTTTGTGATAGAAACAGCACCACGCTCGGCGTGCTCACAACAGGCACAACCTCATGGTGAGGAGGCGCGAAGCGCCGTCTCGAACCATGCGCCGCAGGTCATACGGCTCCTCATCCTTCGAGACGCCAGGCTTTGCCGGGCTCCGCAGGATGAGGGCGTTAGGCCCCTTGGCGAGGGCCAAATCCGCTTCAATCAGTCGATGAAGCGCTCAGGCGAGAGTTCAGTCCGCCGCCACCCAGTTGCCGTGGAAGCCGTCCGGAATGCGGTGGCCGAGCTGGACCAGAGCGATCGGACCGGCGGCGATGTCGGAGGCGTTGAAGACGGCGAGGTCGCTGCGGTTCTCGCAGCCGCGCCACACCACAGCGAGAAGCCAGCCGTCGGCTTCGCCCGAGTCCTTGCTGCGCGGCACGAACACCGGTTCGCCGATGGTGTCGCCGATCGGCAGGAAGTAGCGCGCGCGGCGCTCGCCATCGCCGCCGACATGGACGAGGCCGGATAGTACGTCCGGCGCTTCCGGATTCATGCAGGCGTACCAGCCGTGGCGGCTGCGCAGCCCGGCGCGGCGTTCGTCGATCCGCGGAAATTCGCCGTTGATGTCGTCGAGGTAGGAGCGTTGGAAGCTGTCACTGCGGCCGGCGAGGTCGAACGTCCAGCGGCACAGCCGCGCGCGAGATTTATCCGGATCGAGCGACCTGCCGTTGGTGTCGGTGAAGAACGGTGGGGCTTCGGACTGCATCACGTCGGCGACGATGGTGTTGCCCTCGTCCCAGGCGTTCATGACGTGGAACACGAAGCACGGCTCGCTGCGAAACCAGCGGATGTCGCGGGCGCTGCCGCTCCGCGGCATCACGCCGACATACGAGCCCTTGCGCGGCTCCCAGGCATAAGGCGGCTTGCCGCGCACCGCGCGCCAGATGCTGCCGGTCAGCGGCAGGATCGGAAACAGCACATGCTTCGCGGTGACGATGAAATCGTGCACCATCGCCGAATACGGCGCCTTGAAGCGCTCTAGCCGCGTCAGCCGGCCGGAGGCATCGATCGCGCCGTGCAGCATGCCGCGGCCGAGCGGTCGGCCGACATTGTAACCGAAGAACAGCATTTCGCCGGTCACCGGGTCGATCTTCGGATGCGCCGTGAACGGGCCCTGCAGTGCCCCGCCGTAGTCGCAATAGCCGCGGGTCTCCAGCGTTTCGCGCTCGATCTGCATCGGCCGGTGCGCTTCCTCCAGCGCCAGCAGGCGGCCGGCGTGATACACCACGTTGGTGTTGGCGACGTTGCCGTCGCGCGGCGTCGAGGCCGGCGCATCCTTCAGCCGCATGTTGAATTCGCCGTACAGCGGCTTGCCGGCGGCGTGCTCGGCGAGCCATTTCGGCGTGCGGACCCAGCGATTGCGATACGACGCACGGCCGTTCTCCAGATGGAAGGCGTGCAGCATGCCGTCGCCGAAGAACCAATGTGCGTTCGGCGAGACGAATTGCGGGTTGGCGCCGTTGCGATACAGCGTGCCGTTCAGCTCGCGCGGCAGTTCGCCCTTGATGGCGAGGAACGGCGCGTCGCACTCCATCGGGATCGGCGCGACATTGTCCCAGGTCGTCGGGATGCCTCTCACCTGCAGCATGTCGTCGGTCTCCTCGTCGTCGCCGCAAGTCCTCAGTCGAGCGGCAGCAGCCGGCCGAACGGCTGCACCGCGTGGGAATGCTCCTGCGGCACGGCCCAGATCACGGGCCAGCGCGGCTTGAACTCCGCCGGGCCTTCGAGGTCGGTCAGCACCACGGTGATGTCGGGCTTGTGCCGGTCGGCCTCGGCGAGCAATGGCGTGAAATTGGTTCCGCCGCCACCGGCAAATTCGATGTCGCTGAGCACGAAGCGGCGGCCTGGCTCGAAGAACTCGACCTGCCGCACCCGCTCGTCGCCGATGATCAGCACCAGGCCGGCTTCCTGGCGCCGGATGATGGTCTCGATCTCGGTGGCGAAGCGCTGCATCAACTGATCGTCGATCGAACCGGAGACGTCGATGATCAGCGCCAGTCGCGGCTCGTTCTTGGTCGGCGAGAAGCCCGGCTCGAACGGCATCCGATGATTGCCGGCGCGGCCCTGATTGGCGATGTAGGAACGTGTCGGCCGCGACCAGGTCAGCGCCGGCTTGCGCGCCAGGCCGCGCGCGAGCTGCACCCGCAGCACCTGCGCCCACGGCGTGCGGCTGTGCGGCAGATCGGCGATCAGCGCGCGCAGCATCGAGAACGCGCCGTCGCCGGCATGGCCGCGCAGGATGCGCTCGCTCCATTCCCGCGCCTGTTCGGCTTCATGCTCGGGGGCCGATTGCGATTCCGGATTAGGCACCAGATCGCGGGCGCCGCCGGCGCCGAGCGCCCGCACTTTTGCGGAGCGGGCGCCGTCGCTGCTCTGTGCGGTCTCGCGCTCCGACGTGCCGGATTGCGATTGCGCCTGATCCTTGCCGCCGGAGCCCGAAGCGTCCGCCTCGGAGCCTTGCTGCGATTTTCGGCCGGACTGCTGCTTGCCGCTGGTGCCGTCACGGTCGCGGTCGTCGATCGCGCGATACAGCTTCTCGACGTCCCATTCCAGCAGCGCCGATTCCGGCTGCTGCTCGCGGCCGAGCGCTTTGAACACGATCTGCTCCAGCATCACCGCGTTGTCCGGCAGATGCAGCCAGTTCAGATGCGCCAGCGTCGTGTTGACGATGGCGTCGGCGCAGATGTTGAACAGTTCGAGGTCGACGTCGCCTTGGGTGCGTTGCAGCTCGACGAAGCGCTGCGAGTGGCGCAGCGCGATGTGCAGCACCTCGTGTGCGACGAGGCCGACCTGATCGGGCAGGGGCAGCCGCTCGAACGCGGCGCTGTAGTACACCGTGGTGCCGTCGGTCACTGCGGCGGGCGTCTCTGCCGGTGTATCGTCCGGCAGATCGCGGTGCTGAACCCACAGTGCCAGCCCACCGGTCGACGGCGCGAACTCCACCATGCGCTGGATCGCGCGAGTGCCGCGGTGGCTGTACGGCGCGCCCGGCTCAGGCATCGGCTGCTTCCAATTGCCGGCGGTCGGCGTAGCGGGCGTAGACCGGGCTGTCGAGGATTGCGGCCTCGAGGCCGTTCTCCAGCCCGCGCTGCATCAACAGCTCCATCGCCAGCGTCTGGGCTTCGCGGATCGGCAGTGGCGCGCTGCTGCGGACCTCGGGCAGTTGCTCGACAATCTCCAGCGCCCGCGCCAGCGTCTCCTTGTCGGTGCAGGCGGCCAGCAGTCCGTACAGCATGCCGTACAGCGCATCGAGCGACTTCGGCAGCAGCGCGGCGGTCTCCGGGCCCGGCCGCGCGGCGAGCAGCTTCAACACGTCAGTGCCGGCCTGGATCTCGCGCAGCACGCCGAAGAATTCCGCGGCATTCGCCGCACCGATCCGTCCCTGCACGAACAGCCGCTTGGCGTGCTCGGACAGGCCCGACTTCAGCACGTTGGAGATGTCCTCCCAGCCGCGCGGACTGGCGCCGATCAGATGATCGCCGGCGAGCTGCGCCTGGGTATCGTCGAGCTTGTCGGGGCGGATCTTCAGATACGCCATCACCTCGGGCGCGAAGTCGTGGGTCATGGCGTGGCCGAGGAAAGCATCGATCGCGGTCTGGACGTTGAAGTGGAACATGCGGTCGGCGAGCGCGGTGCCCATGTCGTGGCTGATCGCGCCGTGGAAGCTGGCATTGCCGGCGGCGACCACCTGCCAACCATCGGGCAGGTGATAATTGCCGACGCGGCGATCGAGGATCAGCGAATAGGCCGAGATCTGCAGCCGTTGATCGGCGGCGGTGAGCTCGTCGAGAAACAGCACGCCCTCGGGCTGATCGTGCGACGGCAAAAACTCCGGCGGAAACCACACCGTCTTGGCGAGGTTCTCGTCGGCATAGATTGCGCCGCGGATATCGACCGGTTCGATCGTGGTGAGCCGGAGATCGATCAGCGGCACCTGATAATGCGCCGCAACCTGGCGGACGATCGACGACTTGCCGACCCCGCGGGTCCCCCACAGCATTGACGCGCGCCGCCGCAGCGTCGGCTCGGCATATTGCTCGATCAGCGCGGCCTTGGCGGCGGCGATCGAGACCGGGGGAATATTCATCGGGTTGCCGTGCATCGATCGTGTCCTCGTTCGTCAGGTCGTCTGGGCATCCATCTGCGATCGCGCCGGCTCGGTCTCCGGCAGCCATGTCGCCTTCCAGCGCCGAGGCAGCGGCGGAATTTCCAGCGACGGCGTCTCGCGCATTCCGAACGCGCCGAACATCAATAGCGGCGGCGCGCCCATCAGCAGCAGGTTGAAGATCGAATCCTGAGGCACATCGACCAGCGTCAGGCTGGCGGCGCCGGCAATCAGGCCGCCGAAGAACAGCGTCGGGATCGAACGGCGGAACGTCACCTTCCAGCGCGCGCCGCGCAGCGTCTCGTAGTAAGCGGCTGGCGGCCGCGTCAACGTGCGGGCCAGATGCGCCACGGTCGTTTCCAACGCGGCTTCGACGCGGCGACTCCGCTCAGGTTCCTGGCCGCGCACCTTGATCTTGCCGGTGAAGCCGGCCTTGCTCTTGCGCAGCGGGGACCACGCCCAGCCGATCATCGCCAGCAGATCCTCGGGCAGGGCCACGCCTTGCATGCGCGGGGTGATGTCGATCTCGGCCGGGTAACTGCGCACCTGCGCGGCGCGCAGCAACACGCGGAAACCGGCGATCTCCGCTTCGCCGCGCAGCAGTTCACGCCGCGCCGTGGCGCCGCCGTTCTGCGGGGTCTTGTTTGCGGTGAGGCGATAGCTCAGTGCGACGATCGTGCCTTCGACGGTCCTGAACTGCTGCTGCGGCAGCACCGGTTCGATCCTTTGCAGCAGAGACTCGATATCCTCGCCCTGGGTCTCGATCGTTGCCGTGAGGCCGTCTTGCAGCGTCAATGTCCGGGTCAGCAGGTGCTGGCTCGGATGAGAGCTGTCGAGTTGCAGCAGCTCCGTCGCATCGATGCCGCCGCGTCCGGCCTCGTCGTGCACCACCGGCTTGAAGAGTAGCCTCCGCGCGATGCGGTCGCTGGCGGCGAGATCGACCTGATAGCCGCGCCGCGTGAACGGCTGCACCAGCGAAAGGATTTCATGATGCGTGAGCGGCGGCGCCGTCGCGATCTCGGTCCCGGCCGACCTGGTCAGAAGCTGTGCGTAGTTCATTCCGTCAGCAACCTCCGCAACTGAAGTCCTCGCGACTTAGCCTTGAAGGCCGGCTATGCCGCGAGTCACGCGTTCAAATCGATCGCGTCAGGTCTAGTTTCTTCAACTGCGAAGCGAAGGCAACTCACGCTATTGTTGATGGTGCATGGTTGGTGGAGTTACCTCGTGCATTCGCGGAGAAGTTAAGCCGATTGTGCGATCGTCGGTTTGCCGAAGTCGCTTGGCGGCACCTTCGCAAGGAATTGGTTGTATGAAGATACCACCTGTTCCAGCACTTCGAAGTGCGGGAAGGCGCCGGTGTCGAATCGCACGATGGTCCAGTTCGAACGGCCGGCGACGCGGCTCTTGTGACGGTAGTCGATGAAGTCGCCGCGCACGCCATGAGCCATCCACACCGGCAGCCGGAGCTGTTCGTAGATGTGCAGGATGTCGGTGCTGAACATGAAGCCGGCGACGAAGTAGTACGGCGCGTGGCGCGCGCCGGGCTGATGCGTGGTGGCGTAGTCGTAATCCACCATCGGCTCGTCGATGTCCTTCGAGCCCCACGCCTTCTCAAGGAATTTGCGGATCACCGGCCGTGCCGTGAGCATCTTGAAGAAGCCGCGGTCCCACAGTTTGACGCGCAGGACGTCGATGATCCAGGAGCGGCCACGGGTGCCGGGCGTGCGCGCGTCGCGGGCCCGTCCTTCGAAGCCGGTCGGACTGATGAACCCCAGCGAGCGAAACGCCTGCGGAGTCTCGGTGGCGGCGCGGGCGAGGAATTCGCTGCCGAGCGACAGCGCCAGCGCGTCGATCGGCTGCTCGCCGCGCAGGCGCCGGATCTGTTCGACGGCAGCGTGAACCGCGTCGGTCATCATCCGCGCGGTGTATTCGCGGTCGTCGCGATCGGACTGCCCGAAACCCGGAAGGTCGATCGCGTAGACCGGGCGAGACTGCGCGTAGTAGTCGTACAGCGGCTTGACCTCGTAGGCCGAGCCGGCGGCGTTGATGCTGTGGATCAGCAGCAGCGGCGTGGTGTCGCCATCGGCTGGCGCGGTGCCGTCCGCATAGACGGCGAACCGGCCGACGACGCTTGTGATGTCGGTGCGCGTGCCGGCCACCGGATTGGCGAGGCTTCCGCGTGCATGGTGCTGCCCGATGGCAACTGTGTCGATTGCTTGCCCGCTGACCAACGGCATTGCGACCTCTCTTCGATTTGAGCGAACTGTCGAGCCAATCGCGTCAAACCGCGAAGGTTCCACGTTTCGCGTGCTTCTCACGAGTCGCGCAGAAGAATGGTAGTCACGTACATGTAAGCGCGTAACGATCGACTCGTCAGCGCATGATAATCCCATCGCCGGCTGGTGCGATAACGAGGGCGCAGCGTCAGCGTCGATTGACGTCAGTATGCCGGCGAGTTGTTAGTTCGTTTCTGCGAACGGTTGTCCATTCGGCTTGACACGGACACCCGGTCGCAGTCGCTTCCAAGGCAGCGCTGCGGTGTCGGCGGGCATTGCGCCCGGCGCGGCGCAGATCAACAGCCGCTCCGCAATCGGCTGAAAATCGGCGCGGAAATGTACCGAGCTCTTCACCACCAGGATGGCCTGCGCGGTCGGCTCGATGCCGACATAACGGTACATCGCCTGATCGGCGAGCTGTGCCTTGTGCGAGGCGACCACCACGCGCACGCCGCCGATCCGCAGGCAGGCCGACGGGCCCATTTCCATCTCGCGTCCGCCGAAATACGGGCCGGGTGCGATGAAGCGGCCGTCTGAAAGCTGTTCGACAACGAAGATCTCTTCGAACGGCGCGTCTCCGGGAATGCCCGACTTGCCGCCGAGCGCCAGCGAGATCATCGCGCCGACGCCTGCCGCATGTGCGGCCTTGGCGGCGTCGGGATCGAAGATCACGCCGATCGCGGCACCCTTCGCGTTGTTGCGCACCAGCGCGCGCAGCATGCCGGTGGTGTCGGAATCTCCGCCGGCGCCGGGATTGTCCTGGGTATCGGAGATGATGATCGGCTTCGCCGCGGAGCGCGCCAGTTCGATCGCGTACTTTACGCCTTCGTCGGGCGTGTAGATCTTGCCGTCGAAATCGTCCTCGTGGCCGGTCACCAGCGCCGCCACCGCATCTGCCGCCGCATCGGCATCGGCCTGGGTGCGGCCATAGGCGAAGACGGATGCGCCGCAGTCGGGGAAGTCCGCAGCCGGAAAGCCTGGCGCAAACGACAGCGTCGGCACCGCTTCGCTCTGCATCGCCGCGAGTTTGTCGTAGATGCCTTTGGTTGGCTGGTCGAACGTGCACTGCCACGAGATCGGGATCAGGAACGGCAACTGGCGAAACGCCTTGGCGAACTTCTGGCCGCTCGACAGCAGCAGC
Organism: Rhodopseudomonas sp. BR0M22; assembly: GCF_010907035.1. Classification (GTDB taxonomy): domain Bacteria; phylum Pseudomonadota; class Alphaproteobacteria; order Rhizobiales; family Xanthobacteraceae; genus Rhodopseudomonas. The sequence continues at coordinate 53,565 of NZ_QUMK01000006.1, forward strand.
GCCAGATGCTCGGCGGAGGCGCGGCCGGTGTCGGCCATATCGACGTGCGGATAGGTGCGATAGGCGATCAGTGCGTCGGCATGTTCGATCATCTGCGGTGTCACGTTGGCGTGCAGGTCGAGGCTGACCACCAGCGGCAGGTCCGGCCCGATCACCTTGCGAACCCGTGCGAGGATTTCGCCTTCGCCGTCGTCGAGATGTTCGGTCACCATCGCGCCGTGGAGATCGAGATACACCGCATCGAGGTGGCCGGCGCTTTTGATGCCGTCGATCATGATCGTCACGACGCGTTCGAACGCATCTTCGGTGACGTGCGCCGATGGGCTGGCGCCGCAGGCGATCGTCGGAATCAGCTGCCAGCCTTTGGCCTCGGCCGCGTCCACGAAGCCGGCGAGCCCGACATTGATGCCACGCATCACCTTCAGCACATCGGCGCCGATCGTCATCGCCGGCCACCCGCCGCCGTGCACGAACGCCTCCCAGGTCGCCTTGGTGGGCGCAAAGGTGTTGGTCTCGTGCAGGAATCCGCCGACGGCGATACGGGTCATGGTTGTTTCTCTTGATGCGTCATTCCGGGGCGCGCGGAGCGCGAACCCGGAATCTCGACGTTGTTAGGAAAGGAGATTCCGGGTTCGCGAGCTGCGCTCGCGCCCCGGAATGACTGGAGAAGGGAAGTCTCAACTCACCGCCGCCTGCGGCGCCTCGTGGACCGGCCGGAAATTGGCGAAATCCCAGTCGCGGCCGGGGGCGGCTTCGAGCAGTTGGCGGGTATAGGCTTGTTTCGGATGGGTCAGCACCTCGGCGGCCGGGCCCTGTTCGACGACACGGCCTTTCTCCATCACCGCGACGTCGTCGCAGATCTGCGCGGCGACGCGAAGGTCGTGGGTGATGAACAACAGCGCGATGCCGAGCCGGCTCTGGATCTCATCGAGCAGCTTCAGCACCTGTGCCTGCACCGAGACGTCGAGCGCCGACACCGCTTCATCCGCAACCAGCACGTCAGGGTCGAGTGCCAGCGCGCGGGCGATCGCGATGCGCTGGCGCTGGCCGCCGGAGAACTGATGCGGGAAGCGGTCGATCGCGTCGGGCGGCAGATGCACCAGTTCGAGTAGTTGCCGTGCTTTCTCGAGCGCCTGAGCGCGCGGCATGCCGTAATTGATCGGCCCCTCGGCGATGCTCTCGCCAACGCTGACGCGGGGATTGAGCGAGCGATAGGGGTCCTGAAACACGATCTGGATCTTCTTGCGGTGCGGCCGGAGCAGCCTTCGCGACAGCTCCGAGATCTCCCGCCCGGCGAGCCGGATGCCGCCGGAGGTCGGATCGATCAGGCGGACGATGCAGCGCGCGACAGTCGATTTGCCCGAACCGCTTTCGCCGACGATGCCCAGAGTACGGCCCTTGTGCAGCGTCAGCGTCACGTTCTGCGCCGCGACCACTTCGCGCTGGCGGCCGAGTAAGGAGCGCTCGCGATACACCTTGCCGAGTTCGTTGGCTTCGAGCACCACCGACAGTGCCTGCGGCGCACGCGGCGCGCGGGGCACCAGGCTCGGCACCGCCGACAGCAGGTTACGGGTGTAGTCCATCTGCGGGCGGCGCAGCACCGCGTCGAGCTGCCCGGTTTCGATCAGCCGGCCGTGGCGCATCACCGCGACGCGGTCTGCGATCTCGGCGACCACGCCCATGTCGTGGGTGATGAACAGGACTGCGGTGCCGTGAACCTGCTGCAGTTCGCGAATCAAGGTCAGAATCTGCTTCTGCGTTGTGACGTCGAGCGCGGTGGTCGGCTCGTCGGCGATCAGCAGCTTGGGCTCTAGCACCAGTGCCATCGCGATCATGATACGCTGGCGCTGGCCGCCGGAGAGGCGGTGCGGATAGGACGCGAAGATCCGCTCCACCTCGGGCAGCCGAACCTGCTCCATCATGGCGAGGATGCGACGGCGGCGCTCGCGCGCCGGCAGGTCGGTGTGGAAGCGCAACACTTCGTCGATCTGCTTGCCGACCGGCACCACCGGATTGAGCGCGGTCATCGGCTCCTGGAAGATCATCGCCATCTGCGAGGCGCGGAGCTGGCGCAGCCGGCGCTCGCTGGCGGCGAGGACGTTCTCGCCGGCGAGCCGGATTTCGCCGCCGGCGGCGTGCAGCGCGCCCTTCGGCAGCAGTCCCATGGTGGCGAGCGACGTCACCGATTTGCCCGAGCCGCTCTCACCGACCAGGCACATCGTTTCGCCGGCGCCGACTGTGAGCGAGATGCCGTCGATCACCTTGTCGCCGTTGCCGCTCTTGCCGAGCCGGACCACGAGATTTTCGATTTCGAGGACGTTATCGGTCATGTCGGGCTCCGCAGTCTGGTACGGCGCGCTCCCTCTCCCCGCGTGCGGGGAGAGGTGAGGTCGGTGCGCGTTGTGGGGCTGAGAGAGCAGAGATGATGAGCTGCCTCTTCATCGCGAACCCTCGCGCTGTTTCATCCGCGGGTCGAGCGCGTCGCGGGCGGCGTCGCCGATCAGGTTGACCGATAGGATCGCGATCGACAGCAGCAGGCCCGGCCAGAAGATCAGCATCGGCTTGATCTGGAACACCGCCCGGCCTTCGGCCATGATGTTGCCCCAGGTCGGCGTCTCCGGGCTGATACCGGCGCCGAGGAACGACAGGATCGCCTCGGTGAGGATCGCCGAGGCGGCGATGTAGGTGCCCTGCACGATCAGCGGCGCAACCGTATTCGGCATCAGGTGCCGCCACATGATCTTCGGCAGGCTGGAGCCGAGCGAGATCGCCGCCTCGACATAGGGCTCCTCGCGGGCGGTCAGAACGACCGAGCGTACCAGCCGTGCCACCCGCGGAATTTCCGGAATCGTGATCGCGATCAACACCGTCGTGAGACTTGCGCCGGACAACGACACCACTGCGATCGCGAGCAGGACGCTGGGAATCGCCATCAGGCCGTCCATGATCCGCATCATCACCGCGTCGACCCAGCGGAAGAAGCCGGCGATCAGGCCGATGACGAGGCCGATCGCGATCGCGAAGACTGCCGAACCGATGCCGATCAGAAGAGACACCCGCCCACCATAGATGATGCGCGACAGCAGATCGCGGCCGTAGGCGTCGGTGCCGAGCAGGAACTCGGCGCTCGGCGGTTTCAGCCGCAGCGCCGGCGCGAGAGTGATCGGATCGTGCGGCGCCAGCCACGGCGCGAAGATCGCCATCAACACGATCAGCGTCAGGCAAATCGTTGCCGCAGCGATAATCGGGGTCGAGAGCAGGAAGCCGAGGCGCGGGCGCATCGGCCGCGGCACAGGAAGGGTCGGTTCGGGCATGGTATCGATAGCCATGGTGCGCGCGCCCTCAGTACCGGATACGGGGATCGAGCAGCGTGTAGGCCAGATCGATCAGCAGATTGACGCCGACATAGATACCCGAGGTCAACAGGATCATGCCCTGGATCACCGGGTAGTCGCGTGCCAGCACCGCGTCGACCGTGAGGCGGCCGATGCCGGGCAGGTTGAAGACGCTTTCGGTGACGACGACGCCGGAGATCAGCAGCGCGAAGCCGGTGCCGATCACGGTGATCACCGGCACCGCGGCGTTGCGCAGCGCATGGCGCAGCAGCACCCGGCTTTCGGTGATGCCCTTGGCGCGCGCGGTGCGGACATAGTCCTCGCCGAGCACGTCGAGCATCGCGGCGCGTGTCATCCGGGCGATCAGCGCAATGTAGATGAAGGATAGCGTCAGCGTCGGCAGCACCAGCCGCTCGACGAACGGTCCCAGGCCGCGCGACAGCGATCGGAAGCCCTGCACTGGAAACCAGCGCAGCTCGATCGCAAACACCTGGATCAGCACATAGCCGATCACGAACACCGGCACCGAGAAGCCGATCACCGACAGCCCCATCACGCAGCGGTCGATCCAGGTGCCGTGTTTCCAGGCGGCAACGACGCCGAGCGGGACGGCGACGATCACGGACACCACGATGGTCGCCAGCGCCACCGTGATGGTCGGCTCGATGCGCTGGCCGATCATCTTCAATACTGGCACCTGCGAAATCAGCGAGACGCCGAGGTCGCCGTGCAGCAATCGGCCGATCCAGGTGAAGAACTGCACGTAGAGCGGCTCGTTCAGTCCGAGCGTGGCGCGGATGCGCATCAATTGTTCAGGGGTGGCGCTGTCTCCGGCAATGATCGCGGCCGGATCGCCCGGCGTCAGCCGAAGCAGCAGGAAAACGAATAGAGCGACCACGCCCATCACCGGGATGGCCGCCAGTACACGGCGGATCAGATAGCCGAGCATCGGCGCTCCATCATGGATTTGGATCGACGATTAGCGAAACTTATCTCGTAGATGCGGTTCGTCATAATCACCTGCGCTGCGGCGGCCGAAAGCTGACCACGAAGTTCAGCAAGTCCCGTGCCAGCGCTGCGAGTTCGCGCGAAGCGCCGGACACAGGCCCGCGTTCAGTCGAGTGTCGCGAGTAATCCTGCCATCAGCCGGCCGCGCTCGGCGAGGCTGTCGATCTCGATATGCTCGTTCAACGTATGGGCGTCGGCGCCGCGAACACCGAGGCCGTCGAGCGTCGGAATGCCCATCGCGCCGGTGAAGTTGCCGTCGGAGCCGCCACCGGCACTGCCATGCGGAAGGCCGACGCCGAGCTGAGCCGCGACTGCGCGCGCCTTGTCGTAAAGCGCCATCGTGCCGGCATCGGGCTCCCACACCGGGCGGGTGACGCCCCGCGTCACCTTGAAGGTGACATCGTTGCTGCTACCGGTCAGCGCGAGCATCCGCTCGACGCCGCGGTCGAGATCGGCCTGGCGCTTGGCCATGCTGAGCGCTTCGCCGGTGCAGGTGGTGGCGACGCAGTTGACCCATTGGCCGCCATGCACGATGCCGACGCTGAAGGTGCAATCCTCGCCCGTCATCGCGTCGATCGCGAGGATCTGCTTGGCCATTTCCCGTATTGCGGAACGCCCCGAGGACAAGGTCGCGCCGGCGTGACTCGGCTTGCCGATCGCTTCGAGGTTGAAACGCGCGATCGCGTAACGGCCGGTGACGACGCCATTGTCCGGCCGGCCCGGCTCCGGCACCAGCACGTATTTGTTGCGCGTCGCTTCCGCTTCGATGATGTCTCGGGTCGATGGCGTACCAACTTCCTCGTCCGGTGTGAACAGCACGGTGATCGGCAGCGGTGTCGTGAACGAGGCCCGAGCGAGTTGGCGGATCGCCTCGACCGTCAGGTAGTTGCCGCCCTTCATATCGAAGATGCCCGGACCGAACGCCTTGTTGCCCTCGCGGCGGAAGGAGAGTTTCTCGATCGTGCCGACCGGGTGCACGGTGTCGAGATGGCCGGCAATCAGGATGCCCGGCTCGCCCTGCTTGGGATGCGGAAACCGCGCGCGGACGCAGCCGGCGAAACCCTGGCGACCGGCGATGCGCTCGATTGTCGCGCCCATGATCGCCATCTCTCGCGCTGCAAGATCGAGCATGCGCTCGACCGCGGAGGTGTCCCAGGTCGGACTCTCGCACTCAACCCACGCGCGTAGTCCTTGCAGCATCGTGTCGGAGTCGAAGGGAAGATTGGCCGGATTCATTACGCGCTCTCGGTTGAAGGTGGCTTACGAGACTGATTGGCGCTGCATTTGTAAAGCGAAAGATTCGCCCGTGACTACGCGAGGGCGTGCATGCGGTGTCGTCGCCCGATGATTGACGCTTGGCATGCTTGGTGCAAGTCTTCGACTATCAGGATGCGGCAATGCACTGATCGCGTGGTGCCGCGCCCGGATTCACATCGCCCTGCACAAGCAATCATCTGTGATTGATCAGTTTCAAGTCAGGAGAACACGAATGTTCCATCCACCGCGTTGGATGCGCTCGGTCGCCGCGTCGAAATTTGTCGTGCCGGCGCTCGCGCTCGCAGCATCGCTGACGCTGCCCGCGACCGTCGACGCCAAGACGATCCGGGCCGTTATGCATTCCGATCTGCGTATAATCGACCCCGGCCTGACCACCGCCTACATTACGCGCGACCACGGCTATATGGTTTACGACACGCTGCTGGCGATGGATTCCAATTTCAAAGTCCAGCCGCAGATGGCCGATTACAAGGTCTCCGACGACAAGCTGACCTACACCTTCACGCTACGTGATGGCCTGAAGTGGCACGACGGTACGCCGGTCACCGCGGAGGACTGCGTCGCTTCGCTGCAGCGCTGGGGCAAGAAGGACGGCATGGGCCAGAAGCTGATGCAGTTCACCGCCAGCCTCGAGGCGCCCGATGCCAAGACCATCGTGCTGAAGCTGAAGGAGCCCTATGCGCTCGTGCTGGATTCGATCGCCAAGCCGTCGTCGATCGTGCCGTTCATGATGCCGAAGCGGATCGCCGAAACGCCGCCCGACAAAGCGATCCCCGAGCAGATCGGCTCCGGTCCGTTCAAGTTCGTCGCATCGGAATTCCAGCCGGGCGTCAAGGCGGTGTACGTGAAGAACACCGACTATGTGCCGCGCAAGGAGCCACCGAGCTGGACCGCGGGCGGCAAGGTTGTGAAGGTCGATCGCGTCGAGTGGATCACCATGCCGGACGCGCAGACGGCGGTGAATGCGCTTCAGTCGGGTGACATCGACTTCGTAGAGAATCCGTCGTTCGACATTCTGCCGGTGCTGCTGCAGGACAAGGAGCTCAAGGTCGACGTCCTCAACAAGCTCGGCTACGTCACCATCGGTCGGATGAACTTCCTGTATCCGCCGTTCGACAATCCGAAGGTGCGGCGCGCCGCGCTGCTGGCGATGAACCAGAAGCCGATCCTCGACGCTTTGGTCGGCAATCCCGATTACTACCAGATCTGCGGCGCGATCTTCGGATGCGGCACGCCGCTCGCCACCGACGTCGGCTCTGCACCGGTGACGACGGGCGACGACATGGCGGAAGCCAAGAAGGAGCTCGCGGCATCCGGCTACGACGGCACGCCGGTGGTGCTGATGGCGCCCGGCGACGTCGTCACGTTGAAGGCTCAGCCGATCGTGGCGGCGCAGCTCCTGCGCGAAGCCGGCTTCAAGGTCGACCTGCAGGCCACCGACTGGCAGACCGTGGTGTCGCGCCGCGCCAGCCAGAAGCCGCCGGCCGAGGGCGGCTGGAACATGTTCTTCACCAATTGGGTGGTGCCGGACGTGATGAATCCGGTCGCCAACGTCATGCTCAACGGCAAGGGCAAGACCGGCGGCTGGTTCGGCTGGCCGAAGGACGACGAGATGGAGGCGCTGCTCGACAAATTCGTCCGCTCCACCTCGGCCGATGATCAGAAGAAGATCGCCACCGACATCCAGAAGCGGGTCTACGATCAGGTGACCTATCTCCACGTCGGCCAGTACAAGACCCCGACGGTGTGGCGCACCGAGCTGACCGGCGTGCTCGATGGCCCGGCGACTCCGGTGTTCTGGAACATGGACAAGAAGGACGACTGATCGTCCATCGCTGTCCGATTAGACCTGTCCACCCCTTGCGCCGTCCTGCCCCAGCAGGGCGGCGCTTTGTCTTTTGCGGCGCGAAGAGATGGAAAGAAGGCATGGAAAGAAGGCATGGGAAAGAAGCCCTGGCGCAGCGGCGTCGGCTGACGGGCCTCCAGCGGTCTTCCGTTGAGGCCCAACAATAAAAAGCCCGGCGCAGCGGCCGGGCTCGATCGGTAGGGTATTGTCCAGATGTGGATCGGGGCCTCAGCGGCCGATCACTTGCGGGCGCAAGCGACCTTGATGCCGCTGGCGCTCGGGCTGCACTTCGCCGTCACCGAGCCGTCCTTGACCGTGAGCTGGTCCGCCAGCTTGGCGCCGCTGCCGTTGAGGCAGTAGGCCGAGGTCAGCGTCTCGTCTGCGGCGCAGGTCACCGGGCAGCCGTCCGAGGCACAGCTCGTCGAGGTGACATTGCGAACCGCGGCAACCGTGGTCGGCGCTGCGATCGAGGTCTGCTTCTCGGCGGCAGCAGGCGTCTTCGCCGCAGGGGCGGGCGCGGCGGCAGGAGCTGCAGCCGGAGCTGCCTTGGCGGCAGGCTCGGGCGCAGCCGTTGCGGCGGGGGCTGCGGCCTCGGTCGCCGGCTCGACGGCGGTGGTCACCTCGGCGGCCGGCCGTGCATAATAGCCGCTCGCGGACACCAGATAGACGAACAGCGCCGCAGCCACGGTCGCGCCGACCATGATCAGCGTCGTCGTCGGCAGCGCCTTGACCCGATCGATGGTGTTACGGATCGAGGCGGTGACGGCAGCAGCATCGAACGTGCCGCCGCGCGTGCGCATATCGTCGAACGTCAGATACGCGGCGATCACGAAGCCACCACCGAACAACATGAGTATCAGCAGTGGACCGAGCGCGGAGAAATACTCCATGTTACGTCTTTCCATTCATGGCAGGCCGGCGCGAGGTGTATAGGTTTCGCCCGCCGCGAGCTGCATTGTCGAAAATCAAATGAACACGCGTCAGCATCGGCGCGTTGAGGTATGTCAAAACCGTTTGCGCGCCGATCGTCGACATGTAGCACGCCGATAGCGGTGACGTCATTGCGACCGAAAGCGTTGTCATTTGTTAGGGTTGACGAATGACGCCGGACCTTCGGCGGCCCCTTCCGCCTGTCGGTATGATAGCCGAATGGTCAAGGCTCGGCGGGAGTGCGGGTCTGCGTCGATCGACCGCAGCGCAATGGTGAAATGTGGCGGTTGCTTGACGCCACCCGGGTCAGCCGCTGCACTGCGGCAATCCCGTTCCGCGTCCGGCGCGTATCGTGCCGCCATACAGGCCGCGTATCATGCCGAGGCCGAAACCACTGACGAGTCTCCCATGAAAGCAGCAGACGTGATGACCACCGCCATCGTGACGGTGCAGCCCGCCACGCCCGTCCACACCATCGCCGAAACGCTGCTGAAGCACGGCATCAGCGCCGTGCCGGTGGTCGACGGGGCTGGGACGCCGATCGGCATCGTCAGCGAGGGTGACCTGATGCCGCGGGCCGACAGCGATCGCGAGGCGCGTCACGATTGGTGGCTGCAGATCTTGTCGGAAGGTGAGGCGGTGCATCCCGATTATGTTCGCTTCCTGAAATCGGATCCCCGTACCGCCAAGGACGTCATGGTCGGTCCGGTGGTGACGGTCGAAGAAACCACCGCGCTGGCCGATATCGCCGATTTGCTGATCGAGAAGCGGATCAAGCGCGTGCCGGTGGTGCGCGACGGACGCATCGTCGGCATCGTCAGCCGGGCCGACCTGCTCAAGACCATGACGGGGCTCAACCACACCGGAGGAGATCCAGTGCACGACGATCCCAATGCCTGGCCGACGCCGTCCGACAAGCTTGCGGCGCTGACGCGGCCCGTTGCGCGGCCGGTGCCGTCGCACGATCCGGCAGCTGACGATCTGTCGGCCGCCGCGTTCCGTGAACTCGGCGTCGAGCACGAACACGACGAGGATGAGAAGCGCAAACACGCCAAGGAACTCGCCGACGAAAAGCACCACCGCCTCGCCAGCGAAATGCTGGCGTCGCATCTATCGGACGAGACCTGGCAGCGGTTGCTGCGCAATGCGCGCAGCGCCGCCAAGAAAGGCGAGCAGGAAAGTCTGCTGCTGCGGTTTCCGGCCGAGCTGTGCACCGACCACGGCCGCGCCGTGAATGCGCCAGATCCGGAATGGCCGTCGACGCTGCGCGGCATGGCCGCCGACATCTATCTGCGCTGGAAGGCGGAGCTGCGGCCGCATGGCTTCGTGCTGCAGGCCCGCGTGGTCGATTTCCCCGACGGCATCCCAGGCGACATCGGGCTGTTCCTGAGCTGGGGCAAGAGTGAGGCGGCGCATCATTGATGCGCCGGTGTATCGGGCTCTCAGATCTTGAGATTGCGATACACCGAGACCTCGCGTTCGCGGGCGAGGCGGGCGTCGTCGCCGGCGCGGATGCCGCGCCAGACGTCGAAGAACACCACGACGGTGGTGATCAGCCCGGTGATCTTGCCGACCAGGAAACCGAACGGGAAGATCAGCCGCTCTGCCGGCAGGATGAACTGCGAGCCGAGAAAGATGATCACCGCGTTGGCGAAATACGCGGTGCGGTACAGCGTCTGCTCCTTCCAGGCGCTGCGCGCATAAGGCCTGGAGCTCTTCTTCACCGCCTTGTTGTAGCGTGGGTTGCGCAGCAGTCCCCACAGCCGCCGCTTCTTCGGCAGTGCCCGCGGCCCGGCGAGCAGCGCCCGATAATTCTCCCGCATCTGGACATGCGCGATCAGCGCCAGCAGCAGGTTGAGGGCGACCAGCACGGCCTTCACTTCCCACAGCGACAGCAGGAGTTGAGCGGCAAGGTCGACGAAGATCAGATGCGTCGCCGCGTTCAGCACGAAGGCGGAGCGATGGAACGCCGCACGGTTGATGTTGGCGACCTTCTCGTCGATGAACGTCGCACCCGGTTTGGTCTCGCCGAGCTGCAGCAGGAAGGCGCGCTGCGCTTCGGTCAGTTCCCAGCTTTTGCCGAGTTCATCGATCGTCACCGCCGGCGGGCCGCGCTTGATCCGGAACGTCGCCTTGGCCGACCATTCGGATACCCGCGCCAGCCATCGCCGCGTCACGGCGAAGCGCGAGGTGCTGGTGGCCGCCTCGACGAGAGGGTGGGGATCTGGCTGCATCGTGTCCTTCAGCGCGGCTCAAACGCCGTCAATCGCCGAAAAGCGGAGCCTCTGCAAGCTTTGCGGCGGCCCTGGCGGCTGCCTTCATCTGTTGGTGGATTTCGGCGTCATCAAGGTCGGCGAGCTGCCGCGCCGCGTCTGGATCGAGCTTCGACTTGGTTCCGCGGTTGAATTTGCCGGCCAGTTTGCGGTGCACCACGACGTCGTTGAGCGCGCCGAGAGCGTCGAGCAGCTTCTTCAGGTGCTTCCTGAAGCGCTCCAGCCGTTTTCCCGCCTTGCCGCCGAACAGGCTCGCGAAGAAGCCGATCGCGTAGTTCAGCTTCTTGGCGGCGATCCGGACCCGATGCCGCTCCTCGTCGTCGAGCTGTTCCAGTTTGGCGAGCCGCTTGTTCAGCTTGTGGGCGCGGCGCGTCAGCACCTGCTCGGCGAATGTGACGGCCGAGGGGCGGTCAGCGCCGTCCGCTGCCTTGGTCCATTCGCCGGCGTCGATCCAATGCTGCAGATCGATCAGCAGTTTATCGAAGCGCCGTAGCTCGACCGTCGCGCTTGCGCTTGCGAAGGCTGCGCCGCGGTCGGAGCCGAGCCGCTTCAGAAAGGCCGGCGATCCGCTGCCGAGCTGTGCGCTTTTGATTTTCACTTCCAGCAAATGCAGATCGCGCGCCGGGGCCAGCCGTCCGGCCAGCCATTTCAATTCACGCTTCATCCGCTGAGTATCGCGGCCGTCGATCAACTCGCCGAACACCGAGATCGCAGCGCGCATTCGCCGCAGTGCGATCCGCATCTGGTGCACGCCGGTTGGATCGCGGCGGCGCACCTTGGCCTGTTGCGCTGCGATCAGGCGTAACAATTCTGTCGCAATGGTTCGGAATGCCTCGTCGCTGCCGGCGTTTTGCGACAGAACGATGTCGTGGGCCGGGCCGATGCTCGGCTTGGCCTTCGGTGTATCGAGAGCTCGGCTCATAATGTCCCACGCGGGCAAAGACGATGACCGCCCGCGGTACCCTAGCAGATTTACGAGCCGATGACGCAGCGTTGCGTCGGGCTGGGCAATGCCAACCCGATGGCTCGGCTCGCGCGTCGGGCTACGCGCGCTTCAGCACTTCCAGCGGGTAGCCGATCAGCTTGGCCACCGCATACGCAATGCTCATGCCGATCAGGGCCGCGACCGCCTGACCGCCATAGTACCATGCCGCCGACGGCGGGAACGGCATCAGTTGTGAGGCGAAGTCGAGACACCACAGGATCGCGCCGACGCCGACCACCATCACGATGACGAGTTGAATACGCTGCACCGCGGCTTCGATTCGGGCCATCCGTGCTTCGACGTGCTTGTCGGGCCCGCGTTCTGCTGCCGGCTTGCTCGGAGCCGGGGTGGGCTGGACGTTGTCCGGAGCCGTCGTCGTCATGCCGTCCTCACTGTTCGTCTAAAGTCCAACTACCCGCGCGCGGTATCTGTCACGACCCGCTCCTGCGTAGCAGTAATCATCGCTGCACTGCACTGAATTGACTCAGCACAAAATCGCGGCGGCAAACACTGCGCGCTTAGTGATCATGCTGATCGATAACTGTGCGGTCCGTTGACTTAGCGCAAATACGGCGGAAGGTAAATTTGGGAAAGAGAGCCTCTTTACAGCAGTTCTAATCGCCGCAGTGGCGTGCGCTTGGGGGAGCTCTTCATGCATACACCTTGGCAAGCCGCCGCAGCGTTGAAGAGTGACGCGAAGCAGCATCGACCGCTGACCGGTAACGAGGCGATCGCGCGGGCTGCCTGGGAAGCCGGTGTTCGTGTTGCCGCCGCTTATCCCGGTACTCCCAGTACCGAGATTCTCGAGAGTTTGGCGACCTATCCGAGCGAGGACCTGCATGCGCAGTGGTCGACCAATGAAAAGGTCGCGCTCGATGTCGCGATGGGCGCGTCGTTCGCAGGCTCCCGCGCGCTGTGCGCGATGAAGCATGTCGGACTCAACGTCGCCGCCGATGCGTTCATGACGGCGACCTATATCGGCGTCAACGGCGGCCTGGTGCTGGTGGTGTGCGACGACCCCGGCATTCACTCCTCGCAGAACGAGCAGGACAGCCGACTCTATGGCCAGCTCGCGTCGGTTCCGGTGCTGGAGCCATCCGATGCGCAGGAAGCTTACGACTTCACCAAGCTCGCCTTCGACCTGTCCGAGCAGTTCGACACCCCGGTGATCGTGCGCAGCACCACCCGGCTGTCGCACACTCGCAGCACCGTCACGGTCGAGGAGCGGGTCGAGGCGGCGCCGCGCGGCTTCCTGGAGAAGCCGTCGAAGAACGTGATGATCCCGGCGCATGCCCGCGCCCGCCACCTCTCGGTGCTGGAGCGCGAGGCCAAGCTCAAGGACTACTTCGCGACCTCGCCGATCACCCGGATGGAGCACGGTGACGACAGCTTCGGAATCGTCACGGCCGGCACCTGCTATCCGTATGTCCGCGAAGTGCTGCCGCATGCCCCTGTGCTCAAGCTTGCCGCATCCTGGCCGTTGTCCGAAGCGGTGCTGCGGGAATTCTGCAGTGCGTTCGAGCGGGTGCTGGTGGTCGAGGAATTGGAGCCGATCATCGAGAAGGAGATCGCCGCGCTCGGCTTCAAGGTCGAGGGTAAGCGGCTGTTTCCGCGCGCCGGCGAGTTCTCGCCCGAAGTGGTGCGCGCAGGTCTGGTGCAGGCCGGCCTGTTACCGGCGCCGCCGTCCTACAACGCATGGGTGCCGGAGCCGGTGGTGCGGCCGCCGGTGCTGTGCGCCGGCTGTCCGCATACCTCGAGCTTCATGGCGGTGCGCGCCTCCGGCGCCCGCGTCGCCGGCGACATCGGCTGCTACACGCTGGCGGTGCTCGATCCCTTGCGCGGCATCGACACCTGCGTGGCAATGGGCTCGTCGATCGGCAATGCCATCGGTATGGCGAAGGCCGGCGAGACCAAGCCGGTGGTCGCAACCATCGGCGACTCCACCTTCCTGCACGCAGGCATCCCGGCGCTGATCGACGCGGTCTACAATCAGGCCAACATCGCGGTGATGCTGCTCGACAACCACATCACGGCGATGACCGGCGGCCAGGAGCATCCCGGCACGGGCAAGACGCTGCGCGGCGAGCCGGCCCCGCAGGTCGACTATGAGGCGCTGATCAAGGCGTGCGGCGTCAAATGGGTGAAGAAGGTCGATTCTTACGACCTTGCTGCCACCCATCAGGCGCTGCGCGAGGCGATCGCTTATCGCGGTGTCGCGGTGCTGATCTCGAACCGGCCGTGCGTGCTCGATCCGATCAAGATCAAGGGACCGCCGCTGGAAGTCATTACCAGCCAGTGCACTGCCTGTCAGTCCTGCATGAATCTCGGCTGCCCGGCGCTGACCTGGAGCGACGAATGGTTCGAGGGCCGGCACCGCGTCAAGATCGATCCGGCGTTGTGCATCGGCTGCACGCTGTGCGCCCAGGTCTGCACCATCGACTGCATCAAGATCGCGAGCCCGGCGGTGACGCAATGAACGAGCAGAGCAATGTCGTCGCATTGAATGCGACCAGCGAGCCGACGGCGTTCAACGCTGCGCTGGCGGAGCCTACCAACGTGCTGATCGTCGGTGTCGGCGGTCAGGGTGTGATCCTGGTGTCCAAGGTGCTGGCGTCGCTGGCGCAGGCGCACGGCTACGAGGTCAAGCAGAGCGAAGTGCACGGCATGGCCAAGCGCGGCGGCACCGTGTTCAGCCACGTCCGGTTCGGGCCGCGGGTATGGTCGCCCACCATCGCCAAGGGCGAGGCTGACGTGCTGATCGCGCTGGAATGGGCCGAAGGGCTGCGCTGGCTGCCGCATCTGAAGCGCGACACCGGCGTGTTCATCTGCGACACGAAACGGATCGTGCCGCCGTTCGCCTGCCGCAGCCGCCGTCCCGGCGCGCCGATGCGCTACGCGACCGAGACCGCCGAGCAGGTCGCCGCTTACGTGTCCGAAGCTTACGCGATCGACGCCACCAAGATGGCCGAAGAGCTCGGCAATGAGCGCGCCGCCAACGTGGTGCTGCTCGGCGCGCTGTCGACCGTGCTCGAATTCGCGCTGCCGGAGTGGGAGAAGACCGTCACCGCCTTCGTGCCGAAGAAGACCATCGCGGTGAATTCCGCCGCGTTCGAACTCGGCCGCAACTGGATTGCGGAGGCCAAGAACGAGCCGCCATCGGCGGACGCAGCACCCGCAGCGGCACCAGTGCACGCGCCGTATCAGCCGCGGCTCGAAATCACCGACGCCTGGTGCAAGAGCTGCGAGATCTGCGTCAAGCTGTGCCCGGAACGCTGCCTGACGCTGAACGCCGATCGCATCGCCACTTTGGTCGCGCCTGAGAAATGCACCGGCTGCCGGCTGTGCGAATGGCTGTGCCCGGACTTTGCGATCCGCGTCCATCTCGACCCCGAAGCGCCCGCGATGGAGGCCGCGCAATGAACGCGCCGGATCGCCACATCCCAAAGGCCGCCGCCAAGCTGCTGTCCGGCAACGCCGCCTGCGCCCAGGGCGCGATCGACGCCGGCTGCAAATTCTTCGCCGGCTATCCGATCACGCCGTCGTCCGAAATCGCCGAGCGTCTGTCGACCATGCTGCCGGCGGCAGGCGGCGTGTTCATCCAGATGGAAGACGAGATCGCCGCGATGGCGGCGGTGGTCGGCGCCTCGATGGGCGGCGTCAAATCGCTGACCGCGACCTCCGGTCCCGGCTTCTCGCTGAAGCAGGAGAACATCGGCTACGCGGCTGGGGCGGAAATTCCGTGCGTGATCGTCAACGTGATGCGCGGGGGGGCCGTCGACCGGCATGCCGACGCGGCCGTCGCAGGCTGACATTTACCAGACCCGCTACGGCAGCCACGGCGACTATCCGATGATCGTGCTGGCGCCGGCCTCGGCACGCGAGATCTACGACGAGACCATCCGCGCCTTCGATCTTGCCGAGCTGTGCCGCACGCCGGTGATCCTGCTGTACGATCAGGTGATTGCGCAGTCGTCGGAAACCGTCGCGCTCGGCGGCCGCACCTCGGTGCATGCCACCCGCAAATGGGCGAGCGGCCCGCGCGAGGCTTACAAGCCCTATGCGGCCGATGCCGACCTGATTCCGCCGATGCCGCGTCCCGGTGACGGCTATCGCACCCACACCACGGGTCTGACGCACAGCGAGACCGGCTTTCCGAGCCAGGACCCCGAGACGGTGACGCGCAATCTTGGCCGGCTCTATGCCAAGCTCGATAAGCACCGCGACTTGATCGACAGCTTCGAGGCCGTGCGCTGCGAAGACGCCGAGGTTGTGATCGTCGCGATCGGCATCAGTGCCCGCGCCGCCCGCCGTGCCGTCGATGCCTGCCGCGCCGAAGGCAAGAAGGTCGGGCTGTTCCGTCCGGTCACGCTGTGGCCGTTCCCGGAAGTTGCGCTGCGCGAGGCGACCCGGAACGCCAAGGCGATCCTGGTGCCGGAGCTCAACATCGGCCAGCTGCGGCTGGAGATCGAGCGTCAGCTTCGCGACCGCCGTGTCGAAGGTCTGCATCTGATCAGCGGCGAGCCGATCACGCCGGCGCAGATCGCAGCCGCTGCTACCAAGCTCGCTTCGGAGGTCTGAGATGTTCAGCGACGCGCCGCATTTCGACGTCCGCGATTATCTCCGCAAGGAGATGATGCCGCACTTTCTCTGCCCGGGCTGCGGTCACGGCATGGCGCTGCGCGCGCTGCTGTGGGCGATCCATGAATTGAACATCGACCGCGACAAACTCGCGGTGGTGTCGGGCATCGGCTGCGCCGGACGGTTGTCGGCTTACATCGACGCCAACACCTTCCACACTACCCACGGCCGGCCGTTGGCCTATGCGACCGGTCTGGCGCTGGCGCGGCCGGATCTGCACGTCGTGGTGATCACCGGCGACGGCGATTGCTTGGCGATCGGCGGCAATCATCTGATCCACGCCTGCCGGCGTAATCTCAAGCTAACCTGCCTGATGCTCAACAACGAGATCTACGGCATGACCGGCGGCCAGGTGTCGCCGACCACGTCGGAGACCCGGCTCACCACCACCACGCCGCATGGCAATTCCGAGCCGAATTTCGACGCATGCGCGCTGGCGACCGCCGCCGGTGCGGGCTTCGTCGGGCGCGAAGTGACGCGGCATGTTCCGAAGCTGAAAGAGCTGATCAAGGCCGGGCTACAGCATCCGGGCTTTGCCTTCGTCGAAGTGGTGTCGGACTGCACCGAAGTCTACGGCCGCAAGAACGACATGGGCTCTTCGGCCGAGATGGTGCTGCGGCAGAAGAGCGAGATGCGCCCGAGCGCGTATCGCGACAGCGTCGACGAGCCGTTCCGCTCGACCGATTTGCCGACCGGCATTCTGGCCCAGAACAACCGGCCGGAGTACGGCGCGGCGCTGCGTGCCGCCGCCGCGGCGCGCGCCGCAAAGTGACGGGGAGACCAGCCATGTCGACATCCCGCATTGAACTGCGCTTCGGCGGCACCGGCGGCCAAGGCCTGTTGCTCAGCGCCAAGCTGCTCGCCGACGCGCTGGCGCTGGAAGGCCGCCACGTCGCGCAATCGCAGACCTACGAGCCGACCTCGCGCGGCGGCTTCTGCAATGCCGATCTCGTCGTCGCCCATGGCGAGGTCGATTATCCGCTGCCGATCGAATTCGACCATCTGGTGCTGCTCGACAAGATTGCCATCAAGCCGTCCTGGCCGAAACTCAAGGCCGGCGCGCTGGTGATCTCCGACGTTCGGCTGTGCCCGGAACTGCCGGAAGCCGGTCGCTTCAAGCGCTACCCATTGCCGCTCAGCCGAACCGCGATCGAGCTCGGCAGCGAGCGCGTCACCAACATCGTGGCGCTCGGCGTGCTGGTCGAGCTGTCGGGTATCTGCAAGCACAAGTCGGTCGAGCATGTGGTGCGCGCATCCTCGCCGCGCGGTTTCCTCGATCTCAACATGGACGCGCTGGCCGCCGGCACCGCGCTGGCCAAGGCGCCTGCCATCGCGGCGGCCTCCTGATTTTCTGACAAAGGATTGCTTCGATGAGCGCCCAGCCTGCATTGCGCGAACCGACCGTCTATATGCACGACCGCGCCATCGAGACGATGCCCCGGCCGCAGCTTGCGGCGCTGCAGTTCGAACGGCTGCGCAAGATGGTCGAGCGG
This sequence comes from Rhodopseudomonas sp. BR0M22, assembly GCF_010907035.1. Taxonomy (GTDB): domain Bacteria; phylum Pseudomonadota; class Alphaproteobacteria; order Rhizobiales; family Xanthobacteraceae; genus Rhodopseudomonas. The sequence goes on from NZ_QUMK01000006.1 coordinate 71,351, forward strand.
GCGTATCGCGACGTTCCGCATTATCGCGCCAGCTTCGACCAAGCCGGCGTCAAGCCTGCGGATCTGACCTCGCTGGCCGACCTCGCGCAATTTCCCTTCACCAAGAAGACCGACCTGCGCGACAACTATCCGTTCGGGATGTTCGCGGTGCCGCGCAATCAGATGCCGCGCATCCATGCCTCGTCCGGCACCACCGGCAAGCCGACCGTGGTCGGTTACACCAGGACCGACCTGGACAACTGGGCGAACCTGATGGCGCGGTCGATGGTCAGCGCCGGCGCGTCGCCGGACGACATCGTGCACAACGCCTACGGCTATGGCCTGTTCACCGGCGGCCTCGGCGCCCATTACGGCGCCGAGCGGCTGGGCTGCACCGTGGTGCCTGCCTCCGGCGGCGGCACCGAGCGGCAGGTGCAGCTCATCGTCGATTTCGCCGCCAATGTGCTGTGCTGCACGCCGTCCTATGCGCTGAACATCGCGGAAGTCGCCGAGCAGATGGGCGTCGACCTGCGCGATGCGCCGCTGCGGGTCGGTCTGTTTGGCGCCGAGCCGTGGAGCGATGCGATGCGCCGCGATCTTGAGGCGCGCCTCGGCATCAAGGCGGTCGATGTCTATGGTCTGTCGGAGATCATGGGGCCGGGCGTCGCCTGCGAATGCGCGGTGGCGCAGAATGGTCTGCACGGCTGGGAAGACCACTTCCTGTTCGAGACCATCGATCCGGAAACGCTTCAGGTGCTGCCGATGGGCTCCGTCGGCGAGCTGGTGATCACCACGCTCACCAAGGAAGCGCTGCCGATGATCCGGTATCGTACCCGCGACATCACCAGCCTGAACACCGAGCCGTGCGCCTGCGGCCGCACCCATCTGCGTATCATGCGTGTCACCGGTCGCGACGACGACATGCTGATCATCCGCGGCGTCAACGTCTATCCGTCGCAGGTGGAGTCGGTGCTGATCGGCTTCCCCGGCATCGCGCCGCACTATCAGATTGTCCTGACCCGCGAGAAGGCTCTCGACGCCATGACGGTCGAAGTCGAGATCGCCCCCGACGCCCCGCGCGACGAGGCCGCGCTCGCCAAGAAGGCGGCCGAAGTGACGCATCACATCAAGTCGCTGATCGGCGTGACGTGTAAGGTGGCGGTGAAGGCGCCGGGCGAAGTCCCGCGCTCGCAGGGCAAGGCTGTGCGAGTGAGGGATCAGCGGAATATTTGACAACCTCTCCACGTCATTGCGAGGAGCAAAGCGACGAAGCAATCCAGCTCCGTGCACTGAGCTGGATTGCTTCGCTGCGCTCGCAATGACGACGGTTGGTGTCCCTACAGCCCCAACACCAGCTTGCTGATGATGTCGCGCTGGATTTCCGAGGTGCCGCCGAAGATGGTGTAGGCGCGGCCGTTGAGATGCGTCGGCATCACGGCGAGTTCGTCCTCGGGAATCGCCGGCGGCGCGTTGAGCCGGTGCAGCGGCCGGGTCGGCTCGACATAGAGGCCGTCGTTGCCGATCACGTCGACCGCCAGCCGGCTCACCGCCTGGTAGATCTCGCTGGTGCGCAGCTTGAGGATCGACGACACCGCGCCGGGGTTCTGTCCGTTCTGCAGCGCGGACAGCACCCGCAGTTCGGTCATTTCCAGCGCGTCGATGTCGACCTCGACCTCCGACATCCGGATCGCGATGTCCGGATCCTCGATCGCTCGGCCGGTCGCCTCCGACTCGGCGAACGCCGCCGCCCGGTGCAGCGCCTTGCGGAGCTTGGCCGAGGCGATGCCGGAGCCGCGCTCGAATTCCAGCAAGTACTTGCCGTAGGTCCAGCCCTTGCCTTCCTCGCCGACCAGGTTCGACGCCGGAATCCGGACGTCGTCGAAGAACACCTGATTGACCTCGTGGTCGCCGCCGATGGTCAGGATCGGCCGGATGGTGATGCCGGGGCTCTTCATGTCGATCAGCACGAAGCTGATGCCGTCCTGCTGCCGTGGCTCGTCGCTGGTGCGCACCAGCGCGAACATCATGTTGGCGTTGTGCGCGTGGGTGGTCCAGATCTTGGTGCCGTTGATGACATACTCGTCGCCGTCGCGCACCGCACGGGTCTTCAGCGACGACAGGTCCGAGCCCGAGCCCGGCTCCGAATAGCCCTGGCACCAATAATCCTCGCAGGACAGGATTCGCGGCAGGAAGTAGTTCTTCTGCTCGGGCGAGCCGAAGCCGATGATCACCGGCCCGACCATCTTGACGCCCATCGGCGTCGGGGAAGGGACGCCGGCATGCGCGCATTCGGTTTCGAAAATCCAGCGCTGCGCCGGCGTCCAGCCGGTGCCGCCGTATTCGACCGGCCAGCCGGGCGCACCCCACCCCTTGGCGTTGAGGGCGCGCTGCCACGGCACGCCGGCCTCCGGCTCGGAGAACACCGAAGCGTTGAGTGATTCCGCCCGCTTCATGTCGGGCGTCAGATTGGCCGCGATGAAGTCGCGGACCTCCTGCTGAAAGGCGAGCTCGGCGTCGCCGAAGGTCATGTCCATGTCGATGCCTCGCTTTTGTTAGACCGGCCGGCCGCTGAGCGCGGCGTGGCGGCGATAATGATGGGTGCTGCCGCCGAACAGGGTTTCGAACGCCAGCAGGCGTTTGAAGTAGGCGCCGACGTCGAGCTCCTCGGTGACGCCCATGCCGCCGTGAAGCTGCACCGACTGCTCGGCGACGAAGCGCGCACCTTTGCCGATCTTGGCCTTGGCGCCGGAGGCAGCGCGGCCACGCTCGGCCGCGTCCGCCTCGGCCTTCAGCGCTGCGCGCAGCGCCATCGAACGGGCTTCGTCGACCTGCACCGACATGTCGGTGAGGCGATGCCGCACCACCTGATTGGCGGCGAGCGGACGGCCGAACTGCTTGCGAACCTTGGTATAGTCGAGCGTCTTGTCGGTGAGCGTCTGCATCATGCCGACCGCTTCGGCCGACATCGCGGCGAGGGCGCGATCGACCACCGCCTCGACCGCCGGATAGGCATTGACATCGCCTCCGAGCATGGCATCGGCCGGCACCCGCACGCTCTGCAGCGTGAGATTGCAGGCGCGGCCGCCACCAAGCCGCGGATAGTCGGCGAGTGTCAGCCCGGCCGCTTCGCGTGGCACCAGGAACAGCCGCAGCGAGCCGCTGCCGTTGTTGGCCAGCCTTGCGGAGACGATCAACTGATCGGCCGACGCGCCGTCCAGCACCGCGACCTTCGCGCCATCGAGCACATATTGATCGCCGTCTTTGCGCGAGGTGGTGTCGACGCGGGCGAGATCTGCGCGGGCTGCGCGTTCGGCGTGGGCGAAGGCGAGCCGCAGCGTGCCGTCGGCGACCTTCGGCAGCAGCGCCGCCTTCTGCTCGTCGCGGCCATGCTCGGCGACGAGGCCGGCGCCGAGCACCACGGTCGACAGATACGGCTCGCTGACGAGGCCGCGTCCGAACGCTTCCATCAGGATGCCGACTTCGATCGCGCCGCCGCCGATGCCGCCATGAGCCTCCGGCAGCGGCAGCGCCAGCCAGCCGAGATCGGCGAACTGCTTCCAGATCGCTTCGCTGAAGCCGAACGACTCCTTGGCGTTCTGTTCGCGCAGCTTCGTGGTGTAGGTCTCGGCGATGAAGCGGTCGGCGCTCTCGCGCAGCAGCCGCTGTTCGTCACTCGGCGTGAGATCCATCGCTTACACCTTCACCTGTTTACGCACCGACGGATGCAGTCCCGACGGATCGACGATCATTCCAAACTCCTGCAGATTGTGAGCGTGACAAAGCTGATGCAGCGCGAACGCCTGATCGATCGCGGCCGGCTGCCCTTGAATGTCCACCGAGCGATTCACCGCTTCCTTGGTCATCTTCAGAGCAAAGCTCGGCTTGGCGGCGATCCGCTGCGCGAGCGCCATGGTGAAGGCGGATAGTTCGGCGGCGGGCACCACGTGATTGACCATGCCGAGTTGGTGGGCTTCTTGCGCGCTCCAGCTGTCGGCGGTGAACAAGAGCTCCTTCGCCTTGCGCGGGCCGAGCTCCCAGGGATGCACGAACCATTCGACGCCGCACACGCCCATGGTCACGACGGGATCGCAGAACTCGGCCGAGTCGGCGGCGACGATCAGATCGCAGGCCCAGGCCAGCATCAGCCCGCCGGCGATGCACTTGCCGTGCACTTCGGCGATCATCGGCTTGGCGAGATTGCGCCAACGCCTTGTGATCTGCAGATAGATTTCTTGCTCGCGCGCCATCCGGCCGTGCGCACCCGGTTCGCGAAAGCCGCCCCAGGCGCCGACCGGCGGAAAGTCGATGCCGGCTTCGTTCTTGGTGGTGGCGCGCAGATCGTGGCCGGCGGAGAAGTGCGGACCCGCGCCCGCCAGGATGATCACCTTGACAGTGTCGTCCTGCACCGCGTTGTCGAACGCGGCGTTGAGGTCGTAGGTCATCTGCAGATTTTGCGCGTTGCGCGCGTCTGGCCGGTTCATCACGATGCGTGCGACCGCCGGATCCGGCCGCTCGACCAGGATCGTCTCGTAGGAGCTCATCCATCCTCCCGTTTCTTGTTGTCTCGGCTTATCGCGCCGGTTGTGTTCCGCAGAGTGTGGCAGGTCGTGCGCACGACTGCAAACGGCTTCTCTGCCGCACCTGCCGGGGAATTCCGCGCCATGGAGCGCACCGGCAAGACATTGTCGGCGATTGCACCGCGGTTCCGGAAACGAGCCGCTTTGAGCCAGGACAATCCACGTCCGCCGCGATTGTGCGATGGCGGTTTGGCACCGGTTCGGCGGCGCCAGAATTGACTTCGAGTGGCCGGCGATCCGTGCGATAGCTCGCGGCCCCGCGCCGAACGTCTTGTCTGTCGAAAGTGGATGATGCCGCCGTTTCGCGTCCCGTCGATAATCCGCAATTTTGTCCATGCCGGCGTGTTTGGCGCTGCGATTGCGCTGCTGCACGCCACCGCCGCGCACGCCGCCGCCGACATGGCCAGCCTGCCCCGCGACCTGTCACCCTGGGGCATGTTCCGGAATGCCGACATCGTCGTGAAGGTGGTGATGGCCGGCCTCGCGCTGGCGTCGCTCGCGACCTGGACGGTGTGGCTGTCGAAGACCATCGAGCTGCGCCGCGAGACCGCGCGTGCCCGCGACGGCCTTGCCAAGCTCGAGACCGATACCACGCTGGCCGAGCTCGGCCGCGACGCCGAGGGCGCGCACGACGCGGTGTCGCAACTGATTCAGACTGCGGCGCGCGAAGGCAGCCTGTCGGGCTGGACGTTCGATGCCGACTTCAAGGACCGCGTCGCGCTACGGCTGGAGCGTGCAGAAGCGGCGATGGCGCGCAAGATCGCCAGCGGCACCGGCATTCTCGCCACCATCGGTGCGGTGGCGCCGTTCGTCGGCCTGTTCGGCACGGTGTGGGGCATCATGAACGCCTTCATCGGCATCTCCGAAGCGCACACCACCAATCTGGCGGTCGTGGCGCCGGGCATCGCCGAGGCGCTGCTCGCCACCGCGCTCGGCCTCGTCGCCGCGGTCCCGGCGGTGGTGATCTACAACTATCTGGTCCGCGCCATCGCCGGCTATCGGTCGCTGCTCGGGGATGCCTCGGCGCAGGTGCTGCTGCTGGTGAGCCGCGACCGCGGCCGCTCGGCGCGGCAGATGCGGGCAGGCTGAGGCGATGGGCGTGCGGCTCGGCGGACGGCGGCCAGCGACCGAGGACGATCTCGAGGTCGCCCACGAGATCAACGTCACGCCGTTCATCGACGTAATGCTGGTGCTGCTGATCATCTTCATGGTCGCGGCCCCGCTCGCCACCGTGGATATCGGCGTCGATCTACCGGCCTCGACCGCAGCGCCGCAGCCGCGCCCGGACAAGCCGGTGTATCTGTCGGTGCAGCCCGACCTGACGCTGGCGCTCGGCGAGACCATCGTGGCGCGCGACGCACTCGGCTCGGCGCTGCAGAGCGCAACGAACGGCAACAAGGACGAGCGGATCTTCCTGCGCGCCGACAAGGTGGTCAGCTACGGCGAGCTGATGGCGGTGATGAACCTGCTGCGCGATGCCGGTTATTTGAAGGTCGCGCTGGTCGGGCTCGACGGCCGGGACCAGCCATGAACAACTACGTGCTGCACGAGGCGACGGGCCGCGGCCGCAGCCAATGGCTGCTGTCGGCGGCTGCGATTGTGGCGGCGCATTTTGGACTGATCGCCGCGGCGGTCGCGTGGTATCAGCAGGCCCCAGCGCCGGGCGTCGAGATGCCAGCGATCCTGGTCGACATGGCGCCGGTCTCGGCCGCACCAGCGCTGCAGCCGCAGGATTTGGCGCCGGGGCCGCAGATGCAGGAAGCTCCGCCTTCACAGCAGGAGGCGAAACAGCCGCCGCCGGCACCGGCCCCTGAAGCGCCGCAGCAATTCGCGTCGGACCAGCCCGCGCCGCCAGCGCCTCTGCTGCCAACGCCGGACGTTGTGCTGCCGCAGCCGCCCGCTGCCATCGAGCGTGCGGAGCGCGAAGAGCCCAAGCCGAAGCGCGAGGAGGTCAAGCGCGAGCGGATCAAGCGCGACGCGGCAAAATCGAAACCGCATCCACATCCGCCGGCGCCGCGCACCACCGGCGCGCCGAAGGCCGAGCGGCAGGCGGCGCTCGCCGCTGCCGCGAGCGCCGGGCAGGCTGCTGCCGCCGCGGCACTGCCGTCGTATCGCGATCGGCTGGCTGCGCATCTTGCGCGCTACAAGCAATATCCGGCTGAGTCGCGAGCGACGCGCGAGCAGGGCACCGCGATGCTGTCGTTCACCGTCGGCCGCAGCGGCCAGGTGCTCGGCAGCCGGCTCGCCCGCAGCTCCGGTCACGCCGCGCTCGATGCCGAGACCCTGGCAATGATCCGCCGCGCCCAGCCGTTGCCGCCGTTCCCGAGCGAGATCACGCAGTCGTCGCTGAGCTTCACCGTGCCGGTGCGGTTTTCGCTGCAGTGAAGCGTGGGGCCGATCGGCGTCACACCTGTCCGTGCGCCGCCTTCACTGCCGCGCGGTCGATCGCGCCCTTGGCGTCTTTCGGCAGGGCTTCGACGAACACGACGTGCTTCGGCTTCTTGTAGCGCGCGATCAGCGAAGCCACGAATTCGGCGAGCGTCTCGGCGTCGATGCTCTGGTCCGGCTTGCAGATGCACACCGCCTTGATCGCTTCGCTCCATTGCGGATCGGGGACGCCGATTACTACCGCCTCCGCGATCGCCGGATGCTGCTTCAGCGCGCCTTCGACCTCGGCCGGATAGACGTTCTCGCCGCCGGTCTTGATCAGCTCCTTTTCCGGCGCGCGGCCGGCGTAGAACAGATAGCCGTCGGCATCGAACCGGCCCATGTCGCCGGTGTGGTGCCAGCCGTTGCGGAACGCGTGCTGGGTGGCGGCGGCGTTATTCCAATAGCCTTTGAATACGGTCGGGCCGCGCAGCACGATCTCGCCGACTTCGCCCGGCGGCAGCGGCCGGTCTTCGGCATCGACCACCGCGACAGTGCGCCAGAACAGCGGCCGTCCGGCGGATTTCGGCCGGTCGCGATACGGCGCAAACGTCGAGAGGCCCGAGGTTTCGGATTGGCCGAACGTCGCCCAGAACGTCGCGTCGGGGCAGGCGGCTTCGAACCGCTCGATCGTCTCCGGCGTGTCGAGGCCGGTCACGGCACGCAGGCTTTTGAGCTGCGCCGGTTGCGCCTGATCGAGAATGTTGCCGAGCATCGGGGCGAACTCGGCCATCACCGTCACTTTGTGAGCTTCGATGTCGCGCGCCGCCTGCGCCGGGTCGAACTTCGCGGCGATCACGCTCGCGCCGCCCGCCTGCTGCAGCGTCAGCATCAGGCCGAGCCCGGTGACATGAAACAGCGGCAGCATGCCGAGATTGACGTCGACTTCGGTCAGACGCCACGCCTCGACCAGCGAGCTTTGCCCGATCAACAGATTGCCCTGCGAGATCAGCGCGCCGCGCGGCCGGCCGCCGACCGCCGCAGTGTGGATGATGACGAAGCCGTCGGCGGCGCCGAACTCGGCCGGGGCGAAGGGAGCCTCCGACGACAGCTCGGTGAACGGCGCGAACGGTCCGCTGCCGCCCCCGATCGCGTAGGCGGTCTGCACGCTGCCCAGCGAGGGCAGCATTCCGGCGACGATGTCGCGATAGTCGGAGCCGGCGATCACCACGCTGGGCGCGCCGTCGCCGAGCACGAAGGCGATCTCGTCGGCATTCAATCGATAGTTCACCGGCAGCAGGATCGCGCCGATCAGCGCCACCGCGCCGATCAGTTCGACCATCTCGATGCAATTCTGCGACAGGATCGCCACCCGGTCGCCCGGCCGCACGCCGTCGCGCAGCAGGCCGCTCGCCAGCCGCTCGGCCCGCGCCAGATAGTCGCGGTGGGTCAGGCGGACGCCGTCGATGACGAAGGCCGTGCGGTCCGGAAACAGCACCGCGTTGCGGCGATAGACGTCGGCCAGCGTGAAGTCGTGAAGCGCCATCATGTCCCCCCTGGACGGGTCACGACCGCGGGTTTGCGGCGAGCCCGGATTGTCGCGCCGCCGGTTGGCCGGCATTCGCGCTTCGCTTTGTAGCGAACATCGTGAGGAGGCTGAAAGCATGATCGCGCGTCGGCGGCCGTATTCCGACCTCGTTACCGCTCGATCCGGCGGCCGGTGCTGGCGGCGCGGTGTATTTCGGCTGTCGGCGTGCGCCGGCCGCTTCCCCTGCTGTTCCCAAATCCCCATCTTTATGAATGGATTGCTGGCAAGGAACATAGCCGACACTGTCGAGTTGGGGACGCAGACAAGAATTGGAGGCTTTTATGGCCAACGACACGCGCAGCCTGGATGAAATTCGCCGTGACACCGAGCGTACCCGGGCCGGCCTGACCGAGACCGTAGGCCAATTGCGGGCCACGGTCACTCACACCGCCAACGACGTGCGGGAGAAATACTCGCCGACGGCGATCAAGGCCGAGGTCAACAGCTACATCAAGTCCCGCGGCGAAGAGATCGCCGACGGCGTCCGCGACTCGATCCGCAACAATCCGGTGCAGGCGGTGGCTGTCGGAGCGACGCTGGCCTATCCGCTGTGGAAGATCGTCCGTGCGATCCCGACCCCGGTGCTGATGATCGGTGCCGGGCTGTATCTGGCCGGCACTCGGTCGGGCAACGAGCTGACGCAGCGCGCATCCGATAAGGCCCGAGATCTCGCCGGCGACCTCGAACGCCGCGCGCGCGACTTCTCGGCCGATGCCGCCGATACGGCTGCCGCAGCGCGGGAATACGCGTCCGGCGCGATCGATGCCGCGGGTGAGGTGGTGGCGAGCCGCGCCGAGCAATTCCGCCAGACTGCGACCGAGACCGCCGTCGATCTGAAGCGTAAGGGAGAGGATCTCAGCCGCAGCGTGGCCCAAGGTAGCGACGAGCTGCGTCGCCGTGCCAGCCTTGCCGGCGCGGAGATTGCGGGCGAGGCCGAGCAGCTCGCCGTGCGCGGGGCCGGGCTCGCCGGTGCGGTGTCGGGCACCGTGCGGGATGCGGCCGATCAAGTCCGGGAACGTGCCGGTGACGCGGCAAGCCGGTTGCGGGAGACCATCTCCGACACCCGCGATGCCGGCGTCGATGCCGCGGCGCGGCTGCGCGATCAGGCGATCGACTTCGGCGATCGGGCCGGCAAGACGGCGAAACAGACCTTCACCGATCATCCGCTGCTGGTGGCCGGCGCCGGTCTGCTGGTCGGCGGATTGATCGCCAGCGCCTTTCCGCGTGTCCGCGCCGGTGGTAAGCGCGTCGGTCGGCAGGTCGGCGAGCGGGCCAAGGATGTGGTCGCGCGCGGGGTCGATAAGGGCCGTGCTGCTTACGAAGGCGCGGCGCGCGAAGCGGAGCAGCAGGGATTGACCGGCGAGGATCTGGCCGCGAACGTCCGTGAGCTCGGTCAGCGTGTTCGCAAGGTGGCCGAAGCCGCCGCCACCTCGTTCGAGGCGCCGTCGCCCTCGCACAATAAGCATTGATCGGAGACACCTCAGATGGCTGAGCAGATCGTCAAGACTTCCAGCGGGAGCGGCGGCGGCAGTATCGGACGCGAGCAGCCGCCGAAGCCGGCCAAGAAGGACCCTGCGGATCGGTCCGTCTTGTCCCGCGCCGTCGAAGCCGAGCAGGACATCAAGGAGCGGATCGTGGGTATTGTGAGCCATTCGGCAGAAGCGGCCCGCGCCAAGGCCGAGGAGTTCGCCGAAACCGCGAAGGACTTCGCGGCAGAGGCCGGCGAATCCCTGAAACACCGCGCCTACGAAGAGAAGCAGGCCGGCGCTGACTACGTCGCCAACATCGCCGATGCGATCCGGCGCGCCTCGCGCGAATTCGACGATGATCTGCCGATCGCGGGTGTCTACATGCGCAAGGCGGCCGCGAAGGTCGAGGACATCTCGGACACCGTGCAGCGCGGTGACCTGTCCGACCTGGTCCACGGCGTGCAGGATTTCGCGCGCCGGCAGCCGACGGTGTTTCTCGGCCTTGCAGTTCTCGCCGGCTTCGGCGCGGTGCGCTTCTTGAAGAGTTCGCGGCCCTCGCAGGACGATCGCGTCTCCGCTGCCGATACCAATCGGAGGTTCGACGATGACACCGCCGAATAATCGCTCGATCCCAGATCTGGTCGGCGACGCCTTCACCCAGTTCGCCAAGCTGGTGAGCAACGAGTTCGAGCTGGCTCGCGCCGAGATCTCCGACAAGTTCGGTCAGATCGGTCGGGCTGTCGCGCTGATCGGTGCCGGCGCGGTGATTTTGATTCCAGGCCTGGTGGTGCTGCTGATGGCGGGCGCGGCAGCGCTGGTCGAGCACGGGTTCAGTTCGTCGATCGCGTATCTGATCGTCGGCGGCTGCACCACCGGCCTCGCGGCGTTGCTGATCGGATTTGGTGCCAACAGGTTGTCGCCCGAGGCGCTGAAGCCCGAAATGACGATCGAGCAGTTGCAGCGCGACAAGGAAGCGGCCGGGGAGATGATCCGATGACCAAGAAGAATGGCTTGCCCTTGATCGCCGATCTCGGCGGCGCGATGCGACGCAATCCGGTCTCCACCGCGCTGATCGGCATGGGGCTGTTGTGGCTATTCACCGGCGACCGCGCTAAGGCGGGCGCGTCCCGTCTGGTGCACGGCAGCGGCCTCGATCGCGTACCGGACGTCGCCAGCGACGCGATCGAGCGCGTCGGCGAACGCTTCGCGGATGTCGGCGACAAGTTGTCGGACGTGCGCGACAATGCCGCGACTGCGGCGACCGAAACGGTGCGGCTGGCGCGCGAGCGCGGCGCCGAGGCGTTCGATCGTGCGTCTGAATTCGGGCGGGCAATTCCCGAGACCGGTGCGGATGTGTTCGAAAGCGTCAAGACCAAGCTCGGCGATCTGTTCGAGGATCAGCCGCTGCTGCTCGGCGCGATCGGCGTCGCGATCGGCGCCGGCATCGCCGCCTCGCTGCCGGCCACCGAAACCGAACGCGAATTGTTCGGCGACACCAGTGAGGCGGTGAAGGCTCAAGCGCGCGAATACGCGCGGCAGCAGGCGGCGCGTGCCAGCGAAATGGCGCGCGATGTCGCCGATGCCGCGGCCGAAGAAGCCCGCCGCCAGGGACTGACGCCCGAGGCCGCGATGGCGGCGGCGCGCGACATTGCGACCAAGGCCAAGCGGGTCGCCGAGGCGGCCGAAGACAACGTTCGGCTGGAGTGATCGATGGCAAACGACAAGGCACCCGACGATCGCCCCGACGATGCGATGAAGAGCGGGACGCGCGAGCCCTGGAAGAAGCCGGGACAAAGCTCGCAGGTCGATGACCAGAATCCGCCCGACAAGCCGGATCTGGAACGCTGGCAGAACTCCGAGACGCACTAAAAGTCGACATCCATCCAACAGTCGGGATCAAATGACCGCTGCGGAGCCGAGCATTGCCGCGCGCCGAGCATGGCGCGCATCTGAACGTCGTCGCCCGAAAGAGGCGCGGCGGCAATCCGACTCGCCGTGGCAGGTCCTGAGCGGAGAGTGGAAGGCAGTCGCGACCGGCACCTACGCGCGTATCAACGACGATCGGCTGTTCTTGGTCGCTGCCGGCGTGGTGTTCTATTGGCTGCTCGGTCTGTTTCCGGCGATCACTGCGCTAGTGTCTTCCTATGCGCTGTTCGCCGACGCCGGCACGATCAGCGGACACCTCGCACAATTATCGGGCGTCGTGCCGGCAGGCACCTATTCGGTGATCGAGGACCAGGTCGGACGTGTGCTCGCCAATGGCCAGACCAGGCTCGGCTTCGCTTTCCTGATCAGCCTGTCGCTAGCGCTGTGGAGCGCAAATGGCGGCGTCAAGGCGATCATCGACGCGCTGAATGCGGTTTACGATGTCGAGGAACAGCGCGGCTTCATCAAGCTCAACGCGTTCTCTCTGCTGCTCACCTGCGGAGCGCTGTTCGCGGTGCTGGCGTCGATCGGCCTGGTGATCGCGGCCCCGATCGTGCTGTCGCAAATCGGGCTCGGCAGTCTCGTGGCGGTGACGGTCGACTACGGCCGTTGGCCGGCGCTGGCGGCTTTGACGTTTTGCGGACTTGCACTGTTGTATCGAACAGCCGCGAATCGTCCGTCCCCACCGTGGCGCTGGGTCGTGCCGGGCAGCCTAGTGGCGACGCTGAGTTGGCTAGGAGGCTCGGCGGTGCTGTCCTATTATCTGGCCAACTTCGCCGACTATAACGCGACCTACGGGTCGCTCGGCGCGGCGATCGGTCTGATGATCTGGATGTGGATGACGGCGATCGTGGTGTTGGTCGGAGGCGAGTTCAACGCCGCGATCGAAGCCTGCGCCGGCCGCCTCGGCCGTGCCGACGACGCGTCGGCCAGCTCTTAGAGCAGTACTGTTTTTCATAGAACCAGAGTTGGTCCGCATCGCCTGCCACACGCACAACCTCATGGTGAGGAGGCGCGTAGCGCCGTCTCGAACCATATGACGCAGGGAATGCGTTGCCCATCCTTCGAGACGCCCGGCTTCGCCGGTCTCGTCAGGATGAGGACTCAGTGCCTTCGGAAAGGTCGGATCGTTTCAATCAAATGATGAACCGCTCAAAAGGCGGCGTGTGCTGCAATAGCCATTCGATGGTTCGATGGCAGCCTCAATCCCGACGGCTGGCGCTGGTGGCGATCGCGGCTGCGGCAGTGCGGTTCTCGACGCCGAGCTTGGCGTAGATCTGCTCGAGATGCTTGTCGACGGTGCGCGGGCTGAGGCCCAGAATCTGCGCGATGTCGCGGTTGGTCTTGCCTTTGGACAGCCACGCCAGCACTTCGCTTTCGCGACTTGTCAAGCCGAACTCCGCGGAGAATTGCGCCGGCGCATCGGTGGCGGTGTCGCGCGCCAGCCGCAGCAGGAATTCGTTGGGGCCGAGCTTGCCCATGTATTGGAGCCGCAGTTCGTCGTTGCGCAGCATCGAGGACTTCATCGGCGTCTTCGGCTGGGCGAGGCCGGTGTGCAGTTGCTCCAGCCATTCCAGCCACGGCTTAGGCAGGTCGAGCCGGATGCCGTCATCCGCCGTATCGTCGACGGCGATCAGCTTCTGTGCCTGCGGGGTCGCCCACAGCACCTTGCCGAGACGGTCGACCGCGAGCAGGAAGCGCCCCGATACGTCGAGGGCGGCGCGGGCGCTCTGGCTGACCCGCGCGTTGTTGAGGTGCACACGGATCCGCGCCAGCATCTCGACGATCGCAATCGGTTTGGTGACGTAGTCGACGCCGCCGGCCTCCAGCCCGCGAACGATGTGCTCGGACTCCGACAGGCCGGTCATGAAGATCACCGGCACGTCGGACAGTCCCGGGCTGCGCTTCAATCGCCGGCAGGTTTCGAATCCGTCCATGCCGGGCATCACCGCGTCGAGCAGAATGATGTCGGGCGTGATCTGCTCGACGATCCGCATCGCCGCAGCGCCGTCGAGCGCGACCATCACCGTCATCCCGGCGCCGTCGAGCGCGTCGGTCAGCATCCGCAACGTCTCTGGAGAGTCGTCGACGATCAGAGCGATATCGCGCTTCTTCATATCATTGTTCATGGCGATACAGCGTGTTCAGCGTCTTCATGTAGGTATCGAGGTCGAATTGCTCCACCATCGTTCGCATCCGAGATACGAACGCCCAGGTCTCCGGATAATCGGTGTGGATCTGATCGAGCTTCGACTCGATGCCGCGGATGTAGCCGATCTTGCCGAGCTCGATCAATTCCTCGACGTGCTGCATCGGCGGGTGTTGAATCTCGCCGGAGTTCTCCGCTGCCGCAGTGGCTTCGCCCTTGTAGATCCAGTCGATCTTGAGGAGCTGGCCGATCAGTTCGAGCAGCCGTGGAATGTCGACCGGCTTCATCAGATAGGCGTCGTGGAACGATTGCGACAACAGCGTGCCGTGCGCCTCCAGCGCGCTCGCCGACAGCATCAGGATTCGCGCGTGATGGTGGCCTTGGGTACGCAGCGTTTCCGCAACCGTCCAGCCGTCCATCCCCGGCATCGAGATGTCGAGCAGGAACAAATCGGGTTGGCAGTGTTCGGCAAGATCGATGCAGGAATAACCGTCGGTCGCCACCAGCACGATGAAGCCGAGCGGAGCCAGCGTGTCCTGCAACAGGCCACGCTGCGCCGGATCGTCGTCGGTGACCAGGATGGTCTTGCGCGGGCCGTGATAGCCGAACACCGGAGCGCGGATCGAGCGGGTGCGGGTCGGGTTGGTCACCTCCGACAGCAGCAGCTTGACGCGGAACACCGAGCCCTTGCCGGGCGTCGATGCGACGGTGAGATCGCCGCCCATCACGCCGGCGAGCAGCTTGCTGATGGTGAGGCCGAGGCCGGTGCCGCTGTGCGGCTGTGCGGCGCCGAGCGCACCGCGCTCGAAGGGTGCGAAGATCCGCTCGAGATCGTCGGCGTGGATGCCGGGTCCGGTGTCGCGCACTTCGAGTTCGGCGACCGGGTTGCGGTAGTGCACGATGAAATGCACGCTGCCTTCCTGCGTGAACTTGATGGCGTTGGACAGCAGGTTGATCAGCACCTGGCGCAGCCGCTTCTCGTCGGCATAGACCATCGGCGGCAGATATTGCGGCCGCTTGAACACGAACTCGACGTCCTTGGCGGCGGCCTGCAGCCGGAACATGCCGACGAGCTGATCCAGGAACTCGCCGAAGCGCACCTCGTCGCGCGACAGATACAGCCGTCCGGCCTCGATCTTCGAGATATCCAGCAGGCCGTCGATCAGGCCGGACAGATGATCGGCGCTGCGCCGCATCAGACGGATCTGATCACGCGGCCGCGGCGGCAGGCTGTTGTCCTGCTCGAGCAGTTGCGCGTAGCCGCTGATCGCGTTGAGCGGCGAGCGCAGCTCGTGGCTGAGGCCGACGACGTAGCGGCTCTTGGCGAGGTTGGCGGATTCGGCCGCCTCCTTGGCGCGCTGCAGTTCGGCATCGGTCTGGCGGTGAGCGTCGATTTCCTGCATCAGCAATTGCGTTTGCCGCCGCGTCTCGGCCTCCGCCGCCTGCCGGCTCAGCCGCGCCAGCACGAACAACCAGCTCACCACACCGACGATGATGGTGAGCGCGAAGAACAGCTTCCAGAGAATTTCGGCCAGCTCGATCCGCTGCGCCTCGTTGGCGGTTCCGACCTGCAGATAGATCAGCAGCAGCGATAAGCCGATCAGTCCGGTCGAAACGGCGAATACAGTGAGATAGTGCCCCACCTGCGAATTCAGCAGCGCGTAGGCGCGCTGCGGCAGGACCTTGCCGAGCGCGTCGGTCAATTGTGCGTCGATCCGTGCGTGAGGTTTGCACAAGTCGTGGCAGCGGGCATCCAGCGAGCAGCACAGTGAGCAGATCGGCCCGGCATAGGCCGGGCAGGAGGCCATGTCCTCCGGCTCGAACGAATGCTCGCAGATGCAGCACTTGATCGCCTCCATGCCCTGCCAGGCGCGCTTCGGATTGCGCGCCAGGTAGAACCGGCCGCCGGTCGCATAAGCGATCACCGGGGCGGTGACGAAGGCGACCGTGAGAGCCACGAACGGTGCCAGCGCATTGGCGGTCGGCCCGAAGACGCCGTAGAACGCGCTGATCGACACGACGGTCGCGATCGTCATCGAGCCGACGCCGACCGGATTGATGTCGTACAGATGCGCGCGCTTGAACTCCATGTGGCGCGGGCGCAGCCCGAGCGGCCGGTTGACCACGAGATCCGACACCAGCGCGCCGACCCAGGCGATCGCCACGTTCGAGTACAGCGCCAAGGTATGCTCCAGCGCCTTGTAGACGCCGATCTCCATCAGCAGCAGCGCCACCAGCACGTTGAACACCAGCCAGACGACGCGCCCGGGATGGCTGTGGGTCAGCCGCGAGAAGAAGTTGGACCAGGCGATCGAGCCTGCATAGGCGTTGGTGACGTTGATCTTGATCTGCGACAGGATCACGAACGCGCCGGTCAACGCCAGCACCAGGCCGGGCTGATCCAGCACCGTGCGAAACGCTTCGAGATACATGTGGGCCGGCTCGGCCGCTTGATCCGGCGGCGCACCGCGGCTGAGTGCGAAATAAGCCAGGAACGATCCGGCCAACAGCTTGAGGGCGCCAGGCACGATCCAGCCGGGGCCGGCGCTGATCATCGCGATCCACCAGGCGCCGCGCGAGGCGCGACGATCGCGCGGCAGGAACCGCAGAAAGTCGACCTGCTCGCCGATCTGCGCCACCAGCGCGAACACCACCGAGGCCGCAGTGCCGAACAGCACCAGGTCGAGCTTGCCGTCCGGGCTGCCGTGCTGACCGGCGAATTGGGTCCAGCCGACAAAGGATTCCGGGCTCTTGATCGCGATCGCCGCGAACGGGAGGATATGCAGCAGCACCCAGAACGGCTGGGTCCAGAGCTGGAACCGGCTGATCAGCGTGATCCCGTAGGTCACCACCGGAATGATCACCACCGCGCTGAAGAAGTAGCCGACCGGCAGCGGCAGGCCGAAACACAGTTCCAGCGCGTTGGCGAGGATCACTGCCTCGATGGCGAAGAAGATGAAGGTGAACGAGGCGTAGATCAACGACGTGACGGTTGAGCCGATGTAGCCGAAGCCGGCACCGCGGGTCAGAAGGTCGATGTCGACGCCGCATTTGGCCGCGTGATAGGCGATCGGCAGGCCGCAGCAGAAGATGATCACGCCGCACACCAGGATCGCCGCCGTGGCGTTGGTGACGCCGTAGTTCAACGTGATGGTGCCGCCGATCGCTTCCAGTGCCAGGAACGAGATCGCGCCGAGCGCGGTGTTGGCGACGCGCGCCGCCGACCACCGGCGCGAGCTCTTTGCGGTGAAGCGAAGCGCGTAGTCCTCCAGGGTCTGGTTGGCGACCCACTGATTGTACTGGCGCCGGACGCGATCTATGCGCTGCCGCCCCGCCACGCGCTTCTCCTCGTCTCTGCTCGACCCTAGCGCCAATCCGCCGGCGACACTGCCGGTTTTGCCGTCACGGCGCGCGTAATTTGTCGGCCTCAAGCTCGTTGTTGCGTCACCGGACTAAGCCCCGGCGCTTGCCAAAAAACCTACGTCGCGATCTTGCGATGCAACATACGTGATCTTGCGTATCGGTCCAGCCGCCGAATTCGTCGATCGTTTCCCCGACTGTACTCGCGTCCACGAACCACGAAGGGGTAGTTAATGTCAGACGAAACCAAGACGGGCCTGAACTCGCCGCTTCGGCGTAAACTGCTGATGGGGATGGCGGCGATCCCCGCCCTCACGATGCTGCCGCGGACCTCGTTCGCCGATGTGCCTGCAACTTCTGCGGTCAATACGACGGGACTCGCGGTGACGGATACTGAGGTCACGGTCGGTATCCTGCACTCGGTCACCGGCACCATGGCGATCTCCGAGACCGGCTCGGTGCAGGCCGAGAAGCTGGCGATCGAGCAGATCAACGCCGCCGGCGGCGTGCTTGGCCGCAAGATCAAGTTCGTGCAGGAAGACGGTGCCTCCGACTGGCCGACCTTCGCCGAGAAGGCCAAGAAGCTGCTGGTCAACGACAAATGCGCCGCCGTGATGGGCTGCTGGACGTCGGCCTCGCGCAAGGCGGTGCTGCCGGTGTTCGAACAATACAACGGCATGCTGTACTACCCGACCTTCTACGAAGGTCTCGAGCAGTCCAAGAACGTGATCTACACCGGTCAGGAAGCCACCCAGCAGATCATCGCCGGTCTGGACTGGGTCAACAAGACCAAGAACGCCAAGAGCTTCTATCTGCTCGGCTCCGACTATATCTGGCCGCGCACCTCGAACAAGATCGCCCGCAAGCACATCGAGAACCATCTGACGGGCTGCAAGGTCGTCGGCGAGGAGTACTTCCCGCTCGGCCACACCCAGTTCAACTCGGTGATCAACAAGATCAAGCTCACCAAGCCGGACGTGATCTACGCGATCATCGTCGGCGGCTCGAACGTGGCCTTCTACAAGCAGCTCAAGGCGGCCGGCATCGACCTGTCGAAGCAGACGCTGCTGACCATCTCGGTGACCGAGGACGAAATCGACGGCATCGGCGGCGAGAACATCGCGGGCGCCTACGCCTGCATGAAGTACTTCCAGTCGCTCGATAATCCGAACAACAAGGCGTTCGTCGAGGCGTTCCACAAGATGTGGGGGCCGAAGACGGTGATCGGAGACGTCACCCAGGCTGCCTATCTCGGCCCGTGGCTGTGGAAATTGACCGTCGAGAAGGCCGGCTCGTTCGACGTCGACAAGATCGCGGCGGCGTCTCCGGGGGTCGAATTCAAGGGCGCGCCGGAAGGCTACGTGCGGATCCACGAGAACCATCACCTCTGGTCCAAGACCCGCGTCGGCCGCGCCAAGGCGGATGGTCAGTACGAACTGGTCTATGAGACCGCCGATCTGGTCGAACCCAACCCGTTCCCGAAGGGCTACCAGTAAGCGTCGGCAGGCGCCGCCTCCGCACACTGCGTCATGCGCGGGCTCGACCCGCGCATCCATCTCCTTCTCGAGAAGATGGATCGCCGGGGCAAGCCCGGCGATGACGCTGGGGGTGTCGAGGGGCGCCGGCGACTTCACAGCGTCCGGATCAATTCAATCTCAGGGAAGCGAATCATGTTCGGCGATTACTCGTTAAGCGATCTCGGCGCGATCTTCGCGATGCAGGGCTTCGCGGGACTCATTCTGTTTTCCGTCTACGTGCTGATGGCGCTCGGGCTGGCGATCATCTTCGGCCAGATGGGCGTCATCAACATGGCGCACGGCGAGTTCATGATCCTGGGCGCCTACGTCACCTGGATGACGTCGAACTTCTTCCAATCCTACCTGCCGTCGCTGTTCGCCGGCTACTTCTTCATCGCGATGATCCTGGCGTTTCTCGCCTCCGGGGCGCTGGGGATGCTGGTGGAGTGGGCGTTGATCCGCCACCTCTACAAGCGCCCGCTCGACACCCTGCTGGCGACCTGGGGCCTGTCTCTGATCCTGCAGCAGGCCTATCGGTCGATCTTCGGCGCGCGCGAGGTCGGCGTCGAGCTGCCGCAATGGATGCTCGGCTCCAAGCAGGTCACCGACACCATCGAAATTCCGATCAACGGCATGTTCGTGATGGCGCTCACCGTGCTGATCACTCTCGCCGTGTCCTACGTGTTGTTCTGGTCGCGCTGGGGCCGTCAGGTGCGCGCGGTGGTGCAGAACCGGGTGATGGCCGGCGCTGTCGGCATCAACACCGAGAAGGTCGACCGCTACACGTTCGGCCTCGGCTGCGGCATCGCCGGCATCGCAGGCTCGGCCTTCACCATGATCGGCTCGACCGGGCCGACCTCCGGCCAGCTCTACATCGTCGACACCTTCCTGGTCGTGGTGTTCGGCGGCGCCGCCAGCCTGTTCGGCACCATCGCGTCCGCTTTCAGTATCTCGCAGGCCCAGTCGACCATGGAGTTCTTCATGTCCGGCTCGATGGCCAAGGTGCTGACCCTGCTCGCCATCGTCGCGATCCTGATGGTGCGGCCGCAAGGTCTGTTCGCCCTCAAGGTCCGCAAGTAACAGGAGCCACCGTCATGGAAAGCCCACGCTTTCTCAGTCGCACCGATCTGCTCGGTCTCGCCGTGCTCGCCCTGCTGCTGGTGGTCATCCTGCCGCTGTCCTTGGACGTGTTCCGCCTCAACCTGGTCGCGAAGTATCTGACCTACGCCTTCGTCGCGCTCGGACTGGTGCTGTGCTGGGGCTTCGGCGGCATCCTCAGCCTGGGCCAGGGGGTGTTCTTCGGTCTCGGCGGCTACTGCATGGCGATGTATCTCAAGCTGGAGGCCTCCAGCGTCGAGAACACCAAGATCCAATCGACCCCGGGCATCCCGGATTTTATGGACTGGAATCAGATCACCCACATCCCGTGGTTCTGGCAGCCGTTCCACAGCCTCACTCTGACGGTGATCGCCATTCTGGTGGTGCCCGCGGTGTTCGCCTTCCTGATCGGCGCGGCGATGTTCAAGCGCCGGGTCGGCGGCGTCTACTTCGCGATCATCACCCAGGCGATCGCCGCGATCATGACCATCCTGATCATCGGACAGCAGGGCTACACCGGCGGCATCAACGGCATCACCGATCTGCGCACGCTGAAGGGTTGGGACATCCGTCCCGACCACGCCAAGGTGGTGTTGTACTTCGTCGAGGTCGCGTTCCTGTTCGGCTGCATCCTGCTGGCGCTGTTCGTGCGGCATTCCAAGCTCGGCCGCATCCTGGTGGCGATGCGCGAGAAGGAGGACCGGGTGCGGTTCTCCGGCTACAGCGTCGCCAACTTCAAGATCTTCGCGTTCTGCCTCGCGGCGATGTTCGCGGCGGTCGGCGGCGCGATGTTCACCCTCAATGTTGGGTTCATGTCGCCGTCGTTCGTCGGCATCGTGCCGTCGATCGAGATGGTGATCTACACCGCGGTCGGCGGCCGGCTGTCGATTTTCGGCGCCGTCTACGGCGCGCTGCTGGTCAACTTCGCCAAGACCAGCTTGTCGGAATCGTTCCCCCAGCTCTGGCTGTTCGGCCTCGGCGCCTTGTTCATCGCGGTGGTGCTGATCTTCCCGAACGGTCTGGCGGGGATCTGGCGCGACTACGTCCAGCCGTTGTTCGCCAAGCTGCTCGACAGGCGCAAGCCCGGACCGGGTCACAATGGCGGCACGCTCGGCCCGGTCGCCGACGGCGCACCGGCAGAATGAGGAGGGGACCATGCTGATCGGCCATCAACAACCCGACTTCCTGCTGGCGGTGGAAGGACTCACCGTCTCGTTCGACGGCTTCAAGGCGGTGAACGACCTGTCGTTCTACGTCGAAGAGAACGAGATCCGCGTGATCATCGGTCCCAACGGCGCCGGCAAGACCACGGTGCTGGATCTGATCTGCGGCAAGACCAAAGCGACCGCCGGTGCGATCCACTTCCGCGGCAAGGATCTCACCAAGATGAAGGAGAACCAGATCGTTCAGGCCGGGGTGGGGCGCAAGTTCCAGACGCCGTCGATCTACGAAGACCTCACGGTGTTCGAGAATCTGGAGATCTCCTATCCGCAGGGGCGCTCGGTGTTCGGCGCGCTGTCGTTCCAGCGCACGCCGGCGGTGCGGGAGCGCGTCGAGGAAGTCGCCGAAGCGATCTTCCTGAAGGACAAGCTCGGCATGAGCGCTGATCTGCTCAGTCACGGCCAGAAGCAGTGGCTCGAGATCGGCATGCTGCTGATCCAGGATCCCGATCTGTTGATGCTCGACGAGCCGGTCGCCGGCATGAGCGTGTCGGAGCGGATCAAGACCGCAGAGCTGCTGCACACCATCATCAAGGACCGCTCGGTGCTGGTGATCGAGCACGACATGAAGTTCGTCGAAGACATCGCCCACAAAGTCACCGTGCTGCACCAGGGGCAGATCCTGTCAGAAGGCACGATGGAGACGGTCAAGAACGACCCCAAGGTCATCGAAGTGTATCTGGGTCACTAAAGGAGGCGGACATGCTCGCTATCAACGATCTGCACGTCGCCTACGGCCAGAGCGAGGTGTTGCACGGGCTCAATATCGATGTCGCGCCGAACGAGATCGTCGCGATCATGGGCCGCAACGGCATGGGCAAGACCACGCTGATGAAGTCGCTGATGGGCATCATCCCGCAGCGCAAGGGCTCGATCGCGATGAACGGCACCGAACTCGGGGGCCTGAAGAGCTACGAGCGCGTCGCCAAGGGGCTCGCCTACGTGCCGCAGGGCCGGATGATCTTCTCCACCATGACGGTGAAGGAGAACATCGAAACCGGGCTTGCAGCCTCCGGCGACAGTGAAGTGCCGGCCGACATCTACGAGCTGTTCCCGGTGCTGCTCGAAATGAAGGGGCGTCGCGGCGGCAATCTGTCGGGTGGCCAGCAACAGCAACTGGCGATCGCGCGTGCGCTCGCCACCAGGCCGAAGGTGCTGCTGCTCGATGAGCCGACCGAAGGCATTCAGCCGTCGATCATTCGCGAGATGGCGCGCACCTTGAAGCGTATCCGCGACAGCCGCGGCCTGTCGATCATCGTCTCCGAACAGGTGCTGAGCTTCGCGCTCGACGTCGCCGATCGGGTGCTGGTGATCGAAAACGGCGAAATCGTTCGCGACGAGCCGCGCGCTGGCGTCGATGAGGCGCAGGTCGCGAAATATCTGTCCGTTTAATTCTCCACCGTCCACTGGTCAAAAGGGAGCTTCCGATGCCAGAGACACTGATCAAGGTCGATCTCACGCAATCCGCTTACGACAACGAGATGGTCCACAATCGCTGGCATCCGGACATTCCGATGGCGGCGTGGGTCAATCCCGGCGACGACTTCATCGTCGAGACCTATGATTGGACCGGAGGCTTCATCAAAAACAACGACAGCGCCGACGACGTTCGCGACATCGACCTGTCGATCGTGCACTTCCTGTCCGGCCCGATCGGCGTCAAGGGCGCCGAGCCCGGCGACCTGCTGGTCGTCGATCTGCTCGACGTCGGCCCGATGAAGGAGAGCCTGTGGGGCTTCAACGGCTTCTTCTCCAAGCAGAACGGCGGCGGATTCCTCACCGATCACTTCCCGCTGGCACAGAAGTCGATCTGGGACTTCAAGGGCATGTATACCTCGTCGCGCCACATCCCGGGCGTGAACTTCGCCGGCCTGATCCATCCCGGCCTGATCGGCTGTCTGCCCGATCCGAAGCTGTTGGCGACCTGGAATGATCGTGAGACCGCGCTGATCGCCACCAACCCGACCCGCGTCCCTGGCCTCGCCAATCCGCCGTTCGGGCCGACCGCCCACATGGGTAAGCTCAAGGGTGACGACAAGGCCAAGGCTGCGGCCGAAGGCGCCCGCACCGTGCCGCCGCGCGAGCACGGCGGCAACTGCGACATCAAGGATCTGTCGCGCGGTTCGAAGATCTACTTCCCGGTCTATGTGCCGGGTGGCGGCCTGTCGATGGGCGATCTGCACTTCAGCCAGGGCGACGGCGAGATCACCTTCTGCGGCGCGATCGAGATGGCCGGCTGGCTGCACATCAAGGTCGACATCATCAAGGACGGCGTCTCGAAATACGGCATCAAGAATCCGATCTTCAAGCCGTCGCCGGTGACGCCGAACTACAAGGACTACCTGATCTTCGAGGGCATCTCGGTCGACGAAGCCGGCCAGCAGCACTACCTCGACGTCACCGTGGCGTATCGTCAGGCCTGCCTCAACGCCATCGAGTATCTGAAGAAATTCGGCTACTCGGGCGCCCAGGCCTATTCGATCCTCGGCACCGCGCCGGTGCAGGGCCATATCTCGGGCGTCGTCGACGTCCCGAACGCCTGCGCCACGCTGTGGCTGCCGACCGAGATCTTCGACTTCGACATGATGCCGACCTCGGCCGGCCCGGTGAAGGCGATCAAGGGCGGCATCGACATGCCGATCTCGCCGGACAAGTAAGCGAAAAGAGTCCGATCCGAGGCCCGTCCACGTCATTGCGAGGAGCGAAGCGACGAAGCAATCCAGAAGCCCAGTGCACCAACTTGGATTGCTTCGCTTCGCTCGCAATGACGGGGAGAGTCTTCAATCGGGCTCTCAGACTTCCCTGCGCGACGGGGGCGGGACGGTGCGTATCTGCCGCCCCGCCCCAGCGCAGGAGCCAAGATCGTCAGCGCAAGGGAAACGACGATGCCTGTCTACGAATACATGTGCGACGCCTGCGGGCCGTTCACCGATCTGCGGCCGATGGCCGAATGCGACGACCCGCAGCTCTGCCCGAGCTGCGAGACCTCGTCGCCGCGCGTCATCCTGACCGCGCCGAACTTCTCCTGCATGCCGGCGTCGCAGCGCGCCGCTCACGCCACCAACGAGAAGAGCCGCAACGCGCCGATGAGCGTCGGCGAATACAAGGCCAAGCACGCCCCTGGCTGCGGCTGCTGCTCCGGCCTGAAGAAGCCTGCCCGGCTGCAGACCCGCACCAAGAGCGGCGCCAAAGGCTTCCCCACCGCGCGGCCTTGGATGATCAGCCACTGAGACCGCGCCGGGAGCCGGGCGGCGTCAGAAGTTGAGCGTCACATTCAGTTGCTGCCCGACCTCGAGCCGATGGCCGAAGCCCTTGGCAATGGCGGCGTAGTTGCCGAACTTTACCCCTGGCTCGGTCTTGCGATAGGCCGTCAGCGTCGCCAGCGGCTCGGTGCCGAACTCGGCGGCGTCCTGATCGATGGTGGTGAGGTTGCAGCGATAGCACAGGTCGACGAAGCGCAGTTCGACGCCGCCGGCGCTGGCGGTCGCGAAGAAGTCTTCGTCGTAGGCGGCGACGCCCGATACCACGATGTTCGGCCGGAAACGATTGACCGGAAGTGGTTTGTCCAGGCGACGATTGAGGTCGTCGAGCGAGGCCTGCGACACGACGAGGACGCCGAAATTGTCGACGAAGCTCGTCGGCGCGTCGTCGCGGCTGGGATACTGCACGCCGCCTTTGCGCAGGAAGCTCGGCTCCTGGGCGACAAAGCGGTGCGGCGCCCCGAGATAGTCGCTGATCCAGGTGTCCGCGGCGCGGCCGACGCCGCGCGCCGGAATGGTTTCTCCGAAGATCACCACATCGACGTTGGCCGCGACCTCGCCGGTCGACAGGTCGAGCGACGCGTAACCTTCCGCGGCGAGCGTGACGCCGCCGTCGTGCAGCGTCGGGCGCAATAGAGCGAGCCGCGGCTGCTCGCGCTGGGTGACGAACATCCCATCGCCGTCGACGATCATCCAATGCCGGTCCAGCGCTAGGCCGGTCGGTGCGATCGCGGCGCCCGTCACCCGCGCGCCGCCACAGGATTTCACCGGGTAGATGTAGATGTCCGAAATAGTCGTCATGCTGTTGCGCCTTTGTTGAGGACCTGAGCGTCTACGGCCGGCGGTGGGACGAGGTTGAAGCTGTCGGCGAAGAAGCGCGCGGGCGGAACGCCACCTTCGATCGCGACATCTTCCATGGCGCGGACCAGCAAGGGGTTGCCGCAGGCATAGACGTCGAACTGGCACAGGTCCGGCACGTCGCTCCGGACGATGTCGTGAACGAAGCCGGATCGTCCGCGCCACTGCGGGTCGTCGTCGGACACCACCTGCACGCAGCGGAAGTCGGCGAATGCCGGCGCGACTTCGTCGACCTGGTTGCTCGCGTAGAACTCGCGTGCGTTCCTGCAGCCCCAATACAGGCGGATCGGCTGGCGCGGAGCCGCCGGCGCCAGCGCCTGCAGCATGCCGACGATCGGCGCCATGCCGGTGCCGCCTGCTACGAACAGCATCGGGCGCTGGTCGTCGGCGATGCCGAAATCGCCGAACGGCCCCGCCAGTCTCAGGATCTCCCCTTCCGTCAGCGCCTCGAACACGTGACCCGTGAATTGGCCGTTCTGGACGCGGCCGATATGCAGGTCGATCGTGCCGTCAGCGCGGGGCGCGTTGGCGATCGAGAACGAGCGTAGGCGTCCCTCCCATTCGATGCCGACGAATTGCCCGGGTCTGAAGGCCGGAGATAGGCCCGGCGGAAACCGGAGCGTCAGCCCGGAGACGCTCGGAGACAATCTCTGCAGTCTCACCACACGGGCCGGCACCGTCGCGGCCGGTTGATCGTTTCGCTGCGCGATCTGGGTGGCCTTGATGGTCAGATCCGAGCGCGCATAGGCGCAGCACAGCAGCGCCTTGCCGAGCGCCAGATCGGTCCGGGTGAGGGCGCTGGCGCGGTCGTCGTGGTCGACCACGCCGGCCACGACCTCGCTTTTACAGGCCCCGCATGTCCCGTTCTCGCAGGCGCTCGCCAGGTTGATGGCCTGGCGCTTGGCCGCTGCCAGAATGGTCTCGCCGCTCTTGCAGGAGAATGACTTTCCGCTTGGGATCAGGACGACTTGCATCGATGCGTTGTCTCGTGACGTTGCCAAACCCTAAGCCCGACGCTAGGACCAGTGAATGGTCCAATTTTTTGTTGTTGTATGGTCCAAGGGGGCGGTGTGAGGCGGCGTGGCGAACGACTGGAAAGCCCTGCTGGCACCGCGGATTTCGCTGAACGGTGCGACCCCGGTTTATCTGCAGATCGCCCAGACGGTGATCGAAGAGATCCGGCGCGGTCGGCTGGCGCCGCAGGATGTTCTCCCGAGCAGCCGCGAACTCGCTACGAGTCTCGCGATCAACCGCAAGACCGTGATCGCCGCGTATCAGGAGCTGGAAACGCAAGGTTGGCTCTCGACCAGCGGCACGCGGGGGACGTTCGTGGCCACCCGGCTACCAGTCATAGCCGAAGACCCGGGGCCTTCCTCCGCGCCGAGGTCGTCGCGCGATCCGGCGCGCTTTGCCGGCCGGCTCCGCCCCGGCGTCGAGATTCCCGCGGTGTATCCGACCCCGTCGTCGGTCTGCCTGGACGACGGCATTCCTGATACCAGGCTGTTTCCAGCTCAATCCTATGCGCGCGCGTATCGTCAGGCGCTGTTGTTCGGCGGCCGACGTGGCAGTCTCGGCTATGGCGATCCTCGCGGGCTGGAGATGCTTCGCGCACAGATCGCCCAGATGCTCAATGCCGAACGCGGTCTGGTAAGTGCGGCCGAAAACATCTGTCTCACGCGCGGCAGTCAGATGGCTTTGTTCGTCATCGCACGCATCATCACCTCACCCGGCGACAAGGTGGTGGTGGAGGAACTGACCTACCCGCCTGCCAGAGAGGCGTTTCGCTCTGCCGGCGCCGAGATCCTGAGCGTCCGGCTGGATGAGGACGGCGTTGATGTCGAGCATCTCAAGCAGTTGTGTCGGCGTAACAAGATCCGTGCGATCTATCTCACGCCCAATCATCAATTTCCCACCACGGTGCTGATGAAGCCAGAGCGGCGGTTACGCCTGTTGAGCCTGTCGGATCAGTTCGGTTTCGCGATTGTGGAGGACGACTACGATCACGAATTCCATTTCCGTCATCGTCCGCTGTTTCCGCTCGCCAGCGTGGCACCCGACAAGACGTTCTATATCGGATCGATGTCCAAGCTGCTCGCGCCGACCTTGCGGCTCGGCTACATCGTTGCGCCGGCCAAGGTGATCGACCGCGCCGCGCAGGAAGTGCTGCTGATCGATCGCCAGGGCGATCAGGTGACTGAAGCAGCGGTCGCCGCGCTGATGTCCGCCGGCGAGATCAGGCGTTTCGCTCGCAAGGCGCTCGGGATCTATCGCGAGCGGCGCACGCATTTCGCAGAGTGCCTGCAGGCGGAATTGGGCGACGAACTCACATTCAGGCCGCCCGACGGGGGGCTCGCTTTCTGGCTCGGGTTTCGCGATCTGCGGAAGCTCGATCGGCTCGAACGAAACGGCAACCGCCTGCAGTTTCTGCCGTCGCGCTGTTTCGGGGACGGCTCGGCCAACAGGGGGCTTCGCCTCGGTTTCGCCGCGCTCGACCGAACCGAGGCGAAGACGGCGATCCGGTTGCTGCGCGAGGGGATCGTCGGGTAGTTCTGTTCCGGCGCTCGAAGCGGTGGGGCGCGCGTGGCGACCGCCTATCCGGCGACCACGGCCGCAACGCCGAGCAGAAAGCCGATCTCGAACAACTGCTCGCTGGCGCCGAGCACGTCGCCGGTGTAGCCGCCGATCAGGCGCTTGGCCCATCCGGCCATCGCGGCGGCAAGCGCACTGCCGGCCGCAAGGCCGAGCACGACCGCGATCGGCGAGACCAACAGCAGCGGCAGCGCGCCGAGCGCGACCGCGACTGCGCCGAGCACCAGCTCGTCCTTGCGCAGTGTGGTGTCGGCGTAGCTCGCCTTCATCGCCGCGGTGTTGCCAGCGTAGCTCATGAGATGCGCCACCAGGCAGGACGCGCCGCGCGACGCGGCGTGGCAGGCGACCAAAGCGGCCAGCGCCGCCCACAGCGGCAATAGCGCCAGCGCCGCGACCCGCAGCGCGACCCCGATGCCGAGCGCGAGCGCGCCATAGGTGCCGATCCGGCTGTCCTTCATGATATCGAGCCGGCGTTCCACGGTCCAGCCGCCGCCAAACGCGTCGAAGGTGTCGGCGAGCCCGTCCTCGTGGAAGGCGCCGGTCAGTGCGATCGAGGCGGTGACCGCGAACAGCGCGCCGAGTGTCGCCCCGAACAGCGAGGTGCCGACAATCATCGCCGCCGCCGACACCACGCCGATGCCGACTCCGACCACCGGAAAGAACGTCATCGCCCGCATCAGCCAGTCGGGCTCCGGCGCGCGGTCGGCGCTCGGCACCGGCAGGATTGTCAGAAAGCGCACGGCGTCGAGCAATTGCGCCCGTGTCGGCGTCGGCCGCGAGAGGTGAGGGGAGTCGGTCATGGATTTGCCTTTGCGGAAGTCGCCGTACTGCGCGCCCCTGCGGTTGCGGTCAAGCGCCAGCGTGTGCTGAGGGCTGTTGCCGCGCAGTCCCTTGGTGCCTGGTTGCCGTCGCTGCGACCTTGCGCCGGCTGTGACGACCCGCCGCAGCCAAACGGCTACCCCCTTGATAGAGGTCAATGTGACGGTCGGACGCCGGCAGCTACCCTTTGTCAGTCTCGATCCAGATGGGGTACGCTGCGCGACGATGCGTTGTGAACGAAACAGCGACGGCCGGACGCACTCCGCAGCACTACGCCTGTGGCTCGGAGCGTTGATTTGCGCCTGCGCGTTCGCGGTGCTCGTTCTCGGCAGCGCGCCGGTCGCTTCGGCCGACACTGGGCCGCATGCGCAGCTCGTATTCGTCAAGACGCCGCTGCCGGTGCCGCCGCTGAATCTCAGCGACGATCCGGAGATCATGACCACGGACAGCGCCAGTGCGCTGATGCCGTTGTCGTTCAGAACTGCCGATTGTCATCCGTCGACCCGCGTGCGCCTGCCGCTGGCCGAACCGATGCTCGATCGCAGCGAGCCTCCGCAGCTTCGGCCACCGATCGCCGCCTAGTCGGCCGCGATCTCGTCTGCCGCCGTGATCACCCAACGTGCGAGCCGTCGACCGGCGGCACAAGGCGCCGTGATGCGCCCCGCCTGATCGCCGTGCGCCAGACGAAGCTCCGGCTTCGCTCGATTCCCGACACACCGCGCTGTGAGCCCGATCAGATCTAGATCGGACGAAAAGCCGAGGCCATCGACGCCCGAGCTGGGTGTCCTGTCTCCGGCCGCAGAATTCCTTCCGAGTCTTCGACGCCGAGACATCACATGACCGAACTTCTGCAAGCCGACATCAAGGGCCCGAACGATCAGGCCGCCGAGGAGATGTGGCACGCGGTCGATGCCGACCCTGT
>NZ_QUMK01000070.1 GCF_010907035.1 Rhodopseudomonas sp. BR0M22
AGGTAAGGGTAAGGCACCGAAGCCGTTCATGCTGCGCGAGGCGGCCGCGAAGGCGACGGCGGACGCGGTGTGGGATTCCAGCAGCGGGCTCGCCGCCGACGAGCGGGCCAAGGCCGGCGCTGCGAACAAGGCGAAGGCCAAGCCGAAGACGCCCTCCAAAGCGAAAGCTGCTAAGGCCACAAAGCCTACGGTGCGGAGTAAGTGGGCCAGTCGTGGCAAGCGCGCGGCGATGCCGGACTTCGTACCGCCGCAGCTCTGCACCTCGGTGGAGCGGCCGCCCAGCGGCGACGGCTGGGGCCACGAGATCAAGTTCGACGGCTACCGGATGCAGCTCCGCGTCGAGCATGGGCGAGCCAAACTGCTGACTCGCAAGGGTCTCGACTGGACCGCAAAGTTCAGCGCGATCGCGGAAGAAGCGGCGTCGCTGCCGGACGCAATTCTCGACACCGAGGTGGTGGCGCTGGATTCACACGGCCAGCCGGATTTCGCCGCGCTGCAGGCCGCGCTGTCCGACGGCGACACCGACAACCTGATCTGCTTCGCGTTCGATCTGCTCTATGCGGAGGGCGAGGATCTGCGCCGGCTGCCGCTGTCCGAGCGCAAGGAGCGGCTCGCCGCGTTGCTGAAGGCCGCACGCGGCCGTCGCAAGGAAGCGCTGATCCGCTACGTCGAGCATTTCGAAACCGGCGGCGATGCCATTCTGCAGTCGGCCTGCAAGCTGTCGCTCGAAGGCATCGTGTCGAAGAAGCTCGATGCGCCGTATCGTTCCGGCCGCAGCGGTGGCTGGACCAAGGCGAAGTGCCGCGCCGGCCACGAGGTGGTGATCGGCGGCTGGAAGACCACGAACGGCAAATTTCGCTCGCTGCTAGTCGGCGTTCATCGCGGCGATGACCTGGCCTATGTCGGCATCGTCGGCACCGGTTTCGGCCAGGATGTCGTCAAGCGCATCCTGCCCGAGCTGAAGGCGCATGAAACGGATAGCAGCCCCTTCAGCGGCGCCAATGCGCCGAAGAAGACGCGCGATGTCTACTGGGTGACTCCGGAGCTGGTCGCCGAGATCGAATTCGCCGGCTTCACCGGCGGCGGCATGGTGCGTCAGGCTGCCTTCAAGGGACTGCGCGCCGACAAGCCGGCCGCGGCGGTCGAAGCCGAGGAGCCGCAGCAGGTCGAGCTGGCCGAACCAAATCCGAAGCGCCGGGCCGCCAAGACGGCGAAGCCGCGAAAGGCTGCGGGCAAGCGCGCCGCGCCCCGCCGCGCCGACGCTGCCCGGTCCGAGGTGATGGGCGTGGTGATCTCCAAGCCCGACAAGGAGTTGTGGCCGGCGAGCGACACCAGCGGCGCGGTGACCAAGCGTGATCTGGCCGATTACTTTGCCGAAGTGGGCGACTGGCTGATCCCGCACATCAAGGGGCGGCCGTGTTCGATCGTGCGCGCGCCGGACGGCATCGACGGCGAGCATTTCTTTCAGCGCCACGCCATGCCGGGAATGTCGAACCTGATCAGTCTCGCCAAGGTCTCGGGTGACCGCAAGCCGTATGTGCAGATCGACCGCGTCGAAGGCCTGATCGCTGTGGCGCAGATCGGCGGCGTCGAACTGCATCCGTGGAACTGCGCACCCAACCGCTACGACGTGCCGGGACGGCTGGTGTTCGATCTCGATCCAGCCCCCGAGGTCGGGTTCGACGAGGTGATCAGCGCCGCCAAGGAGATGAAGCAGCGCCTCGAAGCGCTGGGGCTCGCGACGTTCTGCAAGACCACCGGCGGCAAGGGCCTGCATGTCGTGGTGCCGCTGAAGCCGGACGACAGCATCGACTGGAAGGCGGCCAAGACCTTTGCCCAGACGGTGTGCGCGCAGATGGCCGCGGACAGCCCCGAGCAGTACCTGCTCAACATGTCCAAGCAGAAGCGCACGGGAAAGATCTTCCTCGATTACTTGCGCAACGACCGGATGTCGACGGCGGTCGCGGTGCTATCGCCGCGGGCCCGCACCGGCGCCACCGTGTCGATGCCGGTGACGTGGTCGCAGGTGAAGGCCGGCCTCGATCCCAAGCGCTACACGATCGAGACCGCGCCCGCGTTGATCAAGCGGGCCAAGGCGTGGACGGACTACGAAAAATCCGCATCTGCGCTGAAGCCGGCGATCAGGACGCTGACGTCGGGCCGGATTTAGGTGCTGGTCCCTCGATGCGCGATGGCCGGGCGTTCGAGCCCGGCCATCGCCGTGTCGGTCAGCAAACGATCGCGCTGCGGTGCGTCAGATCTTGCCGAGCAGCAGCAGGATCAGCAGGATCACGACGATCAGACCAAGGCCGCCGCCGCCGTAGTAACCGGTGCCGTAGAACGGACCGCCGCCGACCCCGGTGAAGCCGCCCAGCAAGGCGATGATCAGAATGATCAGGATGATTGTGCCGATGGACATCTCGCTCTCCTTATCACGACGGGTCGCCCGAATGCTCCGCCTGTCGGGAAGGAGAACACGGCGTAACAGTGAAGGTTCCGAGGCGGAAACTCGGCGCCGTGCGTAGCGCCCTGTTATTTTCGCAACGCTTGCCTAGATAAGGAATAACCAAATCCAGATCAGTGACGAGGATGCCGCGATGTCAGCTCCGCTTGTCGTATCGATTCCCCATCGCCTCGGCCGCGACGAAGCGCGGCGCCGGCTGCAGGCCGGACTCAGCCGCGCGGCGATCAACGTGCCGGTTCTGAAGGTCGACGAAGAAACGTGGCGCGGCGACCGGATGCTGTTTCGCGTCCGCGCGCTGGGGCAGGTCGCGGCCGGCCAGGTCGATGTGGCCGAAGATCACGTGCGGCTCGAAGTGCGCCTGCCTTGGCTGTTGCAGAAATTCGCCGACGCGGCGAAGGTCGCGATTCAGAAGGGCGGACATCTGATGTTGGAGAAGAAGTAATCGGTGTGCGCCGCACGCAAATTTCGGCGACGCAGCAAGTAGTTATGCTGGTGTTTCGTTAATCTTCAAGTAAGCGAATCTTGAAATTCTGATCGGGCGGGTGAGGGAACCGGTTTTCCTGATCGGCACAAACCCCGCCAGGCCGTCCGGCTTCAGCTCCCGGGCGGCCTCGGTGTTTGTGGGGGGGGCGCACGACCGTTCGCCGCTGTCGATGGCCGCACGCTTGCACAGTTTGTCCCCGAGTCATTCAGGGGCGCGCGGAGCGCGAACCCGGAATCTCGAAGCGAGCAGGGCTTTGCGGGATTCGGTGCAGGCGGCAGATTCCGGGTTCGCTCGCTGCGCGAGCGCCCCGGAATGACGGGGTGGCAAATGGCTGAATAGCGGCTGTGACCGCACGCCGCGCTCAGCCGCGCCTTGTCCGTTTTGAGCCGGCGATGCGGGCGCGGCGGACTGCGACCGGGATGTGGCTGAACAGCTCGCGCAGCGGCAGTTCGCCGGTGCTGTTGTCGCCGTCGGCGGTTTCGACCACATAGCCTCTGCTATCCACCGCACCATCGAAGGCGTTGCCGGTGGGCCATTGCCGGCCTTCGCCGGACAGCGTTGCGAACACCTTGCCAACCACCACGATCAGGGCTTCGGCGCCGCGGGTGCGAGCGAACGCGATGGTGTTGTCGCGATGCGGCCCGGAGACCGCAAGCGGCCGGTAGTCGCCGTCGGTGAACAGCTCGGCGTGCTCTTGCCGCAGCCGCAGCAGATGGTGGGTCCAGGCCAGCTTGACGCGGCCGTCGCTCCAATTCGCGATCAGCGCCTCCCAATCCGGCGGCTGCTGCAGCGCCTCGAGCGCTTCGGCGCGGGCGCCGAAATCCACCGGCCGGCGGTTGTCGGGATCGACCAGCGAGAAGTCCCAGAACTCGGTGCCCTGATAGAAATCCGGCACGCCCGGCATGGTCGCTTTCAATGTCACCTGGCTCAGGCTGTTGAGCGCGCCGAGCAGCGACAGCCGCCGGTGCACGCTCTCGACCGATTCCAGAAATGCGCTCGACAGCGCCGGATCAAGAATGCGGTCGATGAACGTGCGGACGCCCTCTTCGTAAGCGAGGTTGGGGTTGAGCCAGTTGGTCTCCTGCTTGCCCTCGCGCGCGGCCTTCAGCGCAAAGCCCTGGAAGCGGTCGGCGAAATCGGGATCCGGCGTCAGCGGCCAGGCGCCGAGCAGCGCCTGATACAGCATGTATTCGAACGCCGCCGAGGGCGCGCGCATTTCGTTGTCGATCACCAGATGCGGCGCGTTCAGCACTTTCCACTTCGCCACCAGCCCGGCCCATTCGCCGGGCATCTCGGCGAGCGCCAGCAGCCGCGTGCGGGCGTCTTCGCCGCGCTTGGCGTCGTGGGTCATGGTCGCGGTCATGCCGTGCGGCCAGTCCTTGGCGCGGCGCTGCATCAGTGCGTGAAAGGCGACGACCGGCAATTCCGGCGCGGCGGGATCGCCGCCGACTTCATTCAGCGCCAGCAGCCGATGATAACGATAGAACGCCGTGTCCTCGAGCGACTTGGCCATGGTCGGCCCGGTGAATTGCTGCACCTTGTGGGCGAACCGGCGCACCCGCGGCTTGGAATGCGGCGCGCGGCCCGGCTTCACCAGGTCCATCGTCAGCACGTCCTTGAGGAAATCGAAGATGCCGTCGTCGGCGCCGAACCAGTCGGCGCGCGCCTTGGCAATGGTTTCTTCGATCAGCTCACGGTCGAGCCGCGTCGGGCCGCCGCCGGTCAGATAGGTGCGGTACACCGGGAAGTGCAGCACGTAGAGTTCGAACGCCTGGCGCAGATTGTCGGCGGAGAAGTCGCGGGTCGAATAATGCCCCGAGGCGATCCGCGCCAGCAGACGCGCCAGCACGGTGAATTCGCTGAGCAGCAGCGTCTCCAGCACCCGGCGCTTGGCCGCCTTCAGCACCGGGTCGAATGCCGGCGAGGTGTTGCTGACCTGACGCCATACTTCCTCCAGCGGCTTCAGCCCGGCGCCGTCGAGCAGCACGCGGGTGATGACGTTGAGCCATTCGTAGCCGGTGGTGCCGTGGACGCCGGCGAAACGATGCAGCGCCTCGCCCTCGCCGAGGATCTTCTCGATCACGGTGTAGAGCGGTGGCGCGTCCGGCCCCTGGGCGTCGTGCGCCAGCCGGCGCAGCCGCTGAAAATACTGCGCCGGATCGCGCAGGCCGTCGATGTGGTCGAGCCGCAGGCCGTGGAGCTGACCGTCCTGGAGCAGCTTCTTCACCCGGCTGTGGATCGCCGCGAAGGTGCCGGCATCCTCGACCCGCAGGCCGGCGAGGGTGTTGACGTCGAAGAAACGGCGATAGTTGATCTCGCTCGACGCCAGTTGCCAGTGCCCCAGCTTGTAGTGCTGGCGCTCGAGCAGATTGTGCAGCGCCTGGATCTGCGAGGTGCGGCCTTCGCCGGCCCGGTAGGCGTCGAGCCCGCGCGCGATGATTTCGGCCGCGCCCGGGATCGCCTTCAGCGCAGCCTTGAACTCAGGTGCTTCGTTCCGCGAGGGGCGGCGCAGCCCGGTGTAGCGCGCGGCGAGCTGCAGGATCGCGCGGCCCGTCTCGGTCTCGGCGGCATCGGCCTCACGCACTACGGTGCGCAGGATCTCGCTGTAGCGCTGCGGCGCGATTGGCAGCCGGTGCTCGTAGTACCACGCCGAAAAGCTGCCGTCCGTATGATCATAGCGCAGCTCGATCTCGCCGCCTTCGAGCGCCTTGCCGTAGGACGAGCCGATGATCGGCAGCAGCACGCCGCCGCGGGCGCGGAACGGCAGCATCTCCCAGTCGATGTCGAACGACGCGGCGTGCGGCGAGGCCGGCCCCCATTCGAGTACGTCGAGCCACCACGGATTGTCGGCGTAGTGCACGCCGACATGGTTCGGCACGAAATCGAGGATCAGACCGATGTCGGCCTGCTTCAGCGCGGCGCTGAGCCGCGCAAAGCCCTCTTCGCCGCCGAGCTCAGGATTGAGCTTGGTGTGGTCGACGATGTCGTAGCCGTGGGTCGAGCCCTTGCGCGCCTTCATGAACGGCGACGCATAGACGTGCGAGATGCCGAGCCGCTTCAGATAGGGGACGATTGCGGCGGCTGCGTCGAAACCGAAATCGGCAGTGAGTTGCAGGCGATAGGTGGCAGTCGGTATCGCAGGAGGCATTAGGGATGCTCGAGGCGCCAGGACACCGCCCAAGGCGGAATGATCCGGGTCCAATCGCCGCCCCATAAAATAGTTCCCGACGCGGCCGGCGGGCCACCGTCGCGCTCCTGGTCCGACAGATTGGCGACGAGAGCGAGTGTGGCGCCGTCCGCCAGTCGCCAGTGTGCGGTCAGCAGCCCGCCTTCGGCGATCTCGGCGCTGCCGAAGCGTGCCCCGTCGAGCCGCGGGACGATCGCGTTGCGGCGGACCTGCAGCAGCCGCGATACCAGCGCCAGCCGCTGCGCGCCGTCGCCGCCGTCGCGTTCGCGCCAGTCGAGCACGGCGCCTCTGAACGCATCCTCGCTGAGCGGGTCGGGGACTTCGTCGCCGTATTTCTCGTAGGCGCCGGCGAATTCCTTGCGGCGGCCGGCGCGCACCGCTTCGGCGAGATTGCCGTGGAAGTCGCAGAAGAACGGGAACGGCGCCTTCGAGCCCCATTCCTCACCCATGAACAGCATCGGCACGGTCGGCGCCAGCAGTGTGATCGCCAGCGCCGCCTCGATTGCTTCGGGGCGGCCCAGGTTTTCCAGCCGGTCGCCGAGCGCGCGGTTGCCGATCTGGTCGTGGTTCTGCAGGAAGTTGACGAAGGCCAGCGGTGCCAGCTCGCCGCTCGGCTCGCCGCGCGCCACGCCGCCGCGATGCGCCGACGGCTCGCCCTGATAGGCGAAGCCGGAGCCGAGCGCGCGGGCAAGATGCTGCAGCGGTGCGTCGGCGTAGTCGGAGTAATAGCCGTGGCGTTCGCCGCTCAGCGCGACGTGCCAAGCGTGGTGATAGTCGTCGTTCCACTGCGCGCGATATTGGCCGCGCGGCGGATCGGTGACCGGATCGAGCACGGCGGCGGTGTTGTCGTCGTTCTCCAGCACCAGATGAATGTGACGGCCGGTTTCGGCCGCCAGCTTGCCGGCCTCGCACGACAATTCGTGCAGCATCGGGATTTCGCCCTGGTCCGGGATCGCATGCACGGCGTCGAGCCGCAGCCCGTCGAACCGGTAGTCGCGCAGCCAGTGCAGCGCGTTTTCGATCGCGAAGGCGCGGACCTCGGGAGCGTAATAGTTGATCGCGTTGCCCCATGGCGTGTGCGAGTCCGAGAAAAAGCCGGGTGCGTAGCCGCCGAGATAATTCCCCTCCGGGCCGAAGTGATTGTAGACGACGTCGAGAAACACCATTAGGCCGCGCGCATGCGCTGCGTCGATCAGTGCCTTGAGGTCTTCGGGACGGCCGTAGGCGCTGTCAGGTGCGTACCAAAGCACGCCGTCGTAGCCCCAGTTGCGTTGCCCTGGGAAATCTGCGAGCGGCATCAGTTCCAGTGCGGTGATCCCGGTCGCGACAAGATGGTCGAGCTTGTCGATCATCGCGCGGAAGCTGCCTTCGGGCGTGAAGGTGCCGACATGGGCCTCCAGCAGCACGGTCTCGGCCCAGGGACGGCCACGCCACTCTTCGGCGCGCCAGTCGTAGGCGGCGTGGTCGATCACTTCGCTCGGGCCGGCGATGTCGTCGGGCTGAAATAACGAGCCCGGGTCCGGCACCTCGAGTTCGCCGTCGATCCGAAAGCGATAGCGAGTGCCGCCGCCGAGCCCGGCGATCTCGGCGCGGTACCAGCCGGCCTCGTCGCGCCGCATTGGACGCGTCGCGCCGCCGTCCAGCATCAGCTCGACCTTCTGGGCATTCGGCGCCCACAGCCGGAATTCGACGCCGCCCGCGGTGATGCGCGGTCCGAAGCTGCGGCCGCTCATACGGTGACCCCGGCGAAAGCCAGCACCGAGCGTGGCGGCGCCGAGCTGATGCTGCCGAATTTCAGCGGCGCGACCTGGACGGTGTCCTTGGTGGTGTCGAACAGCTGGTGCCAGTTCGGATAGTCGGTGGTCTTCGGCAGATGGAAATCGATCGCCTCGGCGCCGGAGTTCAGCACGATGAAGAGGGCGTCGCCGCCGGGCTCGCTCGGGCTCAGCATGTAGGCGAGGAAGCGGCCGTCCGGAAATGCCCAATCCTGCTCGGTCATCTCAGCCGCCGACGGCGTCAACCACAGCACGCCGTAGGAACCATCGGCGCGGCGACCGTCGAGCCAGCGCCGCGAGCGCAGCTGCGGGAAGCGACGGCGGATGTCGGTCATCAGCCCGACGAACTCCACCATGTCGTCTTCGGTGTTGGCGCCGTCCCAGCCGACCCAACCGATCTCGTTATCCTGACAATACGCGTTGTTGTTGCCGGACTGCGAATTGGCGACCTCGTCGCCGGCGAGCATCAGTGGCACGCCCTGTGCGAGGAACAGGCAAGCGAGCTGGTTCTTGCGGAGCTGGCGGCGCAGGGCGAGGATCTTCGGATCGTCACTCGGTCCCTCGACGCCGCAATTGATGCTGTGGTTGTCGTTTGAGCCGTCGCGATTGTCTTCGCCGTTGGCGAGATTGTGCTTGTGCTCGTAGCTGAACAGGTCGGCCAGGGTGAAGCCGTCGTGCACCGTGACGTGGTTGATGCCGGCGCGCGGCATCCGGCCGTCGCGGTTGAACATGTCGGATGAGCCGGTCATCCGCCGTGACACTTCGCCGATCAGGCTGCCTTCGCCGCTCCAATAGCGCCGCATCACGCTGCGGTAGCGGTCATTCCACTCCGACCATTGCGACGGGAACGCGCCGACCTGATAGCCGCCCATGCCGAGATCCCACGGCTCGGCGACGAGCTTGACGCCGGCCAGCACCGGATCCTGGCGGATCGCGGTGAAGAACCCGCCCTTCTGGTCGAAGCCGTTCGGTCCGCGCGCCAGGGTGGTGGCGAGGTCGAAGCGGAAGCCGTCGACGTGACAGACCTCGACCCAATAGCGCAGGCTGTCCATCACCATCTGCAGTACGCGCGGATGGTTCAGATTGACCGAATTGCCGCAGCCGGTGAAGTCGTCGTAGTAGCGTGGATTGTCCGGCTTCAGCCAATAGTACGATGCGTTGTCGATGCCGCGGAACGACAGCGTTGGGCCGAGGTGATTGCCTTCGGCGGTGTGATTGTAGACGACGTCGAGCAGCACTTCGATGCCGGCATCGTGCAGCCGCGCCACAGTGGTGCGGAACGAGTCCAGCGGATTGTCCTTGTCCGCCGCGTATCGCTGCTCGGGTGTGAAGAACGAGATCGTATTGTAACCCCAGTAGTTCACCAGCTTCTTCTCGACCAGGACACGGTCATCGACAAAGCCGTGCACCGGCAAAAGTTCGATCGTGGTGACGCCGAGGCGTTTGAAATGCGCGATCATCGAGGGGCAGGCGAGCCCGCCGAAGGTGCCGCGCAGCCCCGGTGGGACGTCGTCGCGAAGCTGGGTCAATCCCTTGACGTGCGCCTCGTAGATGATGGTGTCTTCCCAGCGCACGCCCGGCCGGGTCTCGCGGCGACCGCTGCCGACGGTCTCGTCGACCACCACGGCCTTCGGCATTCCGCGGGCATTGTCGCGGCGGTCGAACGACAGATCTTCGCGCGGGGAGCCGGTGCGATAGGCGAAATGCGCCTCGCTCCACACCAGCCGTCCGTTCAGCCGCTTGGCATACGGATCGATCAGCAACTTATGTGCGTTGAAGCGATGACCGTGTTCGGGATCGTAGGGACCATGCACCCGATAGCCGTAGAGCTGTCCGGGCGAGATGTCGTTGAGATAGCCGTGCCAGACGTCTTCGGTCCGCTCCGGCAATTCGATTCGTTCGAGTTCGCGCCGCCCCTGATTGTCGAACAGACAGAGCTCGACCTTGTGGGCGTTGGCGGAGAACAGCGCGAAGTTGGTGCCGCGCCCGTCCCAGGTCGCTCCGAGACGGAGGTCGGTTCCGGCGGTGAGGCGCATAGCGAGTGTCCCGATCTCGAAGTTCGCATAGCCTGCGACTGTCTTTGTTAGCGAACTTCGGAATCGAAGGACACTAGTAAATCTGCCATTCCAAGTCGCCGTGTGTAAAACGATGCGCACGGCTCAGGGCGCCGCGCGCATCGTACAACCGTCACACTCAATCCTCGGGTGTCAGGAAGATTGCTGCGAGTGGCGGAAGCGTCAGGCTGAGTTCGGGGACCAGGCCATCGCGCGGATGGACCTCGCCGCCGTTGCCGACATTGCTGCCGCCGTAAGTCGCCGAATCCGAATTAAATACCTCTCGCCAGCGCCCCGCGAACGGCACCCGCACGCGATAGTCTTGATACACGTTCGGCGAGAAATTGACGATCACGAGGCAGCGGCTGCGGGTGTCGTTGCCCTTGCGCATCCAGGCGAACACGTTGCGGTCGGCGTCGTCGGTGATCAGCCATTCGAAGCCGAACGGATCGCAATCGAGCTGATGCAGCGCCGGCAGCGAGCGATACAGCTTGTTGAGGTCGCGCAGCAGCGCCTGGACGCCGGCGTATTTCGGAAAGTCCAGCAGATGCCAGTCGAGCGAGCGGTCGTGGCTCCATTCGCGCTCCTGGCCGAATTCGCTGCCCATGAACAGCAGCTTCTTGCCGGGGTGGGCGAACATGAAGGCGTAGTAGGCGCGCAAATTGGCGAAGCGCTGCCATTCGTCGCCCGGCATCCGGCCGAGGATCGAGCGTTTGCCGTGCACCACTTCGTCGTGCGACAGCGGCAGAATGAAGTTCTCCGAGAACGCGTAGTGCAGGCCGAACAGAATCTGACCGTGGTGATACTTACGGTGGATCGGGTCCTTGGAGATGTAGTTCAGGGTGTCGTGCATCCACCCCATGTTCCATTTGTAGCCGAAGCCGAGTCCGCCGAATTCCACCGGGCGCGACACCTGCGGCCAAGCGGTGGATTCTTCGGCCGCCGTGGTGGCGTTCGGGAATCTGCCGTACACCTGGGTGTTGAAGCGGCGCAGGAAGTCGATCGCCTCGATGTTCTCGCGACCGCCGAACTTGTTCGGAATCCAGCCGCCGGCGGGGCGGCTGTAGTCTAGATACAGCATCGACGCCACCGCATCGACGCGCAGCCCGTCGATGCCATAGCGCTCCAGCCAGAACAGAGCATTGGCGGTGAGGAAGTTGACGACTTCGGTTCGGCCGTAATTGTAGATCAGCGTACCCCAGTCGAGATGCCGGCCCTGCATCGGGTTGGCGTGCTCGTAAAGCGCGGTGCCGTCGAAATTGCCGAGGCCGTGCGGATCGTCCGGGAAGTGGCCGGGCACCCAGTCGAGGATCACGCCGATGCCGGCGGCATGGCAGGCGTCGACCAGGGCGCAGAAGTCTTCCGGCGTTCCGAACCGCGAGGTCGGCGCGTACAGGCCGGTCGGCTGATAGCCCCACGAGCCGTCGAACGGATGCTCGCTGACGGGCAGGAATTCGACATGGGTGAAGCCCATGTCACGGACATAGGCCGGCAGTTGTTCGGCCAGCTCGCGATAGGTCAGCCACTGGTCGCCGTCCTTGCGGCGCCACGATCCGAGATGCACCTCGTAGATCGACATCGGCGCGCCGAGCGCGTTGATGCCGTCGGGCGCGGGACGCGGCTGCGGCAGCTTGGCGGCGTCGACCACGATCGAGGCGGTCTTCGGCCGCAGCTCGGCGGCGAACGCCAGCGGATCGGACTTCTGCGGCAGTTGCTCGCCGTGCTTGCCCGATATGTCGAACTTGTAGCGGTCGCCGGCGCGGGCACCGGGGATGAACAGCTCCCAATAGCCGTTGCCGCGCACCCGCATCGGATGGCGCAGCGGATTCCAGTAGTTGAAGTCGCCGACGACGCTGACGCGTCGCGCATTCGGCGCCAGCACCACGAAAGCGACGCCATGGACGCCGTCGAGCTCCATCGGATGCGCGCCGAGCTTGTCGTACAGTCGCTGATCGGTGCCTTCACCGAGCAGATAAAGATCGAACTCGGTCAGGATCGGCGGGAAGCGGTAGGGGTCCTGCAACTCGACGGTAGCGTCGCCGAAGCCGGCGCGCAGCGTGTAGCGCGACGAGTTGCCCGGGACCGGCCCGGCGAACAGGCCGGCGTCGTGCAGCCGCTCGAGCGGCGCGGTTTCGCCGTTGGCGCCGACCACCTCGACCGCAGTGGCGTCCGGCAGCAGCACACGGATGACGGTGCCGCCGTCCTGCGGGTGGGGGCCGAGGTAACGGAACGGATCGGCGTGGCGCCCTTCGAGAACTGCGTAGGCTTCGTCGTTCAACAACTCGGTCATGAAATCTCCTCGGGCGGCGGCGACAGGATGCGCAGAATGCCGGCGAGCGGCACACGCAACCAGTCGGGACGGTGCGCGATCTCGTAGTCGATCTCGTACAGCGCCTTTTCAATCAGAAAGAAGTCGAGCCAGCGATCCGCCGCCTCTGGATCGGCCGGCCAGACCGGGCTCGCGCCCATGGTCTGACGGTAGCCGTCGAGGAAGGCGGCGGTGGCGCGGATACGCCAGAGCTCGAGTGCCTCGCTCAGACGGCCGGGCTCGTCGGACGGCGACTTGAGAGCACGCGTGAGTGCGGCGGTGGTCGAATAATCGATCGAGCGCACCAAGCCGGCGACGTCGCGGGCCGCCGGCGCCTTGGCTCGGCGTTCGGCCAGCGTGCGGCGCGGCTCGCCTTCGAAGTCGATGATGTAGACGTCGTCCTTGACGATGAGCATCTGGCCGAGATGGAAGTCGCCGTGGTGACGGATGTTCAGTCCGCCGTCGTCGCCGAGCAGTTCGGCGATGCGGCCGATCAGTTCGTCGCGTGCCGACAGCAGACGATCCACCAGCGCCTTGTCGGTATCTCCGAAGCTGTCGCGGCGGCGGCGCAGTTCGCCGAGCACGCGTTCGGCAGATGCCGTGACGGTCGCCACCCAATGCTGGGCATCGTCAGCGTCGATCGGCTCCGGCGTGAAGTCGGCGACTTCGGGATGACCGGCAAGGGCGAGGTGCATCTCGGCCACGCGCTGGCCGGTGTGCTGCATGAAGTGCAGATACGGCGCGAACTGATCGCTCTCCGGCGTCTCGGCGTCGGCGGTCAGAACGCGATGTTCGTCGACGTATCGATCGAGATAGCCGGCGGTCAGAG
This sequence comes from Rhodopseudomonas sp. BR0M22, assembly GCF_010907035.1. Taxonomy (GTDB): domain Bacteria; phylum Pseudomonadota; class Alphaproteobacteria; order Rhizobiales; family Xanthobacteraceae; genus Rhodopseudomonas. The sequence continues at coordinate 13,102 of NZ_QUMK01000070.1, forward strand.
TCCAGCCGTCGCCCTGATTGCCGACGAATTCGTGCACCACTGCGATCGCCGTCGTGGTGCCGCCCTCGACCAGTTCGACGCTCCCGAGCAGCGCCGGGGTGTTGCGATAGCCGGCGACCTCGGTGAGGAAGCGTCCCATCTCCAGCTCGGGATTGATGCCGACCTGCAGCCGCCGATACAGCTTGACGACGTAATCCTCGTCGATCAGTGTGGTCGAATTCGACTGTTCGGCATCGACCGGACGGATGTTTTGGAACGGACCCGCCGGACGTTCGGCGAGCTGCGAGCCGGGACGGAATTCGAGCCGGTTGCCATCATCGCCGACCACGACGAGCGCCTTGCGGACATTCCGCAGCAGCAGGTCGATGAACGACGGATCGGATGCAACGTCGACCAGCGTTCCCTCACGCGCGCCCTGGCGGACTGCGGCGAACGCCCGCGGATTGTAGCGCTCCCGGTCGAACCGCACCCAGTCGATCTGCATCGGCAACAGATAGCGCGCAGTCGTTCCGCGAAGCGTCGCTTCGAACAACGCCAGCCAAGGACGGTTGTCGTCGTCGTTGTCGAACGGGATCGCCGATGTCACCCGCGGATGGATCGCGCGCGGATTCCGCTCCGGGAACCAGCGGGTTCGCGACAGGAAGGTCGGCAACACCTCGTGCTCGAACATCGAGCGGGTGCGGCCCAGCGTCATCCAGGTCGAGCCGAGCGGCACCACCAGCGTGATGAATTCGGGCACGGTCGAGGCCGGTGCCACATGCGCAGCGGTGCCGGGCTCTTCCAGCCTGAACCAGTAGAATCCGAACGGCGCCAGGGTGATCATGTAGGGCAGTTCGCCGATCGCGGGGAATTTGGTGCGGCCGAGCATCTCCTGCGGCACACGGTCTTTCCACGGCGACAGATCGAGCTCGGTCGCCTGCGCGGCGCGCGACAAATTGGCGACGCACAGAATGACTTCGTCCTCATGCTGCCTAACATAGGCGAGCACCGCGCGGTTGTTCGGCCGGATGAAGGTCATGCTGCCACGGCCGAACGCCGGCGCGGATTTGCGCACAGCGATCAGCCGCTTCATCGCGCTGAGCAGCGACGACAGGCTGCGCTGCTGCGCCTCGACGTTGACCGAGGCGTAGCCGTACACCGGATCCATGATCGGCGGTGCATACAGCCGCGCCGGGTCGGCACGCGAGAAGCCGCCGTTGCGGTCGGACGACCACTGCATCGGGGTCCGGACACCGTTGCGGTCGCCGAGATAGATGTTGTCGCCCATCCCGATCTCGTCGCCGTAATAGATGATCGGGGTGCCGGGGAACGACAGCAACAGCGAGTTCATCAGCTCGATCTTGCGACGGTCGTTGTCCATCAGCGGCGCCAGGCGGCGGCGGATGCCGACGTTGATCCGCGCCCGCGGATCGGCCGCGTAGGTCTTCCACAGATAGTCGCGCTCGACGTCGGTCACCATTTCGAGCGTAAGCTCGTCGTGGTTGCGCAGGAACATCGCCCACTGACAGTTCGGCGGAATCTCCGGCGTCTGCCGCATGATGTCGGTGATCGGGAAACGGTCTTCCTGCGCGATCGCCATGTAGATCCGCGGCATCAACGGGAAGTGGTACGCCATGTGGCATTCGTCGCTGTCGCCGAAATACTGCTGGACGTCTTCCGGCCACTGGTTGGCTTCGGCGAGCAGCAGCTTCCCCTTGGCGTAAGCGTCGAGTTCGGCACGCAGCCGCTTGATGACGGCGTGGGTCTCGGGAAGGTTCTCGTTATTGGTGCCGTCGCGCTCGCACAGATACGGAATGGCGTCGAGCCGGAAGCCGTCGACGCCATTGTCGAGCCAGCGCTTCATCACCTTGACGACCGCGCTCACGACGCGCGGATTGTCGAAATTCAGATCGGGCTGATGCGAGAAGAACCGGTGCCAGTAATACTGGCCGGCTTCCGGATCCCAGGTCCAGTTCGATTTCTCGGTATCGGTGAAGATGATCCGCGTGCCCTGGTACTTCTGGTCGGAGTCGCTCCAGACGTACCAGTCGCGGGCGCTGGAGTTCTTCGGGCTGCGGCGGGCCCGCTTGAACCAATTGTGCTGGTCGGAGGTGTGATTGATCACCAGCTCGGTGATGACGCGCAGATTGCGGCGCTTGGCCTCGACGATGAAACGGCGAAAATCCTTCATCGTGCCGAAATCGGGATTGATCGAGCCGTAGTCGGCGATGTCGTAGCCGTCGTCGCGCTGCGGCGACGGATAGAACGGCAGCAGCCACAGCGTGTTGACGCCGAGCTCCTGGAGATAGTCGAGCTTCTCCGTGAGGCCGGCAAAATCGCCGATGCCGTCATTGTTGCTGTCGGCGAACGCTTTGACGTGCAACTGGTAGATGACGGCGTCCTTGTACCAGAGCTCGTCGGAAGTGTCCGTGTTCGGCTGCTCGCTCGCCGCGATCGATGTCATCTTGTTCATGATTTCGCACTCAAGCCAGGCAACGGAACAGCAGCGCCGGGTCGCGATGCGGATCGATCCGCAGGTTGATCCCGCCCCAATCCAGCGCGTGACGTTCACCGGTCAGCAGGTTCTCGACGGCGACGACAGGCCGCCGCTCGCCGGCGACCTCGATCTGGACGTCGCCGAGCGGCAGCCAGAACTCGTGGTAGTCGCTGCTGAGCGCGATCGCTACGGCGACCGCGTTGCTGCCGTCGACGGACGTCTTGACGAAGCCGGTCACGTTCGGGTCCTGCACCGCGAGAAAGCGGATATTGGCGATCTGTTGCAGCGCTGGGTTGCTGCTGCGAATACGGTTGATGTCGCGGATATAGGGCTTGATGTTGCCGGGCTTGTCCCAGTCGCGCACCTTGATCTCGTACTTTTCGGAATCGAGATATTCCTCCTTACCGGGGATCGGCTCGTGTTCGAGCAGCTCGAAGCCGTTGTAGATGCCATAGGTCGATGACAGCGTTGCGGCGAGAACGAGGCGTGATTTGAACATCCACGGCTCGCCGCCCTGCAGGTGGTAGGGCAGGATGTCCGGCGTGTTGGTGAAGAAGTTCGGACGATAGAAATCGCGTTCCGGATAGCCGGCCAGTTCGGTCAGATACTGCTCGATCTCCCACTTCTGGGTACGCCAGGTGAAGTAGGTGTAGGACTGGGTGAAGCCGAGCTTGGCCAGCCCCTTCATCAGCTTCGGCCGGGTGAAGGCTTCGGCGAGGAAGATCACGTCGGGATGACGGAGCTGCACTTCACGGATCAGCCATTCCCAGAACCGCAGCGGCTTGGTGTGGGGATTGTCGATGCGGAAGATTTTCACGCCCTGATCGGCCCAGAACAGGATGACGTCGCGCAGTGCATTCCACAGCGCGCCGGCGTCCTCGCAGGAGAAGTCGGGATTGACGATGTCCTCGTATTTCTTCGGCGGATTCTCGGCGTATTTCATCGAGCCGTCGGGGCGGCGCTTGAACCAGTCCGGATGCTGCTTCAGCCACGGATGGTCCGGCGAGCATTGCACGGCGATGTCGAGCGCGACCTCGAGTCCGACCACTTCGCAGGCGGCGACGAAAGCACGGAAGTCGTCGAGCGTGCCGAGCTCTGGATGCACAGCGTCGTGGCCACCGTGTTCGGCGCCGATCGCGTAAGGGCTGCCGGGATCACCGGGTTCGGCCTTGAGCGAATTGTTGCGCCCCTTGCGGTTGGTGTGGCCGATCGGGTGAATGGGCGTGAAGTACACCACGTCGAAGCCCATTGCGGCGACGTCGGGCAGCCGAGCAATGCAGTCGCGAAACGTGCCGTGGCGGCCGGGTTCGGTGCCCTGGCTGCGCGGCACCATTTCGTACCACGTACTGTAGCGGGCCCGCGGCCGGTCGATCATCAGCGGCAGCGTCTCGGTCCGGGTGAGGTCGGGTCGCGCCTGGCTGCCCGCCATCGCCTCGAGCAGCTCAGGGGCGAGCAGGGGGGCGATCTCGCCGGTCCGCAGATATTCCTCGCAGCGCTGCTGGATCGACCGCAGCACCTCGGTGTCTTCGGATTGGGCCTTGGTCAGAAGACCGGCGCCTTCCAACGCATCCAGAGACAGATCCTGTCCGGCCTTCAGCTTGAGTTCGGCGCCGTGGCGCCAGGTGGCGAATTCGTCGGTCCAGGCTTCGATGACATAGACGTGACGTCCGATCTGCTGCGGCGTGAACGTCGCCGACCAGCGATCGTTGACGGCATGCACCATCGGAACGCGCTGCCAGGCATCGTCCTGTTCGCGGCGCCAGAGCAGGGCGGCGGCAATGACCTCGTGGCCGTCGCGGTAGATATCCGCCCACACTTCGATCGGCTCGCCGACGATACGTTTGACCGGGAAACGCCCACCGTCGATCAGCGGATAGATGTCTTCAATGTGAAACGCGCCGCCCTGAGCGGCGCTCTGAAGCGCTTGTGTCGGCTTGTTCACAGTAACTCACGTTCGATTGAGTGAGGTATGCCACGATCTAGGACTCTCGTCCCGTAGTGAACCGGGCGGTTCTCGGTTACAAAGCTTCCGGACCTCCCTGGTTCCAATGGAACTCACCCTACGCAATTGCGTTCGATATGACTATCCTGGGACAGGCGGAATCGCGGCGCACCCGCGCGGCGTCTAGACAGCGTGCTTAATGGATCTCCTCAGTAAAGCTGCCGAACTCGGCATCCAGACCGAATTTTTCGACGGTCAAGGAAGTCGACACGTTACTCCGCCCGAAGCATTGGGGCTGATCATCGATGCGATGCCGCAGCCGGCCGCGCATCCGCTGCTCGACCGGATCGTGGTGATCCGGCAAGGCGAACAAAGCCGTTCCGAACTGAGCGCGCAGGCGGCGTTGCCGGTACGCTGGCGTATCGTCGGCGATGCGGCGACGCTCGCTGAAGGCGTTGCCGGCGAGCGGATGGTGACATGGCCGCAGGATCTGCCGTCCGGTACATACCGCCTGCAGCTCGGCGACGCTTCCGGCCACAATGAGGAGCTGCCGCTTCTGGTGGCGCCGCCGCGTGCCTTCGGCGGCGAATTCGACCGCGCGTGGTTGATCGCGGTGCAGCTTTACAGTCTGCGATCCGAACGCAACTGGGGCATCGGTGATTTTACCGATCTGGCAAACCTGATCGATCTTGCGGCCACGCTCGGCGCTGGCGGCATCGGCCTCAACCCGCTGCACGCGCTGTTCGACGACCGGCCCGGCGACTGTAGTCCGTATTCGCCGAACAGCCGGATGTTTCTCAATCCGCTCTATGTCGATGTCGAGAAGTTGCCGGAGTTCTCGCTTGCCGATCTGCCGGGTGTCGACATCGCGGCGCTGCGTGACGGCAAACTGATCGACTATCAGGTCGTGGCTGCGGCGAAGTGGCGCGCCTTGCGCGCCGCCTTCGACAGATTCCGAACGTCACCCGGGCCCGGACGCCGCGAGGCGTTCGATGCGTTCCGCAACGAACGCGGGGCGCTGCTGACACGGTTCGCGTGCTTCGAAGTGCTGCGGCACAAATTCGGCAGCCCGTGGTGGGAGTGGCTGGAGGAGTGGCGTCGACCCGACGATGCGCGTTGCGCCGAGCTGCGGGCGGGGGGCGATGCTGCGGAAGTCGAATTCGTCGAGTTCACCCAATGGTGTGCCGACGATCAGCTCCGTGGCTGCCGCGACCGCGCCGCCGAGCGCGGCATGAGCGTCGGATTGTATCTCGATGTCGCGGTCGGGGTGCAGAGCGATGGCTTCGACGCCTGGAACGAACAGACTGCGATCTCGCGGCTGCTCTCGGTCGGTGCTCCGCCGGATTCGCTCAACACCGCGGGGCAGAACTGGGGGCTCGCCGGCTTCAACGCGCCGGGGCTGGAGCTGACCGGCTTTGCGGCGTATCGCGAGATGCTGCGCGCTTCGATGCGCTATGCCGGCGCGATCCGGCTCGATCATGTGCTCGGGCTCAACCGGCTGTATCTGGTGCCGCACGGCTTCGCCGCGCATCAGGGCGTCTACGTGCAGATGCCGTTCGAAGCGCTGCTCGCCGTCACGGCGCAGGAAAGCGTCGATCATCGCTGCGTGGTGATCGGCGAAGATCTCGGGACTGTGCCCGACGGATTCCGTGACCGGCTCGCCGCCTGGGGGATCTGGTCGTACCGGGTGATGATGTTCGAGCGCGATTTCCACCAGGGCTGGTTCTTCGGGCTCGATCATTATCTGCCGAACGCGCTGGTCACGTTCAACACCCACGATCTGGCGACCTATTCGGGCTGGCGCGCCTCGACCGATCTGCAGATGAAGCGCTCGATCGGTGTCGATCCCGGCGAGAGCGACGACAGCCGGCGCCATGCGCTGGTGATGCTCGGCGACGCGCTCCGGCATCAAGGCATCGAGCAAGACGACATCTACGCGGTGCTGACCTTCCTGGCCCGGACTCCGTCGCGGCTGCTGGCGATCGCGCTGGAGGATCTGCTCGGCGTGCTCGATCAGCCGAATGTGCCCGGGACCGTCTCAGAGCACCCCAACTGGCGGCGGCGGTTGCCGAAGCCGATCGAACACATCGCTGACGCGATCAACCGCCAGGCGTTGTTGGCGGCGACCGCGGATCGCCGGACCGCGGGGTGACGCCTTGGCCGGCAAGATCGAAGACTACGCCCTGATCGGCGATTGCGAGACCGCTGCGCTGGTCGGCCGCGACGGCTCGATTGAATGGCTGTGCTGGCCCTCGTTCGATTCCGAAGCCTGCTTCGCGGCGCTGATCGGCACCGAGGACAATGGCCGCTGGAAGGTTGCACCGGCGGAAACCGTGATCCGCTGCAGCCGGCGCTATCGCGGCGACAGCCTGATCCTGGAAACGACGTTCGAGACCGAAAGCGGCACCATCACGCTGATCGACTTCATGCCGCCGCGCGGCTCGGCCTCCGACGTCGTCCGCCTCGTGCGCGGCGACAGCGGCGTGGTCAAGGTCGCAATGCAATTGGTGATCCGGTTCGGGTTTGGAGCCGCGATACCGTGGGTGAAGCGTGGCGACGACGGAGCGTTGCTGGCGATTGGCGGCCCCGACATGGTGGTGCTGCACACGCCGGTCGAGGTCCGCGGCAAGGATCTGACCACGGTCGCCGAGTTCGAGGTCGCCGAAGGCGACGTCGTGCCGCTGGTGCTGACTTACGGGGCGTCGCATCTGCCGGTGCCGAACGAGATCGATCCTCTCCAGGCGCTCAAGGACACCGAAGAGTTCTGGGCCGATTGGTCCGGCCGCTGCACCTATCAGGGTGAATACCGCGAGCTGGTGATGCGCTCGCTGATCACGCTGAAGGCGCTGACCTTCGCACCGTCGGGCGGCATCGTCGCGGCGCCGACCACCTCGCTGCCGGAGAAGCTGGGCGGCGCGCGCAATTGGGACTACCGGTTCTGCTGGCTGCGCGACGCCACCTTCACGCTGTTTGCGTTGATGAACAACGGCTACACCGAGGAAGCCGCCGCCTGGCACGATTGGCTGCTGCGCGCGGTGGCCGGCAATCCGGCCAACATGCAAATCATGTACGGCATCTATGGCGAGCGCCGGCTGCTGGAGTGGGAGGCCGATTGGCTCTCCGGCTACCAGGGTGCTCAGCCGGTGCGGATCGGCAACGCTGCACATGGGCAGCTCCAGCTCGACGTCTACGGCGAACTGATCGACGCTTTCCATCAGTGGCGCAACGCCGATATCGCGCTCGACGGCGAATCCTGGGCGCTGGAATGTGTGGTGCTCAAGCACCTCACGGAGATCTGGGACCAGCCCGACAGCGGCATCTGGGAGCTGCGCGGTCCACGTCAGCACTATGTTTTCTCCAAGGTGATGACCTGGGTGGCGTTCGACCGCGGCATCAAGAGCGCGGAGAAGTTCGGCCTGCAGGCGCCGCTGGCGGAGTGGCGCTTGGTACGCGAGCGGATCCATGCGGATGTCTGCGCCAACGGCTTTGATCCCGAGCAGAACACCTTCGTCGAGCACTACGGCGCCAAGGTGCTCGACGCATCTGTTTTGCTGATACCGGCGGTCGGCTTCCTGCCGCCGCGCGACCCACGGGTTCTCGGCACGCTCGAGGCCGTCGAGCGTCATCTGATGGTGGACGGCTTCGTGATGCGTCACGATCCGCGCGAACAGCCCGACACGTCCGAGCAGCTCGAGGGGGCATTTCTCGCCTGCAGCCTGTGGCTGGCCGACGCCTATGTGCTGGCCGGCGAAATTGCGCGTGCCAAGGAGCTGTTTGAGCGCGTCGCCGGAATCGCCAACGATCTCGGGCTGCTGGCGGAAGAGTACGACACCACGGAGCGGCGTCAGGCCGGCAACTTCCCGCAGGCGCTGACGCACATCGCGCTGATCAACACCGCCAACAACCTCACCGCTGCGAAGGCCTCGACCGAAAAGCCGGCGATGCAGCGCTCGAAGCAGAGTTAGCGGTCGAGCTTCGCGTTGCGATCCATGATGAAGTCGATCGCGGCGGCGAAGCCGTCGTCGTCGTTGCGGCCGGTGACGTGAGCGGCCTGCTGCTTGATCTCGTCGGCGGCATTGCCCATCGCGATCGGCAGGCCGCTGACGCCGAACATCGGGAGGTCGTTCTGCATGTCGCCGATGGTGGCGATCGCCTCGGAGGCGACCCCGAGCCGCTGCGCCATGGCCTGCACGAACGTGCCTTTGCTGCGGCCGGGCGGAGTGACGTCGAGGTAGTAGTCCTGCGACCGCACCGCCAGCGCGCCGTCGCCGAGGGCTGCCTGCAGCTCCGGTTCGCAGCGTTTCAGGAGCGCGAAATCGGCGCTGACGCCGACGATCTTGCAGGCCTTGCCGGCAAGCGGAGTCAGATCCCGCAGCATGGTCGGGGCAAACTGGATGGTACGCTCCTCGTGCGGCACGTATTTGCCGTCGTCGCGGCGGATGTACCAATTGTCGTTGGTGAACAGCCAGATGTCGATGCCGCTGCGCTCGAACAGCGCGATGCTGGTGGTGACTGCGCTTTCCGGGATCAGATGCTGTTCGATGACCTCGAGTGTCGGGGTGAGAATCGAACTGCCGTTGAACGGTCCGAGCGGCAGGGTGATGCCGAGCGGATCGCTGTACATTCGCATCCCGACCGGCGGCCGGCTGGAGGTGAGTGTAAAGCCGACGCCGCTGGCTTCGAGCCTCTTCACCGCCTCGCGGGCGCGATCGGTCAACTGCTTGTCGGTCGTGACGAGTGTGCCGTCGACGTCGGACACAACGAGCTGAATGCGGGTCATTCGGTTTCCCTATCAAGGCCGTCATTGTGAGCGAAGCGAAACAATCCTGGGGCTCCTTGCACGGAGCTTTGGATTGCTTCGTCGCTCCGCTCCGCGCAATGACGAATTCAAGTGCTCGGCATCGAATTAATCGCTGCCTGGATTCGGAAGCTGGCGAACGATGTCGTCGACGATCGCTTCGACCGGTGCGTCGATCGAGGCGACGATCGGCCGTTCGTCGGGCCCCGGACGCTCCAGCGTTGCGAACTGGCTGTCGAGCAGGCCGGCGGGCATGAAGTGGTTCTTGCGCGCCGCCATACGGGCACCGATTAGCTCGCGGCTGCCGTCGAGATAAATGATGCGGACGTCGTCGCGGCCGTGCACCAGCACGTCGCGATAGGCTCGCTTCAGTGCGGAGCAGCCGAACACGACGCGTCCGCCCTCGGCCGTGACGCTGTCGATCTCGGCGGCGATCGCCTGCAGCCACGGCCAGCGATCGTCGTCGGTGAGCGGGTGGCCCGCGCTCATCTTGGCGACGTTGGCTGCCGGATGATAGTCGTCGCCGTCCTCGTAGCGCCAGCCGAGCCGCTGGGCGAGGGCCTCGCCGACCGTGCTTTTGCCGGAGCCGGACACGCCCATCACGATCAGCGCTTGCGGTATCGGTTCATGCGCCACGGGCGTTCTCCGGCAGCGCATCCTGGGTCACCAGCCACACCGTTTCGCCCTGCGAGCGGGCATGCGCCGACGGCAGATCTTCGCCGGCGAATACGCGGGCGAGAATGTCCCGCTTGGCGGCGCCGTGCGCCAGGAACAACATCTCGGCGCTGGAGGCGAGCGCCGGGAAGGTGAGGGTGACCCGCGGCACCAGCGGTTCGACCGGTGCGGTGTCCACGCCGGCTGCCCAACGGTCCTGGATTAGAAGCTGCGGCCGGCCGGGAAACAGTGACGCCGTATGACCGTCCGGCCCGACGCCGCCGAGCACCAGATCGAACAACGGACGCTCGGGCGCGAGCTGGTCGCGGCCATAGAACGCCTTCAGCTCGGCCTCGTAGCGGCGCGCCGCATCGTCGGGCGAAGCCGCATCGGTCGGGATTGAATGGATGTTCTGCGGCGGTGCGCGGCCATCGAGAAATGCACGCCTGGCGGCGCCGATATTGCTGAGCGGATCGCTTTCCGGCACGAAGCGCTCGTCGCTGATGAACCAATGCACGCGCTGCCAGGGAATCCGCGACTCGAACTCGCCGGCCAACAGCTCGAACATCCGCTGCGGCCCGGAGCCGCCGGTGAGGCAGATCGCCGGACGCTCGTGGTTCAGGTCGATCCGGGCAATCAGCCGCTGTGCGGCCAGCCGCGCCTGCGCATCGGCGTCAGCCGCGACCACGAGGCCATGATCGGTGCTGCTCATCGGCTAGCCCGGCTTGCGCCAGTCCCGGCCGTCGCGGGACAGCAGTTCGTCGGCGTCTTCCGGGCCGTCGCTGCCGGCGCGATAGATCTGCAGGCCGTGGGCGCCGGCCTTCTTCCAGGCGTTGAGAAATGGCTCGACCGCGCGCCATCCCGCCTCGACGCCGTCGGCGCGCTGAAACAGGATGTTGTCGCCGATCATGCAGTCGTGCAGCAGCGTCTCGTAGCCGTTGCTCGGCGCGACCTTGAAGTGGTCCTTGTAGCGGAACGTCATCTCGACGCCTTCGATCGCAATCGATGGCCCAGGCACCTTGGTGTTGAACTGCAGCGAGATGCCTTCGACCGGCTCGATCCCGATCACCAGATAGTTTTGCGACAATTCCTGCACCGTGGTGCAACGAAACATCGAGAACGGCGCTTCTTTGAACTTGATCGCAACCTCGGTACGCTTTCCCGACAGCGCCTTGCCGGTGCGCAGGTAGAACGGCACGCCGGCCCAGCGCCAATTGTCGATCGACAGTTTCAGCGCTGCGAAGGTCTCGGTGGTGCTGTCCGGTTCGACGTCCTCGACGCTGCGATAGTCCGGAATCTCGGTGTCGCCGATCCTGCCGGAGGTGTATTGGCCGCGCACCGAATTGCGCAGCGCTTCGTCTTCGCTCTGAAGCTGGATCGCCGCGAGGACGTCGGCTTTGGCGGACCGCACGCCATGGGCGTTGAAATGCGCCGGCGGCTCCATCGCCACCAGCGACAGCAATTGAAACAGATGGTTCGGCACCATGTCACGCAGCGCGCCGGTCTTGTCGTAGAAGCTGCCGCGATGACCGACGCCGAGTTTTTCTTCGACGGTGATCTGGATGTGATCGATGTGCTCTCGATTCCAGATCGGCTCGAACATGCCGTTGGAAAACCGCAACACCAGAATGTTCTGCACCGTCTCTTTGCCGAGATAGTGATCGATCCGGTACAGCTCGTGCTCGGAGATGATGCTGAGCAGATGATCGTTCAGCGCCTTGGCCGACGCGAGGTCAGTGCCGAATGGCTTCTCCACCACCAGCCGGCGCCACGCGCCGCTGACCTCTTCGAGCAGCTTGGCGCGACCGAGCTCGGTCGCGATCGGCGCGAACGCGTCCGGCGGGGTGGCGAGATAGAACAGCCGGTTGCCGCCGGTGTTGCGGTTGGCCTCGAGCTTTTCCAACCGTTCGCGCAGCCGATCGAACGAATCCGGCTCGCTCGGGTCGGCGTTGACGGCGGTGACGCAGTAAAGCAACTGGTCGGCGACCTTGTCGTCGACCGGGCGGGTCGCGTATTTGCGCAGTCCCTGCATCAGGCTTTCGCGCAAAACGTCGCTCGCCATCTCCTTGCGCGTGATGCCGACGACGCAGAATTTCTCGGGCAGAAGCCCGGCTTCGGCGAGATTGTACAGCGCCGGTATCACCAGGCGGTGGGTCAAATCGCCGGTCGCGCCGAAGATGACGAACGCGCAGCCGTCGGGGATCTGGTTGGGTGTGGCTTGCGTGGTCACGCGCGCTCCGATGTCGGTTTCAGTTTCTGCTGCGGAGCGGCCTGTTGCTCTGGCTCCGGATGCTGTTGCGGCTCCTTGTGGCCACCGAATCCGGCCCGCATCGCCGAGAGAATCTTCTCCGCAAACGTATGGTCACGGCGCGAGCGGAAACGGGCATACAGCGCCGCAGTGAGGACTTCGGCCGGCACTGCTTCTTCGATCGCCGCATTGATGGTCCAGCGGCCTTCGCCGGAATCCTCGACAAAGCCGGAGTAATTGTCGAGCTGATCGTTCTTGGCCAGCGCGGTCGCGGTGAGATCGAGCAGCCAGGACGGGATCACGCTGCCGCGGCGCCAGACCTCGGCGATGTCGGCGATGTCGAGGTCGAAGCGATGCGCCTCGGGGAGAGTCTCGCTGCTCGCGTTCTTGAGAATGTCGAAGCCCTCGGCATAGGCCTGCATCAGGCCGTACTCGATGCCGTTGTGGACCATCTTGACGAAGTGACCGGCGCCGACCGGGCCGGCGTGGAGATAGCCCCGCTCGACGCGGGAGTCGCGATTCTCGCGGCCCGGCGTGCGCGGAATGTCGCCGATGCCGGGCGCCAGCGTGGCGAGGATCGGATCGAGCCTGTCGACGACGGCTTTGTCGCCGCCGATCATCATGCAGTAGCCACGCTCGAAGCCCCAGATGCCGCCGGAGGTGCCGACGTCGACATAATGGATGCTTCGCTCTTTGAGCGTCTTGGCGCGGCGGATATCGTCCTGCCAAAAGGTGTTGCCGCCATCGATCACGACGTCGTCGGCAGCGAGCAGCTGGCCGAGCTGTTCGATGGTGGTTTCGGTGATGTGGCCCGCGGGCAGCATCACCCAGACTGCGCGAGGGGCGTCGAGCTTGTGCACCAGATCGTCGAGCCCGCTGGCGCCGGTCGCGCCTTCGCGGGTCAGCGCTTCGATCGCTTTCGGGTCGCGGTCGTAGACCACGGCATGATGGCCATCCTTCATCAATCGCCGGACGATGTTGCCGCCCATCCGGCCTAGGCCGATCATGCCGATCTGCATGCGCAAGTCTCCGTGATTCTTTCTGGACTGTGCGCGTTGGCACAGTCCCAAGGTCGGTTAGTTACTCCTCGGTCTCTCGGTCATTGCGAGGAGCGAAGCGACGAAGCAATCCAGTGCTTCACTCGAAGTGTGGATTGCTTCGCTTCGCTCGCAGTGACGTGGAGATGTCGTCTCACTCCAATGCTTGTTTGATCGCATCGCCGAGCATCTTCAGCCCGGCGGCGAGATCGCCCTTGAGGTGAATCCGCAAGGCGCGGCGGCCGCGTTCGGTGAGGACGTCGAAATCGCCGCGTGCCTGCGCCGCTTTGATGATGCCGAAGCTGGCGCTCTGGCCGGGCACCGGCAGATCGGACGCATCGTCGGCGGTGATCTGCAGGAACACGCCGCTGTCCGGGCCGCCCTTGTAGGCCTGACCGGTCGAGTGAAGGAAACGCGGGCCGAACTCGGCGCAGGTCGCGACCCGGAGCCGATCGCGGATCTGCAGCCGCATCGCCTGCAGCGCCTCGATGTGGGCGGCGTTGCGTTCGATGTAGGCCAGCAGGGCGACGTAATCGCCGCCGTGAACGCGCGACAAATGTGCTTTCAGCCACGAGCCGAGCGTGCTGTCGGCGCCTGCCTTGCGCAGCGCAGTGGCGTTGGCGGCGTCGGTGTAGAGATCGACCTCGGCGGTCGACAGCGCGGCAGTCTCTTCCGGCAGCGCGCCCGACTTCTCGAACGCCGCCGTCAGTTCGCGGGTCTTGATCTTGGCGCTTTCGACATCGGGCTGATCGAACGGGTTGATGCCGAGCACCGCACCGGCGACGGCGGTCGCGAGTTCGAAGCGGAAGAACTCCTGGCCGATCGCCTCCGGCGATTGCAGCACGATCCGAACCACCGGATGGCCGGTGGCTTCCAGCGCCGCGAGTTTCGACTCGTGCGCTGCATCGGTTTCGGGCTCGGTGCGCAGATCGATGAACAGCCGGTCGTTGCCGTAGGCGGACGGATCGGCCAGCGGCTCGCCGTCGATCGGAATCAGGCCCTTGCCTTCCTTGCCGGTCGACTCGGCGATCAGTTGTTCGGCCCAGGCGCCGAAATCGGCGATCGCCTTCGACGACGTGATCGTCACCTTGTCGCGGCCCGCGAGTCCGGCGCAGCCCATGACCAAGCCTAACTGCACACCGGGGTTCTGCTGCGGCGGCACATTGGGACCGCAGGAGCGGACCATGCTCAGCGTCGCCTTCACCAGCGCGGCAAGATCGAGCCCGGCCGCCGCGGCCGGCACCAGGCCGAACGGCGACAGCACCGAGTAGCGCCCGCCGATCGTCGGATCGCCGTAGAAGATCTTGGCGAACTTCTGCTCGGTCGCGACCTTGTCCATCGACGAGCCGGGGTCGGTGACCGCGACGAAGTGCCGGCCGGCGTGATCGGCACCGACCGCTTCGCCGACGCGCGCGTAGAAATACGCCTTCATCACATTCGGCTCGGTGGTGCCGCCGGACTTCGACGATACGATGAACAGCGTCGAGGCCAGCTTGACGCTGGCTTCGAGGGACCGTACCTGCGCCGGATCGGTGGAGTCGAGGACGTGCAGCCTGGGGAAGCCGTCCTGCTTCGCGAAGGTCTCGGCGATGACTTCGGGGCCGAGGCTGGAGCCGCCCATACCGAGCACCACCGCATCGGTGAACCCCTGGCTCTTCACCCACTTGGCGAAATCCTGATAGTCCGCGAGTTTGGCCTTGGCGGCCGACGCAGCACTCAGCCAGCCCAGCCATTTGTCTTCATCGCGGCCGGTCCAAACCGTCTTGTCGCGTCCCCAGAGCTTGCGGATCTTCCCGGCGCTACGCCACGCCTCGGCGGACTCCTTGACCTTGCCGGCGAGATCGCCGGGCAGCGCCAACGTCTGCTTGCCCACCGCACCGCCGAGCACTGTCTCGCGCTTGAAGGCGACGGCCCCGAGCAGCTTGTCGAAGGCGTCGGCGAACAACTGCACGCCCTCGGTAACGAGTTTGTCGGTGATCGCATCGAGCGAAATGCCGGAGCCGTCGAGGCCCTTCAGCACGGCCTGCGCCTCGTCGATGTCCTTTTCCAGACTGTCGCGTGGCTTGCCATGGTCGCGGAACGCGTCGAGCGTCGCGGGCGGCACGGTGTTGACGGTGTCGGGGCCGATCAGCTCCTCGATGTACAGCACGTCGCTGTAAGCCTTGTTCTTGGTGCCGGTCGAAGCCCACAGCAGGCGCTGCGGCTTGGCCCCGCAGGCTTCCAGCTTGGCCCAACGGTCGCCGCTGAACAGCCGCTTGTAGTCCTGATAAGCGAGCTTGGCGTTGGCGATCGCAACCTTGCCCTTCAGCTCTTCTAGCCGCGCCTTCTCGTCCGGATCGCTGGCGTTGGCGATCTTGTCGTCGAGCGCCGCGTCGACCGCGGTGTCGATCCGGCTGATGAAGAAGCTGGCCACGCTGGCGACGTGCGCCGGATCGCCACCGGACGCGATCAGCGCCTCGAGGCCGGACAGGTAGGCCTCGGCGACCTGATTGTAGACTTTCTGCGAGAACAGCAGCGTGACGTTGACGCTGATCCCCTTGGAGATGAGCTGCTTGATCGCCGGCAATCCCTCGCGGGTCGCCGGCACCTTGATCATCAGGTTTTCGCGGCTGACCGCGCTCCACAGCCGCTCGGCTTCCGCCAGCGTGCCCTTGGTGTCGAGCGCCAGATAGGGAGACACTTCGAGACTGACGAAGCCGTCGCGGCGCTTCAGCTTGTCGTAAACCGGGCGCAGCACGTCGGCGGCGTGCTGAATGTCTTCGACCGCGACCGTTTCGTACAGTTCTCCGACCGAACGGTCGCCTTGTTTCAACGCCTCGGCGATCGCGCCATCGTATTCGTTACTGGAGCCGATCGCTTTTTCGAAGATCGAAGGGTTGGACGTGACCCCCTTCACCCCGTCGGTCTCGATCAGGTTCTTCAGATCTCCCTTGGCGATAAAGCCGCGGGCCAGGAAGTCGAGCCAGATTGACTGGCCGTTTTTTTCGAGCGCTTTGACGGGATTCATGGTGCCTTGTCTGCTTGTTCGGTGCGATGACGGCCTCGAACGCATTTCCGTCCGCGGATTGAGGCTTGTCAACTCGTCCTGACCGACGCCTTGCACGCCGGCCAATTACCGCCCAATGCGAAGATGACGTTTGAACCGGAAAACGGTTCCCTCGTTGCAGACTATCGCAGGGTTGTGATGCCGGCATGTCATGGGGCAGAGGCGTCTCATCAAAAAGTGTCCCGCTGCGTCGCTGCCGAGCGCGCGCTGCAGCCGGCGATGGCCGTTCGCTCCGGCTCCTGGAGGGGTATCAGAGGGCGCTGCCGCCAGCGATGAAGCTGCGGTCGCGGCTGGTCATCCCAACGCCGCCTTCAATCATTCGTGACAGTGTTCGAAGGTTTTCGCTGCGAGACTGTCGCGATGGTTCGCTCGCGGCGTTTGCCGCGTCAGGTGGCTTGAGACGGAGCGCGCTCAGCCGCGCAGGTCAGCTTGCTCGACATCAGGCTTGTTTAGATCAGCCTTCGCCAAATCCCACAGCAGCGCGTAAGTCCCCGCGGCGATCAGCTCGGCGCCGGCGGCGGCAATCGCAGATTCGAACCGGCCGGCAAGGGCCGCTTTCACAGCCTCGGCGCCAGTGCCGTCGATCAGCACGAACCAGTCGGATGCGCCCGGGCTGGTGATACCGGGCGGATCGGTCAGTGGCTTCGACAGTGTGGGATCGTTCTCCAGCAGGTGCATCGAGACGATGCCGTCGAGCGACAGCGGATCGAGCCCGGCCGACAGTCCGGCACGCAGGGTGTCCTCATGCCCGGCGGCAGGACGGATGCGGATCAGGCCGAGCACCGCGCCGCGGCCCTGGCCACGGCTCAGCGTGATCCGCGCCACGCCGCGGATCATGTTCTTGAACTTGGCGATGTTGCGCTTCGACCATTCGGTCTGATTGGCGAGCGCCGTTCGGTAGGCATCGCTGCTCAGCACCTCGAATCGCTCGGTCGAATACAGTCCGAGATACTTCGGATTTGCGTCGAGCGCGACATAGCGGCGGGCCTCGACGAAGCCATCGATCGCGACTCGCTCGGCGATGTGTTCGCGGTCGTACCAGCGATTGAAATCGGCCTCGTCCTCGTGTGCGATGTCCATCGAGGTCAGCAGCATTCCTTGTCCGGCGATCGGCATCGCAAATTCCTTCGAGTTGCTATTGGGCGAGCCTGCGCCGTTTGCCTGGCTTGACGGCGTCGCGCGGCTTCAACGTTGTCTGGTGGAGCGCAAGCAGGCGGCCGTCCTCGGCGTGAAGCTCGAGCTTCTTCACCGGCCGGCCGTGCTCGACGTCGACGAGGACGGTGGCGATGTCGTCGGGATGGGCGTCGAACTCTTCGCTCCACTGCCTGAGCGCGACCAGCACCGGAAACACGCCACGGCCTTTCGGGGTGAGCACATATTCGTGATACGCGCTGCCGTCCGATGCCGGCGCCAGCTCCAGGATGCCGTGCTCGACCAGCGCGCGCAGCCGCACCGACAGGATGTTCTTGGCGAGGCCGAGTCGCGCCTGGAATTCGTTGAAACGCCGCACGCCGAACAGCGCCTCGCGAATGATCAGCAGCGACCACCAGTCGCCGATCGCGTCCAGTGCGCGCGCCACCGGGCAGGCGTCGTTCTCGAAGCTGGTTCGCTTCACCATGATGAGGGCGTCCCGATCACGCTGTTGTGTGGTTGCATTATAAAACTAACCGGCATAGATGCCAATCAGTTTAAAAATGCAACCAGATGAGGCGGGCATGAGACTGAGCGGCAAGACGGCCTTGATCACCGGCGGCAACAGCGGCATCGGTCTTGCGACCGCCAAGCTGTTTGTGACCGAAGGTGCACGCGTGACGATCACCGGCCGTGATCGGGCGAGGCTGGATGCGGCTGCGCGCGAGCTCGGCGCGCAGGCGCTCGCGGTCGAGGCCGATGTCACCGACATCGCCGCGATCGAGAACGCGGCCGCCCGCGCGGCGGAGCGGTTCGGTAAGCTCGACATCGTGTTCGCGAATGCCGGCATCCCAGGCTCGACGCCGCTCGGCGGCACCTCGCTTTCGGCGTTCGAGCAGGTGATCCGCACCAATCTGACAGCGGTGTTCTTCACCGTACAGGCGGCGCTGCCGTACTTGAACGACGGCGCCTCGATCATTCTCAGCGGGTCGGTGATCTCGGTGCTCGGCAATCCGGGCTTTGCGGCCTACGCGGCGAGCAAGGCCGGGCTGCGCGGAATGGCGCGGGTGATGGCTTCCGAACTGTCGCCGCGCAACATCCGCGTCAATGTGGTGGCGCCGGGCGGCGCGCGGACACCGATCTGGAAGGACGCCGCGCCGACCGATCAGGCGATGGCGGTGCTCGAACAACGGATCGCGGCGGCGACGCCGCTCGGCCGGATCGCAGAGCCGGACCACATCGCCAAGACCGTGCTGTTTCTCGCCTCCGACGATGCCGCCCACATCCAGAGCGCCGAGATTTTCGTCGATGGCGGCGCCACCGGATCGCCTGCGGGTGTGCCGGCGTTTCGCGGCTGACTGGCAGCCTCAGCCGGCAATCTTCGCCGCGACGTCGTTGATCCCGGCGATCACCGCGTCGCGGATGCCGGGGTCGTAGAGCAGGTGGCCGGCAGCGTCGATGGTGCGTAGCTCGGCATCCGGCCACAATGTCGCGAGCCGGTGCGCAGTCGCCGGCGGGCACAGCAGATCGTAGCGGCCCTGCACGATCACGCCGGGAATGCCGGCGAGCTTAAAGGCTTCGCCGAGCAACTGATCGGGGCGCATGAAGCAGTCGTTGGCGAAGTAATGCGCCTCGATATAGGGCGTCACCGGGAGCGCGCCTTGACTGGTCGGATGTGTGCGATCGAGACGGCTGCGCCTGGGCGTCACCATCGACAGCACCCCTTCGGTTTCGACCCAGGCGCGCGCCGCAGGGGCGTGGACTGTGGGGTCCGGATCGAGAATCCGCCGCCAATAGGCGTCGAGCGGCGCAGCGCGTTCGGACTCCGGCAGCAGGCCGAGAAAATCCTCATGCAGCGCCGGATAGAACTGCGGCAGATTGATCAGGAAGGCCGTCTCGAGCTCGGCGCGGGTGCCGAGAAAGGTGGCGCGGAGCACCAGGCCGCTGACGCGCTCCGGATGCTGTCCCCTATACACATCTTACGCTCCCGA
>NZ_QUMK01000071.1 GCF_010907035.1 Rhodopseudomonas sp. BR0M22
ACCCCGGCCTCCGCTTCGCTCGGCCGACCCCTCCCCGCAAGGGGGAGGGGTGCCACGAGCGCCGCGGACAATTACACAGCCGCTCCGCGGCCAATTCCTGCGGCGTTAGGTCTTCGTCTTGTCCTTCACCTTCGCCAGAATCCGATCAGCCTCCGTGCGCCAATCAGGGCTCCGGGCGAAAGCCTTGTCGCCGCGTTTCCCGAACAGTCCCTCGTCCGCCAGATCCGCCACCCAAGCCTGCCGCTCCGCCGTGCCTTGCGCGGACCACGGCGTCAGGCCGGCCTCGCGCACCGTCTCGGCGACTTCGCGGACTTCCTCGGCGCGGCGGCGGCCGTGTTCGATCACGCGCTGGAAAAAGTAGGCGCCCTGCTTCTCCCAATCGATCGACGGAAATGTCTCCTGAAGCGAGGCGATTACCGCGTCCTCGACGCCGTAGGCGCGGGCGGTGGTGAAGCTCTCGATCACCATCGCCTCGAGCCCCTTGATCATGATGCTGCGGCACATCTTGGTGGCCGAGGCGACGCCGAGCTGGTCGCTCGCCGGCTTGGCGGCGAAGCCGATCGTATTGATCTGCGCCGCCAACTCGGCAGCATGCAAGCCGCCGAGCAGCAGCGGCACCTTGATGCGATACGGCGGCACCGAGGTCATCACTGCGCCTTCGACGTAGCGGCCCTGTTCGCCGTCGATCAGCGCCGCTGCGCGCTGCTTGGCGCCGGGCGACGCCGAGTTGAAATCGAGAAACCAGGTGCCTTGATTGATCGCGCCAGCGCAGGCCTCGGCGACCGCGACAGTCTGGCTCGCCGTCACCGCCGAGATGATGAAATCGCTGCGTTCCGTAAGCTCGGCATGCGACGTCGTCAGCGTCACGCCGTGGCGGCTGGCATGCTCGCGCAGCGGCCCGCCGCGATCGTCGGCGAGCTTGACGTCATAGGCCGCGACCTTGATGCCCTGGGCGCGCAGATCCTCGGCGAGAATCTTACCGACCTCGCCGTAGCCGACGATCCCGATACGCCACTGTTTCGGATCGCTGCTCATCAGTCGATGTACTTCAGACCGGCTTTTTCCAGGGGCTCGCGCATCTTGTACATGTCGAGGCCGAGCACGCCGCTCGCCAGCTTGGCGCGCTTCTCGGCCTCGTTGGCCTCGCGCGCTTCGGCGGCATCGGCCGCCATCTGCGCGACCGCGGCGGGCACCACCACGACGCCGTCGTCATCGGCGATCACCACATCGCCGGGCGTGATCTGGGCGCCGGCGGCCACCACCGGGATGTTGACCGAGCCGAGCGTCGCTTTCACCGTGCCCTTGGCGTGGATCGCCTTCGACCACACTGGGAACTTCATCTCGGTGAGATCGCGCACGTCGCGGACGCCGGCGTCGATGATCAGGCCGAGCGCGCCGCGGGCGCGGAAGCTTGTCGCCAAAAGATCGCCGAAGAAGCCGTCGGTGGAGTCGGCGGTGCAGGCCGCGACCACGACGTCGCCCGGCTGAATCTGCTCGGCGACGACGTGCATCATCCAGTTGTCGCCCGGCTGCAGCAGCACGGTGACGGCGGTGCCGCAGATATGCGCGCCGGAGTAGATCGGACGCATGTACGGTGCCATCAGGCCGACGCGGCCCATCGCCTCGTGCACGGTGGCGACGCCGAACCGCGACAGCTTCTCGACGGCAGCCTTGTCGGCGCGGCCGATGTTGCGCTTGACGATACCGAGATCGTTCATCCGCACGGTCATTGTTACTTACCCTTCGCCTTGAGCGCGGCATCGAGCCGCGGATAGACGCGGCGGGCGTTGCCTTCGTAGATCTGCTGCTTCTCTTCCGGCGTCAGGATCGTCGACGCCTCGATGTAGCGCTTGGTGTCGTCGTAATAGAAGCCGGTTTTTGGATCGATGCCGCGCACCGCGCCGATCATCTCCGAGGCGAACAGCACATTCTCGACCGGGATCACGGTGTTGAGCAGGTCGATGCCGGGCTGGTGATAGACGCAGGTGTCGAAGAAGATGTTGTTGAGGACATGGTCCTCCAGCAGCGGTTTCTTCATCTCCTGCGCCAGACCGCGGAACCGGCCCCAGTGGTACGGCACCGCGCCGCCGCCATGCGGGATCACGAATTTCAGGTCCGGGAAATCCTTGAACAGATCGCCGGCGACGCACTGCATGAACGCGGTGGTGTCGGCATTGAGATAATGCGCGCCGGTGGTGTGGAAGCAGGCGTTGCAGCTGGTCGAGACGTGGATCATCGCCGGGATCTGCAGCTCGACCATCTTCTCGTAGATCGGATACCAGACCCGGTCGGTCAGCGGCGGCGAGGTCCAGTGACCGCCCGACGGATCGGGATTGAGGTTGATGGCGACGAAGCCGTAGTCCTTGACGCACTTCTCCAGCTCGGGAATGCAGGTTTTCGGATCGACGCCGGGCGACTGCGGCAGCATGGCTGCGCCGATGAAGTTGTCGGGGAACAGCTGCGAGACGCGGTAGCACAGCTCGTTGCAGATCGCCGCCCAGGTCGATGAGACGTTGAAGTCGCCGATATGGTGCGCCATGAACGAGGCGCGCGGCGAGAACACGGTGAGGTCGCTGCCGCGCTCCTGCATCTTCTTGAGCTGGTTCTCGATGATCGAGGCGCGCAGCTCGTCGTCCGAAATCTTCAGCTCGGACACTTTCGGCATCGCGGACGGATCCTTGATTCCCGCGATCTGCCGGTTACGCCAATCCTCCAGCGCCTTCGGCGCGGTAGTGTAGTGGCCGTGGATGTCGATGATCATCGGAGTTTCCTGCTACTTGTTCTCCGTCATTGCCGGGCTTGACCCGGCAATCCATCCTCTTCGGATGATGGATGCGCGGGTCAAGCCCGCGTATGAAGTCGGTTATGTGGTTGCCCGCTCGCTAACTCAGCGAGCATCGATACGCGTTCCAGTTTCGTCGTTGTTTCACCCCGCGCGCCGCAGCGCTGCGGCGTTGGTCTGGTTGCCGTCCCACACCGTGCCCGGCACCATCGCTTCGCCGCGCATGATCAGGCGGGCGGTGCGCAGCAAGGCGGCGCGGGTGACGGTCTGCGGATTGGCCGGATCGACCTCGATCTCCACCGAGAATTCGCCGGTCGGGTGCTCCACCGAGATCTGCTTCACATTTCCATCCGGCACCTGCGCGATGCCGTCGGTGACGCTGCCCTTCAGCACGCAGGCAGTCGCCACCGTCACGGCGGCGAGCACGCCGATAGCGTCGTGGCAGACGTGCGGGATGAAACTGCGGGTCGAAATGCTGCCGCCGGCGCGCGGCGCCGAGATCAGCGTCATCTTCGGGTAGTTCTTCGAGGTGACGTCGCCGAGCTGCATGGCGTGGCCGCAGGCGATCCGCAGCTTTTCCAGCCGCGCCTTGAGCTCGGTGTCGGCGTTGAGCTGGGCGACACCCTCATAGCCGGTGCGGCCGACCGCCTCGGCGCGAAACATCACCAGCGGCATGCCGTTGTCGATGCAGGTCACCTCGACGCCGTCGATGACGTCGCGGACATTGCCGGTCGGCAGCAGGCCGGGGGCGACCGAGCCCGCAGTGTCGAGGAAGTTGATCTTGATCGGCGCCGAGGTGCCGGGTGCGCCGTCGATCCGCGCGTCGCCGTCGTAGGAGACGTGTCCGTCCGGCGTCTGCACGGTGATGTCGCACTGCATGTCGGTGTTGAGCGTCAGCACCCGCAGCGTCGTGGTCGGACCTTGCGCGTTCACCATGCCGGTCTCGAGCGCGAACGGGACCACGGCGGCCAGCATGTTGCCGCAGTTCGGCGTGGTATCGACGGTGTCCTTGTCGGGCTGGAGCTGGGCGAACAGGAAGTCGAGATCGACGCCGGGCTTCGATCCCTTGGAAACGATGCCGACCTTGCTGGTGAGCGGATGCGCGCCGCCGAGGCCGTCGATCTGTCGGCGGTCGGGCGAGCCCATCACCGCGAGCAGCACCTTGTCGCGGGTGGCGATGTCGCTCGGCAGGTCGGCTGCATTGAAAAAGGGGCCGCGTGAGGTCCCGCCGCGCATGAACAGGCAGGGAATGGCGGTTTGCATTCGTTTCCTTCCGGATTGTTATTGCTATTTTGGCCGCGCAGCCTGACCGGCGCCACCGCGGGTGGTCTATAACAGCTATCGGCTTCCGGCATGGCAAGCGCGGAAATCGATGCCGAAACTGTGTGCCGAGATCAGGTCGGCAGGCCTTTGACCAGCTCGGTCAGCAGTCGCATCGCGTGCTGCGCCAGCGGCGTCGGCCGCCGCGTCGCCGGCACCACCAGGCACAGCGCGCTCGCCGGTGCCGGGTCGATCAACGGGCGCATCACCAGCTCGGCGGCGCGCGGCGTGGCGGCGACGCCGCTGCGCGTCAGCACCGCATGTCCGTAACCGGCGCAGACCAGCTCGATGATCGACGGTACACTTGATACCTCCCAGGCGATGTCGAGCTTGACCCCTGCCAGTGCGGCTTCGTTCTCCAGCAGCCGGCGCATCGCGTGGACCCGTTCGGGCACGATCAGCGGATATTTCGCCAGTTCCTTGAACGGCAGCGGCGCCGGCGCGCCGCGGCGTTTGCCGGCGGGCGCGTGGCTGACCAGCCCGAGCGGCTCCTGCAGCAGCGGCGTGATCTCGATGCCGGACTGCGCGTCCGGATTGTAGACGAGGCCGACATCGGCGCGGCCGGTGGTGACCCATTCGATGACATGCGACGACAGGCCTTCGACGATCGCCAGTCGCGCCGCCGGCAACGTCCGCTTGACGTGATCGATCAGCGGCAGCGTCAGTTGCCGGGCGATCGATGGCGGCAGGCCGATGGTGACGCGGCCGACCGGTGCGTCGCGGCTGGCGCCGAGATCCTCGCGGGCGTGGGCGACCATCTGCATGATCGCGACCGAGTGGTCGAACAGCCGCCGGCCGGCTTCAGTCAGCGCGACGCCGCGGCCGTTGCGCAGAAACAATTGCTGGCGCAGTTCGGTCTCCAGCCCGCGCACCTGTCGGCTGAGCGCCGGCTGGGCGACATCCAGCACCATTGCGGCTTTGCTGAACGAGCCGAGCTCGGCGACGTGCATGAAATATTCGAGCTGCTTCAGGTTCATCGCTGGATCGCGGGCCCGCCGCTATTGCCGCTCGATTCCGGACTGCTCGATCACCGCGCGCCATTTGTCGATGTCTGCGCGCAGCCGGGCCGCCAACTGCTCAGGGGTCGATGGTTTGGCGTCGATGCCGAGTTCGAGCATCTTCTTCTTGAGCACGGGATCGACGAGGATTTCCTGCAGCGCCGTGTTCAGGGCGCCGATCACCCCAGGTGGCGTGCCGGCCGGTGCGAACAGCCCGTTCCAGGACTCGATGCTGGCCTCGATGCCGCTTTCGCGCAGCGTCGGGATATCGGGCGTGATTTTGGAGCGCAGCGGTCCGGTCGCCGCCAGCGCCCGGAGCTTGCCGTCGGCGAGATTGCCTTTGAGCGCCGAGTAACTGTCGATCGTCAGATCGACGCTGTCCTGCAGCAGTGCCACCAGCACTTCCGGCGTTCCGCGAAACGGAACGATCACGAAGTCGACGCCCGCCGCGGTCTTGAAGAGTTCTGCGGCGAGGTTCTGCGTGCTGCCGGTGTTGATGGTGCCGACATTCAGCGTGCCGGGCTTCTGCTTCGCCGCCTTGATGAAATCTTCCAGCGTCTTGAACTTGGACTCGGCGCGGACTGTGAACAGGAAGTCGAACGTGCCGAGGCTGGAGATCGGCGCGAAATCCTTCACCGGGTCGAACGGCAGCTTCTTGAACAGCGACACGCTGATCGCGGTGCCGTTCGACAGCAGCGCCAGCGTCGAGCCGTCAGGCGGCGCCGAGATCACTGTGCGCGCCGCGCTGATGCCGCCGGCGCCGGGCTGGTTCTCGACATAGAAGCGCTGGCCGAGCTTGGTGCCGAGCTGATCGGCGATCAGCCGCGCGGTAATGTCGGCGACGCCGCCGGCCGCGAACGGCAGCACGATCCGTACCGGTCGGGTCGGATACAGGCCCTGAGCGTTCGCGAACGGCATCGTCCGCGCAGTCGCCAAGGCTGCAAGAGTGGAGGTCAGGACGGCCCGGCGGGACAAAACAGGTCGGCGGATCAAGCTCATGGCGTGACGATAGTCCAAATGAATCGGATTTCACAGCGACCACTGGCGATTGACCTGATCCGTCCGGCTCGTCAGAGTCCGGTCAACCAAAAGGACGGGTCGGCCGGAGGCGCCGCCGATTTCAGTCCGACCGAAGAAACCACCGAGGAACGTTGTCCAGATGTCGCAGCCGCCGCTGTTTCGCCCTTTCACCCTGCGTGGCGTCACCGCCAAGAACCGCATCCTGGTGTCGCCGATGTGCCAGTATTCCGCGGTCGACGGCATGGCCAACGACTGGCACCTAGTGCACCTCGGCAAATTTGCGCAAGGCGGCGCCGGCATCGTGATGGTGGAGGCGACCGCCGTCACCGCCAATGGCCGCATTA
Source organism: Rhodopseudomonas sp. BR0M22 (assembly GCF_010907035.1). GTDB lineage: Bacteria > Pseudomonadota > Alphaproteobacteria > Rhizobiales > Xanthobacteraceae > Rhodopseudomonas. The sequence continues at coordinate 6,465 of NZ_QUMK01000071.1, forward strand.
CCCATGGCGATCTCGGGCTGTGGAACGACGACCAGATCCGGCCGCTGGAGCGGATCGCCGCTTTCCTGCGAGACAACGGCGCTGTGCCGGCGATTCAGCTCGCCCATGCCGGCCGCAAGGCGAGCATGCAGCGGCCGTGGTACGGCAACGCGGCGCTGACCGCAGAGGACGCAGCACGCGGCGACCAGCCGTGGGAGATCGTCGCGCCGAGCGCGATCCCGATGGACGAAGGCTGGCTGACGCCGCAGGAGTTGAGCGACGACGATCTCGATAGCTTGCTGGATCACTGGCGCAGCGCGACGCTGCGGGCGGTCGAGGCCGGGTTCGAGATGCTCGAAGTGCACTGCGCCCACGGCTATCTGCTGCATTCGTTCCTGTCGCCGCTGTCGAACAAGCGCACCGACGGCTATGGCGGCGATCGCACGGGGCGGATGCGATTTCCATTGGAGGTGATCGAGGCGGTGCGCGCAGTCTGGCCTGACACGCTGCCGTTGGCGGTGCGCGTATCGTCGGTCGACGGCGTGGAAGGCGGAATCGAGCTTGCCGACTCGGTGGTATTCGCGCGCGAGGCCAAAGCCCGCGGTGCCGATATCATCGATTGTTCGTCGGGCGGTCTGATGGGCTCGGCGACGGCCAACCGGATTCCGCGCGGCTACGGCTTCCAGGTGCCGTTCGCCGAAACCATCCGAAACGAAGCCGAGATTCCGACGATCGCGGTAGGGCTGATCGTTCATCCGGATCAGGCCGAGAAGATCGTCGAGCAGGGCCAGGCCGATCTGATCGCGATCGGCCGCGAGGTGCTGTTCGATCCAAATTGGGCGCTGCACGCCCAGCTCGAACTCACCGAGGGCGACGGGGCATTCGCCGACTGGCCGAAGCAATACGGCTGGTGGCTGGAGCGCCGCGAGCCGGGCCTGCGCCGGCTCGATGGACGGAAGCTGCCGTACCGGCGGAGCTGAGAAGCCAGCCGCGGAGATTGAAACGCGGATGGCCGGGACACAGCCCGGCCATGACGAATCCATTCGAAGCGCGACAAAGATGCGAGGTCGGTAGGATGGGTTGAGCGCGAGCGAAACCCATCGAACCGTTCGAGGCCTCAAGATGGGTTTCGCGACAGCTCAACCCATCCACCGACGTCACCGCGTGCCGTTACCAGCCGCAGCCGCCGCAGCGCGGGCGAACCGGCGCGTAGTAGCTGTAGCCCGGCGACACCATCTCGACGCGTTCGCGGGTGGCGTATTGCGGCGGAATGCGTTCGTATTCGACGCCACCAGGCGAAACCATCACGGTCTTCGGCACCATCACGGTGCGATACTGCGGCGCGACGCGATGGGCGACGACGCGGCCCGGATTGACCATCACGGTCTCCTCGACAGTGCGGTATTCCGGCGCAACGTATTGCTGCTGATAGCAGCTGTAGCACGGCGGCGGGGCGCAGCCGTAGCAGGCGGAGGCGGCGGTCGGCAGCGCGACGGCGGCACCGGCGACCACGGCGGAAGCAAGCAGAGCAGCGGACAGGCGAGACATGGGCGATCCTCAGCGCCAGAGATGACTATCTGTCCATGATTGGTGGTGATCGCGACAGCCGTCAACGATCGAGCAAAATCAACCTTTACGAAGATCATTAACGGCGCGTCTTGGTAACCACTTGATCATCAAGCTGCGCCGGCAGACTACTCCGCCCGCACGATCCGCAACAGTGGAGGACGATCGTCGGCAACCCGTGCTCGCTTCGGCCGACCTTCGCCCCCGACCGGAAGGAGTCGTTGTCCGAGACGGATCGACGAGTTTTCGCGCGTGGTGTCGTGGGATCGCGGCCCCTGGCCGATATGCAAACGAACCACGATGGGATCCGAGGAGGCGTTGTGAACATGATTCGCTGAGTGGCCGTTCGTCACGCAGCTGGCGGATCGGAGTAGGGCATCGGCGCGACACTCCTCTGCGCTCGCGATCGAGACACGCGGTTCCTGGAAGGACGGAGCCGGATATCACCGAGCATCGAGGCTCCAGTGTCCGGCACAGTCGGCCGGTATTGGAACTTGGTCTCTGTCCCGCGAGGCAACCGGCCGCGCTGTTTCAGTTTGGGACCTCGCTCGCCGGCACTGCATCCTGGGGGCAACACTCGATTTGAAATTGGTCCGAGGCCCGCTGTCGATCTGGACAAAGCCCCGATCGGAAATCACCCTGGCACTGTTTCGAGGTCGCGTCGTGTGCGGCCTTGCGACGGGGATCGTTGGGGGAGCCATGAGACTGATCACGGGGATGCTCGCGGCCGTGCTGCTGATCGCTGGCGTGGCGTCGAGCCAGGCGATGGTGCGAATCGCCGACGATCGTGGTGGCCGGATCGGAACCTACGTCGATAAGTACCAGTCGCTGCGCAGCTCCGGCGAAACCGTGATGATCGACGGCCTCTGCGCCTCTGCCTGCACCATCGTGCTCGGTGCGGTCCCGCACGATAAGATCTGCGTGACCTCGCGGGCCAATCTCGGGTTTCATGCGGCGTGGGATCTCGGCTCGAACGGCCGTGCGATCACCAATACCGAAGCCACCCAGATGCTGTACACGATGTATCCGGTCAGCATCCGCCGCTGGATCGCCAAGCGCGGCGGCCTGACCCGGCACATGATTTTCCTGCGCGGCAAGCAACTGCTGTCGATGTACCGCCCTTGTTACATGGACGCGCAAGCCCAAGCCGGGCGCTGACGCCGCGGATTCGGCGGCCCGCCATCTCCGGATGACGTGATCGGTATGACGGCGGCACGGCTTGCCGGCCGTAGCCCGCCGCTCTATTGGGCAGCAGTGCGGTTCACCCGCACGTCGAGCAGGCCTTGCGGAAATCTCGCCGCATCGGTCGCTCCGAGCTCTCGAGGACTCCACCCGATGCCTGCAGAAGCCAAATCCATCCGCCCGCTCGTCGTCGTCGCGGCCTTCGCCGGCAGCCTGATCGTCGGGCTCGTTGTGGTGCTGTGGCTGCTCGGCGGCCTGCAGAAGATTTCGGCGCCGGCGACGATCGGTGGACCGTTCCGGCTGACCGATCAGAACGGCCAGATCGTCACCGAGCAGAATATGAAGGGGAAGCCGACGCTGATCTTCTTCGGCTTCACCCGCTGCCCCGACGTCTGTCCAACCTCGCTGTTCGAATTGTCGCAGGTGCTGGCGGCGCTCGGTCCCGACGCCGATCGGATCAACGCCTATTTCGTTTCGGTCGATCCGGAACGCGATACGCCGGCCTCGATGAAGGACTATCTGTCGAGCTTCGATCCGCATCTGAGGGGGCTGGTCGGTACGCCGGAAGCGACCGCGAAGATCGAGAAGGGCTACCGGGTCTATGCCAAGAAAGTCCCGCTCAAGGACGGCGATTACACGATGGATCACACCGCGCTGATCTATCTGATGGACAAGTCCGGCAATTTCGTCGCTCCCTTCAACATCAAGCGCAAGCCCGAGGACGCCGCGGCCGATCTGAAGCGCTATCTGTAGCGTCGGCATCGTGGCGCCGGTGCTGCTGATCGGGCGCTGGCTCCGGCGCGGCCGAATGTGCGCGACGGGCGATACCGTGTTGGGTCTTCTCCCAGCGATACGGGCACCAGACGTAGTGAGCTAGCGCCCGCCACGCCGCCAGCGACAGGCACAGCCAGTACACCGGCGTCAGCGCCAGGGCGCCGGCATGGCGCCATTGCCGGCGCCGGCCCAGGCCGAGCAGGCCGACCACTGCGGTCGACGTCACGCCGGCCGCGATGGTGAGCCAATGCAGCGCAGTCGGCCTGTCCGGCGTCAGCCAGAACGGTAGCAGTCCGGTCCAGCCGGCCGCCGCCATCAGCATCAACGCCAGCAGCAGCGGGTAAGCCAGCGCGGACAGGACGTTGCCGCCGACCACCAGGTTGAGGGCGAGAAAGCCTCCCGGGCCGGCTTCGCGCCACAGCCGGTGCGGGCGGCGCATGTGCACCTCCCAGGTCTGCATCCAGCCTTTCATCCACCGGGAGCGCTGGCGAAGCCAGTTGCCGAAGGCGAGAGGCGCCTCTTCGTAGGTGGTCGACCGGATGGTGACGCTGCAATGGCCGAACCGGGCGAGCCGAAAGCCGAGGTCGGCATCCTCGGTCACATTGTGCGGATCCCAGGCGCCGAGCGTGCGCAGCACGTCGGTGCGAAAATGGTTCGACGTGCCGCCGAGCGGCAGCGGCAGCCCGAGTGCGGCGAGGCCCGGCAGGAACAGGTCGAACTGGCCGGCATATTCGGCCAGGAAGGTGCGCGACAGCCAGTTGTGCGTCAGATTGTCGATGCACAGGCTGGCCTGCACGCAGGCGGTTTCGGGGCTCGCCGCGTCGAACGCCGCCAGCGCCGCCCGCAACTGGCCGGGGTCGGGCCGGTCTTCGGCGTCGAACACCGCGATGAAGCTTCCGCGGGCGAAGGCCAGCGCGTAGTTGAGTGCCTTCGGCTTGGTCTTCGGCGCGACCGCGGGCGCGATCAGGATTCGCAAGTGCGGCCTGCGTTTCAGCCGCGCCAGCGCGGCGCGGGTGGCGAGATCGTCGGGCTCGATCACCAGTATCAGGTCGAGCTTTTCCCGCGGGTAGTCGAGAGCGTCGAGCGCTTCGACCAGCGACCCGACCGAATCGGCCTCGCGATACAGCGCCGCCACCACCGTGTAGACCGGCAACTCGGCGTCCGGCCGGCGTGGCGTCGGCAAAGGGGGCGGATGTCGCCACAGGCTGGCGAGTAGTCGCAGTCCGGCGAAGCCGATGAACCACAGGGCGAGGATCGTGCTGGTGATCTCGCGGTCAGGGAAGAACGGCAACATCACCAGTGCGGCCACGCAGACGCCGCGCTGGAGCCGCTGGCGCCACAACGGGCCGGCGTGGCGTGGCGCAGCCGACAGGATCGGAAACCGGCAGTGCAGATCCGAGCTGGCCGCATCGGCGAGCGCCCGGGCACCGTGGCGTGCAAGGAAGCCCTCCAGGGCGACGGATGTGGTGAGCCGCAGCCGGGGCCGGATCGCCGGAAACTCATCCAGCAACAAGCACAACCTGCGGCAAGCCAGCCGCTGCGGCGCGATCACCCAGGTCAGCACGCCGTTCAGGCGGAGCGGAACAATCCCGGTCGCGGCCGCGGCGGTGAGTTGCGCGTCGCTCAGCGGGCAGTCGGAGCGATCGACCTGATCGAACGGCTCGAAGTCGATTCGGAGCGAGCCACAAAGACGATGCAGATACGCCTGCTCGTCGATCAGCCCCTGGTGGATCAACACTCGGTCCGCGCCGATCTGAAGCGCCCGGCTGCGCCGCGCCGCCGCTTGCAGCAAGGCCGGCGCCAGCACCCCGCGCAGGCAGTCGAGTTCCGGCACGGTGTGCGTCTCGGGCCGCGGGGCTGCGACGGTGGAGCGGTCGGGCGGGCGCCGATTGTCATGGCCGACATCGATCGGCCAGAACGCGAGAAAGGTCGGACGTTCGGGCCATGAGGGCTCTGCCTCATCATCGCCGCGCCGCTCCGCTACCGTATCGTGCAATCCGGCGCGATCGGTCACGACCATGGCACGCCCCAACGCAAACGACACTCGCCTCCCGCGCCGGATGGTCTATAAGACCGCCGGTGCGGAACCCCTGATCATGCAACCACAGATTGTTTTTTTCGGCAATGGCCGACTCGTCACCTGGCGCGTGAGCATCGTGGCGTTGGCTTGTGCCGTGGCGGCGGTGTTGCTGGCGGCGGCACCGGTGCGCGCAGTCGAGACCAGTCCGGAAGCGAAGGCGGTCGCCGCAGCCACCGCCCATGCGGTGCCTGGGTTCTGGGACCCGCGGCGCCGGCCGGAGCGGCCCGACCTGTCGCGCCTGACGATGATCCGCTTCCTGACCGAGGTCGACTATCCGCCGTTCAACTTCACCGGCGCCGACGGCAATCCGGCCGGCTTCAACGTCGATCTGGCGCGGGCGCTTTGCGAGGAGATCAAGGTCACCTGCACCGTCCAGATGCGCAAGTTCGAGACGTTGTTCGACGCGCTCGCCAGCAACCGCGGCGATGCGATCATCGCGTCGCTGGCGGTGACGCCGCAAACCCGCGCCAAGCTCGACTTCACCGATCCGTATTATCGCACGCCGGCGCGGTTCGTCGCCCGCAAGGATGCAGTGATGGCCGAGATGCGGCCGGAATATCTCGAAGGCCGCAAGGTCGGCGTCATCGCGGGCTCGGCGCATGAAGCTTATCTGAAGGCGATGTTCACCGACGCTGAACTGCATTCCTATCCGAATGCCGAGACGCTCCGCGCGGCGCTCAAGCGCGGCGAGGTCGACTTCATCTTCGGCGATGCGATCTCGCTGGCGTTCTGGATCAACGGTACCGACTCGGAGAATTGCTGCGCGTTTTCCGGCGGCCCGTTTCTGGAAAGCCGCTATTTCGGCGAGGGCGTCGGCATCGCGGTGCGCAAGGGCAACGACACCTTGCGTCAGGCACTGAATTGGGCGCTGTTCCGGATTTGGGAAAAGGGCCAGTACACTGATCTTTGGCTGCGGTACTTCTCCGTCAGCCCGTTTTGAAAGACCCGCCTTTACTGGCGGCCGGAGACCTGAATGACAACGATCGACCTTCCGAACGCTTCCGAGCTGCGTACCCTCGCCGAACAATCCAACGCCTGGCCGTTCGAGCAGGCGCGTGCGCTGGTGAACCGGCTTAAAAAGCATCCGAAGGACGAGGTGCTGTTCGAGACCGGCTATGGGCCGTCGGGGCTGCCGCATATCGGCACGTTCGGCGAGGTCGCGCGCACCACGATGGTGCGCCACGCCTTCCGGGTGCTGACCGACGACAAGATCAAAACCAAACTGCTGGCGTTCTCGGACGATATGGACGGCCTGCGCAAGGTGCCGGACAACGTCCCGAACAAGGAACTGCTGGAGAAGAATCTCGGCAAGTCGCTGACCAGCGTGCCCGATCCGTTCGGCACCCACGATTCGTTCGGCGCTCACAACAACGCCCGGCTTCGTCAGTTCCTCGATACCTTCGGGTTCGATTACGAATTCGCCTCGGCGACCGATTACTACAAGTCCGGCCGGTTCGATGCGACGCTGTTGAAGGTGCTGGAACGGCTCGACAAGGTGATGGCGATCATGCTGCCGTCCTTGCGCGAGGAACGCGCCGCCAGCTACTCGCCGTTTCTCCCGGTGTGTCCGCGCACCGGGGTGGTGCTGCAGGTGCCGATCGTCGCGCACGACGTCAAGGCCGGCACGGTGTCATACGACGATCCGGAAACCAAGGAGCGGGTAACGCTGCCGGTCACCGGCGGGCACTGCAAGCTGCAATGGAAGCCGGACTGGGCGATGCGCTGGACCGCGCTCGGCGTCGACTACGAGATGGCCGGCAAGGACCTGATCGATTCGGTGAAGCTGTCCGGCAAGATCGCCCAGGCGATCGGCGGCACCCCGCCGGAGGGCTTCAACTACGAACTGTTCCTCGACGACAAGGGGCAGAAGATCTCCAAGTCGAAGGGCAACGGCCTGACGATCGAGGAGTGGCTGCGCTACGCCTCGCCGGAATCGCTGTCGCTGTTCATGTATCGCGAGCCGAAGGCAGCGAAGCGGCTGTATTTCGACGTGATCCCGCGCAATGTCGACGACTATCAGCAGTTCCTCGACGGCTATGCGCGTCAGGATACCAAGCAGCGGCTCGCCAATCCGGTCTGGCACATCCATTCCGGCAATCCGCCGCAGGCCGACATGCCGGTGACGTTCCAGCTCCTGCTGACGCTGGTGTCGTCGTCGAACGCCGAGAACGCCGAGACGTTGTGGGGCTTCATCGGCCGCTACCGGCCGGGCGTCACACCCGAGACGCACCCCAAGCTCGACGCGATGGTCGGTTACGCGATCAATTACTATCGCGACTTCGTAGCGCCCACCAAGGTGTTCCGCGATCCGACCGACGCCGAGCGCGCCGCCCTGCAGGATCTGCGCGATGCGCTGTCGCAACTGCCGGCGGATGCGACCGCCGAGGCGATCCAGGACGTGGTCTACGAGATCGGCCGCCGCGAACCGTTCCTCGATCACAAGAAGACCGCCAAGGACGGCAAGCCGGGCGTCTCGCTCGACTGGTTCAACATGTTGTACCAAGTGCTGCTCGGCCAGGAGAAGGGCCCGCGGTTCGGCTCGTTCGTGGCCGTCTACGGCGTCGGCAATGCGGTCGCGATGATCGACGGCGCGCTGGCGCGCAGCGCGTAACTCACAGCCGTTTGCCGGATCATTTATTGCGTTGTCAGCGCGCTATTCACGATACTCATCGTGAGTGGCGCGCGGATACCTGCTTTCGACGTGATCGGCCCTGATTGCGTCCCCGCCGCGTTGAAATGACGCGGCCGTTTCGCGCTGCACTCTTGATTTGAAACAAAGTTTGTTGCGTCGCGTCTTTCGCACAGTTCACGCAACGATAATCCCTTCTCGGGTCGCCGCTCGAACGGCCCCGTCAGTTTGCTCGTCAGCTCCAAAGGGAAAGACAGTGCCGTTTCTCACATCAGGTCTCATGGAGGAAGACAATGTCTGCACTGGCTGGACTGCCCTACGACGCCAACATGCCGGCGATCGTCTGGTCGATGTACCTCGTTGCTGTTGCGCTGTATTGCGCGCCGATGCTGATCGGGTTCGCACGTAACGTCGAATACAAATGGGGGCTTTACGTCGGCAATCTGCTGCTCGGCTGGACCGGGATCGGCTGGGCCTATGCGTTGTACTACGCGGTGTTCGCCGACAAGGAGCGGTCGCCGCGATCGCGTCTCTCTCTGATTCGCTGACACGCCATTATCGCTGATTGCGGCCGGCAGCCGTCGCAAAGCGCCTCGGTGATTACTTTGCCGAGGCGTCGGCGGACAGCACCGGCTTCACCGTGTCGCCTTCGCGGAGCTGCGCTCCGGCACTTTCAACCACGATGTCGCCTTCCTTCAGTCCGTTGCGGATTTCGATTCTGCCGCCGTTCATCAGGCCGATTTCGACGCGCCGGGTCTCGACGACTTGCCGCCGCACCACCTGCACGATGGTGCCGACCGGATTGTAGATCACCGCGGTGAGCGGCACCGAAATCCCGCAGCTCTCGCCGGTCTTGATCGTTGCGCGGCCGGAGGCGTTGGCGAGCAGCCGCTCGTCGGAGCCGATGCCGACGAACACGTTGCCGAGCTGCGTCTTCGGCTCCACCGTCGCGGAAACGCGGCGCACCTTGCCTTGCATTTCGTTCTTGTCGCCCACCACTTTCACTGTCGCCGGTTGCCCGATGGACAGTCGCGACATGTCGCGGGTCGGCACTTGGCCGACCAGATCGAATTCGCCGCGCGCCACGATGGTGAACAGCGCTTCGGCCTTGGGGGAGGCGGGTGCACCGATCACGGCGGTGGATGCCGATACCAGACCCGCCACCGATGCTTGCACGGTGGCGCCGCCCTCGAGCTTGGCCAGCGGCTGTCCTTTGCTGACGGTCTCGCCGGGATCGACCAGCACATCGATCACCTTGGTGCCGGGGCGGTCCGGACGCACCGAGACTTCGTCGCGCGGGATCAGGAAGCCGGAGACTTCGACGGTTGCCGGGAAACAGGCTTTGGCGGCCACGAACACGGTGACGGCCTGAGCGGCGGGGGCGCTTTCCTCCGCATGCAGCGGCTGCGCCAGCGTGCAGGTCGCAGCCAACGTTGCCAGCATGACCTGCCGGAGATACGGCGCGCTATCGCGAGCTCGAGCGATCGGCCTCGTCATGGTCATTCCTCGCTGGGATACGGACACGGCGCTGGTTGCCGTCGCCGCATCGATCTTGGTCTCGCCGCGCCGCTGCATCGATCGTCACCGCCCGAACAATTGCTTGATGATCTCGTTGACCGCCGCGCCGCTGCCGCGACCGGAACGGTCTGCGTCGCCCGAGTCGTTGCCGCCGTTGCCGAACAGGCCGCTGCCGATCTCGCGCAGGCGCCGGTATGCTGCATCGGGATCATCGAGCACGCCGGCGATGTCCGGATAGATTCGCGGCGCGATCCACGGGCCCTCGATCCGGACCGGAATGCCGAAACCGATCGGCTCCGGGTTCGGCGCGGCGATGCCGCGTTCCGGCGGGCTTTGGCCTTGGGTGGTCGCGACCAGCTTGGGTTCGACCTTGAACGCCAGCGTCTTGGCCGGCAGATCGATCGTGCCGGCGCCGCTCATCCTCACCAAGGGCCCGGCCAGCTTCAAGTCCGAGGTCTCGGCCTTGCCCTGCGCGATTTGGAACGAGGCCGCGAATTCGCTCAGATCGGTGGCGTCGGTCGGAGCGATCTGCCAGCCGTCCTGAATGTGCGTGGTGAGATTGCGGATCATCCGGACGACGTCGAAACCCCGGATCGCGCCGTCGCGGAGGCCGACAGCCGCGCTGCCGTCGAGGCCGGCCGCGATGGCGCGGGCGCTGCCGCCGCTGCTGCGGAGCGCCAGCTTCGCCTGCATCTTGCCGTCGATCCGATCGAAATCGGCCAGGCCGTCGAGCAGCGGCAAAGCGTGAACGCCGGCAATGTCGCATCGCAGATCGAACGCGGGCGTGGCGCCGGAGGCGTCGATCACCAGCGTGCCAGACGCTTGCCCGCCATAAGCCCCGAGGCGCGCCGCCTGCACCGACAGCACCCCGGCTGCGAGCTTGGCGTCGGCCGAAGCCGGCGCGATCCTGGCCGGACCGATGTTCAGCTCAGTGGCCGACAGCCTGACGTCGGCATCGACATAATTGAGCCCGACGAGGTCGAGCGGCGTCTCGCTCCACGGCGCGCCCGGCGTCGCCGAGCGGGTGATGGCGACGAGGTCGAGCCGCTGAAAGTCGAGGTCGAGTTTGACACGCGGCTTGCCGGCGAATTCGACCGAGGCCCAGCCGTTGAACGGCGCATCGCCGAGTTTGCCGCTGATGCCGTTGATCGCCAGCGCGGTGCCGCGCAGCCTCGCTTCCGCCTTCGCGCTGAGGCGTGAGGTCAGCAGCCCCGGCGCATCGAGCGTGAGGTCGACCAGGATCGGCTGCTGGTCGTCGGAGGACGGCGTTGCAGTCAGTTCGAACGACACCGGCGACCGGCCGAGCGTCGCAGAGCCACTGGCGGTGATCGGGCCCTTGGCATCGTCGCGTTCGATGTCGGCCTGGATGCCGGCGATCCGCCGTTCGACGCGATCGGCCGCGCTGGTCATCACCACGGCGCCGTCCTGGATCACGATGCGCTCGATCTCTGCAAGCTCCGCGCCGCCCTTGCGCGCGGGCGCCGGTGCGGCTGCAGCTTCATCGCGCCGGCGCAGCAGAGGCAGCGACAACTCGGGCTTGATCAGCGTCAGTTCGGTGACCCGCGGCGTTCCCGACATCAGGCTGGTCGGCGACAGTTCGGCGCGGACGGTGGCGATCTTCAGCCGCGGATCGGTCGGGCGACCGCCGGGCATTTCGGCGGTGACGTCGTGCAGGGTCAGCGCCGCCGCCGGAAACAGCCGCACCGTGCCGGAGCCGGCGATCGTCACCCGGTAGCCGGTGTCGCGCTCGATCCGGCTCTGGATCGCAGCCGTCAGCGCGCCGGCCGGAATCCCGATCGCGATCAGCAGTGCGGCGGCGACGAGCAGCAGAGCCGCAATGGCGCCCGCGATCCTGATCGGCTTCATCTCGGCTCCTCGTCCATGCGGCTGACGTCGTCCGATGGCATCGACCTAACCGCGTCAGAACGTCGGTTTTTGGGCGGCAGGCTGGTGCTCGGTGGCGGCAGAGGGTGCCGCTGCATCCGGCGCCGCCTCGGCCGCCTCGCGCGCGCTGCCGCTGAGCAGCCGTCTGCCGACCGCCCAGAAGCCGCGGCCGACGTCATCCATCATCATGAACACGGCCGGCACGAAGATCAGCGACAGCACCGTGGAGAAGATCAGGCCGCCGATCACCGCCAGCGCCATCGGCGAGCGGAATTCGCCGCCGGCGCCGAACGCCAGCGCGCTCGGCATCATGCCGGCCACCATCGCGATCGTGGTCATCACGATCGGGCGGGCGCGCTTCTGGCCGGCGTCGATGATCGCCGCGTCGCGGCTCTTGCCGTCGCGGATCGCCTCCATGGCGAATTCGATCAGCATGATGGCGTTCTTGGTGACGATGCCCATCAGCATCAGGATGCCGATCCACACCGGCGTGGTGAGCTGTTTGCCGGTCAGCAGCAGTGCGCCGATCGCGCCGCCGATCGACAGCGGCAGCGAGAACAGGATGGTGATCGGCTGCAGGAAGGTGCCGAACAGCAGCACCAGCACCGCATAGACCATCATCAGGCCGCCGCTGATCGCCGTGGCGAAACCGTCCGAGAGTTCGGCGAGGTTTTCGGCATCGCCCGATGGGCTGACCTTGACGCCCTTCGGCAGCGACTTCATCACCGGCAGCTCGTTGATCTGCCTGGTGGCGTCGCCGAGCGCGGAATTACCGACGAGGTCAGCCGCGACGGTCGCCTGGCGCAACCGGTCATAGCGGTTGATACTGGTCGGGCCCTGATCGAATTTGACGTCGGCGACGACCGACAGCGGCACCGCGCCGCGGCCGCCATAGATCGGCACCTGAAGCTGTTCGAGCGTGGCGAGCTCGCCGCGCGCCGAATCCTCGAGTTGCACCCGGATCGGTACCAGCCGGTCGCCGGCGTCGAATTTGGCGAGCGCCGGGCCGACATCGCCGATGGTCGCAACGCGGATGGTCTCGGAGAGGCTCTCGGTCGAGACGCCGAGCCGGGCGGCGAGATCGGCGCGGGGGCGAATCCGCAGTTCGGGCCGATCCAGCGCGGTCTCCGAAATCACGTTGGAGATCAGCGGAATCCGTTTCATCTGCGACGCGAGTTCCTGGGCGACGTTGTCGACTACAGCGCTGTCGTCGCCAGTCACCACCAGCGAGATCGCGCGCAGGCCGTTCTCGTCGAGGAACCAGTAGCGGATGTCCGGCACCTGATCGAGCTGCTTGCTGATCTCGTGCTCCAGCTCACGCTGGGTGATCGAGCGGTCGTGCTTCGGCGTGTAGTTGATGATCAGCGAGGCGCGCCGCACTTCCTGGATGCCTGGCGGCACCCGGCCGCCATCGACGAACACGCTTTTCACCTCGGGCCGCTCGCGCAGCAGCTTGACGATCGCCTCGGTGGTCTTCTCGGTGGTGCCGATCGGGGTGCCGGGCGGCAACTGCATCGCCAGCACCGAGCGGGCGGTGTCCTGCGCCGGCAGGAAGCCCTGCGGCAGCAGCACGATGCTCCAGATCGACGCTGCAAAGATGCCTAGCCCGATCAGCACCGTGATGTAATAGTGCTGCACCGACCAGGTGACGATCCGGGTGTAGGCTCGCAGCACCCGGCCCGGCGGTTTCTCGACGTGCGGATGGTCTTTGAGGAAATACGCCGCCAGCACCGGGGTCACGAATCGCGCCGCCAGCAGCGAGAAGAACACCTGAACCGAAACGGTGATGCCGAACTGTTTGAAGAACTGTCCGGCGATGCCCGACATGAAGCTGGCCGGCGCGAAGATCGCGATAATGGTCAGCGAGATTGCGATCACCGCGAGGCCGATCTCGTCGGCGGCTTCGATCGCCGCTTGATACGGCGATTTGCCCATCCGCATGTGGCGGACGATGTTCTCGATCTCGACGATGGCGTCGTCGACCAGAATACCCGTCGACAGCGTGATGGCGAGGAAGCTGACGAGGTTCAGCGAGAACCCCAGCATGTCCATCGCCCAGAACGCCGGGAAGATCGACAGCGGCAGCGAGATCGCCGCGATCACGGTGGCGCGGAAATCGCGCAGGAATAGGAACACCACGATCACGGCGAGGATCGCGCCCTCGAACAGCGTCGAGATCGCCGCCTCGTAATTGCCTTTGGTGTAATCGACCGAGGTGTCGATCAGCTTCAGTTCGACGTCGGGATATTGCGCGGCCAGCGCGTCGATCCGCTTCTGCACTGCTTCGGCGACGACGACGTCGCTGGCGCCCTTGGAGCGCTTGATGCCGAGCGCCACCACCGGCTCGCCGTTGAAGCGGGCGAAGGTGCGGCGCGCCGCGATGGTGTCGGTGACGGTGCCGAGATCGTCGAGCCGCACCTCGCCGCCGGCATTCAGGCTGATCATGGTGCCGGCGAGATCGTTGAGCGTCCGGGCGCCGGCGAGCGTGCGGATCGCCTGATCGTTGTTGCCGATCTCGGCGCGGCCGCCGGCGAGATCGACATTGGTGCCGCGCAGCCGCCGCGACACGTCGAGCGCGGTCAGTCCCGCAGCGCGCAGCCGGTCGGGATCGAGCGATACCAGGATCTCGCGTTCGACACCGCCGATCCGCTCGACCTGGGCGACGCCGCGCACGCCCTGCAGCGCGCGCTTGACGACGTCGTCGACGAACCAGGAGAGCTGTTCTGGCGTCTTGCCGGGCGAGATCGCCGCATAGGTGACGATCGGCAGCCCGATCACGTCGACACGCTGGATCAGTGGTTCGTTGATGTTCTGCGGCAGGTTGGCGCGGACCCGCGTCACCGCATCCTTGACGTCGTTGAGCGCGCGCTCGGTGTTGGTTTCCAGCGCGAACTGGATCGTCGTCACCGATAGGCCGTCGGTGATCGAGGATGCGATATGGCGCACGCCTTCGACGCCGGACACGCCGTCCTCGATGGTCTTGGTGACCTGCGCTTCCAGCTCGGCCGGCGCCGCGCCGAACTGCGACACCGCCACCGAGATCACCGGAATGTCGGCGCTCGGCAACCGTGTCACGGCGAGCTTGGTGAAGCTGATCCAGCCCAGCGCCAAGAGGATGATCGAGAACACGATCGATGGCAGCGGATGCCGGATCGACCAGGAGGAAACGTTGAGGCCCATCAGCGCGCTTTCGATCGTTCGGAATCGGTCGTGAAGATCGGCTTGATGCGGTCGCCGTCGTGCAGCGAGGTGCCGGCGTCGGCCACCACGGTTTCGCCTTCGCGCACGCCTTCGACGATCTCGATCGCATGATCGGATGTCAGTCCGACCTTGACGGTGCGGGTCTCGACGATGTTGTTGTTCACCACCTGCACGGTGGCGTGGTCGATCGCCGAGCGCGGGATCGATACGCCGCAGCTTCGCCGCGCATCGATGGTGACGCGGACGAACATCCCGACCTTCAGGGCGGGAGAGCCGGCGAGCGCGATCCGCACCTGGCCGAACTGGGTCTTACGATCGATCTGCGGCGCGCCGAGCCGGACCACGCCGGTGAGCTCGGTGCCGTCATCGCGGCCGATCCGCGCGGTGGCCCCGGGACTGACCTTGAGGGCGTGAATGCTCGGGACCTCGGCTTCGACTTCCAGCTCATTGCCGACCGCGATCCGCAGCATCGGACCGGCGAGCGGCGAGGCCGGCGCGCCGGCGATGGTTCGTACCTCTGTAATCAGCCCCGCGGCCGGCGCTTTCAGCGTCCTGTTGCCGCTGGCCCCGGCGACCCGGACGAGGTCCTGATCCTGGGTGACGATGTCGCCCTCGTGCACCAGAACATCGGTGACGCGGCCGTCGCCGTCGGCGATCAGCACCGCTTCCTTGCGCGGCACCACGAAGCCGGTGATCCGGACCTTGTCGGAGAAGCAGGCATTGGTGGCTTTGGCAACGACGACCTGTACGCCCTCCGTGGCCACGGGTTGGTCTGCGTAAGCGGGTATCAGTAGGGCGAAACCGCACCAGCAGCCGGCGGCGATCGTAGCGCGTGCCGGCAACAGATTCGAACGGTTCCTCGCGTTGATCATCTGTATACTCGGCGAACTTTCGAGATTGGCGGTGCGGCCGGTTCGACGGCGGGAGCTGCGGCGTCGGAGCGCCGCCCTCTATACACGGCCCGATAGTGACGAAACAGCGAAGGCGTCCCGCACGGCGGAACGCCCTGAAGTCGCTTTATCGTCGGCCAAAGTGCCGATCATTTGGCAGAAGCGCTCTGGCCGGACATGTTGACCACCTGAACTCGTCGATTGACGCCGCTGTCGGGGTGCGCCGGATCTTTCAGCCGGCTTTCGCCGTAGCCGACCGTGACGAGGTCGGCACTCGCGATGCCGTATTTGTCGACCAGCACACGCTTGATGGTATCAGCGCGACGTTCGGACAATTCCTGATTGAACGAGTCGCTGCCGACGCTGTCGGTGTGGCCGGCGACCACGAAGGTGCCGCCTTTGAGATCCGGGCTGGACAGTGCCTTGCCGAGCGCTTCGACGGCCGGCGCCGCCTGACGGCTGATAGTTGCGGAGTTGTACTCGAAGGTGATTTCGAGGTCGATGTTCGGCTTGTCCTTGGTGATTTCGGCGATCTGGGTGCGTTCACCGAGCGACAGCGACCGGGTCGGCCGGTTGCGCAGGCTGTCGACGAACTTCGTTTGGCCGGGATCGGTTGCTGCGGCCGGCTGTGCGGCCGACAGGCTGCGGGTCAGCGGTTTGTTCGGCGTCAGCGCCCGGACGATCTGGTCCGACGTGACCTCGCCGGCCTGGGCTGCGCCGAGCGGCAGCATCGCGCCAAGTCCCAGCATCAGCGCGCCGAGCTTGGCGCAGAACCCCGCTGCAGACATCCGGGTCATCTTGCGTCCTCCTGAGATCTGGCGATCGCTCCGCGTGCGAAGGACCGGCATCGCCTTGTCATTTCGATCGTCGCGCCATCGCGCCGGCAGGTTCAACGCCCCGCGTGGCGGCGCAGCGGCTACGCCTATTGCACGCCGTAGCCGGCGAATTCTTGGCCGATATTGGGATCGAGCTTCTTGGCCGTGGTCAGGTCGATTTCGCCTTCTGAGGTGAGCCCGATCCGCTTGCGCGCCAGCCCGCGGCCATACAGCGACGAGGTCAGGCGCGGATTGATCTTGAGCGCGGCGTCGAAGTCGGCGATCGCGGCCTTGTCGCGGCCGCTCTTCAGGTGCAGCAGCCCGCGGCTGTCGAGCGCATCAACGAAGTTCGGGCGCAGCAGCAGCGCCTGATCGCAGTCGGCGAGCGCACGTTCCAGCTCGCCGATCACGGTGCGGGCCCAACAGCGGTTGTTGTAAGCCTCGACGTCCTTGGCGTTGAGGCGGATCGCCTCGTCGAAGTCCTTGATCGCAGCTCGATACGCGCCCTTGCTGGCATAGACCTGGCCTCGCCGGTAATACGCATTGCCGTCGGATGGGCGCTCCGTAATTCGCGCGGTGAGCGATTTCACCGTCGGATCGCTCGCGAGCGCCAGCACCAATTTGTCATCGCCGCCGCTGTCGGAGGGCTTCGGTTGCGCTATCTGCGGCGGCTTTGTGTCGGCGGCCGTTGCCGCGGGCTTTGTGGTTTCCGCCGTTGCCGGAGTTGCGGCCGGTTTGGCGGGCTCGACCGGCGTGTCGGATGGCTGGTCTGCGGTCTTGGCAACGGCCTTGGCGCCCGGCACGAAAATGAAGTTCTCGGCGAGCGAGGACGAGATCCACGGCACCTGCTCGCCATGCGAGGCGCGGGTGACGGTGGTCCGGGTGCGGTTGAGCGCCTCTTCGGCGGAAATCCCCGGCTCGCGGATGTCCGTGATCAATGCGCTGACGAACGGGCTGCGGTCGGCGTCATTGTCGGTCACGACGGCGCTGAGCGCCGCAGCGTACATCACCAGCGATCCGCTCGGTGCGATGACCGGCGCCAGGCCGGCCGAGAAGCTGCGGAAGCGGCGCTCGAACGGGTTGCGCCGCGAGGCGTCGATCAACGCGATCTTGACCGCGGCGCCGCGGCTGTTCAGTTCGCCGAGCACGGCCTCGAGCGAGACGCCGTCGCGCCGGACATCCGGTTCGGTCCAGATCTGAGCATCGACCGGCACCAGATAGCTCTGCCGCCCGGATTGGATTCCGAAGCCGCTGAAGAACACCAGCGCCACCGACCCCGGCTTGACGCGCTGATACAGCCGATCGAAGGCGCGCCGCATGGCATCGCCGCTCAGGTCTTCGCCCAGCTCCACATCGAAGCCCGCGCGCTGCAACTCAGCGGTCAGTGCACGGGCATCGTTGCCCGGCTGTCTCAACGGCCGGTCCGCATCCGGATATTTGCCGTTGCCGATCACCAGCGCGATGCGCGGTGCCGCACCATCGGCAGCGAACGATTGCGGCATGGCCGTGACGATAGCGAGCAGCAGAACGACCAGGCCGAGATGAAGTTTCATGCGATGCCGGATTTGCGGTGAAAACAGTCCCGATCGTGTCGGGCGGTCAACTCGGACTTTGTGCGTCGCATCTCACCCCGTCGTGATCGCGCCTGTCAATTGCCGCAAGCCGCGGCGCTCTTCGTCATAGCAGCCGCATATTTACGGGCCGCGACGTGCTGCACCGAAAACGCGGCTATCCGACCGAAGCAGATGCCTTCGCTGGGGTCGTCTCGGAATGGTCGTGGCTGGCCTGGATCAGGTTCAGATGTCGCTCGATCTTGCCGAGCGCTGCGGCGAACTGTTCGAGTTCGCGGGACGACAGGCAGGACAAGATGTCCTGTTCCTTGCGTTTCAGCCGGGGAACCAGTTCGAGATACAGGGCGCGGCCTTTCTTGGTGAGACGCAGCCGAAACTCGCGGCGGTCATCCTCGTTCTCGACCCGTTCGATCAGTTCGCGGTCCAACAGGCCGTTCACCGCACGGCTGATCGTCGATTTGTGCGTGCGTGTGCACTGCGCAATGAACTGGGCCGTGCAGGCATCGCTGCGAAAACCGAGGGTCGCGAGAATGCGCCAGCCGGGAATATCCAGCCCATAGCGCTGCTGATACTCCTCCGACAGCGCGGCGCTGACTTCCGCTGCCAGCCGATTGAGCTGGAACGGCACAAACGAGAACAAATCGAGCTTCGTCAAAAAAAATCTCCGGGGCCGGGTTGCGCGGCGCGACGACTGCGGCTTAGATAGTTGCAAATGAAACTATCATGCAGGAGGACGCCTTGACCAGCGCTTTGCACGGGACGGGTCGGCAGGGCTGAGGCCGATGGCCCATCAGGAACATTTCCAGTTCGGCTATCGCCGGCATCCGGATCAGGATCGCAAAGAGCCGGCGCGCCATCCGGTCGTGGTGGTCGGCGCCGGTCCGGTCGGATTGTCGCTGGCGATCGATCTGGCGCAGCGCGGCCAAAACGTCGTGCTGCTCGACGATGCCGACCGGATCGGCGAGGGCTCGCGCGCGATCTGTTTTTCCAAGCGTGCGCTCGAAGTCTGGGACCGGCTCGGCGTCGGCGCGCAGATGGTCGAGAAGGGCGTTGTCTGGCAGGTCGGCAAGATCTTTCGCCGCGACGAGATGGTGTATCGCTTCGACCTGCTGCCGGAGACCGGCCACAAGATGCCGGCCTTCGTCAACCTGCAGCAATACTACGCCGAGGCATTCCTGGTCGGCCGGGTGCAGCAACTCCCGGGAATCGATCTGCGCTGGCGCAACAAGGTGACGGCGCTCGCCCAGCACAACGATCACGCCGAGCTGACAATCGAGACGCCGGATGGGACGTATCGTCTTGCCGCCGACTACGTGGTCGCCTGTGACGGTGCCCGCTCGAGCCTGCGCGGCATGGTCGGCGCTGAGTTCGCCGGCGAAGTGTTCGAAGATCAGTTCCTGATCGCCGACGTGAAGATGACGGCGGAGTTTCCGACCGAGCGCTGGTTCTGGTTCGATCCGCCGTTCCATTCCGGCCAGTCGGCGCTGCTGCATCGCCAGCCCGACGACGTCTGGCGGATTGATCTGCAGATCGGGCCTGAGGCCGATGCTGCGGTGGAGCGTCAGCCGGAGCGGGTGCGGCCGCGGATCGAGCGGATGCTCGGCCACGGCGATTTCAGCTTCGAGTGGATCTCGATCTACAAGTTCCAATGCCGGCGGATGCAGCGCTTCCTGCACGAGCGGGTGATCTTCGCCGGCGACTCCGCCCATCAGGTGTCGCCGTTCGGCGCGCGCGGCGCGAATTCGGGCCTCGAGGATGGCGAGAACCTTGCCTGGAAGCTCGATCTGGTGCTGCGCGGGCAGGCGCCGGCCAGCCTGCTCGACAGCTACGATGTCGAGCGCAGCCAGGCGGCCGACGACAACATCCGCCACTCCACCCGTTCGACCGATTTCATCGCGCCGCATTCCAAGCAGGAGCGCCGGCTGCGCGACGCGGTGCTGGCGCTGGCGCACGATGTCGAATTCGCCAAGCGAATGGTCAATGCCGGCCGGCTGTCGACGCCCTCCGTGTACCAATCCTCGCTGTCGACGGATGATGTCGACATCTGGAGTTCGGGCCCCGGGCCTGGCGCTGCGATGCGCGACGCACCGCTGAAGGCGGCCGATGGCACGCCGGTCTACCTCACTGACGCGTTCATCCAGGCCGGCGGCGGTTTCGTACTGCTGGAGCGAGCCAATGGCGGCGCCGCCCCGTTGCCGCCGGGCGTCCGCAGCATCCGGATCGGCGACAATGCGCCGCTGCGCGACGAGCAGGGCGCCTTCGCGCAGCGCTACGATGCCGCGCCGGGCTCGGCCTATTTGCTCCGCCCCGATGGCTACGTCGCCGCGCGGTTCCGCCATCCGACGCAGGCTGCCGTCGACACAGCCCTGGCGCGGGCGTGCGGACGATGAGGGTAGTGATGACATTTGTCGCGACTCAGAGCTTCGAACGAGCATCGCAGCGCATGGTGCGGAGCCTCTCACCCCAGGCACGACATCACCTCTCCCCGCGTGCGGGGAGAGGTCGACGCGCATCGTCAGATGCGCGGCGGGTGAGGGGGCGTCTCGACGAGGCCGAGACACCGTGCCCGCATCGCCCCTCACCCCGACCCTCTCCCCGCAAGAGCGGGGCGAGGGGGCGCGCAGCGGCTGGGGAGAAGTCGATGTGCAGACGAGGGCGTTCGAAGGGGAGGGGCGTCCGATGACCGACGCGCTCTCCACCGCCAGCAATTTCGCCGATCCCGATGCTGCCTACCGGCTGATTGTCGAGGCGCATCGCGGGCTCAGCGACGAACAGAGCGCGGCACTCGACGCCGCGCTGGTGCTGATCCTCGCCAATCACATCGGCGATCTCGATTTGCTGCGCGAGGCGACGGCGTTGGCGAAGCGGGGCGTGGTGGAGGGGCAACGGGAGTGAGCGGCGTCAACGAAACCGCGCGGCGCAAGCACAGCCCCAGGTTCGTCATTCCGGGGCGCGCCGTCAGGCGCGAACCCGGAATCTCGAAGTGATGTGCGAAGCGGCGGTCGCAGAACAGCTCGGGATTCCGGGTTCGCTCGCTGCGCGAGCGCCCCGGAATGACCAACTAGAAACAGAGTAAGGACCCCACATGGCCAAAGGCTTCGCCTCCACCACCGACCTCGCCGAGAAGAAGGTGACGTTTTCCGAGATCGGGCCCGATCTCTATGCATTCACGGCGGAGGGTGATCCGAATTCGGCAGTGATCGTCGGCGACGATGGTTGTCTGGTGTTCGACGCGCAAGCGACGCCGGCGATGGCGGGTAAGGTGATCGAGCGCGTCCGCAGCGTCACCGACAAACCGATCAAATATGTGGTGCTGTCGCACTATCATGCGGTGCGCGTGCTCGGCGCGTCGGCCTATCAGGCGCAAGGCATCATCGCGTCGCAGGAGACCTATCGGCTGATTGAGGAGCGCGGCCAGCAGGATTGGGATTCGGAATACGGACGGTTTCCGCGGCTGTTCCAGGATGCCGAGAGCATTCCGGGGCTGACTTGGCCGACGCTGGCGTTCGACGGCGAGATGTCGGTCTTCCTCGGCAAGCGTGAGGTGCGGCTGATGCAGCTCGGCGCCGGCCATACGTCAGGTGACATCGTCGCCTGGGTGCCGGACGCGCAGGTGATGTTCACCGGCGACCTCGTCGAATATCACTCGGCCTGCTATTGCGGCGACGCGTATTTGCGTGAATGGCCGGCGACGCTGAACGAGATCCGCGAGTTCAATCCGAAGGCGATCGCACCCGGGCGCGGCGACGCGCTGAAGGGGCTGGAGACAACGCGCGAGGCGATCGCGATGACGCGCGATTTCGTCGGCACGCTGTACGGCGCCGCCGAGATCTCGGTCGCCAAAGGTCGCAGCCTGAAGGAAACCTGGGACGCCACCCGCGAGGTGATGGACCCGAAATTCGCGTCCTTCGCGATCTACGAGCACTGCCTGCCGTTCAACGTGTCGCGCGCGTTCGACGAAGCCTCGGGCATCGACGATCCGGTGATCTGGACCGCCGAGCGCGATCGCGAAATGTGGGCCGCCCTTCAGGGCGGTTAGTCCGAACCGCAAGCGCGGCTTCGGCCGCGTCCCTCGCCAACCGATCGGAGGACGACCATGAACATCAATGCCGCGCCGCAGATCCTCGGCGGCTCATCGCAAGGCATCACGCCCGGCTATATGTCGGGGTTCGGCAATTCGTTCGAGACCGAGGCGCTGCCCGGCGCATTGCCGGTCGGACGCAATTCGCCGCAGCGCTGCGCCTACGGTCTCTACGCCGAGCAATTGTCCGGCTCGCCCTTCACCGCCCCGCGCGGCGCCAACGAGCGGAGCTGGCTGTATCGCATCCGCCCGTCGGTGAAGCACTCCGGTCGCTTCGCCAAAGCCGACATGGGGTTGTGGCGTTCGGCGCCGTGCTTCGAGCACGATTTGCCGATCGCGCAGCTGCGCTGGGACCCGCCGCCGATGCCGCAGGACAAGCTGACCTTCCTGCAGGGCGTGCGTACCATGACGACGGCCGGCGACGTCAACACCCAAACTGGGATGGCGACGCATCTTTATCTGATCACCCAGTCGATGGTCGATCAGCACTTCTACAATGCCGACGGCGAGATGATGTTCGTGCCGCAGCAGGGGAGCCTGCGTCTCGTCACCGAGTTCGGAATCATCACCATCGAGCCGGCCGAGATCGCGGTGATCCCGCGCGGCGTCAAGTTCCGGGTAGAACTGGTCGATGGCCCGGCGCGCGGTTATCTGTGCGAGAACTATGGCGGTGCGTTCACGCTGCCGGAGCGCGGCCCGATCGGCGCCAATTGCCTCGCCAATTCGCGCGACTTCCTCACGCCGGTCGCCGCCTATGAGGATAAGGACACGCCGACCGAACTGTATGTGAAATGGGGCGGTTCGCTGTACGTGACCAAGCTGCCGCATTCCCCGATCGACGTCGTCGCCTGGCACGGCAACTACGCGCCGTACAAATACGATCTGCGGACCTATTCGCCGGTCGGCGCGATCGGCTTCGACCATCCCGATCCGTCGATTTTCACCGTGCTGACCTCGCCGTCCGAGACGCCGGGCACCGCGAACATCGACTTCGTGATCTTCCCCGAGCGCTGGATGGTGGCGGAGAACACGTTCCGGCCGCCGTGGTATCACATGAACATCATGTCGGAGTTCATGGGGCTGATCTACGGCGTCTACGACGCCAAGCCGCAGGGCTTCGTGCCGGGCGGCGCGTCGCTGCACAACATGATGCTGCCGCATGGCCCTGATCGCGAGGCGTTCGATCATGCCAGCAACGGTGAGCTGAAGCCCGTGAAGCTGACCGGCACGATGGCGTTCATGTTCGAGACCCGCTATCCGCAGCGCGTCACTGAGTATGCGGCAAGCTCCGGCCTGCTGCAGGACGATTACGCCGACTGCTGGAACGGCCTCGAAAAGCGCTTCGATCCGAACCGGCCATGAGCAAAGCTCAGGATCACGACGCCGCGGTGCTGTACGGCTATTTCCGCTCCTCCGCGGCGTATCGGGTGCGGATCGCGCTCAACTTGAAGAACATCGTGGTGGCGCAGCGCTACGTTCACCTGCGCAACGGCGAACAGAACCTCGAGGCGTTCCGCTGGATCAATCCGGCCGGCCTGGTGCCGTATTGGAGCGAGGGCGAGTTCAACGTCGGGCAATCGCTGGCGATCATCGAATATCTCGACGAGACCCACCCCGAGCCGCCGCTGCTGCCGAAAGATCCGAAGGCTCGCGCCATCGTGCGCGAGATCGCCTATGCGGTGGCCTGCGACATCCATCCGATCGGAAACCTGCGCATCCTGAAGCGGCTCAGCGAACTCGGCGTCGACGAGGTCGACCGCGCGTGCTGGTCGAAGGAATGGATCGAGCAAGGCTTTGCGGCGATCGAGGCGCGGCTGGTGCAGACGCCGGGGCCGTTCGCATTCGGCCATAGGCCGACGCTCGCCGACATCTGCATCGTCCCGCAAGTGTTCAACGCCCGTCGCTTCGACGCCGACCTCGCCCCGTTCGAACGCATCCGCCAGATCGAAGCCGAAGCAATGAAGCTCGACGCCTTCGTCGCCGCAGAGCCGGGCCGGCAGCCGGATGCGGAGTAGTATCTTCGTCATTGCGAGGAGCGGAGCGACGAAGCAATCCAGCTGTTTTTGTACGACCCATCAACCTGTCATGCCCGGGCTCGTCCCGGGCATCCACGTCTTGCTGCATAGATCGCGAGGAAGGCGTGGATGGCCGGGACAAGCCCGGCCATGACGACGTTCGAGTACGACGGCATCGAAGCTAACGAAATCCAGGACTAAACATGCACCCCAACGACCCGCGTCTGCGCTCCTTCGTCGATGTGAAACCGGGATCGGACTTTCCGATCCAGAACCTGCCTTACGGTGTGTTCTCGACCGCAGATCATCCATCGCCGCGCGTCGGTGTCGCGATCGGTGATCATGTGCTCGACCTCGCAGCATTGCAGGTTGCGAAGCTGCTCGATCTGCCGGAGGGCGTGTTCGCGCAAGGGTCGATCAACGCCTTCATGGCGCTCGGGCCGAACGTCTGGCGCAGCACGCGGGCGCGGATCAGTGCGCTGCTGCGGCACGATAATCCCGAGTTGCGCGAAAATGCGGAGCTGCGCGCCAAGGCGCTGCTGCCGATGCGCCAGGTGAAGCTGCATCTGCCGCTGCGTGTCGAGGGCTTCACCGACTTCTACTCGTCGAAGGAACACGCCACCAATGTCGGCACCATGTTCCGTGACAAGACCAATCCGCTGCTGCCGAATTGGCTGCACATCCCGATCGGCTACAACGGCCGTGCTTCGACCGTCGTGGTCAGCGGCACAGCGATTCACCGCCCGCGAGGCCAGCTCAAGCCGCCGTCGGCGGAGCTGCCGAGCTTCGGACCTTGCAAGCGGCTCGATTTCGAACTCGAGATCGGCGTGGTGGTCGGGCAGTCCTCAGTGATGGGGTCGATGCTGACCGAACAGCAGGCCGAGGAGATGATCTTCGGCTTCACGCTGCTCAATGATTGGAGCGCGCGCGACATCCAGCAATGGGAGTACGTGCCGCTCGGGCCATTCCAAGCCAAAGCGTTCGCGACCTCGATCAGCCCATGGATCGTCACCCGCGAGGCGCTGGAGCCGTTTCGTGTTGCCGGGCCGGTGCAGGACCCAGCGCCGCTGCCGTATCTGCAGCAGAAGGGCGCCAACAACTACGACATGGCGCTGGAAGTCGCCTTGCGGACGCCGGCGATGCAGCAGCCGGCGCGGATCAGCGCGACCAATTTCAAATACATGTACTGGTCGTCGGTGCAGCAGCTCGTGCACCACGCCTCGAGCGGCTGCGCGATGAGCGTTGGCGACCTGCTCGGCTCCGGCACGGTGTCGGGCCCGGAGAAGGATCAGCTCGGCAGCCTGCTGGAATTGAGCTGGAACGGCTCGGAGCCGCTGCAATTGCCCGGCGGCGAGACCCGCGGCTTCCTCGAAGACGGCGACAGCTTGGTGATGCGCGGCTGGTGCCAAGGCGACGGCTACCGCATCGGCTTCGGCGAGGTCGCGGGCACGGTGCTGGCGGCGAGCGAGTAGTTCCTTGCGGCGTCATTCCGGGGCGCGCGAAGCGCGAACCCGGAATCTCGCTGGTCGGGGCACCGCAGAGACTGCGACAATCTCCAGATTCCTGTATCTGCGATGTGCTGGTGCATAGTCAGCGCGACAGAGGCTGCTCGGTAGATTCCCGGCCGATCATCTCGCCGTAACCCGGTGCGGGCGCCTCTGTCGGTGTTGCTTGATCGAACAGTCGCACGGGCATTGCCGTTGCGGTGATCGCCCGCATACAGGACCGATCCCA
>NZ_QUMK01000072.1 GCF_010907035.1 Rhodopseudomonas sp. BR0M22
CCTCCCCGCAAGGGGGAGGGGAGCAGGCCCGCTGATACTTCAGCAATGACTATGTTCGTGAGGCTGTGATCCAATGCTCACCCTGATCGGCAAACGCCTGATGTTCGCGATCCCGAGCCTGATCGGCGTGGTGATCGTCACCTTCCTGCTGACCCGCGCGCTGCCGGGCGATCCGGCGGCGTATTTCGCCGGGCCCGCGGCCAGCAAAGAGGCGATCGAGCAGATCCGGCACAAGCTCGGCCTCGACAAATCGCTGCCCGAACAGTTCGTCCGCTACACCACCGATCTCGCCCGCGGCGATCTCGGCGAGTCGCTGACCACCGGCCAGCCCGTCGTCACCGAACTGAAGAACCGCCTGCCCGCCTCCGCCGAACTGACGCTGCTCGGCCTCGCGCTGGCGATTCTGATCGCGATCCCGCTCGGCATCATGGCGGCGACGCGGCCGGGCTCGTGGATCGACCATCTCTGCCGCGTCACCACCACCGCCGGCGTGTCACTGCCGGTGTTCTTCACCGGCCTGCTGCTGGTCTACGTTTTCTACTTCAAGCTCGGCTGGGCCCCGGCGCCGCTCGGCCGGCTCGATGTGTTCTACAGCGCGCCCCCCAATGTGACCGGCTTCTATCTGATCGACAGCCTGATCGCGCGCGACTTCGAGACCTTCCGGTCGGCGCTCAGTCAGCTTCTGCTCCCCGCGGCAACGCTAGCGATCTTCTCGCTGGCACCGATCGCCCGCATGACCCGCGCCTCGATGCTTGCGGTGCTGGCGTCGGACTTCATCCGCACCGCGCGCGCCAGTGGCCTGTCGCCGCGCAAGGTGACGATGACCTACGCGTTCCGCAACGCGATGCTGCCGGTGATCACCACGCTGTCGATGGTGTTCTCGTTCCTGCTCGGCGCCAACGTGCTGGTCGAGAAGGTGTTCGCCTGGCCCGGCATCGGCTCCTACGCGGTCGAAGCGCTGATCGCGTCCGACTTCGCGCCGGTGCAGGGCTTCGTGCTCACCATGGCGGTGATGTACGTGCTGCTCAATCTGGCAATCGACATTCTCTACGGCGTGATCGACCCACGCGTCCGGCTGGAAGGCTAGGAGCATGACCATGACCAGCGTCGCCCCTCCGATCGGCGAAACCTCCGCCAGCGCCAAGCCCGCGCGCCGCTCTGCACTGCGGGACACCATCGAGCACACCCGCTATGTGCTCGGTGACAACCGCGTCACCGCCTTCGCCTTCGGCCTGTTGGTAGTGATCGTGTTCGCCGCATTGTTCGGGCCGTACATCGTCCCCTACGATCCGCTCGCCAGCGACACCGCGCAGGCGCTCAAAGCCCCATCGGCCGCACATTGGTTCGGCACCGACCAGCTCGGCCGCGACATCTTCAGCCGCGTCGTCGTGGCAACACGTCTCGATCTGTTCATCGCCGTCGCCTCGGTGGTGCTGGTGTTCCTGATGGGCGGCCTCGCCGGCGTCGCCGCCGGTTACTTCGGCGGCTGGACCGACCGGATCGTCGGCCGGATCGCCGACACCATCATGGCGTTCCCGCTGTTCGTGCTGGCGATGGGCATCGTCGCGGCGCTCGGCAACACCGTGCAGAACATCATCATCGCCACCGCGATCGTGAACTTCCCGCTGTATGCCCGCGTCGCCCGCGCCGAAGCCAATGTGCGCCGCGAGGCCGGCTTCGTGATGGCTGCCCGCCTGTCCGGCAACAGCGAGATGCGCATTCTGCTGGTGCACATCCTGCCGAACATCATGCCGATCATGATCGTGCAGATGTCGCTGACGATGGGCTACGCCATTCTCAACGCCGCCGGCCTGTCGTTCATCGGCCTTGGCGTCCGTCCGCCGACCGCCGAGTGGGGCATCATGGTCGCAGAAGGGGCGAGTTTCATGGTCTCCGGCGAATGGTGGATCGCGCTGTTCCCCGGCCTCGCGCTGATGATCGCCGTGTTCTGCTTCAACCTGCTCGGCGACGGCCTGCGCGACATCTTCGATCCGCAGCGGAGGACGTGAGCATGCCTTGCGAATCGTTGCCCACCGCCGCTGCTAACCTCTCCCCGCTCTTGGCGGGGAGAGGTCGGCTCGCCCTTGCGAGCCGGGTGAGGAGCCCGGCACTGCGCCTCTCACATCCGCTGCGCCCGCTGATAGGCAGCAGCCCCTCACCCCACCCCTCTCCCCGCAAGAGCGGGGCGAGGGAGCGCGCCGTGCACGCGGAGATTCAAGCATGACCACCCAACCTCTCCTCGACGTCCGTGACCTCACGGTCGAATTCGTCACCCGGCGCGGCATCGTCAAGGCGGTGCAGCATATCGATATCAGCGTCGGCAAAGGCGAGACGCTGGCGATCGTCGGTGAGTCCGGCTCCGGCAAGTCGGTGACATCCTACGCCGTGATGCGAATCCTCGACCGCGCCGGGCGGATCGCCGAAGGTTCGGTGATGTTCGGCGGCATGGATCTGAAGGCGGCCAGCGAGCACGAGATGCGTGACCTGCGTGGCCGCGAAATCTCGATGATCTTCCAGAACCCCCGCGCCGCACTCAATCCGATCCGCAAGGTCGGCGATCAGATCGAAGACGTGCTGCGCCAGCATGTGCAATCGACGTCGACCGATCGCGGTGAGAAGGCGATCGCGGCGCTGGAGGCGGTGAAGATCGCTCGGCCGCGCGAGCGCTATCACGCCTATCCGTTCCAGCTCTCCGGCGGCATGTGTCAGCGCGTGGTGATCGCGCTGGCGCTGGCCTGCAATCCGCAGCTCCTGATCGCCGACGAGCCGACCACCGGCCTCGACGTCACCACCCAGAAGGCGGTGATGGACCTGATCGTCGAGTTGACCAAGAGCCGCGGCCTGTCGACGATCCTGATCACCCACGACCTCGGTCTCGCCGCCGCCTATTGCGACCGCGTGGTGGTGATGGAGAAGGGCCGCGTGGTCGAGACCGCCTCCGCGACTGACATCTTCGCCAATCCGCAGCACCCCTACACCAAGAAACTGATGCGCGCGACGCCGCGGCTCGGGGTGAGTCTGCGGGAGCTGCTGACGGAGGGTGAAGGCGGCGGGGCTCCGCGTGAAAGCGTCATCGCCGGGCTCGACCCGGCGATCCATCCCACATCGGGAGAAGCTTCGTCGAAGACGATGGCCCCCCGGGTCAAGCCCGGGGGTGACGATGAGGCGAGTGGCTCGCGCGAAGACGCAAACGCTTCGAAGACAGCCGCCCCCCTCCTCCTGGTCGAAAAGCTGGTGAAGGAATATCCGCGCCAGGGGGCGACTGCGACGATGAGCCGGCTGTTCTCGCGCGGGCCGTCGCCGGAGCCGGAGGTGTTTCGCGCGGTCGACGGCATCAGCTTTCAGATCGGCCATGGCGAAAGCGTCGGGCTGGTCGGCGAGTCCGGCTGCGGCAAGTCGACCACCTCGATGATGCTGATGCGGCTGCTCGATCAAACCTCTGGCCGCATTGTGTTCGATGGCGAGGAGATCGGCACAATCCTGCCGCACCGCTTCGCGCGGCTGCCGCTGCGCAAGTCGATCCAGATGGTGTTTCAGGATCCGACCGACAGCCTCAATCCGCGCTTCACCGCGGCGCGCGCGATCGCCGATCCCATCCTGCAGCTCGGCGAGATCAAAGGCCGCGATGCGTTGCGTGCGCGCTGCGAGGAACTGGCCGATCAAGTCGGCCTGCCGCTCGATCTGCTCGACCGGTTTCCGCATCAGCTCTCCGGCGGCCAGAAGGCGCGCGTCGGCATCGCCCGCGCGATCGCGCTGCGGCCCAAGCTGGTGATCCTCGACGAACCGACCGCGGCACTCGACGTCTCGGTGCAGGCGGTGGTGCTGAACCTGCTGCAAGATCTGAAGCAGTCGCTGGGGATGAGCTACCTGTTCGTGTCGCACGACCTCAACGTGGTGCGGCTCTTGTGCGACCGCGTCGTCGTGATGCGCTCGGGGCGGATCGTCGAGCAGGGAACCTCCGAGCAGGTGCTCGGCAGCCCGAAGCACGACTACACCCGCGAACTCCTCACCGCGATCCCGCATCCGCCGCTGCCGGTGACGTGATGATCGCTGTGCCCCCCCTCCACTCGTCATTCCGGGGCACGCGAAGCGTGAGCCCGGAATGACGAACTTAAATGCCAAGCTTGCTGAAGGACCATGGCTTTGAGTGATCCCACCACCCTCGACTCCTACATCGACGCTGTTGCTGCTGCGCTTGGCTTGCCGATCGATCCGGCGTGGAAGCCGGCCGTGCGGGCCAATCTCGAGGTCTCGCTGGAGCTGGGACGGCTGGTCGATGAATTTCCGCTGCCCGACGAGACCGAACCTGCGAGCGTGTTCAGTGCCTGAGATCAATCCTGCCATGTCCACCGATTGGATGACCGCCGCCGAGACCGCCGCAGCCGTGGCGAACCGGACCACCACTGCGCTCGCCGCCACCGAGGCCGCGCTCGCGCGCATTGCCAAGGCCGATGCGACGCTCAACGCATTCACCGATGTCGTTGCCGAGCGTGCCCGCGCCCGCGCCCGCGAGATCGACGCCGCAATCGCGCGCGGCGAAAGCGTCGGCCCGCTCGTCGGCGTGCCGTTCGCGGTGAAGAACCTGTTCGACGTCGCCGGGCTCGCCACCCGGGCCGGCTCCAAGATCAACCGCGACCGCAGCCCGGCCGCCGACGATGCACCGCTGATCAAGCGGCTGGAAGCGGCCGGCGCCGTGCTGATCGGCGCGCTCAACATGGGCGAGTACGCCTACGACTTCACCGGCGAGAACATTCACGACGGTCCGTCGCGCAATCCGCACGATCCCACCCGGATGACCGGAGGCTCCTCCGGCGGATCGGGCGCTGCGGTCGCCGGCGGCGAGGTGCCGCTGGCACTCGGCTCCGATACCAACGGCTCGAT
This sequence comes from Rhodopseudomonas sp. BR0M22, assembly GCF_010907035.1. Taxonomy (GTDB): domain Bacteria; phylum Pseudomonadota; class Alphaproteobacteria; order Rhizobiales; family Xanthobacteraceae; genus Rhodopseudomonas. The sequence goes on from NZ_QUMK01000072.1 coordinate 4,882, forward strand.
CCGGGTGCCCTCCTCGCTGTGCGGCATCTTCGGACTGAAGCCGACCTACGGACGGCTGCCGCGCACCGGTTCGTTCCCATTCGTGGCGAGCTTCGATCACCTTGGTCCGCTGGCGCGCAGTGCCGCCGATCTGGCACTGGCCTACGACGCGATGCAGGGGCCGGACGATGGCGACGCCGCCTGTACCACGCGTGCCCCGGAGCCGGTCTCCGGCCTGCTCGCCCAAGGCATCGATGGCCTGCGGATCGCGAAGGCCGGCGGTTACTTCGAGGCCAATGTGTTTCCGGAAGCGCAGGAGGCCGTTGGCCGCGTGGTGAAGGCGCTCGGCGTCACCCGCTCGGTCGAGCTGCCGGAAGCCGCCCGCGCCCGCGCCGCGGCTTACGTGATCAGCACGACCGAAGGCGCCTCGCTGCATCTCGACAGGCTGCGGCGGCAGCCGAATGACTTCGATCCCGCGGTGCGCGACCGGCTGCTGGCCGGCGCGATGGTGCCGGCGCCGCTGGTCGACCGCGCGCAGAAATTCCGGCGCTGGTATCGCGCCCGCGTGCTCGAAGTGTTCGAGCAAGTCGACGTCATCATCGCCCCGGCAACGCCCTGTGTCGCGCCCAAGCTCGGGCAGGTCACCTTCACGCTCGATGGTGTCGAACTGCCGGTGCGTGCCAACGTCGGCATCCACACCCAGCCGATCTCGTTCATCGGCCTGCCGGTGGTGGCCGTTCCGATTCCGCTCGCGCCGATGCCGATCGGGGTGCAGATCATCGCCGCGCCGTGGCGCGAGGACATCGCGCTGCGCGTCGCCGCGGCGCTGGAGCGTGCCGGCGTCGCCCGCGCGCCGCGACCGAAGGATTTCTGACCATGGATATCGATCTGCCCGAAGTCGTCGCCGAAGTCAGCCAAGCCTTCGCCCGCTACGAGGCCGCGCTCGTCGGCAACGACGTCGCCACGCTCAACGAGCTGTTCCGCGACGACCCGCGCACGCTGCGCTACGGCGGCGGCGAGAACCTCTATGGCTACGACGAGATCAAGGCGTTCCGCGGCGCGCGCTCCCCGACCGGCCTGATGCGCACCACTGCGCGCACGATCATCACCGCCTATGGCCGCGACACCGCGGTCGCATCGACCTTGTTCTACCGCGACAACGCGCCCGGCAAGGTCGGACGCCAGATGCAGACCTGGGTGCGATTTGCCGAAGGCTGGCGCATCGTCGCGGCCCATGTCAGCATCATCGACGAGCCGCGAGCGTCGCCATGAGTGTCGACAAGGCCCTCATTCCACGCAGAGGCAAGTCATCGCCGATTCCTGCCGGAGTGATCACACCCGGTGTGCGGCTGGCTCGGACCACACCGGCGCCGGTCAAGATCACCCGCGCCGAGGAGCTGCGGCATCAACTCGCGGACGAGATCGTTCGCGGCACACTCCGCCCCGGCGCCGCGCTCGATGAAACCGAGATCGCACAACGCTTCAAGGTGTCACGCACGCCGGTGCGCGAGGCGCTGCGACAGCTCGTCACCAGCGGCCTCGTCGAGTCGCGACCTCACTACGGCGCGGTGGTGGCGCAGCCGTCGTTCGAACGGCTGACCGGCATGTTCGAAGCGATGTCCGAACTCGAAGCGCTGTGCGCGAGCTTTGCGGCCGAGCGGATGACGCCGCTGGAGCGGCGGACGCTGGAGACGATCCACGAGGAGCTGCGGATGCTCAGCTCGCAGGGCAATCCGGAGCGCTTCCACGACGTCAACGAACATTTCCACAATGCGATCTATGCCGGCGCGCACAACGACTACATCGCCGAGATCACGCTGGCGACACGGGTGCGGGTGCAGCCGTTCCGGCGGGCCCAGTTCCGCAATCTCGGCCGGCTGGCGAAGTCGCACGCCGAGCACGACCGCGTGGTGATCGCGATTCTGCGCGGCGACCGTGATGGCGCAGCCAAGGCCATGCGCCATCACATCGATCTGGTGCGTGACGAATATGAAATCTACGCGGTGTCGGTATGAGCCAATTCGAAACCATCAGTGAAATCGTCGCCGCGCATCGCGCCGGCACCACGACCCCGGCGCAAACCATCGCGCGGTGCTACCAGCGCATCCGCGCCTATGCGGATCCGGCGCTGTTCATCACCCTGCGGGACGAGGCCGATGCAATCGCCGAAGCGGTCGCGCTGGCGGCACGCGATCCGTCGCTGCCGCTGTACGGCGTGCCTGTCGCGGTGAAGGACAATATCGATGTCGCCGGCCTGCCGACCACCGCCGCCTGCCCGGCATTCGCGTATCAGCCGGCGCGCGACGCCGCCGCGGTCGCCAAGCTGCGCGCCGCCGGCGCGATCGTGATCGGCAAGACCAATCTCGATCAGTTCGCCACCGGCCTGGTCGGTGTGCGGTCGCCCTATGGCGTGCCGCGCAACGCGATGCGCAGCGATCTCGTGCCCGGCGGATCGAGCTCCGGTTCGGCCGTCGCGGTCGGTGCCGGTCTGGTGCCGCTGTCGCTCGGCACCGATACGGCGGGCTCCGGCCGGGTGCCGGCGATGCTCAACAACATCGTCGGGCTGAAGCCGAGCCTCGGAATGATCTCGACCACGGGTGTGGTGCCGGCGTGCCGCACGCTCGACTGCGTCTCGATCTTCGCACTGACCACCGATGACGCGATCACCGCGCTGCAGGTGATGACGGGGCCGGACGCCGAAGATACGTTCTCGCGCGAACGGCCGGTGGCTGCGATCACCGCGATGCCGGAGCGCGTGCGGCTCGGCGTGCCGCAAAAAGGTCAACTGCAGTTCTTCGGCGACGACACCGCGGCGCGCTGCTACGACGAAGCGCTGCAGCGCTGGCAGCGGCTCGGCGCGGAGCTGGTCGAGATCGATGTCGAACCGCTCTACGAGACGGCGCGGCTGCTGTACGAAGGGCCGTGGGTGGCCGAACGCTACCTGACGATCCGTGAGCTGCTCGACACGCAGCCGGATGCGGTGCATCCGGTGACGCGTCAGATCACGCTCGCCGGCGCCAAGCTATCGGCTGCCGACACCTTCGCGGCGCTCTACCGGCTGCAGGCGCTGCGCAAGATCGCCGAGCGCAGCTTCGCCGGCATTGATGCGCTGGTGCTGCCGACCGCACCGACCGCCTACACGATCGAACAGGTGCAGGCCGATCCGATCACGCTGAACAGCCGGCTCGGCACCTACACCAACTTCGTCAACCTGCTCGATCTCTGCGGCCTTGCGCTGCCGGCGTCGATCCGCAGCGACGGCATTCCGTTCGGCATCACCCTGCTGGCTCCTGCCGGCCGCGACGCCGATCTCGCCAGTCTCGGCCGGGTGTTCCACGCCGATACCGGGCTGCCGATCGGAGCCAGCGACAAGCCGCGACCGTCGCTCGCCGCGATCGCGGACGACGGCTGCGCCGACGAGATCGCCATCGCGGTGGTCGGTGCGCATCTCTCCGGCATGGCGCTGAACGGCGAACTCACCGCGCTCGACGGACGGCTTGCTTGCGCGACATCGACAGCGCCGGATTACAAACTCTATGCGCTCAGCGGCACAGTGCCGCCGAAGCCGGGCATGCTGCGGGTCGCTGCCGGCTCGGGCGCTGCCATCGCAGTCGAGGTTTGGACACTGTCGGCTTCCGCATTCGGCCGTTTCGTCGCCGCGATCCCCCAGCCGCTGTCGATCGGCACGATCACTCTGGCAGACGGCAAGAAGGTCAAAGGCTTTCTGGTCGAACCGGCCGCACTCGAGGGCGCACGCGATATCACCCATTTCGGTGGCTGGCGCGCCTATATGGCCGGGCTCGCCAAAGCGAGCTGATCTCCTCGCAAACGAGAGGGGCAGCGCGTCGCGCTGCCCCGACGTCCAACTACGCGTGAACCGACCACTTCGCCGGATCGGGCGATTTCTGCTTGTAGATCGTGCCGGCGAAATCGACGTGAAGCTCGGTCCACGGACCGCGGCCCTGCCGCGCCAGCACCTCGAAATGCTTCGGCTTGCGCTGTGGATCGCCCTTCGCGCTCCAGCCGGCGGACTGGACCGCCGCGAGCACACGCTTCGGATCCGCCGGCACATCGGGATGATGATGCCCCGGCGGATGGTGCGGCTTCTTGTGATGAATCAGCACGGCGTCGCGGCCTCTCGCGGCGATCCGCGTGACCTTGATTTCAGAGGGACGACGCTCGCCCTCCAGCGTCACGGCCAGTCCCGCTTCGAGCGGAAACGCTTCTGCGCCCTTCGGACCGAGATCTGCCAGGTGGGTTTCGCCTTGCGCTTCCAGCGTGAAGCGATGGGCGAAGACATGCTGAATTACGCCCGAAAGGGCGACGTTATCGTGGTGCGGCATCATTTTCTCCGTAGAGCGCCCAACCGCGGGCGCTCGTTACAGCTAGGAGAAGCACAGCACCGGGCAAGGCCCCGCAGCGGGAACCTTCGTCACGAAGTTGCGAGCATCGGCGCCGACCGACGGTTGCGCAGGTCAGCGGAAGAACACTTCCTGATTGCGGCGCTCGAGTTCGGTCGAATAGGTTCGCAGCACATGCGCCTCGCTGACGGTGCCGATCACCTGCCTGGTCGCAGTGCTGTCGACCACCGCCAGAACATCCGCTTCGCTGCGATCGAACGTGGCGAGGATGTCGCGCACGGTGACACTCGGAAGCAGGTACTGATGGCGCTGCTGCGCCAAAGTGGCGAGCGTATCGTGATCGGCGTCGGTGAGGCCGTGTAGTTCCGCCGAGTTGACGATTCCGCCATAGCTGCCGTCGCCCCGTCGCAACACGATCTGTTTGACGCGGCCCGGCGGAAACAATTTCTGCGCGGTCGAGATCGGCAGATCGTCCTGCGCCGAGGCGAAATCCGAGCGCATCAGCGTCGCGGCGCTGATCTGCTTGACCCAGCCGATGTCCTGCGGGCCGCGGATCGTTTCGCCGCGCAGATGGAAGCGCCAGGTCGCGAAACTGTAGCCGAACAATTCGCGCACGATCAGTGCGCTCGTCGAGGCCGCCACCACCGCGCCGATCGTCACCCAGAAGTCCCCGGTCAGTTCGAGCGCCAGACAGATCATGCTGAACGGTGCGCCGATCACGCCGGTGCCGAACGCCACCATGCCGGCGACCGCCGCTGTCCCGGGCTGCAACGCGATGTTCGGGAAATACGGCATCAGCACCGTGCTGTAGAGTTGCCCGATCAGCGCGCCGAGCATCAGTGAGGCAAAGAACAGACCGCCGCGAAAGCCGGCGCCGAGCGAAATCGCAGACGCCAGAGACTTGAGCACCAGCGTGGTCGCCAGCATCAGCCAAGTCGGGTCGCTCATCAGCAGAAGCTGCATCGCGCCGTGGCCTGAGCCGAGCACGGTCGGCGTCAGCAGCGCCAAGCCGCCGAGCAGCACCGCACCGATCACCAGCCGCAGCCCGCCGCGCAGCACGGTGATGCGCTGAAACACCCGCTCCGAGAACGCCACCGCCAGCATCACCAGGATGCTGACGAACGCACACAGCACACCGATCAGCACGGTCTGCCCAACCATCTCCACCGACGCCGGCGTCGGCACGCCGGGGATCTGCAGGAACGAGGTGTGCACGAGGTTGCGCATCACCAGCCACGACGACACCGCGCTGGCGATCACCGGCACCAGGCTGGCCGAAGTGTAGGCGCCGAGCACCACCTCGAAGGCGAAGAACGCGCCGGCGAGCGGCGCGGTGAACGCGGCGCTGATCGCACCCGCGGCACCGCAGGCGACCAGCAACCGCATGTCGGCGCGTCGGGCGGCGAGGCGCTGTCCGATCTGCGAACTGAGCGCGGCGCAGATCTGGGTGTAGCCGGCTTCCAGCCCGACCGAGCCGCCGCAACCGTTCGACAGCAAGGTCTGCAACGAGATCAGCAGGCTGCCGCGCATCGACATCCGCCCGCCGTACAGCGCATTGGCCTCGATCGCGTCGGCCAGCCGCCCCTTGAAGCGGCCGGCGTAGAACAGCCCGATGATGGTCAGGATGACGGCGCCGCCGAGCGGCACCAGCAGCGTTCGCTGCCACGAGATCACGCCGTTGGCGCTGAGCCGGGTGTCGAACGGGATGTCGAACAGCACGGCATGAGCCAACTCGCTCGCGTACCAGATGATCGCCACCAGCAGACCGGAGAGCAGGCCGATCACCACAGCGACGAGCACCAGGCCGATTTCCCGGTTGCGGACGAAGTTTCGCAGCGAGGCCGGCAGCCGCCAAGGTCCGGGCGCCGCTGAAGCAGAAGCACTGCCGGAGATCGCCGGCGACTCGGGACCCAAAACTGCACTCATCGGGTGCCCCCGGCTGAAACGGCACTCGTCATGACGCGCGGCTCATGGCTACGGGCGATCCTGGTGAAGATACGGGGCAGCAACGACCGTTTGCGAACGAGCGCTCGGCCGACATGCGCCCGCTTCTACCGACTGATCCGCGGGTTCGCCAGCGCAGAGCTGACAACCAGTTCCGGCGGTATAGTTGGGCTCGATTTTCGCCAATTTGGCTGTATGGTCCGAGGGTTGTCGGGGAGGAACAGGATGGCGGGCAGAACGGTGATCGGCGTGATCGGCAACGCCCATCTCGCCGAGAATCGGTATGCGGTCCAGCATGTGGGAGAGCGCAATCTTCGCGCTGTCGCAGAAGTTGCCGGGGCTCTGCCGCTGATGTTCGGCGCCTCGTCCGAATTCACCGAGATCGAAGATCTGCTGGCCGTGGTCGACGGCATTTTGCTGACCGGCGGCCGCGCCAACGTTCACCCGACGCATTTCAAGGTCGAGCCGAATCCTCGTCACGAACCCTATGATCAGCCCCGCGACGAGCTGGCGCTGGCACTGGTGCGAACCTGCGTCGAGCGCGGCATACCCCTGTTCGGGATCTGCCGCGGCTTCCAGGAGATGAACGTCGCCTATGGCGGCTCACTGCACCCGGAGATCCGCGAGCTGCCGGGGCGGATGAACCACCGCATGCCGCGGCTGGAGAATGGCGAAATCCATCCCGATCCGACCGTGGTGTTCGCCGATCGCCACGACGTCCAGCTCACAGCAGGCGGCGTATTCGCCCGCCTGCTCGGCCGCGATCTGATCCGGGTGAATTCGCTGCACGGCCAGGGCATTCTCGAGCCCGGCCCGCGCGTCGTGATCGAAGGCGTCGCAGAAGACGGCACCATCGAGGCGATCCGCATTGCCGATGCGCCCGGCTTCGCGCTCGGCGTGCAGTGGCACGCCGAATACGATCCGCAGGTCAATTCGATCAACCGCGCACTGTTTCTCGCTTTCGGCGAAGCGGTCACCGCGTATCGCGACAAGCGGCAACAGCCGCTCGCCGCGCTCCGGCGGTCGGGCTAGGGCGCAGCATCATGCACTATGTCCCCATCCTGAGGAGCCGCGGCGTAGCCCGAAGGGCGCAGCCGGGGCGTCTCGAAGGATGAGGCCACGGATGCCTGTGGCACATGGTTCGAGGCGGCGCTTCGCGCCTCCTCACAATGAGGAAGTGCTTGTACTGGGCTCAGTAGCGGGCAGCTCTGAGTTGATCCCCCCAGAGCTGCCCAGCCGCAAGTCGGCGGCTTAGTTCGGCTTACCGTCCACGCCGCTTGACGTCGCGCACTGCGCCGTTGGCGGCGCTGGTGGTCAGCATCGCGTAGGCCTGCAGCGCCGCCGAGACGTTGCGCTGGCGGTCCTTCGGCGTCCAGGCGGCATCGCCGCGCGCCTGCTCCTCGGCGCCGCGCTTGGCGAGTTCGGCCTCGGAGACGTCGAGGCTGATGGTGCGGTTCGGGATGTCGATCGAGATCCGGTCGCCGTCGCGCACCAGACCGATCAGGCCGCCTTCCGCCGCTTCCGGCGAGACGTGGCCGATCGAAAGGCCCGACGTGCCGCCGGAGAACCGACCGTCGGTGATCAGCGCGCAGGCTTTGCCGAGGCCCTTCGATTTCAGGTAGCTGGTCGGATACAGCATCTCCTGCATGCCCGGACCACCACGCGGACCTTCGTAGCGGATCACCACGACATCGCCGGCGACGATCTTGTTGGTCAGGATCGCCGACACCGCGTCGTCCTGGCTTTCGAACACCTTCACCGGACCCGAGAAGGTCAGGATCGAGGCGTCGACGCCGGCGGTCTTCACGATGCAGCCGTCCTGCGCGATGTTGCCGTACAGCACGGCGAGGCCGCCGTCCTTGCTGAACGCATGTGCGACGTCGCGGATCACGCCCTTCTCACGGTCGAGATCGAGTTCGTCGTAGCGGCGCTCCTGGCTGAACGCGGTCTGCGACGGCACGCCGCCCGGCGCGGCACGGAAGAAGGTGCGGACGCTCTCGCTGTTGCTCTGGCGGATGTCCCAGCGCGCGAGCGCCGCGCCCAGCGTTTCGGAATGCACCGTGGTGCAGGAGGTATCGAGCAGGCCGCCGCGATCGAGCTCACCGAGGATCGCCATGATGCCGCCGGCGCGATGCACGTCTTCCATGTGCACGTCGGACACCGACGGCGCGATCTTGCTGAGGCACGGCACCCGGCGCGACAGCCGGTCGATATCCTTCATCGAGAAGTCGAGTTCGGCCTCGCGCGCCGCGGCGAGCAGATGCAGCACGGTGTTGGTCGAGCCGCCCATCGCGATGTCGAGCGTCATCGCATTCTCGAACGCCTTGAAGTTCGCGATGTTGCGCGGCAGCACCGAGGCGTCGTCACTCTCGTAGTAACGCCGCGCCAGATCGACGATGGTGTGGCCGGCCTCGACGAACAGACGCTTGCGATCGGCGTGGGTGGCGAGCACCGAGCCGTTGCCCGGCAGCGACAGGCCGAGCGCTTCGGTGAGACAGTTCATCGAATTGGCGGTGAACATCCCCGAGCACGAGCCGCAGGTCGGACACGCCGAGCGCTCCATCGTCTGCACGTCTTCGTCGCTCATCGCGCTGTCGGCGGCCGCCACCATCGCGTCGATCAGATCGACCGCGTGAGTCTTGCCCTTCAGCACCACCTTGCCGGCTTCCATCGGGCCACCGGAGACGAACACCGCCGGAATGTTCAGCCGCATCGCCGCCATCAGCATGCCGGGCGTGATCTTGTCGCAATTGGAGATGCACACCATGGCATCGGCGCAATGCGCATTGACCATGTACTCGACGCTGTCGGCGATCAGTTCCCGCGACGGCAGTGAATACAGCATGCCGTCGTGGCCCATCGCGATGCCGTCGTCGACCGCGATGGTGTTGAACTCCTTGGCGACGCCGCCGGCCGCTTCGATCTCGCGCGCGACGAGCTGGCCGAGGTCCTTGAGATGGACGTGGCCGGGCACGAACTGAGTGAACGAGTTGACCACCGCAATGATCGGCTTGCCGAAATCCGAATCCTTCATACCGGTGGCGCGCCACAGGCCGCGCGCGCCGGCCATGTTGCGGCCGTGGGTCGTCGTTCTCGAGCGATAAGCAGGCATTGAACTGTTCCGTGAAAATGTCCGTCGCCGGATGGCGCGCCGGCGGCCGAAAACAGGCTTCAGTGAAAGGCGCGCCGAAGCAAAGCGACCATCGACAAGCCTTACTGCAGAACCAACGGCCTCTCAATGGCCGTAGGCGCAGGCGGACGCGCACGAGGCGCAAGACGCCGCAATCAGGAGCTGCGTCCCCCACTCGGGCCGTGCCAGCACACGACCAATTGAAGGGTTTGCAGTCGGACTTGGGCCCGGTCGCTTGCCTAGCCTGGATGTAATGTTATAACATTGCTTAATCAATCCTCCGATACCTGCAACTGAAGGCCCGTCTGCCCATGTATCACCCCCTGCTCCCGGTCACCGTGCTGTCCGGCTTTCTCGGCGCCGGCAAAACCACCCTGCTCAACCGAATGCTGTCGAACCGCGAAGGCCGGCGGATCGCGGTGATCGTCAACGATATGAGCGAGGTGAACATCGATGCCGAGCTGGTGCGGCAGGACGGCGGGCTGACGCGCTCCGAGGAATCGCTGGTCGAGATGACCAACGGCTGCATCTGCTGCACGCTGCGCGAGGATCTGCTGGTCGAAGTCCGCAAGCTGGCCGAGAGCGGCCGGTTCGACGCGCTGGTGATCGAATCCACCGGGATCGCCGAGCCACTGCCGGTCGCGGCCACCTTCGAATTCCGCGACGAGAACGGCGACAGCCTCTCTGATGTCGCCCGGCTGGACACCATGGTGACGGTGGTCGACACCGCGAGCCTCTTGGCGAACTACGCCAGCCAGGAGTTTCTGCGCGATCGCGGCGAAGTCGCCGGCGACGACGACGAGCGGACGCTGGTCGACCTGCTGGTCGAGCAGATCGAATTCGCCGACGTCATCGTCCTCAACAAGGTGTCGGCGACGTCGCCGAGCCGGCGCGAGACCGCGCGATCGATCGTAAGGGCACTGAATTCGGATGCGAAGATCATCGAAGCGGATTTCGGCGACGTGCCGCTGTCGTCGGTGCTGCACACCGGCCTCTTCGATTTCGAGCGCGCGCATCAACATCCGCTGTGGTTCAAGGAGCTGAACGGCTTTGCCGATCATGTGCCCGAAACCGAAGAGTACGGTATCCGCTCATTCGTGTATCGCGCGCGGCGGCCGTTTCATCCGCTCCGCTTCCAGTCGTTCTGCAACCGGAGCTGGCCGGGCGTGATCCGGGCCAAGGGCTTCTTCTGGCTGGCGACGCGACCGCAGCATGTCGGCGAGATTGCGCAGGCCGGCGCAATGGTCCGCACCTCCAAGCGCGGACTGTGGTGGTCGGCGGTGCCGAAGACGCGCTGGCCGGGCAACGCCGACTGGCACGAGGCGATGAAGCCGTACTTCGATCCGGTGTGGGGCGACCGCCGCCAGGAAATCGTGTTCATCGGCACCGGCGAGATGGACGAAGCGGCGCTGCGCCGCCAGCTCGATCTGTGCCTCTTCGGTGAAGAGGCGCAGTTCACGCCGGACGCGTGGCAGCAACTCCCCGATCCGTTCCCGAGCTGGGCCGCCGCCCAGGCCTGACGATCGCCGCCACCAGCGGCGAACGACAGCAGACCAACGCGGGCCTGCATTCGGAGCGAACGCCGCATCGAGACGTCGTGGGGCGTGTTGGAACTTCAACCGCCGGTCGCGCTTGCCCTGGTTCCCGAGGGCAACAAGCGATCCGTGCGCCTGCCCTCGTCCGAACAGAGGGCCATTGATGGCGTCATCGTCAAATCACCATCCCACCTCGCGGCCATCGCATCGGGCCGCGGCGGATACACCCGCCAGTCAAGTGCCGATCTCCAAGCGCGAGGCCGAGGACGTGGAATCGCGATCGAGCCCGCGAGCGCCGGTGATCTACGAGATCGTTCGCCGGATCGGCGAAGACGAGATGGCTCGGCCGGTGGTGTCGCTGTGGTGGTCAGGTCTCGCAGCCGGCTTGTCGATCAGCTTCTCGCTGCTGGCTCAGGCGGTGCTGCAGCAGCATCTCGACCCGACCGGCTGGCGACCGCTGGTGACCAGCCTCGGCTACTCGATCGGCTTTCTGATCGTGGTGTTGGCCCGTCAACAGCTCTTCACCGAAAACACCATCACGGTCGTGCTGCCGGTGATGGCAAATTGGTCGCGCGACAATCTCGGTCGGGCCGCCCGGCTATGGGTGGTGGTGCTGGCGGCGAATTTCGCCGGGACGCTGTTCGCGTCAGCGTTCTGCAGCTTCACACCTGCTGTCTCGCCCGAATTGAAGCACGAGATGATCGAGATCAGTCGCCATGTGCTCGCATATGGCTGGTCGGCCTCGGTCATCAAGGCGATCCCTGCCGGCTTTCTGATCGCCGCGATGGTGTGGCTGCTACCGAGCGCGGAAGGCGGCCAGGTCTGGATCATCGTGGTGATGACCTGGCTGATCTCGGCCGGAGGCTTCCTGCACATCGTCGCCGGCAGCGCCGAGGCCTTCATGTTGATGTGGGATGGCGCGGCCGGCGTGCAGCAAGTGTTCGGCGGCTTCATCGCCCCGGTGCTGATCGGCAATGTGCTCGGCGGCACCGCGATGTTCGCGCTGCTGACTTACGCGCAGGTGATGAAGGAAATGGAATAGCGCGCCGGCCCGCAGGTTATCCCATCAGGTTGCGGTAGATGCCCGGCAGCGCGGCCGGCAAACGTCCGATATGACCCACGATGGCATAGCCGGCTCGGCCGAACAGGGTCGGGAAGTACGCCTGTGCATCGACATCGATGGTGACGCCAAACACCGCGATGCCGCTGCGGCGCGCTTCCTGCACCGCCCTGCGACTGTCCTCGAGCGCGAACCGGCCCTCGTAGTGATCGACATCATTCGGCTTGCCGTCGGTCAGCACCAGCAGCAGCTTCTTGCGCTGCGGCTGCCGGGACAGTTCAGCACTGGCATGGCGCAGCGCCGCGCCGATCCGTGTGTAGTAGCCCGGCTTGAGCGCCGCGATCCTCCGCTCGACCTGCGGGCTCATGCTCTCACCAAAATCCTTCACGGTCTCGACCCGCACCCAATCCCGGCGCCGCGACGTGAAGGTCAGGATGCTGTGCTGATCGCCGCACGCTTCGATGCCATGGGCCAGCACGGTCAGCGCTTCCTTCTCGACATCGAGCACGCGGCGGTTGTCGATCCAGGCATCGGTCGACAGCGAGACGTCGACCAACAGCGTCACCGCGAGGTCGCGCGCCTGCGGCCGGGCTGCGAGGTGGAAGCGATCGGAGCCGCCCTCGCCAGCGGCGATCTCGCAGCGCGAGCGCACCAGCGCGTCGAGATCGAGATCATGGCCGTCGGCTTGCGCCCGCAGCACCTCGTGCCGCGGTCGCAACGCTTCGAATTGACGCCGCACCCGTTTGACCAGGGTTCGCGTCGCCTCACTGCATTGCCAAGCCTCGCCCTGCTCCGACGCCTCCTGCGCCAGCACCCGGCAATGATCCGCAAGGTAAGCGCCCCGCTTGTAGTCCCATTCCGGATACAGCCTGCCGGCGGTGAGCCGGCTGTGCTCGATCGCCTGCGGCGGCAGATCGAGATCGAAGCGGAATTTGCTCGCGGGCTTCTTGGCCGATTTGCCGATGGTGATTTCATCGAGATCGTCGGCCGCCTTGTCGGCATGATCGTCGTCGTCCTCGTCGGTCGGCCGATCGACATTGACCATCTCGGCCATCGCCAGGATCTTCTCGAACCGGTTGAGCGCCAGCGGATCGCGCTGCGGCCCATCGTCCGCCTTTCGCTTCGCCGCCTTGCGTCGCGGCTCCGAACACGGCTTTGACGCCGCCTCGTCGGTGTCGTCGGGGTCGCGGACCGGAGCCTCGACATCGCGGGTCCAGACGTCGCCCCACAACGGGCACGGCAGGAACGGCTGATAGCCCGGCGGCGACCGAACCGAGATCTCGTCATCGCTCACGATCATCCGCCACAGCTCGGGGTCCGGCGTGACCTCCGCGCCTAGCAGGGCCTGGATCGCGGCTTCGAGATCGCCCTCCATCCGCGGCAACGCCCGCCGCGGCCGCGCCGCCGCAGTCGCGGCCGCAAGCTGGTAATAAGAGCGATGAAGCCCGGGATAGGCCGCGAGCACCTGCTGGGTCGTGGCGTGCGCGCACCACAGCAGCCGCACGTCCCGCCGCAGCGGATCGGCTTCGTGCACGCTGCCGGCCGGCGCCACCGCGAACCAGGCCGCCAGCCAGCGATACAGCGCGCGATTGAGCGCGACATCAGCGAACAGCGCGATCCGGTCGGGCAAGAAGAGCGTGGCGTCGTCGCGGCCAGGCTGCATCAGCCGCTCTTCGCCGAGCCCGATGCGCTGCCGCCAGCCGAGCCGGTGCCCGGACGTGCGCGCGCTGCTACCGGCGATCTGCACCGCCGTCTCACCACCAAGCCCGCGATAGATCACGCCGAGCGTAGCACGGCAGTCGTTCAAAGTCGCTGCGTGTTCCGGATGCTCCGGATAGCTCGCGGCACGCCCGACCATCCGGTGCCAGGCACGGCCGACGGTTTCTTCGAGTTCGAGGAAGTCGAGCATGGCGTTTGCTCCAGCGAAATCCCAGGGTGTCATTCCGGGGCGCGAGCGCAGCTCGCGAACCCGGAATCCCGAGGTTGTTATCGAGAGAGATTCCGGGTTCGCCGCTACGCGGCGCCCCGGAATGACCGTGTCGAAGCGATCACGTCACCCCATCACCGCGCCGGCGATTTCGATCAGGGCGGCCTTCACATCGGCATCGTCGGTCAGCGGTTCGATCAGGCCGGCGAGCACGGCATCGCGCACCGAGAGGCCTTCGCTGATCAGGCTGGCGCAATACACCAGCAGCCGCGTCGAGACGCCCTCTTCGAGATCATGCCCCCTGAGCTTGCGCAGCCGGCCGGCGAGCGCGACCAGCGGCGCGACGCGTTCACTCGGCAGGCCGCTCTCGGCGGCCACCACGGCGATTTCCTGTTCGGGCGCCAGGAAGCCGAATTCGATGGCGGCAAAGCGCTGCCGGGTCGATGGCTTCAGCGCCTTGAGCAGACTCTGGTAGCCAGGGTTGTAGGACACCACGAGCATGAAGTGCGGCGGTGCCTGCAGCTCCTCGCCGGTGCGCTCCAGCGGCAGCACGCGGCGATCGTCGGCCAGCGGATGCAGCACCACCGCGACGTCCTTGCGCGCCTCCACCACTTCGTCGAGATAACAGATCCCGCCCTCGCGAACCGCACGGGTCAGCGGACCATCGACCCACACCGTCTCGCCGCCCTTCAGCAGGTAGCGGCCGGTCAGATCCGCCGCGGTGAGATCGTCGTGGCAGGAAACAGTGAACAACGGCAGGCCCAGCCGCGCCGCCATATGGGCGACGAACCGCGTCTTGCCGCAGCCGGTCGGCCCCTTCAGCAGCAGCGGCACCCGCCGTTTCCAGGCGTGTTCGAACAGCGCGCATTCGTTGCCGGCGGGCGTGTAGAGCGGTGGAACGGGCAGCTTCGCATCGATGGCGTGCAGAGCGGGCTTCATGGCGATCTCCGTGAATGGAAAGCGGCGGCCACGGATCACCGTGGCCGCCAGCGGCCTATTCGGCCGGTTGCAGGGCGCCGGTGAGCGCGCCCTGCTTGTCGCGTCCGACAACCAGGATCGCCCAGACGAACATCAGCGCCGAGATCAGCACGGCGACGCCGGAGCCGAGCCGCACCCAGTAGAACAACGCGATCTGGTCCTGCACCTCCATGTAGCTCTGGCCGAGCACGCGCTGCAGATGCACCTGGATGACACCGGCAAAAGTCAGCGCGAAGGTCATCACGCTCATCGCCGTGCACATCAGCCAGAAGCTCGCGATCGACAGCGCCTGATTGTACGGCGCCCGGCCGCGGAGCTGAGGGATCGCGTAGGTCATCATCGCCAGGTTCAGCATCACATAGGCGCCGAAGAAGGCGAGATGGCCGTGCGCCGCGGTGACCTGGGTGCCGTGGGTGTAGTAGTTCACGCTGGACAGCGTATGCAGGAAGCCCCACACGCCGGCGCCGAAGAACGCCATCACCGAACACCCGACCGACCACAGCAGGGCGGCGCGGTTCTCGTGCTTGCGGCCGGCCTTCCAGGTCATCTGCACTGTGAACACCACCATGGTGAAGAACGGCGCGACTTCGAGGGTCGAGAACAGCGAACCGATCCACTGCCAGTATCCCGGCGCTCCGATCCAGTAATAGTGATGACCGGTGCCGAGAATGCCGGAGAACAGTGCAAGGCCGATGATGACGTAGAGCCACTTCTCCACCACCTCACGATCGATGCCGTTGAGCTTGATCATCAGAAACGCCAGCACCGACGCCATGATCAATTCCCACACGCCCTCGACCCAGAGGTGCACGACGTACCACCAGTACATCTTGTCGAGTGCGAGGTTGGCCGGATTGTAGAACGCGAACAGGAAGAAGATCGCCACACCCCACAGCCCGAACAGCAGGATGTTGGTGATGGTGGTCTTCCGCCCCTTCAGCACCGTCATGGTGATGTTGAACAGGAAGATCAGGCAGACCACGACGATCCCGATCTTGATCACGAACGGCTGCTCGAGGAATTCCCGCCCTTCGTGATAGTGGAACAGATAGCCGACCACCGCGGCACCGGCGGCGCCGAAGAACATCCAGAACTGCAGCTTCGCCAGCAGCGGGCTGAACAGCTCGTTCTCTGCCTCTTCGGGCACCAGATAATAGGCGCAGCCCATGAACCCCATCAGCAGCCAGACGATCAGCGCATTGGTGTGGATCATCCGGACGATGTTGAAGGGCAGCAGCTCGGACAGCGTGTTCGGCAACACATAGATGGTGCCGGCGAGCACGCCGAACGACACCTGAGCCAGGAACAACGTCAACGCGCCGTAGAAATACAGCAACGCGACCTTTTGGGTTTGATATTTCATCACGAGGTCTTTCTGATGCGGATGCGTGAAGGTCGGATCAGCCGGCGTCGTTCGGCGGCCAATGCTGAGTCTTGATCTTGCTGGTCCATTCCAGGAAATCGGCCAGGTCGCTGACCTCCTGGTCGGTCAGGTGAAACTGCGGCATCTGCCGCCGGCCGGGCACGCCGGACGGCTGCGACGCCATCCAGGATTTCAGCATCTCGCGGGCCTGGGCCGGATCCTTGTCGCCGCCCCAGCGCACCCAGACGTTGCTGAGTTCAGGAGCGAAATACGCCCCCTCGCCGATCAGGGTGTGGCAGTTGATGCAGGAGTTCTTTTCCCAGACGTGCTTGCCGCGGGCGACCGAGGGGGTCAGCGTCGAGGCGTCGGTCGAGCGGGCCGCGATGTAATAGTGGCTGTGGGCGGTGAGCCCGACGAAGATCGCGAAGAAGAAGGCCGAGCCGCCGAAGAACACGTTGCGCGCGGCTGACTTGGTGAGGCGTTCAGCCATCACTTGATTCCTTTTGATGTTGGTGAGGCGAAGGTGCGGCGCTGCAGCTTCATCGGTAAAACTAAGCGAGCGCGATGCGACAACGTTGTGCTGGCACAACTTCCGAAGCGATTAGCGCAAGGCCTGAACCACCGGGGAGATCAGCGCGCCGCATGCCACCAACGCGATCCAACCGAACAGCACGGCTCGCCATGGCGCCGGCGCACCACGAAACCCGAAATAATCGAGCACGACCAGGCGTGCCTTCAGCACGGCGACCACCATCAGCACGGCGCCCCCGAAAAACGCCGCCGCGGCCCCGCGACTGAGGACGACACCGAGGATCGTGAGCAGCAGCAGCGCGATCGCGCTGCGGTCCAAGCGACGGACGAGCCTGATCATCGGCCTCACCGCACCAGATAGACGATTGGGAAAATCACCAGCCAGACCAGATCGACCATGTGCCAGAAGCATGCGCCGCTCTCGACCGCGCGAACATCCGCACGCCAGGCGACGGCGATCAGAATCGCCACGCCGAGCGCGACGTGAAGCAGGTGAAATCCGGTGAGGAGGAAATACAGCGTGAAGAACGTGCTGGAGTCGATATCGGCGCCGCGGCCGATTTCGCCGGCATATTCGAACAGCTTGATGGCGATGAAGGCGGCGCCGAGCGTGCAGGCGCCGAGGCACCAGCGCCAGACCGAACGGCGGTCGCCGAGCTGCGCCGCCGCGCTGGCTCTGGCCGCAAACCAGCCGCTCGACACCAGGCAGAGCGTGTTGGCTGCCGCGAGCGCCGGATCGAGCTGCCCCTGCCCGGCGGCGAACGCCTCCGGCTGCAGCGCCCGCGCGACCTGAAAGCCGATCAACAACGCGCCGAAGGCCGCGAGTTCGCTGAAGATCAGCACCCACATCATCAGATGGCCGGGCAGCGAGTCGAGCGCGCCCGCCTCGGGGGCTGGCGTGGCATCGGCCATTTGGGACGAAGCGGGTCCGCCCGCTGCAATCGCGTCGGTCATGGCGCGACGATAGAGGCGAGCCCCACCCGAACGTTGTGCCGCGACAAACTCGCAAGACAATTCACCGGAGCTTGCGCCCCGACAAACTGCGTTTCCCGGCTGTTGCTAAGATTTCCCGTCAGAGCATGAGGGATCCATGACCGAAGCGAAACTTGGGCTGATCGTCGTCTCGGTGATCATCATCGCCTTCGCGTTCGCGATGCGCCGGTTCGGCGCACTGCAAACCACGGGCGTGGTCGCCACCGCGATCATCACGGTGGCGATTGCCGCGAGCCTGTTCCTGACCCAATAGGCAGGATTATCCCGCCGGATACAGCGCGGCGTATTCCTGCGCGTAAGGCGCGTAGGAATCCTTCAGCGTCGCCGAATTCAGCAGCATGGTCGCAACCAGCCGGCCGGTGGCGTCATAGGCTTCGCTGCGCACCCACATGCTCTCGGTGCGCTTGCTGCCGGACAGCGCCACCACCTTGCGCTCGATCCGATACGGCTCGCCGACGAACAGCGGCCCGTGGATCAGCCGGATCTCCTGATCGGCGAACAGGCCCACCACCGGTCCGCGCACCGGCAGTCCGTCCTGCTTGCTGAGATACTGGAACAGCACGCTCAGCATCTCCAGCGGGATAATTGCCTTGCCCCACGGCGAACCGCCTCCCGGTCGATAATACGGCGACGGCTCGGTGATGACTTCGAGCTTTTGGGCCAGCGAGAATGGATACAGCTCGCCCATGATCTGCTCATGGTCCATCTGCGCCGCCTGGGTCTTGGTCGTCATCCCGACCGAGACGTCGCGCAGGATCACCGGGTCGGCCAGCGGCTTCAGTTCGGTGAGCCGGACATCGAGCGCCGAAGCCGGCGCATCGCGGCCGACCGAGGCCGTACCGCGCAGCACTTCGGTGCCGTCGCGCTTGACCATGCGGATGGTGGTATGGCGCGCGCCGGCCACCGGCTTGTCGACGATCGCCTGAACGTCCTCGCCCTCGAACGCGGCGTTACGATAATGCGCCGAGATGCAGCCGGTTTCGAACCACTCCTTGCCCCACAGCCGTTCGCACAGCGGCGCGAACTGGCTGAAATGCGTCGGGCCCTCGATGGTGCCGCCCTTGAAGCCGAGCTTCTGAGCGGTGGCGTCGTCGTGGATCGAGGCGTGCGAGTCGTAGACCTGGGCGTGCAGCATCTGCCGCGGCTGTCGCCACGGCCCGGCCAGCGCCTCGCCGGTATCATCGATCGGCGTCTCGAAAGCGGCTTGCGTCATCGTCTCACTCCCAATGCGTTCGAACAGTCGTCGGCTGCTACCAGGTATCGATGCAGGGCCGCTTGCGCTCGCTGCGCTCCGGCGGCGTCGGCACCGAGCGCAGCCCGGCCATGACCCAGCGCCGCGTCTCGGCCGGATCGATCACGTTGTCGATCTCGAACACCGAGGCGATCGAGACCGCCTTGCCGTTGGCATACAGCTCCGCGACCTTGTTCTTGTAATAGGCTTCCCGCTCGGCCGGATCGGCGATCGCCTCCATCTCCTTGCGGAAGCCGAGTCGGACGTAACCTTCCAACCCCATGCCGCCGAATTCGCCGGTCGGCCAGGCCGCGGTGAAGAACGAGGCGTGGAAACCGCCGCCGATCATCGATTGCGCGCCGAGGCCGTAGCCCTTGCGCAGCACGATGCCGAACAGCGGCACGGTGAGGCTGGCGCCGGTGACGAACATCCGCGCGACGTGGCGGACGATCGCGGTCTTCTCCGCTTCCGGGCCAACCATGAAGCCGGGCGTATCGCACAGCGACACGATCGGAATGTCGAACGCATCGCAGAGCTGCAGGAAGCGCGCCGCCTTGTCGCCGGCATCGGCGTCGATCGCGCCGCCGAGATGCTTCGGATTGTTGGCGATCAGGCCGAACGGCTTGCCCTCGATCCGGATGAAGGCGGTGATCATGCCGACGCCGAAATCGCGGCGCAGTTCGAGCACCGAGTCTTCGTCCGCGATCAGATCGATGACACTGCGGATATCGTACACCCGCAGCCGGTTCTCCGGAATCGCCTGCCGCAGCAACCGCTGATCCGGCGCCTTCCATTCGCTCACCGCGCCCTGGAAATAGGACAGATATTTCTGCGCGACCCGGGTCGCCTCTTCTTCGTCCTGCACCAGAATGTCGACCACACCGTTCGGCGCCTGGAACGACACCGGGCCGACTTCGGCCGGGTGATACACGCCGAGGCCGCCGCCCTCGATCATCGCCGGCCCGCCCATGCCGATCGAGGCGTTCTGGGTGGCGATGATGACATCGCAGCAGCCGAGCATCGCGGCGTTGCCGGCGAAGCAATAGCCGGAGACGACGCCGACCACCGGCACCAGGCCGGACAGCTTGGCAAACTGCACGAAGGACGGGCCGTCGAGGCCGGTCATGCCGAGCCGGTCGGTGTCGCCCGGCCGGCCACCGCCGCCCTCGGCGTAGAACACCAGCGGCATCCGCCACTGCTCGACCAGCGTCAGCATCCGGTCGATCTTCTTGTGGTTCATGTGGCCCTGGGTGCCGGCCAGCACGGTGTAGTCGTAGGCGATCACCATGCAGCGCGCGGCGTGCTCGCCGAACTCCGCGGCATTGACGGTGGCAACGCCGGTGACGAGGCCGTCGGCCGGGGTGTTCTTGATCAGGTCGTCGAGCGAACGGCGACGACGCTGGCCGGCGATCGCCAGGCTGCCGTATTCCATGAAGGAGCCGTCGTCGACGAGCTGCGCGATGTTCTCGCGCGCGGTGCGCTGATTGGTCTTGCGCCGCCGCCCCACCGAGTCCGGCCGGTTCTCATCGAGGGTGTTGGCCTGCCGTGCCAACATCTCGGCTAGGTCGGGCCGGATCGCGTCGAGATCGACATCCTGTTCGGCGACGACGTGATCGCCTTCGACGTCCTGCGGTTCGAAATACAGGATCGGCTCGCCCTGCATCAGCGTCACGCCATCGGTGGCGACGATGCGGCGGATGCGGCCGCCCTGCTCGGCCGCGACCAGATGCTCCATCTTCATCGACTCGATCACCGCGAGTTGCTGCCCTGGCCGCACCACGTCGCCTTCCGCGACCGTGATCGCCACCACGGTGCCCTGCAGCGGCGCGGCGATCGCGACCGCGCCCTCGGGGACCGGCTCCGAAGCAGCCGTCGCGCTGCTGCCGCGCGGGTCGGCGCCTTCGGTCGCGATCAGCGGATGGTCGAATTGCTGCGCAGCCTCGACCAGCTCGGCAACATGGCGATCGATGAAGCTGGTGCTGACCCGATTGGCCTTGAAATCGGCGTGCGCGAGGATCGCCTGCAGCAACGGCACGTTGGTGGCAACGCCGCCGATGCGGAATTCGCGCAGCGTCCGCGCGGCCTTTGCAACCGCCTCGGCCCAGTCGCCGCGGCCATGCACGATCACCTTGGCGAGCAGTGAATCGTAGGACGCGCTGGTGGTGTAGCCGGCATAGCCGAACGTATCGACGCGGACGCCGGGCCCGGATGGCGGCTCGAAGATCGCAAGCTTGCCGCCGGTCGGCTTGGTCGCGCCTTTGGCGTCCATCGTCTCCATGTTGACGCGGAGCTGGATCGCGAACCCGCGCGGCCGCGGCACCGAGGGCTGATCGAGGCCGAGCGATGCCAGCGTTGCGCCGCCCGCGACCGCGAGCTGGGCACGCACCAGATCGACCGCCAGCACCTCTTCGGTGACGGTGTGTTCGACCTGCAGCCGCGGATTGGCCTCGATGAACGCGTAGACGCCGGCGCCTTCGCCGGCGTCACCGTCGACCAGAAACTCGAAGGTGCCGAGGCTGTCGTAATTCGCCATCGCGGCCAGCGCCTTGGCGGCTTCGACGATTCTGCTGCGCAGGCTCTCGGACAGCGACGGGCTCGGCGCGATCTCGACCAGCTTCTGATTGCGGCGCTGAATGGTGCATTCGCGTTCCCACAGCTGGCTGACGCCGCCGTGACGATCGCCGATGATCTGCACCTCGATGTGCCGCGCGTTGCGGATCAGCCGCTCGGCATAGACGCCCTCGTAGCCGAACGCCGCCTTGGCTTCGGACTGGCAGCGCGCATAGGCGTCTGCGAGATCCTCGGCGCGCTCGACCACGCGCATGCCGCGGCCGCCGCCGCCAGCCATCGCCTTGATCATCACCGCCGGCTTGTCGCCGAGCGATGCGAAGAACGTCTGAATCTCTTCGAGCGACGACGGGCCGACGGTGCCGGCGATGATCGGAACGTCGCAGCGCTTCGCCAGCTCCTTGGCGGCGACCTTGTCGCCGAACAACCGCAGCGCCTCGGGCGACGGCCCGACGAAGGTGATGCCCTCTTCGGCGCAGCGCCGCGCCAGATCGGCATTCTCGCTGAGGAAGCCGTAGCCGGGATGCAGCGCATCGCAGCCCGCGGCTTTCGCCGCCGCGATCACTGCCTCGATATCGAGATACGCCCGCGCGCCGCGGCCGGGGATCTGCTCGGCGTGATCGGCGATGCGGACGTGCAGCGACGCCGCATCGTCGGCAGGATGGATCGCCACCGTGGTGAGGCCGGACTCGGCGGCGGCACGCGCGATACGGATCGCGATCTCGCCGCGGTTGGCGATCAGCAGTTTTCGGAACGACATTGGGATTTCCTCAGCAGGTCGCATGAGCCGGCGACGCCTTCGCGCCGCCGGCCGTCTCGTTTCACAGCGGTGCGTTGGCGTTGAGCTCTTGCTTCTTCACCTTGCCGGTCGCGGTCATCGGCAGCGCGTCGATAATACGGATCTCCGGAACCTTGTAGACCGCCATCCGCTCGGCGCACCAGGCCTGCAGCTCGTCCGGCGTGATGGTGCCTTCGGCTTCCGGCTTGAGCTGGATGAAGGCGACCGGCACCTGGCCCTTGCCGGGATCGTCGCGCCCGACCACACCCGAACCGAGCACTTTCGGATGCTGGCCGAGCAGCGCTTCGATCTCCGGCGGAAACACGCTCATGCCCTTGACCTTGAGCATCTCCTTGCGGCGGCCGAGGAAGTGCAGGAAGCCATCGGAATCGATGGTGCCGATGTCGCCGGTGCGCAGCCAGCCGTCGACCAGCGATTGCGCGGTCGCTTCGGGCTTGTTCCAGTAGCTCTTGAGCAGCGACGGCGTGCGCACGCGGATTTCGCCCTCGCCGCCGAGCGGCACCAGCTCGCCGGTCTCGAAGTCGGTGATCTTGAACTCCGCACCCGGCACCGGCAGCCCGACGAAGATCGGCTGCGACACCAGATCGAAATCGTCGCCCTGGAAGCCGGCCGTGAAGGTGTTGGAGGTGTGGGTCTCGGTCATCCCCCACGCGGCTTCGGTGAGGATCGTGCCGGTGAGATCCTTCCAGCGCTTGCGGTAGGTCGGGTTGAGTTTCTTGACGAACGACACCACCCGCACCTGGCTGAGCGAGGACAGGTCGAACTCCTTGAACCGCGGATGATCCATCAATTCGACCGCGCCGTCGACCGGCATCGCCGTGACGTTGACCTTATAGCGCTGGATCGCGCTCAGCACGCCGAGCGCATCCCACCGCGCCAGCAGCACCAGCGTGGCGCCGGTGAACATCGGGAAGATCAGGCCGAAGTTCTCGCCCGCGATCCAGAACTCGGGGAAGAACGACAGGAACACGCTGTTCTGATCGGCCACCACCGAGATGCCGTGATTGGCGGCCGCCGTGTAGACCATGTCGCGCTGAGTGTGGACGCAGCCCTTCGGCATGCCGGTGGTACCGCCGGTGTAGTTCAGCGCCGCGACGTCATCGAGCGCGGCCGGCGGCAACGGCTCCGGCTTCGGCAGCGCGGCGAGCGCCGGCAGTAGGTCGGTCGCGCCCGGAACGGCGATGCGCGGGCAGCTGACCGAATCCGGCACCGGAATCGTCGGATTGGCCGGGATCACGTCGGCAAAACTGGTGACGATCACTTCGCGCAGCGAGGTCTCGGCGCGCACCTGCTCGACCACGCCGGCGAGCTGGTCGAGCGCGACGATGACTTCGGCGTCGGTATCGTTGAGCTCGTAGGACAGCTCGAACGCGCGCGACAACGGACTGACCGGCACATGGATCGCACCGAGCTTCAGAATGCCGAAGAATACGATGTGGAACTGCGGGCAGTTCGGCAGGAACACCGCGACGCGGTCGCCCTTCTTCACGCCCTTCTGCATCAGCAGCGCAGCGAAGCGGTCGCTCTGCTCGTCGAGATCCGCATAGGTGGTGACGTGGCCGTAGAAGATCACCGCCGGCCGCAGCGGCGCCGATTTCGCCCAGGCGCGCAGATACTCGCTGAGCGCGACTTCGCCGTGCAGATATTGCGGCTCGCGCGGCGTGCCCTTCGGCCACGCCTTGGCCCACAGCTCGTGCAGCTTTGCCAGATAGTGGGCTTCCTTGGCGTCCACGGTCATGTCCCGTCCTTGTTGTTCTTGATTGATCAGTTGCGTTTCATCGTCGGGTCGAGCGCCGCTCGCAAGGATTCCCCGAGCGTGTTGTAGGCGAGCGCGGTGAACAGGATGGCGAGCCCCGGCGGATACATCTGCTCCGGCGCGATCTCCATGTTCTGATAGGCGCGTGCCAGCATCGCGCCCCAGCTCGGATCGGGCGGTTGAATGCCGAGGCCGAGGAAGCTGAGGCTCGCCTCGGCGAGCAGCGCCGCGGCCAGCAGCAGCGTCACCTGCACGATCACCGGCTGGATCGCGTTCGGCAGGACATGACGCCACAGGATGCGGCCGGTCGAGCCACCGAAGCAGCGCGCGGCGTCGACATACAGCTCCTGCCGCACCACCAGCGTGCGGGCGCGCACCAGCCGCGCGAGCTGCGGCGCGAACACGATGCCGACGGAGATCATGCCGTTGGTGAGACCGATGCCGAGCGCGCCGGTCACGGCGATCGCCAGCACGATCGCCGGGAAAGACAGGAAACTGTCGATGACGCGGCTGATCATGGTGTCGACCCAGCCGCCGAGATAGCCGGCGAGAATGCCGACCGGGACGCCGATCAGCACGGCGATCGCGACCGCCAGGAAGCTCGCATACAGCGACGCCATGCCGCCGTAGATCAGCCGGCTCAGCGTATCGCGGCCGAGATCGTCCGCGCCGAGCCAATGCTGCGCCGACATCGGCGCCAGCGCCGCATCGATGTTCTGGGCAACCGGATCGTAGGGCGCAATCCACGGCGCCAGCAGCGAGATCACCAGCAGGACCAGCAGAAACGTCAGGCTGATGGCGCCGCGCAGATCGGAGACGAACCAGCGCAGGAAACGGCGCGACCGACGCCAGCGGTGGTGATGCTGCGGGGCGGTGAGCGAGACCGTCGTCATGACGAGATCCTCGGATCGAGCACGCTGTAGAGAATGTCGGTGAGCAGATTCAGCGCCACCACGATTAGCACCATGGTGAACACCACGCCCTGCACCACCGGAAAATCACGGTTCATCGCGGCGTTGACGATCAGACCGCCCATCCCCGGAATGGCGAACACAGCTTCCACCACCACGGTCGCGGCCAGCATCCGGTTGGCGAGCAGGCTGATCACGGTGAGCAGATTGACGCTGACGTTCTTCAGCCCGTGCCGCCACAGGATCGACGACGGCGGCAGCCCCTTGGCGTGCAGCGTGCGGACCTGCTGCGACGACAGGATCTCGACCAGCGAGGAGCGCAGTTGCCGCGCCACTTCGGCGATGCCGCCGGAGGCGAGCGCCAATGCCGGCAGAAGCGCGTGGCTGAGCGCGGCGGCCGGGTCCTTCATCAGCGACACTGCGCCGGTCGCCGGCAGCCAATTGAGCTGCAGCGAGAAGAACGCCACCAGCAGCATGCCGAGCCAGAAGTTCGGCACCGCGACGCCGAGCGATGCGACCGCCATCACGATGCCGTCGATCCACGAGCCCGGCTTCGCCGCGGCCGCAATGCCGAGCGGCACGCCGATCACCAATGCGGTGAGCAGCGCCAGTGCCACGATCAGCAGCGTGTGCGGCAGGCAGCGCTCGATCGAGGTCAGCACCGCTTCGCTCGACACCAGCGACGTCGACAGGTCGCCCTGCACCGCCTTCGACAACCACGAGCCGTATTGCACCAGGAACGGCTGATTCAGCCCGTAGAGTTCGCGGATCTCGGCAATGCGCTGCTCGGACGCGTTGTCGCCCGCCAGCGTCACCGCGACGTCGCCCGGCACCAGCTTGAGCAGCCCGAACACGATGAAGGTCGACAGCACCACCACCGGCACCGCGTGCAACAGGCGGCGACCGATGATGCGCAGACGCGGAGCGTTCAACATGGCGAAACCAGTCCAGAGATGGGGCGCCGCGATCGCTCGCGGCGCCGGACGATCAGGCGAGCGAGATGTTCTCGAACTTCGGCTTGCCGAGCAGGTTCGGCTGGAAGTCCTTCACCTTCGCCGACAGCGCATCGAGCTCGTACTGGAACGCCAATGGTGCCGACAGCGCCTGCCCCACGGTGATGCGCTGAATCTTGGCGAACACCTCGGCGCGCTCGGCGAGATCCTGACTGGCGCGGCTCTCCTGGATCAGCTTCGACAGCTCCGGATCGGCGGTGCGGCCGGCGTTGTAGTAGGCGCCTTTGTCGAAGCCGAGCGCGTAGGTCATGCTCGGATCGGGCCGGCCGGTCCAGGCCGACACCAACAGATCGAACTTCTTCTCCTGGGCGAAGAACTGCGCGCTGATCTCGGCGATGGTGCCGCGGGTGAACTTCAGCCTGATGCCGACCTTGCCGAGCTGGTCCTGGATGATTTCACCGCGCCGCACCGAATCCTGGTCGGTGTAGCCGCCGATCGTCATTTCCAGCCCGTCCTTGTAGCCGGCTTCGGCCAGCAGCTTCTTCGCCTTCTCAGGATCGTGCGGATAGGTGCCGGCGACATCCTTGGCGTAGGCCCAGTGGGTGCTCGGC
>NZ_QUMK01000073.1 GCF_010907035.1 Rhodopseudomonas sp. BR0M22
TTTTCCAGGCGCCGGTCACCGAACCGTCCCAAACCAACATCCATCTGCTCCTCCTCGTCCGCGACCGATATCGAGTCAGAGAAAGCTGCCGCCCGCAACAGACAAAGCAGATGTGTGAATGTCGTAGGGACAAGCCGGGCGACGACGTGGGAGAATGGAAGTTGGCGTCGCCACATCCCCAATCGTCATCGCCCGCGCAGGCGGGCGGCCCAGTATCGCAGAGCGCTCGCGATCTTCCATCCGCCGCCCTGGGATACTGGATCGCCAGGACGAGCCGGACGACGACGTGGGGGGACGCGGCGGCGCCTTGACTCCGCTGCGGCGAATCCGGACAACACTCCGCAAAACTCTCCCGAAATCCGCTTCCCAAGGACCTCTCGATGCCGCTCACCGCTCTTGAATCCGCCATCAATACCGCTTTTGACGCGCGGGACACGATCAGCGCCAAGACCGGGGGCGAGATTCGCCAGGCGGTGGAAGACGCGCTCGATCTGCTCGACGACGGCAAGGTGCGGGTGGCGCAGCGCGACGCCTCCGGCGCCTGGACGGTCAATCAGTGGCTGAAGAAGGCGGTGCTGCTGTCGTTCCGGCTCAACGACATGGGCGTGATCGAAGGCGGCCCCGGCGGCGCCAATTGGTGGGACAAGGTGCCGTCGAAGTTCGCGGGCTGGGGCGAGAACCGTTTTCGCGAAGCCGGCTTCCGCGCGGTGCCGGGCGCGATCGTGCGCCGCTCCGCCTTTATCGCCAAGAACGCGGTGCTGATGCCGTCGTTCGTCAATCTCGGCGCCTACGTCGATGAAGGCACCATGGTGGACACCTGGGCCACGGTCGGCTCCTGTGCCCAGATCGGCAAGCGCGTTCACATCTCCGGCGGCGCCGGCATCGGCGGCGTGCTCGAGCCGCTACAGGCCGGCCCGGTGATCATCGAGGACGACTGCTTCATCGGCGCCCGCTCGGAAGTCGCCGAGGGCGTGATCGTCCGCAAGGGCGCGGTGCTGGCGATGGGCGTCTTCCTCGGCGCCTCGACCAAGATCGTCGACCGCGAAACCGGCGAGGTCTTCATCGGCGAAGTGCCGGAATATGCCGTGCTGGTGCCCGGCACCCTGCCCGGCAAGCCGATGAAGAACGGCGCGCCCGGCCCGGCCACCGCCTGCGCGGTGATCGTCAAGCGCGTCGACGAGCGCACCCGCTCCAAGACCTCGATCAACGAATTGCTGCGGGACTGAGCGAACCGTGACCGCGACCGCGCTCGACATCGCGCGTGACCTGCTGCGCTGCCCGTCGGTGACGCCGGCCGACGCCGGCGCGCTCGGCGTGCTGGAAGCGCTGCTGAAGGGCGCCGGCTTCGACGTGCATCGCGTCACCTTCTCCGAAGCCGGCACCGCCGACATCGACAATCTCTACGCCCGGATCGGCGATGCCGCGCCGCATCTCTGCTTCGCCGGCCACACCGATGTGGTGCCGCCGGGCGAAGCGAGCGCTTGGACGCACGGCGCCTTCGCCGGCGACGTCGCGGATGGTCTGCTGTACGGCCGCGGCGCGGTCGACATGAAGGGCGGCATCGCCTGCGCGGTCGCGGCGACGCTGGACTATCTGGCGTCGCACGGCGGCCGGCCCAACGGGTCGATCTCGTTCCTGATCACCGGCGACGAGGAAGACGTCGCCGTCAACGGCACCGTCAAGCTGCTGCAATGGGCGGCAGAGCGCGGCGAGCAATTCGATCACTGCATCGTCGGCGAGCCGAGCAATGTCGAGGCGATCGGCGACACCATCAAGATCGGCCGCCGCGGCTCGCAATCCGGCGTGCTGATCGTCGATGGCACACAGGGCCACGTCGCCTACCCGCACCGCGCCGCCAATCCGGTGCCGGATATCGCCAGGCTGATCACCGCGCTGAACGACGAGCCGCTCGACCATGGCTCGACACAGTTTCAGCCGTCGAATCTGGAATTCACCTCGGTCGATGTCGGTAACGCCGCCACCAACGTGATCCCGGCGCAGGCACGCGCCAAGTTCAACATCCGCTTCAACGATCACCACACCCAGGACACGCTGAAGGCGCTGGTCGAACAGCGGCTCGCGGCCGCCTGCGGCAACCGCATCCGCGCCCGGATCGAGTGGCTGCCGTCGAACGCCGACGTGTTCGTCACCAAGCCCGGCGCCTTCACCGATCTCGTCTCGGCGTCGATCGCGGAGGTGACCGGCCGCACGCCCGACCTCAACACCGGCGGCGGCACCTCCGACGCGCGCTTCATCGCCAAATATTGCCCGGTGGTCGAGTTTGGCCTGGTCGGCCAGACCATGCACCAGATCGACGAACGCACGCCGGTCAGCGACCTCGACAAGCTGACCGCGATCTATCGCGGCGTGCTGGAGAGATATTTCAAGTAACAACTACACTGTCATTCCGGGGTGCGAGCACAGCTCGCGAACCCGGAATCCCGAGGTTCAGGGCACTGCTGCATTCGCTACAACATCGGGATTCCGGGTTCGCGCTACGCGCGCCCCGGAATGACGAACGAGATGTTCGTGCCCCTTCGTACTCAGTAATCCACCTGCATCAGATACAGCCCCTCCGGCGGCGCGACCGGGCCGCAGGCGGAACGTTTGCGTGCGGCGAGTGCAGCGGCGAGATCGTCGGCGGTCCAGCGGCCTTCGCCGACCCACACCAGCGAGCCGACCATCGAGCGGACCTGGCTGTGCAGGTAAGAGCGGGCATTGGTGACGATATCGACCGCGTCGCCGTTGCGGATCACATCGAGCACGTCGAGCGTCTTCTCCGGCGAGGCGGCCTGGCACTCGGTGTCGCGAAACGTCGTGAAATCGTGCTTGCCGATCAACACCTGCGCGGCCCGGTGCATCGCATCGGTGTCGAGCGGTTTCGGCACCCGCCACACCTTGCCGATATCGAGCGCCAGATTGGAGCGGCGGTTGGCGATGCGGTAGCGATAATGCCGCCTCACCGCCGAGAACCGCGCTTCGAACGTGTCCGGCACAATTTCGGCCGCCAGCACAGCAACCGGGTTGGGACGCAGATGGGCGTTCAGCGCGTCTCGGAGCTTGTCGGCGCGGAACGGTTTGGCGATATCGACATGCGCGACTTGCCCCAGAGCATGGACCCCGGCATCGGTACGACCAGCGCCATGCACCCGCACGACCTCACCGCAGGTCGCCAGTGCCGCGGCCTCCAGCGCGCCCTGCACCGACGGAAGCTTCGGCTGCAACTGCCAGCCGCAAAACGGTGCGCCGTCATATTCGATGGTGAGTTTGTAGCGGGGCATGACCCTATTTGGTGTCATTGCCGGGCTTGACCCGGCAATCCATCGTTCAAGAGAGATTTGTTTCGAGGATGGATGCGCGGGTCAAGCCCGCGCATGACGCTGTGCAATAGGCTCAGCCAACCACCCGCACGCCCTTCGCGATCGGCGTGCCGCGCAGGAAGTCCTCGGCGGTCATCGGCTGCTTGCCGGCGCGCTGCAATTGCGCGATCCGGATCGCGCCGTCGCCGCAAGCAATCGTGAGATCGTCGCCGATCAGTTCGCCCGGCGTGCCACGCCCCTCGGCGAGCGCGCAGCGCAGCACCTTGATCCGAACCGGCTGACCTTCGATCGGCAGTTCGCACCACGCGCCCGGAAACGGCGACAGGCCGTGAATGTGGCGCAGCACCGCCCGCGCCGGCTGGGCAAAATCGATCTTCGCCTCGGCCTTGTCGATCTTGGCCGCGTAGGTGACGCCGTCTTCGGGTTGCTTGGTGAGCTGCAGCTGGTCGCGCTCCAGCGCCGCCATCGCCCGCACCATCAGATCGGCACCGAGCCGCGCCAGCGCATCGTGCAGCTCGGTGACGGTCATCGCGTCGGTGATGGCGATCCGCTCGGCCATCGCGACGTCGCCGGTGTCGAGGCCGATATCCATCTTCATCACCATCACGCCGGACTCCGCGTCGCCCGCCATGATGGCGCGATTGAGCGGCGCGGCCCCTCGCCAGCGCGGCAGCAGCGAGCCGTGAAGATTGTAGCAGCCGAGCGGCGGAGCATCGAGAATCGGCTGCGGCAGAATCATGCCGTAGGCCACCACAACAGCGGCGTCGGCCTCGTGGGCGCGAAACTCCGCCTGCGCATCCTCGGTCTTCAGCGTCTTCGGCGTCAGCACCGGGATGCCGAGCCGGTGCGCGGCCAGCGCCACCGGCGTCTCCTGCAGCTTCATGCCGCGGCCGGCCGGCTTCGGCTCGCGGGTGTAGACCGCGACGATGTCGTGGCCATAGGCCGACAGCGCCAGCAGCGTCGGCACCGCGAACTCGGGCGTGCCCATGAAAACCAAGCGAAGAGGCATGACGTGAGGGTCCCGTGCAGGTCTGGGCCGACGGTGGGCCGCGCGGCCGCAACGCGTCGGCCGGTCACCTTGCCGAGCGCTCAGACGTATTTGATACCGCGCTTGGCGGCCTTCTCGAACTTGCGGATCACCATCGCGCGTTTCAGCTTCGACAGGTGATCGACGAACAGCACGCCGTTGAGATGATCGATCTCGTGCTGGATGCAGGTCGCGAACAGGCCGTCGGCGTCCTCTTCCTTCACGTTGCCGTCGAGATCGGTGTAGCGGATCCGCACCGTCTTCGGGCGCTCGACCTCGGCGTAGTATTCCGGGATCGACAGGCAGCCTTCCTCATAGACGTTCATCTCAGCGGACGCGCCGACGATCTCAGGATTGATGAAGGCACGCGGATCGCTTTTGCCGTCACCCTCCTTGCGAACGATGTCCATCGTGATCAGCCGCACCGGCTCGGCGATCTGAATCGCCGCCAGTCCGATCCCGGGCGCCTCGTACATGCTCTCGAACATGTCGTCGGCGAGCTTGCGGATCTCGGTCGTCACCTCGGCGACGGGCTTGGAGATCTCGCGCAGCCGTTTGTCGGGCAGAATGATGATTTCGCGTAGGGCCATGGCGGCGATTTAAGCGGCGGCGCGGTTGCGGTCAATCCGGGACCGACCGGAGAGGGTGCCACTTTCGGCGCGTCCGGGCTTAAAGGTCTGTTCAGCGCCACGTTCTATCTTCGTTCCCCATGAGCGTGCAAACTGCGACACCGGCGGCGATGGATCAGATCCTGTTCAGGTTCGGCGACCTCCCGGTCAGCGTCGGCATGGCGGGCGCTGCATTTGCGGCCGTGGCTCTGGCGCTGCTTGCGATCATCGCCGTGCTGGTGGCCCGCGGCAGCGCCGTGCGGCGGGGTGCAGAGATCGACCAGCGGCTGGCGCTGTTGATGCGGGCGCAGCACGAGGCCAACGGCCGGGTCGATGCGATGGGCAGGGCGCTCGCCGGCCGTCAGGCCGAGATGGCCCGGGCGATGAGCGAACGGCTCGACAGCGTCACCCACCGCTTCGGCCAGTCGCTGACACAGTCGACCCGTTACACCATGCAGAGCCTGCAGGCGCTGCACGAGCGGCTCGGCATCATCGACCGCGCCCACGACAACCTCACCGAACTGACCGATCAGGTGACGACGCTGCGCGACGTGCTCGCCAACAAGCAGGCGCGCGGCGCGTTCGGCCAGGCGCGCATGGAAACCATCGTGCAGGACGGGCTGCCGAAGGGCTCGTTCGCGTTCCAGTACACGCTGTCGACCGGCAAGCGGCCGGATTGCGTGGTGCTGATGCCGGATCAGCCGCCGCTGTGCATCGACGCCAAATTCCCGCTGGAGGCAGTCACCGCGCTGCGCGAGGCGCGGACCGACGAGGACAGAAAGTCGGCCTCGCAGCGGCTGCGCACCGACGTGATGCGCCATGTCGACGACATCGCGTCGAAATACCTGATCCCCGGCGAGACCCAGGACACCGCGCTGATGTTCGTGCCGTCGGAGTCGGTCTATGCGGAGATCCACGACGGTTTCGACGACGTGATCCAGAAGGCCTACCGTGCCCGCGTCGTGCTGGTGTCGCCGTCGCTCTTGATGCTGGCGATCCAGGTGATGCAGCAGATCCTGAAAGACGCGCGGATGCGGGATGCTGCCGACCAGATCCGCACCGAAGTGCTCAGCCTGTCCGACGATCTGGCGCGGCTGCGCGAGCGCGTCACCAAGCTGCAGACCCATTTCGGCCAGGTCACCGACGACGTCCGCCAGATCCTGATCTCGGCCGACAAGATCGAGCGCCGCGCTGCGCGGATCGAGGAACTGGATTTTACGGCGCCCGAGGCGGCCGCGCCGATGGCGTCGGCCGAAGCACACACCTCGGCATCGAGCCACGAGGCGCCGCTCGCCCCGGACCGCGCCGACCTGTTCACCTCGCGCGCGTTCAAGATCGACGAAGTCGCGCCGAGCTGAGGCAACGCCACGCAACCCACCGTCATCGCCCGCGTAGGCGGGCGACCCAGTATCCCAGAGCACCACCGAGTCTTGCCGCGACACCCCCGCGCAACCTTCTCGCTGCATCACGCAGGGCGGTGAGTACGAGATCGCCAGTCTACGCGGGCGATGACGTCTGGTTCGTGGTCACGGCTTCGAGTGACATGATGGCCATGATCCAAAAGCGCGGGCTCTCCGGCGGCATGCCCGCTCGCCGTCGAATCTGTTACCCCTTCGCCATGACCTCGTCCGACACCCCACCGAACGCCTCACGCGCGCCGACCGCCCCCACCAAGCCGAGCTGGCGCGAGGCGATGGCGGTGTACTTGCAGCCGCGGGTGCTGGTGGTGCTGTTTCTCGGCTTCGCGTCGGGGCTGCCGCTGGCGCTGTCGGGCTCGACGCTGCTCGTTTGGATGCGGGAATCCGGCGTCGATCTCGGCACCATCGGGTTGTTCGCGCTGGTCGGCACCCCCTACACACTGAAGTTCATCTGGGCGCCGCTGGTCGATGCGCTGCACCTGCCGCTGTTCACCCGCGCCTTCGGGCGCCGGCGCGGCTGGCTGGTGTTCGTGCAATTGTTGCTGATCGCCACGATCCTGCTGCTGGCGCTCACCGATCCGGCGAAGTCGCCGCTGTTCGTGGCGATCGGCGCGCTGCTGGTCGCCGCCGCCTCGGCGACTCAGGACATCGTCATCGATGCCTTCCGCGTCGAGAGCCTGCCGGAAGACGAACAGGCCGCCGGCATGGCGTCCTACGTGGCTGCCTACCGGATCGGCATGCTGATCTCGACCGCGGGCCTGCTGTTCCTGGTCAGCGCCTATGAGGGCACCGGGCTGACGCGCGGCACGGCGTGGATGTGGGGCTATCTGACGATGGCCGCGATGGTGCTGATCGGCACCGTCACCGCCCTGTTCGCCACCGAGCCGGAGCAGTCGCGCCGCGCCGAAGCAGCGACCAGCGGCGAAAGCGGATTCAAACGGGTGGTCCACGCGGCGCTCGGCGCCTTCACCGAATTTCTCACCCGCAAGGACGCGCTCACCGCCCTCGCCTTCGTGGTGCTGTTCAAGTTCACCGACGCGTTCTCCGGCACCATGACGGCGCCGTTCGTGATCGATCTCGGCTATTCGCGCAACGACTACGCGGCGATCGTCAAAGGCGTCGGCCTGATCGCGACGCTGGTCGGCGGATTCGCCGGCGGCTATCTGGCGCGGCGCTACTCGCTGGTCGCCAGCCTGTGGATCGGCGCGGTGCTGCAGGCGGTTTCGAATTTGGCATTCGCCTGGCTGTCGACCGTCGGGATCAACCAATGGGCGCTGGCGCTGGCGATCTCGGTCGAGAACTTCACGGGCGCGATCGGCACCGTGATCTTCGTCGCCTATCTGTCGGCGCTGTGCCAGAATCCGCTGCACACCGCGACCCAATACGCGCTGCTCACCGCGCTCGCCGCCGTCGGCCGCACTTATTTGTCGGCGAGCGCCGGCTACGTGGCACAAGCCACCGGCTGGCCGGCTTTTTTCATGATCAGCGTGGTGGTCGCGGCACCCAGCCTGTTGCTGCTGGCCTTGTTGCAGCGTCGCGGCCATTTCGCCGCGCTCGGCCCGGTGAAAGTGTAGCTGGAGGCGGCGCCGGCTCCTCGCAGCGGCAGCACGCCGCTTACTTCACCAGACTCCACTTGGTCACCACCGCTTCGCTCATCTGCCCGGGCTCGTTGGCGCAGGAGACCGAGACGACCTTCAGCGCGACCTGCTTGCCGCGATGGGTCTTCAACTGCGCTGCCTGAGCGTCGTCGGCCGGAACGATCTGGAAGGTCTCGGGGCCGTTCTCGAGATTGCAGAGGCCGGACGGCGCCGGCAGCCGGCGCGGATCGCTGACGAGCTGATACACCGGTCCCTTCGTCCCCTTGGCCCGCGTCTTCAGCGCGTTCAGTTCGCCGTTGAGAATATCGCCCACCCGCAGCGTGGTCGGTTTCGGCAGCGCCGCCTGCGCTGAATCTTGCGCCGACACCGCGGAGGCAGCGAGCGTCAGAGCGAGCGCAGCAATCGTCGAGAGCGGGAAGCGGAGTCGAGGCATCAGGTCCAATCCGGTTGTGTCAGAACAAGGTGCGCTGCCGCATCGCCGCCGACAGCGTTCCTTCGTCGAGATAGTCGAGTTCACCGCCGACCGGCACGCCGTGCGCGAGCCGGGTTACTTTGACATTGGCGTCCTGCAACAGGTCGGTGACGTAATGTGCGGTGGTCTGGCCGTCGACGGTGGCGTTGAGCGCCAGAATAATCTCGGCGACGCCGGGATCGTGCGCCCGCTTCACCAAGCTGTCGATCGTCAGATCCTCGGGGCCGACACCGTCGAGCGGTGACAGCGTCGCCCCGAGAACGTGGTATCGGCCGTTTGTGGCGGAGGCGCGTTCGAGCGCCCACAAATCCGCGACGTCGGCCACCACCACGATGATCGAGGAATCGCGGCGCGGATCGGTGCACACCGTGCACGGATTTTGCGAGTCGATGTTGCCGCAGGTGCTGCAGACTTCGATCTTGTCGATCGCGACCTGCAGCGCGGTGGCGAGCGGCGCCATCAGCGCGTCGCGCTTCTTGATCAGGTGCAGCGCAGCTCGCCGCGCCGAACGCGGCCCCAATCCGGGGAGCCGCGCCAGCAACTGAATCAAACGTTCGATCTCGGGGCCTGCGACCGCACCGGCCATCGGGACTCCATCTTCGGTGGATTGATCAGACGCGACGAGGCGGCGTTGCCGCCGCCGAGGCGCGGCGGTCTGCCGCGAATCGAGCAGGCCGGAAAGACTAACCCAGGCCGAGCCCAGGCGGCAGGCCGAGGCCGCCGGTCAGCGCCTGCATCTTCTCCTGCATCGCGGCTTCGGCCTTGCGGTGCGCGTCGCCATGCGCCGCCACCAGCAGATCTTCGAGGACTTCGCGCTCGTCGGCCTTGATCAGCGACGGATCGATCGAGATGCCGCGCACCTCCATCTTGGCGCTCATCCGCACCTTCACGAGGCCGCCGCCCGACAGGCCCTCGACCTCGATTTGGTCGAGCTCGGCCTGCATCGCCTTCATCTTCGACTGCAGTTGGGCCGCCTGTTTCATCATGCCGAGAAAATCAGCCATGATCGGTTTCCTTTCAGATCGCTAATCGTCGTCGTCGATTTGCTCGGAGGGATCGTCCATATCAGACTCGATCTCCACCGGCTCGGAGGCGAGGCGCCGCACCGTCAGCTTGGCGCCGGGAAACCGCGCCAACACTTCCTGCACGCGCGGATCGTTCTCCGCCGCACGCTCGCGCTCGTTCTGTTGCGCCATGCTCTGCTGGCGCAGCGTCGGCTGGCCAGGCTCGTTGGACACGATCACGGTCCAGCGCCGCCCGGTCCATTGCTCGAGCTTACGGCCGAGTTCGTTGATCAAGCTGCGCGACGCGGTGGGCTCCAGCGCCAGCTCGAGCCGCCCGTCCTCGATTCGTACCAGCCGCACGTCGGCTTCGAGCGCCAGGCGGGTCATCACGTCCCGCTTCTCTGATGCCAGCGCGACGAGCTGCGGAAATGTGGTGATCTTCAGCGCCGGCGGTTCGGGCTCCGGCGCCGGTGCGCTGACCGGCGAGCGCGCCGCGTTGTCGAGACCACCGCGCAGCATCGTCGGCGCCGATGCGGCGCTCATGGATGCCGCGCCCATGCTGGGTGCGCTGCGTGGCATCGACGCGCTCGGAGCGGACAACGATGCGGCCGAGGCGACCGGCGCGGACGAACCGCCCCGCGCGCCGCCACCGCCCGGAAGCGAGGGTGCATCGCCGCCGCCGCTTTGCTGCAGCATCCGCAGCGCTTCGTCCGGAGTCGGCAGATCGGCCGCATAGGCGATCCGCACCAGCACCATCTCGGCCGCCGCGGCCGGACGGGTCGCGCCCTGCACCTCGGCGATGCCCTTCAGCAGCATCTGCCACATCC
This sequence comes from Rhodopseudomonas sp. BR0M22, assembly GCF_010907035.1. Taxonomy (GTDB): domain Bacteria; phylum Pseudomonadota; class Alphaproteobacteria; order Rhizobiales; family Xanthobacteraceae; genus Rhodopseudomonas. The sequence continues at coordinate 10,275 of NZ_QUMK01000073.1, forward strand.
GCGACAGCACCCGCATCGACAGCTTGGCGGCGAAGTCGCGGCCGCGCACCCGCTCGGTTTCGCCGAACGCGACGTTGTCGGCGATCGCCGGCACGATCTTTACGCGGGTGACGAAATTGACGAATTCGGCAAGATCGGACAGCACCACCACCGGATCGGCCCCGGTGTCGTACTGGTCGCGGAATTCGGCGAACGCGGCTGCGATGTCGCCGCGCGCCAGCGCATCGAACAATTCGATCACCCGCGTCCGGTCGGCCAGCCCGAGCATCTGCCGCACGGCATCCGCCCGCACCACCCCCGCGGCATGCGCAATCGCCTGGTCGAACAGCGACAGCGAATCGCGCACCGAGCCTTCGGCGGCACGGGCGACGATGCCGAGCGCTTCCGGCTCGACCTCGACGCCTTCCTTCTGGGCGATGTTCGACAGATGGTTCATCAGCACGTCGGCTTCGACCCGGCGCAGGTCGAAGCGCTGGCAGCGCGACAGCACCGTCACCGGCACTTTCCGGATCTCGGTGGTGGCGAACACGAATTTGGCGTGCTCCGGCGGCTCCTCCAGCGTCTTCAGGAAGGCGTTGAACGCCGCCGTCGACAGCATGTGGACTTCGTCGATGATGTAGACCTTGTAGCGCGCCGAGGCCGGGGCGTAGCGCACGCTGTCGTTGATCTGGCGGACGTCGTCGACGCCGGTGTGCGAGGCGGCGTCCATCTCCAGCACGTCCATGTGCCGGCTTTCCATGATCGCCTTGCAGTGCACGCCGTGCACCGGCATGTGGATGGTCGGTCCCTTCACCGAACCGTCCGGCAATTCGTAGTTCAGCGCACGCGCCAGGATGCGGGCGGTGGTGGTCTTGCCGACGCCGCGGACGCCGGTGAGAATCCAGGCCTGCGGAATCCGGCCCGTATCAAACGCGTTGGACACGGTGCGGACCACCGCTTCCTGGCCGATCAGATCCTCGAAGCTGTTGGGGCGATATTTCCGCGCCAGCACCCGATAGGCGCCGGCCGGCGCGCTGGAGCTTGCCGGCTGCTCGGGAGCAGCGGGCGGCGTCGCGGAAAGGCCAGTGTCACTCATCGGTCGGTCCGCAATGCTGCGTCAGTGGGGCGGGCTTGCGGAAGGGAGCGGGGCGCTGGCGACGGGGCAGGATCATGTGGCTGGCCCGGAACACCCATCGCACCGGATCGGCAGCAGCCGATCCTGATCCACCTTCGTCCGGCCGCGGCGCCCCGAAGCCCAGGGCAGCACGGCCGAAAAATGAGGTAGGAGACTGACGAGCGACCCGATCCAGACCTCGTTAGGGCTGCTTCCTTCCGGACCTGACCCGGTTGGCGAGAGGCTCGTCCACCGCCAATCTCCCGGTCCCTATTTGGCGCCAAACCGGACCGAATGCAAGTCGCCGGTCCGACCCTTCGACACGTCTTGGACCTTCTGCTAGGAGGCGCTTCCGCCGGTCCGGGCGGCTTGGTATGACTCCGGAGCGGCCGTGCGCCGTCCCCGCCACAGACAAGAGCCCACGCTCCCACAACGGGCCGATGGAACCGCAATGTCCTCCTCCGACTGGTCGCTGAGCCCACGGCTCGAACAAGACACCATCAACATCGGCGATCTGCCACTCAGCCGGGTGCTGGTGATCAAGGACGCGCATTATCCCTGGCTGCTGCTGGTGCCGCGCCGGCCCGGCGCGAGCGAGATCATCGACCTCGACGAGGTGGCGCAGGCGCAATTGATGACCGAGATCAGCCGCGTCAGCCGCGCCCTCAAGGAGGTCACCCAATGCGACAAGCTCAACATCGCGGCGCTCGGCAATCTGGTGCCGCAGCTTCACGTTCACATCATCGCGCGGCGCTCCAGCGACGTCGCCTGGCCGCGCCCGGTGTGGGGCGTGATGCCGCCGCTGGCACACGACGCCGAAGAGGTGCAGCAGTTCATCAATCTGCTCCGCCGCAAGATCTGGCTGAGCTGAGCCGATGAGCACCTCCTTTCCGCTCGGCCAACCCGCTTTCGTCGCCCATGTGCTCGACCGCGCCGCGCATCTGCGCGGCAACGACGCCAAGCTGATGGCGATGGAGGAGCGCGGCGACACCCGCGCCTATGTGGTGCATCGCGATTCGCTGCTGGTGAAGCACGAGCCGGACGGCCCGCGCGCCGAGCTGACCATCAAGGAGGCGCTGGCGCTCGGCGCCAATCCCGGCACGATCTTCCTCGGCCTGCGCGATGGCGCGGCGGTGTTCGGGATGGGGATCGGCGGCCCGGCCGCCGACAAGCTCGCCGGCCGGCCTGATGCCGGCCTCGCCGAACTGCGCGGGCTCGCAATGCAGGGCCTGTTGCCGGTCGAGCAGCTCTCGGCGATCGCAATGGCGAAATCGCTGGTCAACTGGCATCAGCGCCACGGCTATTGCGCCAATTGCGGCACCCGCACCGCGATGTCGCAAGGCGGCTGGAAGCGTGATTGCCCGTCCTGCAAGGCCGAGCACTTCCCGCGCACCGATCCTGTGGTGATCATGCTGGTGACGAACGGCGAGCGCTGCCTGCTCGGCCGCCAGAAGCAGTTTCCGCCCGGGATGTACTCGTGCCTCGCCGGCTTTGTCGAGGCGGCCGAGACGATCGAGGACGCGGTCCGCCGCGAGATCGTCGAAGAGTCCGGCATTCTGTGCACGGACGTGCGCTACTACATGACGCAGCCATGGCCATATCCGTCGTCGCTGATGATCGCCTGCACCGCGACCGCGACCAGCGAGGCCATCACCGTCGATCGGACGGAACTGGAAGACGCCCGATGGTTTTCCCGTGACGAGGCCGCGCAGATGTTGAAGCGCACGCATCCGGACGGGCTGGCAGGGCCGCATCCGTTCGCGATCGCGCACCACCTGCTCGGCCGCTGGCTGGAGGACAATTCATGAGCGACACGGTCAAGCGCGCGCCGCGCATCTTGTGCATCGGCATTCCGGTGCGCGACCTCACCTTCCGAGTGGAGGCGGTGCCCGGCCGCGGCAACAAGGTGCCGGCGAGCGCGTTCGGCGAGATCTGCGGCGGCAACGCGCTCAATGCTTCGATCGGCATCGCCCGGCTCGGCGGCAAGGCGCAGATGTGCGGGCCGATGGGCGACGCCGAAGAGGCCGCTGCGCGCTTCATCTTCGACAAGCTCGCCGAGGAAGGCATCGGCTCAACCCACCTCGTCCACATGCCGGGGCTGGTGACGCCGATTTCGGCCGTGCTGGTCGACCCGACCGGCGAGCGCACCATCGTCACCTTCCGAGATCCGGGGCTGTGGAGGGTCACGCTGCCCGACGCCGACGCGCTGCTGAAGGACTGCGACGCGATTCTGACCGAAAGCCGCTGCTCCAGCTTCGTCACGCCGCTGTGCGCCGAAGCGACGCGGCGCGGCATTCCGGTGGTGGTCGACGTCGACAACGCGATGGCGATGAACGAGGGCCTGCTGACCGCCGCCTCGCATCTGATCTGCTCGGCCGAGGCGCTGCACGCCACCGCCGGCACGGACGACGACGAAGAGGCGCTGAAGAAGCTGGCGCGGCTGACCAAAGCGTTCGTCGCCGTCACCCGCGGCCCGAAGGGCACGCTGTGGCTCGACGACAAGAAGCAGTTCCGCGAAACCCCGGCGTTTCCGGTGCACTCGGTCGACACCCTCGGCGCCGGCGACATCTTCCACGGCGGCTTCACCGTGGCGTTCGGCGAAGGCCAGGACATCGCCCACGCGCTGCGTTTCGCCTCCGCCGCCGCGGCGCTGAAATGCACCCGCCCCGGCGGCGCCTTTGCCTGCCCAACCCGCGCCGAGGTCGACGACCTGCTGGCGAAATCGCCGGTGGGCGCGCTCTGAAGCGATGGGTCAGGCGCTGTTGCGAGGCAACCCAACTCGTTGGATTCGCAATCTTTCGAGATTCGTTGTGCCTCGCCCCATCGTCCTGCTCTCACCCACACCGCACAGGAACGTCATCCACCAGTTGAAACCTCCCGAATTTGTAATACGATGTATTACAACTTCGGGAGACTTGGATGAGCAAAGCCCCACTGTCCGACCCTTTGACGATTCGGCTTCCCCTCGACGTCCTGGACGACATCGAGAAGATTGCGGCGGCCTCCGATCGCAAGCGAAGCTGGGTGATCGTGCGCGCATTGAAGGCTTACCTGGAAGGCGAGGGCGCAGATATTCTCGCCATCATCAAGGGACGCGAACAGATCGCGGCCGGCGGCGTCCACGACATGGACGACGTCATTAGGGAAATCGAAGCCATCGTGAATTCGAAGGCAGCTTGATGAAGGTCCGGCTTTCCGGGGATGCGCGAAACTATCTTCTGCGCGAAGCCGCATACTTGGCCGAAAGAAGCCCGGCAGCCGCTACTGCATTTCTTGAAGATATCCGGTCTGCTCGACGACGCATCGGCAAGTATCCAGAGATCGGTTTCAAACTCACCCCGATCAAAGGCAGCAGACGCTGTGGTCGTCGGAAACTACCTGATCGATTATGATTCAGGGCCGGACGGCATCGAGATCACGGCCATTCGCCACGGCCGTCAGTCCGAAGTCTCGCTCAGTCTCGACGAGGATTTCGACTACGAAGTGGACGATGATACCATGCCCACCCACAAATCTTAATCGGCGCGTCGGGCGGGCAGGCACTGTTGCAAAGCTCATCACACTGGAATTGCCAGTCGATGAGTCCCTTGTGCTCAGCTCATCCCACGAAATGATGCCATCTTCCCAGAACTTCAAGGTTAGCGCAGATGGCTCGGACCTATTGGGCCCAAACTCGGCTATGAAAGGCCGACCTACGTTTCCCTGGCTGCCAAGCCGAGAGCCCATCGGGCGGATCTGTTCAAGCGCGACCTAAGCCAACGTTGGCTCCCAGCCCGGCGGCGCCAGTTCGAAGCCGGCGAAATCGAAGCCCGGCGCCACGGTGCAGCCGACCAACGTCCAGTCTCCGGTCGACGATGCCGCCTGCCAGGCGTGCGGCGGCACGATTGCTTGCGGCCGCTGCCCGGCGCCCAGATCGGCGCCGAGCGCCACCGCCTGATGGCCGTCATCGCCCGCGATCTGCAGCATCAGCGCCGCGCCGGCGTAATAGTGCCAGATCTCGACCGCGTCGATCCGGTGCCAGTGCGAGCGTTCGCCGGCACGCAGCAGGAAGTGGATCGCGGTCGAGTAGCTGCGACCGCTCGGGTCGCAGCGGGGATCGCGAAACGTCTCGCGATAATGTCCGCCTTCCGGATGCGGCTGCAGTCCGAGCCGCGTGATCACTTCGGCAGCGCTGAGCGACACAGTGCTCACCCGTTGTTCTTGCGCTCGCGCAGTTCGCCGAACACGTCGGCCGCACTCTCGCCCGCCAAACCGACGGCGGCAGCGACCGACGGCACGTCGGCGCGAAGGAACACGTTGGCCTTCTTCTCTTCGCCGAGCGTCACCGGAATCGTCGGCTTGCCTTCGGCGCGCAGCGCTGCGACCTGCTTGGCGCGGGCCTGCAGATCGGCGTTATCCGGCTCGATGCCGAGCGCGAATTTGACGTTGGAGGCGGTGTATTCGTGTCCGCAATACAGTCTGAAATCGTCCGGCAGCGCCCGCAGTTTCAATAGCGATTCCCACATCATCGGATAGGTGCCCTCGAACACCCGGCCGCAGCCGATCGAGAACAGCGTATCGGCGGCGAACAGCGCGCGATCGTCGTCGAACACATACGAAATATGGTCGAGGGTGTGGCCGGGCGTTTCCAACACCCGCGCAGTGAGATTGCCGATCCGGACGAAATCCCCCTCCTGCAGCCGGACATCGACGTCGGCGATCTTGGCGTTGGCGTCGTGCGGTGCATGGACGCGGCACTGATACTTCGCCTTCAGCTGGGCGATGCCGCCGACATGGTCACCGTGATGATGCGTGACCAGAATGTCGGTCAGCTTCCAGCCTTCCTTCTCCAGCGCCGCCATCAGGGGTGCGGCTTCCGGTGCGTCGATCGAGGCGGTCGCACCGGTGGCCGGATCGTGGACCAGATAGCCGAAATTGTCGGTGAGGCACGGAACGATGCGGATGTCGGCGGGCATGAGATCTCCGGAAAACATGAAGGCGGCAGGAGCGTGCCCGGCGCCGTTTCTGTCGCCGGCGTCACGCAGTGTCGAATTCTAACATGGGGGCTGACCGAGACGAAATGAAGCGGTCACAGCCTCGTAAATCAGGCAGGGGGCGGCTTTGCCGGACCATGCGACGCCGTGATAAACAATCATCATGACCATCGACGTCGTGGACCTGCGGGAGTTCTACACTAGCCGGCTCGGTATCGTGGCACGACGGCTGATCAACCGCGGCATCCAGTCGCGATGGCCGGATGCGCGCGGCGACCGGGTGCTCGGCTTCGGCTATCCGACGCCGTATCTCGGCCTGTTCCGCGACCGCTGCGAGCGCTGCATCGCCTTCATGCCGGCCGCTCAGGGTGTGCTGAAATGGCCCACCGCGCGATCGACGCTGTCCAGCCTGGTCGACGAGCACGCACTGCCGCTTCCCGACGCTGCGGTCGATCGCATCCTGTTGGTGCACGCGCTGGAAATGTCGGACGATCCCGAACGGCTGCTGCGCGAGGTGTGGCGGGTGCTGGCGCCGGCCGGTCGGCTGCTGGCGGTGGTGCCCAATCGCCGCGGCGTTTGGGCGCGGCTCGATAATACCCCGTTCGGCCACGGCCGCCCGTATTCGCGCTCGCAGATCGCCGACCTGTTGCGGCGGACCTGGTTCACGCCGACCGCTTGGAGCGAAGCCCTATTCGTACCGCCGCTGTCACAGAGCTGGCTGTTGCGCTCGGCATCGGCCTGGGAACGGATCGGCGGCGCGACCTCGCTGCCGCTGGCCGGCGTGCATGTGGTCGAGGCCACCAAGCAGGTGGTGCGGGCCCAGCCGGTCAAGCGCGAACGAATCCGGCTGATCCCTTCGCTGGAGCCGTCGCTGGTGCCGTCTCCGACGCCGCTGCAGGCTGGCGAGCCGGACGCACCGCCGCTGCGGCGCTGAAACGCCCCCTGAAACGACGAAGGCCGCACCCACGGCGCGGCCTCGTCTGATGTTTTCGGCCCGAGTGCAGCCGGTCAGGGCGATTTACTCGCCTGCGCCGGCATCCTCGCCCGACGGAGCCGGGGCGACGGCCTGCGCTGCGGCGGGCTCGCCGCGGGGACGACGGCGGCGACGCGGCGGGAAGCGCTCGCCTCCGCCACCATTGCCTTCGAACGCGGTAGGACCGAGCTGCGGCTGCGGACCGGTGATGAACGAGGGCAAGCGGTCGACACCTTCGGCCACCGGCTGCGGCTGCTCGCGCGGCACGAATTGCGGCGGCGGGCGATGCTCGCGCGGCTGCGGCTGTTCGCGCGGCTGGTAGGGCTGCGGCTGCTCGCGCTGCTGATACGGCTGCGGCTGCTGCACCGGCACCAGGCCCGGCTCGGCGCCGAAATTCGAGAACTCGCCGTCCTCACCGTCGTCGTTGTTGTCCAGGGTGTCGTTGTCGATTCGCGGCTGCGGCTGGTTCTGCCGGAACTGCTCCTGAGCCGCCGCGATTAGACGAAAGTAGTGCTCGGCATGCTGGTAGTAGTTCTCGGCTGCGACCGGGTCGCCCGAAGAGCGGGCATCGCGGGCGAGCTGAACGTACTTCTCGGCAATATGCGAGGCGGTACCACGGATTTTGATATCGGGGCCGTTCGACTCGAACACCCGGGTCATCGGATTCTGGCCGCGCCGGTTGTTGTTGTTGTTGCCGCCGTTATTCCGATTACGCAGCCGCTTATTGTTCTGCCCGTTTCTCATGTCCAACCTTCTTAACGAACCCCATTTTGCAAGGCATAGCTGCGCTGTGCGCAGGTCTGACCTCGCCCGTCCGAACAGCCCATCAGTCTCGAATCGCTAATGCCGTGTGTCGCGCTCAACAAAGACGCGTTCTCCAAATCCGGCGACCGTCGTACCGCCGGCCGGATCAATTCTTCGAGCCCGTGCTACAGGGCTCAGCTCGTCTCGCGTGAGTTCTTCAAGCGTGAGTCGTCAGGCTTTCGTGCGCTCCGCGGCTGAAAGCTGCGCGGCTGTCCCAGCCTCTCGCGCTTAATCAAAGCCACCGTGTGGAACCCATTCGGTCAGGGGCTCTCGTCGAAACCAATACGCCCCACTCCGCACCGCGGGGCCAGCCGCTCTGACCGATATCTGGACCGGAACGTAGTCGCTCTCGGCCGATATTCCAAGCTGTTTTTTGCAATTTGTTCCGATATCAGGCGGTCACGAGCCGGCCGGTGACGACCCGGAAAATCCCTGACAAATCAGTTCGGAACGGGTCCGAAAGGGTTAACCCCGCAGCCCGCATCAAGGCGCCGACATCGCTTTCCTGGCCCTGTCCGATCTCAACCACCAACGCGCCGTCCGGTTGCAGGAGCCGGCGCGATTCGGGGATAATTTTCCGGTAAGCGTCCAGCCCGTCGGCGCCGCCATCGAGCGCCCGGTACGGGTCGTGCTCGCGCACTTCGCGGTCGAGCCTGGCAATGTCGCCCGCCGGAATGTAAGGCGGATTGGACACGATCAGGTCGAACGGGCCGCGCAGCGCCGCCGTGTAGTTACAGGCGACGAAGTAGGCGCGATCAGCAAGCCCGAGCCGTGCTGCGTTGCAGCGCGCAACGCGTAGCGCGCCGAGACTGATATCAGTGGCGACGCCGGTCGCATCCGGTCGTTCATGTAGCAGCGCCAGAAGGATTGCGCCGCTGCCGGTGCCGATATCGAGAATCCGCGGCGCCGTATCGCGCTCGCCGAGCACGGCGAGCGCAGCCTCGACCACGGTCTCGGTATCGGGCCGCGGAACCAGCGTGTCGGCGGAGAGTTCGAACGGCAGCCCCCAGAACTCGCGCACCCCGAGGATGCGGGCCACCGGCTCGCCGGCGAGCCGCCGCGCCGCGAACGCCTGCAGCCGTTCGGTCTCCACACGCGTCAGCACACGTTCGGCCTGCGTGATCAGTCCGGTGAGATCGAGCCCCACGACCTCGCCGACCAAGAGACGAGCATCGAGCGCCGCGGACTCGATGCCCGCATCCTGCAATTGCCGGGCAAGACGACGACGCGCGGAGGCGATCGTCGGCACTTCGCTCACGCCGCGGCGCCCTGCTCGGCGAGTTGCGCCGCCTGATGTTCGGTGGTGAGCGCATCGATCAGTTCGCCCAAGCCTTCGCCGGCCATCACCTGCGGCAGCTTGTACAGCGTCAGATTGATGCGGTGATCGGTGACGCGGCCTTGCGGGAAGTTGTAGGTGCGGATCCGCTCGGAGCGGTCACCGGAGCCGACCTTGGCCTTGCGCTCGGCGGAGCGCGCCGCGTCGACCCGCTGCTGTTCGGCGTCGTAGATTCGTGAGCGCAGGATGTTCATCGCCGAAGCGCGGTTCTTATGCTGCGAGCGGCTGTCCTGCATCATCACCACGATGCCGGTGGGCAAATGGGTGATGCGGATCGCCGACTCGGTCTTGTTGACGTGCTGGCCGCCGGCGCCCTGCGCCCGCATCGTCTCGATCCGCAGGTCTTCCTGCTTGATATCGACATCGACATCCTCGACCTCGGGCAACACCGCGACGGTCGCGGCCGAGGTGTGAATGCGGCCTTGGGTTTCGGTGTCGGGCACGCGCTGAACCCGATGCACACCGGATTCGAATTTCAGCTTGGCGAAGGCGCCGCGGCCTTTCACTTCGGCGATGATTTCCTTGAAACCGCCGACCGTGCCTTCGCTGGCCGAAATCACTTCGACGCTCCAGCCCTGCAGACCCGCGAACTTCTCGTACATCCGGAACAGGTCGCCGGCGAACAGCGAGGCCTCGTCGCCTCCGGTGCCGGCGCGGATTTCCAGCATGACGTTGCGCTCGTCCATCGCGTCCTTCGGCAACAGCGCGATGCGGATCTGCTGGATCAGCTCGTCGCGATGAGCATCGAGCGCGTCACGCTCGGCCTCGGCCATCGCCCGCATCTCCGGCTCGGTCGCCGGATCTTCCAGCAGTTCGTCGATCTCGCCGAGTTCGTCGCGAACCTCGCGATAGCTCTTCACCGCCTCGACCAGCGGATTGAGCTCCGACAGTTCGCGGGTGATGCGGACGTAATCCTCGGCGCCGACCTGCCCCATCAGTTGGGCTTCGAGCGAGGCGTGATGCGCGAGGAGGACGTCGAGCTTGGCTTCGGGCAGTGTGGACATGAACGATCTCGGATGAACGCGAAAACACGACGGGCGGCGGGCAGCCGCGTCGCTACAAGGCGAGCTGATGTGCTTCGGCGAATTCAGTCAGCTTGTCGCGAATCGAAACGCTGCCGGCCGGCGCGTCGAGCAGCGGCCCGATCATCGCCTCCGCCTTGGCGAGATCGAGGCCGAGAATCATCGCCTTGACCGGCCCGTGCGCCAACGCCGACACCGACAACGAGCGGTAGCCGATCGCCATCAACGCCAGCGCCGCCAGCGGCTGCGACGCCATCTCGCCGCACAGCGACAACGAGCGCTTCGCCGCGCGCGCCTTGCGGACGATGTCGCGCAGCGCCCGCAGGATCGGCGCCGACAGCGTGTCGAACCGCTCCGACACTTTCGAATTGCCGCGATCGACCGCGAACAGGAACTGGAACAAATCGTTGGAGCCGACCGACACGAAATCGGCGCGCTTGAACAGCTCGTCGAGCTGATACAGCAGCGCCGGGACTTCCAGCATGGTGCCGACGTCGACCCGCTCCGGCAGCGTGTGGCCGTGCTGGCGCAAGTACGTCAGCTCGCGCTCGACGATGGTCTTGGCGGTGTCGAACTCGGCGACCTCCGAGATCATCGGAAACATCACCCGCAGATAACGCCCGGCCGCGGCACGCAGCAGCGCCCGGATCTGGCTGCGCAGCAGGCCGGGCCGATCGAGCCCGAGCCGGATCGCGCGCCAGCCCAGCGCCGGGTTCTCCTCGACCACCGTCTCCATGTAGGGCAGCGCCTTGTCGCCGCCGATGTCGAGGGTGCGGAAAGTCACTGGCTTGTTGCCGGCGGCGTCAAGCACGGCGCGATACAGCGCGAGCTGATCGGAGGACCGCGGCAGGCTCTGCCCGACCATGAACTGCAGCTCGGTGCGGAACAGGCCGATGCCCGACGAGCCGGTGTCTTCGATATGCGGCAGGTCGATGGTCAGGCCGGCGTTGATCATCAAATCGATCGGCTGGCCGTCCTTGGTGACGCAGGGCAGATCGCGCAGCGCCGAATATTGCGCCTGTCGCCGGGCGCGGAACCGAACCCGCTCCGCATAGGCGGATTCGATCTCCGCCGAGGGCCGCACATAGATCGAGCCCGAGGTGGCGTCGACGATGATGGCGTCGCCGGGATCGGCGATACCCGGCGCGTTCGGCACCTCGCCGACCGCGGCGATGCCGAGCGCCCGCGCCACGATCGAGACATGCGAATTGGCGGTGCCTTCTTCCAGCACCAGGCCGCGCAGCCGTTTGCGATCGTAGTCGAGCAGCGCCGCCGGTCCCATCGACCGGGCGATCAGGATGGCGTTGTCGGGAAGCTGCTCACGCGACGGCGCATGATCCTGCCCGACGAGCTGGCGCATCAGCCGGTGGCCGAGATCCTCGAGGTCGTGCAGCCGGTCGCGCAAATACGGATCGGTCGAGCGCAGCATCCGCGCCCTGGTGTCGGACTGCACGCGCTCGACGGCGGCTTCGGCGGTGAGGCCGGTGGCGACCGCCTCGTGCAGCTTGTGCGACCAGCCGTGGTCGTTGGCGAACATCCGGTAGGCTTCGAGCACGTCGCGATGCTCGCCGCCTTCGGCAAAGTCGCCGCGCTCCAGCATCCGGTCGAGATCGGAGCGCAGCCTGGCGAGCGCCGCGTCGAGCCGCTTGATTTCCTTCGGCAGGTCTTCGGCGATGTAATTGGTGATGACGACGCGCGGCTCGTGCAGCACCACGTGGCCGAGCGCGATACCGTCCGACAGCACCGCCCCGGTCTTGTGGATCGAGTGCCGCGCCGCAGGCTCGGCGCCGGGCTGTGCCAGCGCCGACAATTCGCCCGAGGCGATCATCTCGGCGAGCACCATCGCGGTGGTCTGCAGCGCCTCGACCTCTTCCTCGACATAGGTACGCTTGGCGCGGTTCTGCACCACCAGCACGCCGAGCGTATTGCCGGCGCGCAGGATCGGCACGCCGAGGAACGAGTGGTAGATTTCTTCGCCGGTTTCCGGGCGGAACGAGAACGCCGGATGACTTTGCGCGTCCGACAGGTTCAGCGGCGTCGCTTCGGCGCCGACCAGACCCACCAGACCTTCATGGGCGTTGAGCACGGTCTGGTGCACCGCCTCGCGGTTCAGACCTTCGGTGGCGTAGAGTTCGAGGGTGTTGTCGATCCGCAGCACATAGACCGAGCACACTTCGGCGACCATGTTGGCCGCGATCAGCACCACGATCTTGTCGAGGCGCTCCTGCGCGGAAACCTGCTCCGCCATGGTTTCGCGGAGCCGTCTCAGCAAGACGCGGGGGCCGCCCGACGTGCTCCGCATGGGTCGCAATCTCCTCTGCGAGCTTTGCCCTCCGGCGCGCGGCAGCGCCAGCGGAAAAGCTCTAAAGACAATCACCGTCCGGCGCCGTTCTGGCCAGGCCGAACATCTCGGCCCCAGCGCAAACGCACACACGAACGCGACGCGGGACATGGCCGCGGAGACCCGCCGCCGCGCCTTCGCAACGCAACATCACCGGCTTTGCCAACCGGCCCGTCAGCGCGCCACGCCGTTCAGGCCGTATAGCGAATTGACGCTTGATTTGCCAAGCAAAACGCCTGCCAAGCCGCGCCCGACGACAGCCGCCGGGCGCGCTCTTAAATCACCGAAAAATTGTCCTAAACTTGATCGAGTCCGTAGAGCGTATGCAGCGTCCGCACCGCCAGCTCGGTGTAGGCGGCATCGATCAGCACCGAGAACTTGATCTCCGAGGTGGTGATGGCGCGGATGTTGATGTTGCGGGCCGCGAGCGCGGCGAACGCCTGGGCGGCGACACCCGCATGGCTGCGCATGCCCGAGCCGATCACCGACACCTTGGCGACGTCGGTCTCGCTGTCGAAGCGGGCATAACCGATCTTGTCCTGCGCCGACGTGATGGTCTGCTTGGCGCGGGCGAAGTCGGAAGCCGGCACCGTGAAGGTCAGGTCGGTGGTCTTGCCGTCTTCGGAGACGTTCTGCACGATCATATCGACGTTGATATTGGCATCGGCCAGCGGCCCGAAGATCGACGCCGCCACGCCCGGCTTGTCCTCGATCCGGCGCACCGAGATCTGCGCCTCGTCCTTGGAAAAGGCGATGCCGGTGACGACGTGGTTCTCCATGGAGTCCTCCTCGCTGCTGATCAGCGTGCCCGGCGGCGTGCCGTGCGGATCGATATCTTCGGGCTTGTCGAAACTGGAGCGGACGAAGATCGGCATGTTGTGCACCATGCCGAGCTCGACCGAGCGGACCTGCAGCACCTTGGCGCCGAGCGAGGCCAGTTCCAGCATCTCTTCGAACGACACTTTGTCGAGCCGGCGCGCCTTCGGCACCACCCGCGGGTCGGTGGTGTAGACGCCGTCGACATCGGTGTAGATGTCGCAGCGGTCGGCCTTCAGCGCCGCCGCGATCGCCACCGCAGAGGTGTCGGAGCCGCCGCGGCCGAGCGTGGTGATCCGGCCGGTTTCGGCATGAATGCCCTGGAAACCGGCGATCACCGCCACTTCCTTGCGCTCGGCAAACCGCTTGATGATCTCGCTGCCGTCGATCTCGACGATGCGGGCCGAAGCGTGCGCGTCGCTGGTGCGGATCGGGATCTGCCAGCCTTGCCAGGACCGCGCCTGGACGCCGAGCGACTGCAATGCAATCGCAAGAAGCCCGGACGTCACCTGTTCGCCAGACGCCACCACCGCATCGTATTCGCGAGCGTCGTGCATCGGCGAGGCTTCGGTGCACCAGGCCACCAGCTCGTTGGTCTTGCCGGACATCGCCGACACCACCACCGCAACCTCATGACCGGCATCGACCTCGCGTTTGACATGGCGCGCGACGTTCTGGATGCGCTCGATATTGGCGACGGACGTGCCGCCGAATTTCATCACCAGCCGGCCCATGACGAATAGTGCAATCCTTGCAGACAACGAGTATTGATGACGCGGAATCCGCCACGCGGCAGCCGCGTGGCGCGTATACACAGCGTCGCGGTTTCGGGCAAGCAAGCGCATTGCGGCCACGGAACAGGCGCCGCCCGCTCCGAGCGTTTGCCGGGGCGAACGGCACGGACACAACGGCACGGACACTGAGGAGCACCGCGCACCCCATGGCACTGCAACCCGACTCCTCCGGCCAGCCGGCCTCGACCGTCGATCCGGCCGAGATCGCGAAATTCTCCAAACTGTCGGCCGAATGGTGGGACCCCACGGGGCGGATGGCACCACTGCACCGGATCAACCCGCTGCGGATCAGCTTCATCCGCGACGCCGCCTGCCGCAAATTCGAGCGTAACGCCAAGAGCCTGAGCTGCCTCGAGGGGCTGCGGATGCTGGACATCGGCTGCGGCGCCGGGCTGCTGTGCGAGCCGTTCACCCGGCTCGGCGCCCAGGTGATCGGAATCGACCCCTCGGCCACCAATATCGCCGCCGCCAAGCTGCACGCCGACAAGTCGCATCTGGCGATCGACTACCGCAACATCATGGTCGAGGAGATCGACCCGCGTGAGCGGTTCGACATCGTGCTGGCCATGGAGGTGATCGAGCACGTCACCGACGTCGGCGCCTTCCTGGCGCGCTGCGCCGCGCTGGTGAAGCCGACCGGCATCATGGTGGTGGCGACGCTGAACCGCAATTGGAAGAGCTTCGCGCTCGCCATCGTCGGCGCCGAATATGTGATGCGCTGGCTGCCGCGCGGCACCCATCAGTGGGACAAGTTCGTCACTCCCGCCGAACTGGAGCAGCACCTCAACCGGCTGAAACTGACCGTCACCGAGCAGTCCGGCCTGGTGTTCAATCCGCTGGCCGACCGCTGGAAGCTGTCGCCCGACATGGACGTGAACTACATGATGGTCGCCGAGCCGGCGCCGTAAGTCTGGACGACCGCGCGCCGATCCCTGCGGCGCGCGCGAGTCCTCGCAATGCAGGCATGATCCGGGTCCGGTTGACCGCTGCGGACCGGATCGCCGAGGCTGCAGCGTCCCTCCTGCCGCCATCGCCATGTTCACCGTCGCTTCGCTCTGGATTCCCTTCACGCTCGTCGCCGCGGCCGGTCAGGTCGCGCGCAACGCGATGCAGCGCTCGCTGACCGGGCCGCTCGGAACCTGGGGCGCCACCAATATCCGCTTCCTGTTCGGGTTTCCGTTCTCGCTGCTGTTCTTCGCCGGCGTGATGGTGGCGACCGGCGACGCGATGCCGTCGCCGGGCCTCGACTTCTGGCCATGGCTGCTGCTCGGCGCGCTGTCGCAGATCGCCGCGACCGGCATGATGCTGGCGGCGATGAACGAACGCTCCTTCGTCGTCACCACCGCCTATCTGAAGACCGAGGCGATCCAGACCGCGATCTTCGGCTTCGTGTTTCTCGGCGATCACCTGAATCTGTGGAAGGTGGGGGCGATTTTGATCGCCACCGTCGGCGTCGTGGTCGCCGCGCTGCGGCCGGGTGCCGCCCGCGGCCTCGTCAGCCTGCGTCCGACGCTGCTCGGACTGAGCGCGGCGGCGGCCTTCGCGCTGTCGGCGGTCGGTTTTCGCGGCGCGATCATCGTGGTGCCGGACGTCACCTTCGTCACCGCCGCGACCTTCACCCTGGTGTTCGCGCTCGGCGTGCAGACGCTGGTGCTGACCATCTACCTGCTGGCGCGGGCGCCGCAGGTGCTGCGGGACATCCTGCGGCTGTGGCGGCCGTCGATGCTGGCCGGCTTCGTCGGCGCCGCCGCCTCGCAGTTCTGGTTTCTGGCGTTCGCGCTCACTGCCGCCGCCAATGTCCGCACCCTGGCGCTGATCGAGGTTCTGTTCGCCCAGGCCGTGGCCTACTACTCGTTCAAGCAGCCGGTGGCGCTGCGCGAGGTCCTCGGCATCATCCTGATCGTGCTCGGCGTCGCGCTGCTGGTCGCGGTGTGATTACTTCAGCGCAATGATCACGGCGCCGGCGGCGATCAGCGCGATCCCGATCCATTCGGTGCCGGACGGCTTTTCGCCGAGAAACAGCACGCCGAACAGCACCACCAGCACCACGCTGAGCTTGTCGATCGGCGCCACCAGGCTTGCCGGGCCGAGCTTCAGCGCCCGGAAGTAGCACAGCCACGACGCTCCGGTGCACAGCCCCGACAGGATCAGGAACGTCCAGGTTTTGGCGCTGATCGGCCCGTCCGCGACGAGCTTGCCGGTGGCCGCCAGCAGCCCGCCGAGCGCCACCAGAACAACCACGGTGCGGATGAAAGTGGCGAGATCCGAATTGATGTCCGCCACGCCAACCTTGGCAAAAATCGCCGTCAGCGCGGCGAACACCGCCGACAGGATCGCCCAGAATTGCCAGGAGAGCAGGGTATCGGGGTTCACAGTGGCGTCTCCAGCGAGCTACTTGGCACCCAAACCTCTCGCTCGTCGTTCCGGGGCGCGCGAAGCGCGAACCCGGAACCCATAACCCCTGAGCCCGCTTCGTGGACGGAGTAACAGCCGCCTCGCGTCACAACCGACGCTGCGGCGTATGGATTCCGGGCTCGCGCTTCGCGCGCCCCGGAATGACAAAAGAAAGCATGAGGCTAGCTACAACCAAGAGGTCAATTCCGGTCGTCCGGCAGCACCGGCAGCGGCGCCACTTCGATGCCTTCGTCGATCAGCGCCTTGGCCTCGGTCGGGGAGGCTTCGCCGTAGATCGGGCGGTGTTCAATATCGCCGTAATGCATCGCGCGGGCCTGATCGGGAAAGCGGTCGCCGACATTGTCGGCGGTCTTGACGATGTGGTCGCGCAATTCCTTCAGCTTGGCGCGCAGCTCGCGCTCCTGCGCCATCAGCAGCGGCGTCGGCGAATCTGCGGAAGCGGTCTCGGCCGCAAGGTTCGGCGCGGCGGCCTCGGCGGCGACCGGCTCCGGCGCCCGCCCGCGGCCCTTCTTGCCGACGATCTGCGGCGCCATGATCGCCTTTTCGACCTTCACCGAATCGCAGCGCGGGCAGCTCACCAGCTTGCGCCGAACCTGGGACTCATAGGCCGACGAGCTCTGAAACCAGCTCTCGAACACATGGCCTTTGTCGCAGCGCAGGCTGTAGCGGATCATGACGGCTGAACCAGATGCAGATGGCCGGGACCGGCATTGGGATCGGCGACGGTGAAGCGGCGGCCATGCTGCAGCGACGGGATCTTGCCGCGCGCCTTCGTCACCTCGGCCGGATCGATCCGCGCCATGATGAAACCGGGCTCGATGCCGCCTTCGGCCAGTACCACGCCCCACGGATCGATGATCAGCGAATGACCGAAGGTCTCGCGCTTGTTCTCGTGCAACCCGCCTTGCGCGGCGGCGAACACGAAGCAGCTGTTCTCGATCGCGCGGGCGCGCAGCAGGACATGCCAATGCGCCTCGCCGGTCGGCTTGGTGAATGCCGCCGGCACGCTGAGAAACGATGCGCCGGCTTCGGCGAGCGCGCGGTACAGCGCCGGAAAGCGCACGTCGTAGCAGATCGTCAGCCCGATCCGGCCCCACGGCAGATCGGCAATCACCGCGGTTTCGCCCGGTTGATAGTTCGCCGACTCGCGATAGCTCTCGCCATTGCCGAGATCGATGTCGAACATGTGGATCTTGTCGTAGCTCGCCAGGATTGTGCCGTCCGGACCGATCAGGAACGATCGGTTGACCGCGCGGTCCGGCGAGGCGCGCAGCGCCAGCGAGCCGATGTGCAGATGGATGTTCAGATCGCGCGCCAGTTCGCGATACGCCTTCAGCGAGGCGTCGCCGTCCTGGTCGGCGAGCTGGGCGAACAACGCTTCGCGATTGAGCTGCATCATGTTGCTCACCTCGGGGGTGAGCACGTAGTCGGCACCGGCCGCGGCCGCCTCGCGAATCAGCCGGATGCCCTGTTCGAGGTTGGGCTCGGGCGCCAGCCCGCTGCGCATCTGCACCAAGGCGGCGTTGAACGGCTCCACCGCGGTCATGACGCAGCCTTCTCGCCGGCGAGCAGCGCGTCGAGCTTGCCCTCACGGTCGAGCGCATAGAGATCGTCGCAGCCGCCGACATGGTAATCGCCGATGAAGATCTGCGGATAGGTCGCGCCGGGCCCGACGCGCTCCTCCATCTTCACCCGATAGCCCGGATCGACGTAGACGTCGTATTCGGTGAACGCCGCCTTCTTGCGGTTCAGGAGCGATTTTGCGGCGCTGCAATAGCCGCAGCCTGGGCGGGTGAAGATTTCGATCGCAGCGGGCATTCGGGCTCCGTTCGGTTGCCGAAAGATCGGCGCAAGAAGCGGATTATATGGGGGATTTCGCCGTATCGACAACCCGCGCGAAAACCAGCACGTCGACCGAGGCCGCCCGCGCCCGCAGCAACGCCCGGGCGCAGGCGTCCACGGTGGCGCCCGAGGTCAGCACGTCGTCGACCAGTACGATCCGCCGCCCCTGGATTTCGGCCTTGCGGTGTTTGGGAACCTTGAAGGCGCCCTGGACATTGGCGGCGCGCTCGCTGCGCGACAGCCCGATCTGGTGAGCGGTCGGCCTGACCCGCTGCAGCGCCTCGACCGCGACCGGCAATTTGGCCTGCCGGGCGACCGCCTGCGCCAGCGCGCCGGACTGATTGTAGCGGCGCGAGAAACCGCGGCGCCAATGCAGCGGAACCGGCACCAAGAGATCGGCGTCCGCCAGCAGGGGCTGCCCGGCATGCGCCATCCACCGCCCCATGATCGGCGCCAGGTCGGTGCGGTCGTGGAATTTGAGCCCGTGCACCAGCGCCTTTGCCACCTCGTCGTAGCGCACTGCGGCGCGCGAGCGCGCATAAGCCGGCGGATCGGCAATCGCCTGCATCGACAGCATGCCAGGACCGGGATCGTAAACGAACGGAATCCCGAGCTTTTCGCAGTAAGGCGGGGCGATGAACGACAGTTGCGCCCAGCATTGCGCGCAAAGGCCGGCGC
>NZ_QUMK01000074.1 GCF_010907035.1 Rhodopseudomonas sp. BR0M22
CCCCCACCCCGACCCTCCCCCGCAAGGGGGGAGGGAGAAGGCAACGCTCGCGGAGAGGTCGGTTATCACCAACACCATCACGACTTCCCCTCGAGCTGGCGTCGCTGTGCCCGCTCGTAGATCAGGAGCGGCAGCAGCAGCACGCCGAGCAGCAGCACCGCGAGCGCCGAGGCGACCGGCCAGTCGCGGTTGGTGAAGAACTCAAGCCACAGCGTCTGGCCGATCATCGGCGACCGCGATCCGGCAAGCAGGTCCGGGATCACGAACTCGCCGACGATCGGGATGAAGCACAGCAGCACACCGGCGCCGATGCCGGGCAGCGACAGCGGGAACGTCACCAGCCAGAACGCGCGGCCCGGCGAGGCGCCGAGATCGGCGGCGGCTTCCGACAGCGAATGCGGCAGCTTCGCAAGCGTCGCATACAGCGGCAGCACCATGAACGGCAGATACGAATAGACGATGCCGACATACATCGCGGTGTCGGTCGACAGCCACACCACCGGCTTCGACACGATGTGCAGCGCCAGCAATAGCTGATTGAGCAGGCCGTCGTGCTGCAGGATGTTGATCCAGGCGTAGATCCGGATCAGGAACGAGGTCCAGAACGGCACGATCACCAGCATCATCGCCAGCGGCTGCCAGCGGCGCGGCAGCCGCGCCATCGCATAGGCGATCGGATAGCCGATTCCGAGCAGGATCGCGGTCGAGACCGCGGCAACCGTCAGGCTGCGCAGATAGGACACCACGTAGAGGTGGTCGCCGAGGATCAGCTTGAAATTGTCGATCGACAGCGCGTCGAAAGCCGCGCGCAGCGCCGTCCAGCCGGCGGCGAGATCGAACACCGGCGTATAAGGCGGCTGCGCGATCGCGGTCTGAGACAGGCTGATCTTCACCACGAAGCCGAACGGCACCAGGAAGAACAGCAGCATCCAGACATAAGGCGCGACGGCTGCGAGGCGCGCCGGCTTGGTGAAAATCCGGCGGCCGCTCATCGGGTCAGCACCACGCAATCGTCGGGCGAGAACCACGCCACCACATGCTGACCGGCGTGATACGCATCGACGTCGAGCCGGGTGGTGTTGGCCACCGCGGCAAGCAGCGTCGCGCCGCGATCCAGCCGCACCTTGTAGCTAGTCATGCCGCCCGCATAGCCGATATCGGTGATGGTGCCGTCGAGTCGGTTGATCGCGTCGGCATGGCCGGCGTCGGCCGCGGGACCGCGCAGCGACAGCCTGATCTTCTCGGGGCGGATCGCCACGCAGATCGTCTCGTTCCCGGCGGCCTCGCGCGGCTCGGTCGCGACCACGTCTCCGGCCCCGCCGGTCGCGATGGTGATGCGGCCGTGCTCACGCCCAGCCATGCTGCCTTCCAGCATGTTGACGTCGCCGACGAACTCCGCAACCCAGCGCGACTCCGGCGCCTCGTAAAGCCGTCGCGGCGCCGCGACCTGATCGAGCTTGCCGGCGCGCATCACGCCGATCCGGTCGGCCACCGTCATTGCCTCCTGCTGATCGTGGGTGACGATCACGAAGGTCATTCCGAGCCGCTTCTGCAGCGCCATCAGTTCGAGTTGAGTGCTTTCGCGCAGCTTCTTGTCCAGCGCCGCCATCGGCTCGTCGAGCAACAGCAGCTTCGGCCGCAGCGCCAGTGCCCGCGCCAGCGCGACCCGCTGCTGCTGGCCGCCGGAAAGCTGATCCGGCTTGCGCTTGCCCAGCCCTTCGAGCCTGACCAGCGCCAGCATCTCGGCGACCCGCGCCTTGATTTCCTTGCGCGGCAGCCGGGCCCGCTTCAGCCCGAACGCGATGTTGGCCGCGACGGAGAGATGCGGAAACAACGCATAGTTCTGGAACATCATGTTGACGGGGCGCTCGTGCGGCAGCACCGCCGCGATATCCACGCCGTTCAGCAGGATGCGCCCGGCATCCGGCGTCTCGAAACCCGCCAGCATCCGCAGCAGCGTCGTCTTGCCGCAACCGCTGGGGCCCAGCAGCGCGAAGAACTCACCGGCGTTGATGTCCAGTGACAGCCGGTCGACGGCGACGAACCCGCCGAACCGTTTCTCCACGGCCTCGATACGCAACAGCGGCTCACCGGCAACCTCGGCCGGCGCGGAATATCCAGCGTGCTCCGTCATTTTCTCAGCGTCTCTACAGCTCCAAGCCGGTTCGATCAGAACCGCAAGCTGTAGCGGCCTATCGCACGCTACTCAACCATCGCGAACGCCGGCACCTCGCTCATCCGTCGCCGTCCGGCGTCGGAATCGCCGCCTCGGTGTCCGGCGTACTGAGACTCCACATCGCGTCGAACATCGAGGCCTGGAACGCGGCGAATTCGGCGCTGTCGATGATCAGCCCGTAGCTCTCGCGCGCCGATGAGATCAGGCACACTTTGTTGCCGTAAATGAAGCAGGTCATCCCCAGGGTGTGCTCGTGCGGCGCGTAGCGCAGCTCGCGGCACAGCTCCTGGCTGGATGGCCAGATCGGCGCGATATCGCGCTCGACCGAACGGATCACCCGCAGCCAAATGCCGCGGCGGGCACGCTCCTGCAGATAGTGCTCCATTTCTTCCAGCCCTGGCTCGGCCATCAATTCGCGCATCGACAGCGTGGCGCGCAGCACCTTGTCGCCGCCGGACAGCGTGTCCCACAGCGTCGTTCGGATGCCCTCGGGGCCCGGATGAAAGCGCACGTTCGGCTGGCCGCTCTCGTGATGGTACATCGAGCGCAGCACCGGCATCACGTCGTCCAGCATCTGCCGACGCGCCTCCAGCCGCTCCATCAGGATACCGGGATCCTGCGCGACGACGAACCGCCGCTTGCCATGGTCGACGAACCGGATCAGCCCCTCGGCCTCCAGCTTGGCGAGCGCATCGTGCGCCGTGGTGCGCGGCAGGCCAGCCTTCGCCGCAACCGCCGTCACCGATGCGCCGCCGAGCCCGACCGCGGTCAAATACAGCTTGTACAGCGTCCCGCTGATGCCGATCCGGGCCAGTTTTTCTTCAATATCCAACGTCGTCCCCCACCGCCGAAGCGCGCCGACCATGTCCGATCTCGGCCTCAACGTCTATTGTCGGATTTTTCCGACGATTTCTGACCGGAATTGACTGCAATGCACAATGCGCCGGCAAATGGCGCCGAGCTAAGCGGATAATTTGGGGTTTTTCTCGATTTATATTCCGACGGACCGCCGATTCCGGATTGACGGATTTGCCCGACATATTTCAAAGTTAGGCGTCACGCGAGCACAGAGCGCGACCAAAGGAGGATTGCAGATGGAAGCGGAAGCCGATGCGGGCCGCCTACCGGTCGAAACCATGAGGCCGCGGTTCACGATGATTCAGAACGCCTTTGCGGGGCGCCCGATGCGGGCCGCCGTCGGCCTGACCGCGTTCTTCGCGATCTGGCAGGCCGTCACTCAACTCAATCTGGTCGACGGCTTTCTGCTGCCGTCACCGGTCGCGATTGCCGAAGCCCTCTGGCAGCTCGCCCTCGACGGCTCGCTGTGGGTGCATCTCGGCGCCAGCCTGCAGCGCGTTGCAGTCGGCTTTCTGTTCGCCTGCGTGGTCGGGCTGGCGCTCGGCCTGATCTGTGGCTGGTGGCGGACTGTATCGGACTACGTGCGGCCGGTGATCGAGGCGCTGCGGCCGATCCCGCCGCTGGCCTGGATCCCGATCACCATCCTGTGGTTCGGGCTCGGCGACGCCGCCTCCTACTTCCTGGTCTTCCTCGGCGCGGTGTTTCCGGTGTTCATCGCCACCTATACGGCGATCCGCGGCCTCGACCGCAACCAGATGAACGCGGCGCTCTGCCTCGGCGCCAAGCCCTGGCAGCTGTTCACCGACGTGCTGATCCCCGCCTCGCTGCCGATCATCCTGCCGGGCCTGCGTATCGCGCTCGGCGTCGGCTGGATGTGCGTGGTCACCGCCGAACTGATCGCCGCCCAGACCGGTCTCGGCTACCTGATCCAGCAGTCGCGCATGCTGTTCCAGATCAACAACGTCGTCGCCGGCATGGTGACGATCGGCCTGATCGGCTTCGCGATGTCCGCCATCCTTGAACGTATCGAGCGGCGCGTGAACGCGTGGGCTCCTTCCGAGCGCAGCTGAGGGCCCGCACCATGAACGCACAATTCGCACCCGCCACTTTCGCCGCCGCCGAGCCTGCGGCACCGCAGGCCTCGACCGCTGAGGTTCAGATCGACATCCGCAACGTCGGCAAGGTCTACGACTCCAAAGCCACCCATCAGGCCGTGGTCGCGCTCGACGGCGTATCGCTGCGGATCAAGAAAGGCGAGTTCATCTCGCTGCTCGGCCCGTCCGGCTGCGGGAAGTCGACACTGCTCAGCATCATCGCCGGTTTCCAGTCCGCCTCCAGCGGCCAGATCCTGCAGAACGGCCGGCCGATCTCAAAGCCGGACGCTTCCCGCACCGTGGTGTTTCAGGACTACGCGCTGTTCGGCTGGATGACGGTGCAGCAGAACGTCGAGTTCGGCCTCAAGGCCAAGGGGCTACCGAAGGCGGAGCGCGCCGACATCGCGCGGTCGCTGATCAAGACGGTCCATCTCGCCGGCTTCGAGGACAAGTATCCACACCAGATGTCCGGCGGCATGAAGCAGCGCGCCGCGATCGCGCGGGCGCTGGCGCCGGATCCCGACATCCTGTTGATGGACGAGCCGTTCGGCGCGCTCGACGCGCAGACCCGCGTGCTGCTGCAGGAAGAAATCGCCCGCATCTCCACCGAGGCCGGCAAGACGGTGATCTTCGTCACTCACGGCATCGACGAAGCGGTGTTCCTCGCCGACCGCGTGGTGGTGATGAGCCCGCGGCCCGGCCGCGTGCGCGACGAAGTGCTGGTGCCGCTGCCACGGCCGCGCACTGCCGAAATGCGATCCGATCCATGGTTCGTCTCCACGGTCAAAGACCTCTGGGAGACGCTGAAGCCTGAATGGCAAAAGGGGGACTAAGCCGTGACAACCAATCTATCGCGCCGTCGCTTCGGTCAGCTCGCCGCCGGCCTTGCCGCCACCATGCCGTTTGCGGCGCCCTCGATCCTGCGCGCTCAGGAAGGCGACGTCGTCAAGATGGGCTGGTTCAACACCACCACGGTGTCGGCCCAGATCGCCCATGTGCTGATGCGCACCGATATCGCCACGCGCAACGGCCTGAAGATGGAGATGATCCAGCTGGCCGCCTCGCCGGCGATCACCGAAGCGCTGGTCTCCGGCGCGGCCGACATCGGCACGCTGTCCGACTTCGCCGCGGTGACCACGATGGCGATCGGCGCGCCGGTCACCACCGTGTCGTCGCAGGCGATCTTCCGCTCTGCGGTACTCACGACCAAGAAGTCCGGCATCACCGATCTCGCCGGCCTCAAGGGCAAGCAGATCTACGGCACGTTCGGTATCACCGCGTTCCAGAACGCACAGGAAGCGGTGTCGAAGGCGGGGCTGACGCCGGGCAAGGACGTCACCTTCGTCAATGTCGGCCCGGCCGAGCTCGCCGACGCGGTCGGTGCTCAGCGGATCGACGCATTCTTCACCTACGATCCGTTCGTGTCGTTCTTCGAAAATGCGGGCTTCGCTCAGGTGGTGTCGCAGAACGTCACCCCGGTGATCGTACTCGCCGCCAACAACCGCTTCTTCAAGGATCGCCCCGCGGTACTGAAGCGGATGCTGAAAGCCAATTCCGAAGCGCTGTTCTTCGCCAGCCAGAACCACGATCTGGTGAACGGCTGGTTCCGCACACTGGAGCCGGCCAAGAACATCCCGGTCGAAGTCTTGGAGAAGGCGTCGAGCTACGATCCGGCCTGGGGCGCCAAGTCGTTCACCGACGTCAAGGCGGCGCTGACGCCCGCGCAGATCGCCAAGATGGACACGCTTGCCAAATGGGGCGTGGAGAACAAGCTGCTGCCGCGGGTGCCCGACGTCAGCAAGTTCGTCGACACCACGATCGCCAGCGCGGTGGACAAGGAAGCCGCATCGCAGGGCTTCGACCCGAAGAGCGTGAAGATAATCCGCGCCTGAACGAATAGCGCCATCATGGCCGGCCTTGTGCCGGCCATGATGAAAGCCGCGAGTGAGATAGTTGCACGACTTGGTATCACAACCGCAGCGCCACTTCGACTTCGCCAAAATGTCCGGCGCGGATCGCTATCGGCTGATGGCCTCGACCATCATGCCGCGCCCGATCGCCTGGGTCGTCACCTGCGCGCCCGACGGCTGTGTCAATGCCGCACCCTACTCGTTCTTCAACATGTTCGGCTCCGACCGACCCGTCGTCGCACTCGGCATTCTGGCCCGGCCGGATGCGCCGAAGGATACGGCCACGAACATCCGTGCCACCGGCGAATTCGTCGTCAATCTGGTCCCGTTCAGCCTCGTGGAGGTGATGAACACAACCTGCGTCGAAGCTCCGCCGGAGATTGACGAGCTCGATCTGGCCGGGCTCCAAACGCTGCCGAGCGTCGCGATCCGCCCGCCACGCATCGCCGCCTCACCGGTCGCTTTCGAATGCCGCTGCACGCATTGGCTCGACACCGGGCCCGGCCAAGTGATGGTGGTCGGCGAAGTGCTGCATGCACACTATGCCCATCACGTCTTGACCGGCGATCCGGAGCGACCGCGCGTCGATCACGCCGCGCTCGATCTCGTCGGCCGGATGCACGGCGCCTCCGCCTACACCCGCACCCGCGATCTTTTCGATCTCGATCGTCCGCTCTGGCAGGACGCAGAGATCCACACCAACTCCGCACCATAAGGACACATCAGATGGCCAAGTTGAAAGTCGCAGCAATTCAGGCGACGACCGTTCCGTTCGACGCAGCAGCAGCGACTGCGCGCACCGTAGCGCTGCTCGGCGAAGCCGCAGCCAAGGGCGTGCAACTTGCGGTATTTCCGGAAGCCTTCATCGGCGGCTATCCGAAGGGCCTCGATTTCGGCTGCGCAATCGGACGGCGCACCCCGGAAGGCCGCGAGGATTTCGCCCGCTATGTGCGTGGCTCGATCAGCATTCCGGGCCCGGAGGTCGAGCAGCTCATCACCGCCTGCGCCGAGCACGACATCCACGCAGTCGTTGGCATAATCGAACGCGACGGCGGCACGCTGTACTGCACGGCGCTGTATCTGGCCCCTGGCCGCCTGCTCGGCATCCACCGCAAGCTGATGCCGACCGGTTCGGAGCGGCTGGTGTGGGGCTTCGGCGACGCGTCGACGCTGACCGTGGTCGACACGCCCTACGGCAAGCTGGGCGGCGCGATCTGCTGGGAGCACTACATGCCGCTGATGCGCGCCGCCTACTACGCCAAGGGCGTGCAGCTATGGGCCGCGCCGACCGCCGACGATCGCGAGACCTGGGTTGCCACCATGCGCCACATTGCGATGGAAGGCCGCTGCTTCGTGATCGGTGCCTGTCAGGTGATGCGGCGTTCGGACTTTCCTGCCGACTACGCCAGCCGGATCGAAGCCGGCGCGGACGAATGGATGATGCACGGCCGCTCCGTCATCGTCGGCCCGCTCGGCGAAATCCTCGCCGGCCCGCTGCTCGACGAGGAAGGCATCCTGACCGCGGACATCGATACCGATGACATTCTCGGTGCGACTCTCGACTTCGACGCGGTGGGGCACTATTCGCGGCCGGACCTGTTCACGCTGCACGTCGATGAGCGACCGCAAACGCCGGTGGCGTTCGGCGGAAAGCCGGTCGCAAGCGGCACCGGCTCCTGAGCGTCCACGAAACAGCCGCAGCGCATCCCGCGGCACGCGATCAGCCTGCTTCGCGTGCCCCCGCTGCGGTGCCGGCTCGGTCGGGGTTCGTCCCGACCAGCCAGCCATATTGTTCGATCGGCGCCGGCCTTCCGATCAGATATCCCTGCACGGCGTCGCACGATTCATCGACCAGGAAGTCGAGCTGCTCCTGAGTCTCGACGCCTTCGGCCACCAACGTGACACCGAGGCCGTGGCCGAGCCCGATCACGGCCCTGACGATCGCCGCCGATTGCGGATTGCGGCCGAGGTTCATGATGAAGGCGCGATCGATCTTGATCTTGTCGAACGGGAACGCTTGCAGATAGGTCAGCGAAGAATAGCCGCTGCCGAAATCGTCCATTGAAACCCGGACGCCCAGCGCCTTCAGGCGGCGCAGCAGCGACAGGCCGCGATCGAAGTCATCGATCAGTACGCCTTCGGTGATTTCCAGTTCCAGCCGCCCGGGATCGAGCCCGGTTTGCAGCAGGACCTCTTTGACGAATCCGACAAGATCGGTGTTCAGGAATTGAGCCGGCGACAGGTTGACTGCAACCTGCAGGGGCTGCGTCCAGCAGGCGGCCTGCCGGCAGGTCTCGCGTAGAATCCATTCACCCAGCTCGACGATCAGTCCGCTTTCTTCAGCGAGTGGAATGAACTCGCTCGGCGGTACGAAACCGCGGGTCGGATGACGCCAACGCGCGAGCGCCTCGAAGCCGACGATGTCGTTGTTGCCGACCTGCTTGGTGCTCGAAGCCTGCGGTTGGTAGTACAGCGAAATCTCACCGTTGCGGATCGCGTTCGACAGATCCTGATGCAGCACCCGCCGGTCGCGGATCTGCATGTCCATCTCTGGCTCGAACACCGAGACCGACCCGCGCGCCTTCGCTTTGGCTCGGAACAGCGCCGCGCCGGCATTGGCGAGCAGCGCTGTCGCGTCGGTGCCGTTGGCAGGAAACAGCGCGATACCGGTGGTCACACCGATCCGCACAGTCTTGCCGTCGATGACGAAACCGGGCGCCAGCGCTTTGGCAACCAAACCCGCCAAATCGCACGCCGCAGCCGGCTGCGGGCCATCGATGATCAAACCGAACTCGTCACCGGACAGCCGCGCCACCACACCGCCGCGCGCAGCCCATTCGATCCGACGCGCCACCTCGATCAGCAGCTTGTCGCCGATCGCGTGGCCGAAAACGTCGTTGATCTCCTTCAGGCCGTCGAGGTCGACGGAGAGCACGGCGAACTCGTCGACGGCATCGTCGCACGCCTCGATCATCTGAGTCAGCGACTTCAGGAAGGCGTCGCGGTTCGGCAGATCGGTGAGGCCGTCATGATAGGCCATGTGGGCCATCCGCGCCTCGGTCTGGCGACGGTCGGTGACATCGACATGGGTCTTGATCAGGTAGTGCGCCTGATCGGCCTCGTCGGTGACGGTCATCCTCCGCGTGACGAACAGGCGCAAGCCACCGGCGGTCGAGATCGGATGCTCCTCCACCACCAGGCCGCCTTTGCGGATCGCCAACTCGTCGCGCTCGGCAATCAGCCGCGCTTCCTTGGTGTTGAAGATCTCGCCGGACGTCAGACCAATCGCGTCTTCGCGGCGGCGGTTGAAGATGATCTCGGCGCCGCGGTTAGCGAGCACGTAGCGGCCATCGGCGGTACTCTGCACCGTCAAGGCGACCGGAATGTTGTCGATCACCAGCTCAAGGAAGCGCTTGGTCTTCTCCAGCTCGAGCGATAGTTCACGGCGGTTGGTGATATCCTCGAACAGCGCGATCAGGAATTCGGGCTCGCCGCGCTCATTGCGGGCGACGACGCGGTTGCTGGCCAGAACCCGCTCGCTTCGGCCCATCTCGACGGTCAACTCGGATTTATAGGCGCCGGTGCTCGATTCCAGCGCATTGCGGTCCGCTTCCCGAATGTTCGTCGCGGACTGCGGCGAATACAGATCGTCTGCCGATGCGCCGATGATCCGCTCGCGGCTCAGCCCCGAGATCGTTTCGAAGGCGCGATTGGCGAGGATGTAGCGACCATAGTCGATGTTCTTGGCGGCGACGCAGACTGGAATGTTGTCGATCACCGACTCCAGGAACTGCTTGGTGGTCGCCAGCTCCTTCGACACCCGGCGCAGCTCGCTGCAGTCGTCGTGGGTTGCGATCGTGCCGCCGTTGGCGAGCTTCGAGAATTTGACCTGGATGCAACGGCCGTCCTGGAGCTCGTGGACGCAGCCCTGTGGCAGGCCGGCGCTGCGGTAGAATTCGTCGTCGGTCAGATCGAACATGCCGCGGGCACGGCGCAGCGCCAGCAATTCCTGCCCCGGCAGGCCGCGCGGCACCTCGGCACGGGTCAGACCATACATCTCGAGATAGCGGTCGTTGCAGAACACGACTCGGCCCGAGGCGTCGACAATCACCACGCCCTGCTGCAGCTTGTTGAGGACCGAATCGACCAGCATGTTCTTTCGACGCTGGGCGCGGCGCTGCTTGCGCAACATCGATGCCGCCCACAATGCGACCGCGCAAGTGAACGACGCCACCGTCAATCCGCCGATCAGCAACTCCCACATGAGGTCAGGTTCGACGCCGCCGATATAGCTGGCGGGCGCGAAGCTCTGCGATGCGATCGCTGCCGACAGAGGAAGACCGGTCGTCACTACAGCCAATGCTGCTCCGCTGCCCGCCTTCCCTATCCACGCCTTCATACAACACCCAGAAATTGCAGCCGAACTCTGGTGCACGACACCTTTGGAACATGTAAACAACGCAAGTTAGACGGATTGGTATCGTGGCAATTTTCGTCAATTGACCGGAGATGGTTAACCCGATCATAAACGCCGTCTAAGGAATGACTCGCAACAAGAGCGCGTATCGATGGAAGAAGTTGAGTGTGTCGTGGTCGGCGCGGGTGTGGTCGGCTTGGCGATCGCGCGGAAGCTGGCGCAGCAAGGCCGCGAAGTGGTCGTCGTGGAGCAGGCCGAGGCGATCGGAACCGGCACTTCGTCGCGCAACAGCGAAGTGATCCATGCCGGAATTTACTATCGCGCCGGCAGCCTGATGGCCCGGCTCTGCGTCGCAGGCCGGCGCGCGCTGTACGCCTACTGCGCTGACCACGGCATTCCGCATCGGCAATGCGGAAAGCTGATTGTCGCCACGACCGCGGCCGAGGCCGACAGACTGGAG
This sequence comes from Rhodopseudomonas sp. BR0M22, assembly GCF_010907035.1. GTDB lineage: Bacteria > Pseudomonadota > Alphaproteobacteria > Rhizobiales > Xanthobacteraceae > Rhodopseudomonas. Next base: position 10,916 of record NZ_QUMK01000074.1, read on the forward strand.
TCGATCCGAGCCCATGCCGCCGCAAACGGCGTCGACGATCTCCGCGCGATCGACGGCACCGAAGCGCGGCGGTTGGAGCCGGCGCTCGCCTGCGTGGCGGCACTCGTGTCGCCGTCGACGGGTATTGTCGATAGCCACGCTTATATGCTCGCACTACGCGGCGATGCGGAAGCGGCCGGGGCAGTCTTCGCATTTCACGCGCCACTGCTGTCGGCACGCGGCGAAGAAGAGAAGCTGGCGCTCGAGATCGGTGGCGAAACGCCGATGACGCTCGGCTGCCGGTTGTTGATCAACGCTGCAGGCCTCGGGGCGCCTGCGGTCGCACGCGCCATCGCGCCGATGCCGCCTGAGATGGTGCCGACGGCCTATCTCGCCAAGGGCAATTACTTCACCTGCAGCGCGCGGGCTCCGTTCTCTCACTTGATCTATCCGGTGCCGGAGCCCGGCGGACTCGGCGTGCATCTGACGTTGGATCTGGGCGGTCAGGCCAAGTTCGGCCCCGACGTCGAGTGGATCGATGAGCTCGACTACGTGGTCGACCCGGCGCGCGCAGCACGGTTCTATCCGGCGATCCGCAAATATTGGCCGGGGCTGCCGGACGGAGCGCTATCGCCGGGCTACTCCGGCATCCGCCCGAAGATCGTCCCTCCTTCCGTCGCGGTTCAGGACTTCGTCGTGCAAAGCCCGCGCGAGCACGGAGTGCCGGGATTGATTAATCTGTTTGGGATCGAGTCACCGGGACTGACGGCGTCGCTGGCAATTGCCGATCACGTCGCCGAGCTCGTGGCGGTGTGATCGGCACCAATCACCGATATCAGGGCTGATCAAGGCTCCTCTGGCACCGCCCGGAAGGCACTTCGGCGTCAGAGGTCAAGAAGTCCTGCGGCCGTTACACTCGCGTCGTCTCAGTTAGAACGCAGAGCGACGCGAGGGGTAGCTATGCTGCAGTGCAGTGAAAAACGTCAGTGCAGGCTGGGAGCGGTCTGCTTCAGTTTCGCGATCTGATCCCGAACCATCAGCTTGCGGCGCTTCAGGTCGGCGATACGAGCATCGTCCGTGGAAGGATGGGCGAGAGCGTCGTGCAATTCGGTCTCCAGAACCTTGTGCTTGCGTTCCAGTTCGACGAGATGCGCTTGAATTGCCATACGAAACCTCCTCATTTGGTGAGACTGAGTTTCCATCCGGACGAAGAAGTCTACATCTCTGGTGGCGTCTGTCGATAGGTCTTGAAATATCCGCGTCATAATTTCGCGGTCCATGAAACGAATCGCCGACGACACGATGGGGCCCCGCACAACACCGAGGCCCTTGCGGCGCGCGGCGGCACGCAAGGGCGGCACCGCGTTGGTGGATTATTCACCTGACGAAGGTCGTAAGCGGATCAGTGCAAGGTCGCGCCGCTTGCTCGCAACGCCGCAAAAGCGATAATGACGCCGAACTGATCGATCATCCTCCGCAACCGGCCCGCTGTTCGCGAGTTGGTTCAAGCCGACACTGAACATGACCGATGAAGACGAGGGCGACCTCGGTGCCGAGCTGGCAAGGCTGCAACAAGAGCATCGCGATCTCGACGCCGCGATCGACGCCCTGCATCATTCGCCGGCGCCCGATCTGTTGCGCCTGCAGCGACTGAAGAAGCGGAAGCTGGCGCTGCGCGATCGCATCGCCTTCATCGAAGATCAAATCACGCCCGATATCATCGCTTGATTGGCGCACCTGATGCGGCGCGACGTTCGGCCTTGCGCGCATACATCGCGCGATCCGCACAGGCGAACGCCGCGGCAACGTCCATGTCCGGCGTCAGCATTGTGAAGCCTGCGGAAATCCCGACTTCGATCGCCTGATCCCCGTAGCGAATCGCAAGCGAGTCGACCGCCTCTTCCAATCCAAGAGCCTTGGCCAGCGCATCGCTCTCGCCGAGATTCCACAGCAGCAGCGCGAACTCGTCACCGCCGAGCCGCCCGATCAGATCGGAGGCGCGGACATGACGCAGCAGCGCTTCGGTCACCGCCTTGAGCACGACGTCGCCGGCGGCATGGCCGAGCGTGTCGTTGACCGGTTTCAACCGGTCGACGTCGAGCATGATCAAAGCGCCGGTGGCGCCATAGCGCTTGATGTAGGCAAGCGCGCGGCCGAGTTCGCGTTCGAAGCCGCGGCGGTTGGCAATGCCGAGCAGGAAGTCGGTTTCGGCGGAAGCGCGCAGCACGTCGATCTCCGCCAGCGCGGCGGCGAGCTGAGCCTTCAGCCGGCGGATCTTGAGCTGCGGATCGGCCGGCAACCGTCCACCGGCAACCCGCGCCCGCGGCATCGCCGGCGCCGGGCGCGGCCCGGCAGGCGGCAGTTTTCGCTTCTTGGCGGCAGGCTTCGGGGTCCCGCGGTCGACGGATCGGCGGGAGGACTGGGGGCGGATGGGCTTCTTTTTCATGAGAATCAGCCGGAGAACCGCCACAACACTTGCCGCTCTTCACCAAGAAAGGATAGTGCATTCCCGGCGCCTTGGCCGGACCGGCCAACGTCCCTATAATTCCCACCTATGTTTCTGGATTCACGACAGAATCGCTCGAAAGAATCGTTTGAATGACAGTTCCCGTCGCGATCATCATGGGCAGTCAGTCGGACTGGGAAACGATGCGGCATGCCGCCGACACCCTGACCGCTCTCGGCATCGCCCATGACGCCCAGATCGTTTCCGCGCATCGTACCCCCGACCGCCTGTACGCGTTTGCCAAAGGCGCGAAAGCAGCCGGCTACCGCATTGTCATTGCCGGCGCCGGCGGTGCTGCGCATCTGCCGGGGATGACCGCGGCGCTGACGGAGCTGCCGGTGTTCGGTGTGCCGGTGGAATCCAAGACGATGTCGGGCTTGGATTCGCTGTACTCGATCGTGCAGATGCCGGCTGGCATCCCCGTCGGCACACTGGCGATCGGCAAGGCCGGCGCGATCAACGCCGCCCTCCTCGCCGCGAGCGTGCTGGCGCTGACCGATTCCGATCTGGCGACACGGTTGGCGGCATGGCGCCAGGCGCAGACCAATTCGGTCGCAGCCCGGCCGGAGGGCACGGCGTGAGCGGCCCCCATCGTGAGCCGCTGAAGCCCGGCGACACCATCGGCATCCTCGGCGGCGGCCAGCTCGGCCGGATGCTGGCGCTCGCCGCGGCCAGGCTCGGCCTGAAGTGCCAGGTGTTCTCGCCGGGCCCGGATTCGCCGGCATTCGACGTGGTGCAGAACGCCACCTGCGCCGAATATGCCGACGTCGAGGCGCTGGAACTGTTCGCCTCCGAGGTCGACGTCATCACTTACGAGTTCGAGAACGTGCCGGCCTCCGCCGCGCTGGTGCTGGCCGCCCGAAAGCCGGTTCTGCCGAGCCACACCATTCTGGAGACCACCCAGGACCGGCTGGCGGAGAAAGACTTCGTCACCAAGCTCGGCATCGGCACCGCCGCCTACGCCGACATCACCTCGCCGCAGACCCTGCGCGACGCGGTCGCCCGGCTCGGGCTTCCGGCGGTGCTGAAAACTCGGCGGTTCGGCTACGACGGCAAGGGCCAAGTGATGCTGCGCCCCGGCGACGATCCGGAGGCGGCCTGGGCCAGCCTCGAGACCCGCGCCGCGATTCTCGAAGCCTTCGTGCCGTTCGAGCGAGAAGTTTCGGTGATCGCGGCCCGCGGCGCCAACGGCCAAGTGGTGAGCTACGACGTCACCGAGAACGAGCACCGCGACCACATTCTGAAGGTCTCGAAGGCGCCGGCCTCGATCCCTGATGCAGTGGCCGACGAGGCTCGCCGGATCGCCAAGACGATCGCCGATGCGCTCGGCTATGTCGGCGTGCTCGGGGTCGAGATGTTCGTGGTGCCGGGTGCCGATGGCCCGAAGGTGCTGGTCAACGAGATTGCCCCACGCGTGCACAATTCCGGCCATTGGACGCTGGACGGCGCCTCGGTGTCGCAGTTCGAACAGCACATCCGGGCGATTGCAGGATGGCCGCTGGCCGAGCCGGTGCGCCACGGTGTGGTCTCCATGACCAACCTGATCGGCGACGACGTCCACGACTACGCCCGCTGGCTGTCGGTTCCGGGCGCGACCGTGCACCTGTACGGCAAGCGACACGCCCTCCCCGGTCGCAAGATGGGTCATGTCACCGTGGTCGAGCCGAGGAAGAGCTGAAACACCAGACCAACGGTGGAAAACTTAATTGTAGTGTCTGGTGGACATTGGCGGCCTGATCTGTTACATGGGCGCCCTCTAGGTGGAGGGCCTGGCCGTCGTCGGCCCCGCCTAATCCGAAACATTCCGATCTGATTACCCTGAAGAGGATGCCGCGTGCAGGTTCTCGTTCGCGATAACAACGTCGATCAAGCCCTCAAGGCGCTGAAGAAGAAGATGCAGCGCGAGGGGATTTTCCGCGAGATGAAGCTGCGCGGACATTACGAGAAGCCGTCCGAGAAGAAGGCTCGCGAGAAGGCGGAAGCCGTTCGCCGCGCGCGTAAGCTCGCCCGCAAGAAGCTGCAGCGTGAAGGCCTGCTGCCGAGCAAGCCGAAGCCGGCTTTCGGCGCGGATCGCCGTCCGAGCGCTGCGGCGCGCTGATCGCGCCTCCGGGACGAGCAAACCACTGAGTTTGAAGAACGCGGGCTCCGAGCCCGCGTTTTCTGTTGCGGTACTGCCTTGTTGAGCCGATCCGGCGTTTCGCCGGCTGCGTCACGCTGAAACCAAGCCCGGGTCGGACCGGGCACGCAAATGTCAGCCTGTCTGCTAGCGCGGTTCTGTTTTTGATAGAATCGAGACCGTGCTTCGGAGTGCTCACAACAGGCACAACCTCATGGTGAGGAGGCGCGTAGCGCCGTCTCGAACCATGTGACGCAGGGAATGCGTTGCCTCATCCTTCGAGACGCCCGGCTTCGCCAGGCTCCTCAGGTTGAGGACTCAGTGCCTTCGGAAAGGTCGGATCGTTCAATCAAACGGTGAAACGCTCTAGCGCGGCAGCACCGAATGCAGGACCGATTTGGCGGTGAACAGCACATCCTCCGCGACCGTGGGCTTGCGGGCAGCATTGCCGGCACCGGATGCATCCGCGCGCGCCGCCGGAATGTCGGCTGGCGGCGTCGGAGGCTGCTGGTCACCGTCACTCGGTCCGGTCGACTCGGCCGGACGATTGCTCGCCGGCACCGACACGGTCGCCGCCGGAGGATTGGCATAGGGCGCAACCGGGATCGCGGCCGGCGCGACGTTCACGGCCGGCGGCAGCACCGGAGCCACAACCCGTGCGGTTTCCTGGAAACGGGGCGTCTCCTGCGCGCGCAACGGCTCGGGCAGTTTCGGCGGCTCAGGCGCACGGCTGGCGGTCTCGCGGGGCCGGGAGATCGCCTCGGCGCGCAGCCGTTCGACGGCAGCCCGCAGCACCTCGTTGGGGTCGCGCGCAGCTTCGTTCCGCTCTTCCTGCGCCTTGACCGATTCCGGGGTCGCAGAGGCTGTGTTCGTCGATGACTTGGTCGAGGACGTAGCCCTGTCGTGCGGCTGATGCCGCCCAACCGGGCGCTCGGCCGCCGTCTTCTCGGTGGAGATCTTCTCGGCGCCCGGTTGGACCTTGAGCGGCGCGCTCTTGGTGGGTTCGCTCTTGGCGGGCTCCGGAACCATCACGGCTGCAACAGGCTCGGCCGGCTTGACGGCCGCCTTGGCGGCGTCGAGCTGCTGGGCCGCGGCCGGAGCAGCCGGCGGCGTGTCGGGTCTGGCGACGATGTACTGATTGACGACGTAGGCGCCGATCACAGTCGCGACCACCGACGGCAGAATCTGCCCGAGCAGTTTTTCGGTGATGAATTTCAGCATGGCCGGCCTCTTCCCCGCAAAGGGTGATGCTGGAAGTTTGAGGCTGATTGAGGGATCAACTGCGACCGATCGGTGGCACCAGAACGAAGCGTTCCGAACGCCACCGGACAGGTCACCGGCGAAGCTGGAGCCTGTGGCTTAACGAGAGGTTAAGCCTTCAATTCAATCTCGAGAAACACGATCTCGGCTGTGGATTCGTTGCGAACGTCGTGTTCGACCCCGGCCTTGCGGGCATACGACCGGCCGGCTTTGATCTGGGCCAGCGAACGGGAGCCGTCCGGCGCCACGATGGTCATCTCGCCATCGGCCATCGGCACCACGACATAGTCCATGCCGTGGGTGTGGTGTCCGGTCGCCGCCCCCGGCGGCAGCCGCCACTCGGTCACCCGCACTTCGGCGTTGTCGATCTGAACTTCGGATTTTGCCGCAACCGTCATGTCGTTCCTTCTCCGGGGCGAGGACACTGCCAACCGAGAAACGGATACCACCAATCGCCCGCCCCGACATCCGGCGATCAGACGCCTTGGCCATGCGTACAATCAGCGCGGAGATGTTCCGGCGGTATCGCCAGACTGCCGGCGAACGGTATAGTCGGCGGGCACCCTCAGGGTGAAAATCACCAAGGAGCACACGGGAAACGCCATGTTTTCACACATCATGATCGGCACCAACAATCTCGAAGCGGCGAAGGACTTCTACGACAAGCTGCTCGGCACCCTCGGCGTGCCGCCGGCGATGGTCGATCGTCATCGCATCTTCTACCGCACCAAGACCGGCACCTTCGCGGTCAGCAAGCCGATCAATGGCGAACCGGCGACTGCCGCCAATGGCGGCACGATCGGCTTCGTGGCGAAGTCCCAGGAAGAGGCCGACGCCTGGCACGCGACCGGCGTCGCCAACGGCGGCACTACGTGCGAAGACCCGCCCGGCATCCGCGCGATGGGCGACATGAAGATGTACCTCGCCTATTTGCGCGACCCGGACGGCAACAAGCTCTGCGTCATGCACCGGATGTGAGGCTTACACCAACCTCCGTCATGCCCGGCCCTGTGCCGGGCATCCACGTTTTCGGCGTTCGACGCGCAGCAAGACGTGGATGGCCGGGACGAGCCCGGCCATGACGTGGATAGTGGGTCTGGACCCAAACAAAAACGCCCGGCCTCGCGGCCGGGCGTTTCGTTTTGGGCAATACGTCGGCGGTTAGTGCGCCATCGCCTTGACGATGTTCTCGGTCATCTTCTTGGCGTCGCCGAGCAGCATCATGGTGTTGTCGCGATAGAACAGCGGGTTGTCGATGCCGGCGTAGCCGGAGGCGAGCGACCGCTTGATGAACATCACGGTGCCGGCCTTCCAGACCTGCAGCACCGGCATGCCGTAGATCGGCGAGGTCTTGTCCTCTTCGGCCGCCGGGTTGGTGACGTCGTTGGCGCCGATCACGAACGCCACGTCGGCCTGCGCGAACTCCGAGTTGATGTCCTCGAGCTCGAACACCTCGTCGTAAGGCACGTTGGCTTCGGCCAGCAGCACGTTCATGTGGCCCGGCATACGGCCGGCGACCGGATGAATCGCGTACTTCACCTCGACGCCTTCCTTCTTCAGCGTGTCGGCCATTTCGCGCAGCGCGTGCTGAGCCTGCGCCACCGCCATGCCGTAGCCCGGCACGATGATGACCTTCGAGGCGTTCTTCATGATGAAGGCCGCGTCGTCGGCCGAGCCGAGCTTGGCCGGGCGCTGTTCGCCGCCGCCACCGCCGGCCGCAGCGGTCTCGCCGCCGAAGCCGCCGAGGATGACGGAGATGAACGAGCGGTTCATGCCCTTACACATGATGTAGGACAGGATCGCACCCGAGGAGCCGACCAGCGCGCCGGTGATGATCAGCGCCGAGTTGCCGAGCGTGAAGCCGATGCCGGCCGCGGCCCACCCCGAATAGGAGTTGAGCATCGAGATCACCACCGGCATGTCGGCGCCGCCGATCGGGATGATGATCAGGATGCCGAGCAGCAGCGCCACCGCGGTGATGACCCAGAACGCCACTTCGCTCTGCGTGATCACCATATAGACGATCGCCGCGAACATGATGACGCCGAGCGCGATGTTCACCGCATGGCGGGCCGGCAGGATGATCGGCGCGCCGCTCATGCGCCCCGACAGCTTCATGAAGGCGATCACCGAGCCGGTGAAGGTCAGCGCGCCGATGGCGACGCCGAGCGACATTTCAACCAGGCTCTGGCCGTGGATGTTGCCCCGCTCGCCGATGTCGAACGCACCCGGCGCATAGAACGCACCGGCGGCGACCAGCACCGCGGCCATACCGACCAGCGAGTGGAAGGCGGCGACCAGCTCGGGCATCGAGGTCATCGGCACCTTCTTGGCGATCACCGCGCCGATGGCGCCGCCGATCGCGATGCCGGCGATCACTAGCACCCAGCCGAGCAGATCGGCCGGCGGATGACCGGCGAGCGTGGTGGCAATGGCGATCGCCATGCCGCTCATGCCCATCAGGTTGCCCTGGCGGCTGGTGGCCGGAGACGACAGGCCGCGCAGCGCCAGAATGAACAGGACGCCTGCGACCAGATACAGAAATGCGGAAAGATTGGCGCTCATCGACGGCCCCTACTCACTTCTGCTTCTTCTTGTACATCGCCAGCATGCGCTGGGTGACAAGGAAGCCGCCGAAGATGTTGATACATGCGAAGATCAGCGCGACGAAGCCGAAGCCGCGCGCCCACAGCGGACCGTTGTCGTTGCCGGCCAGCGACACGCCGACCGCGAGCAGCGCACCGACCACGATCACCGACGAGATCGCGTTGGTCACCGACATCAGCGGCGTGTGCAGCGCGGGCGTCACCGACCACACCACGAAGTAGCCGACGAACACGGCAAGGACGAAAATCGACAGCCGAAACACGAACGGATCGACCGCTTGAACCATATGCTCCATAGCAACTCTCCTTAAGCGGTCGCGCTCACGCCGACTTGGGCTGGAAGTTCGGATGAACGACGGCGCCGTCGCGCGTCAGCGCGGTGGCCTTGACCAGTTCGTCGTCCCAATTCACCGCCAGCGCCTTCTCCTTGTTGACCATGGTCTCGAAGAAGCTCAGCAGATTGCGCGCATAAAGGGCCGAAGCCGACGCCGCGACACGGCCGGCGACGTTGGTGTAGCCGACGATCTTGACGCCATCGATCTCGACGATCTGGCCGGGGACCGCGCCCTCGACGTTGCCGCCGCGTTCGACCGCGAGGTCGACCAGCACCGAGCCCGGCTTCATCGACTTGACCATCTCGGCGGTGACCAGACGCGGCGCGGGCCGGCCCGGAATCAGCGCGGTGGTGATGACGATGTCCTGCTTCTTGATGTGTTCGGCAGTCAGAGCGGCCTGCTTAGCCTGATACTCTTTCGACATTTCCTTGGCGTAGCCGCCGGCGGTCTGGGCGTTCTTGAACTCCTCGTCCTCGACGGCGAGGAATTTGGCGCCCAGCGATTCGACCTGCTCCTTGGTGGCGGGGCGCACGTCGGTCGCGGTGACGATGGCGCCGAGACGGCGCGCGGTGGCGATCGCCTGCAGACCGGCAACGCCGACGCCCATGATGAACACCTTCGCCGCCGGCACGGTGCCGGCCGCGGTCATCATCATCGGCATGGCCCGGCCGAACGTTTCGGCGCCGTCGATCACGGCGCGATAGCCGGCGAGGTTGGCCTGGCTCGACAGCACGTCCATCACCTGCGCACGGGTGATGCGGGGCATCAGCTCCATCGCGAAGGCCGCAATGCCGGCATCCGCCATGCTCTTCAGCGCGGCGTCGTTGCCATAGGGGTCCATGATCGCCAGCACCAGCGCACCACGCTTGTAGCTGGCAAGCTCGGACGCCTCCGGACGCTTCACTTTGAAGACGACATCGGCGTCCTTCAAAGCGTCGGCGGTCACGGTGGCCCCGGCGGCAGTGAAATCGGAATCCGGCAGACCGGACTTGAGGCCCGCGCCCGGCTCGACCGCGACTTCGGCGCCGAGCGCTTTCAGCTTCTTGACCGTGTCGGGCGTCGCCGCGACGCGCGGCTCGGCAGGATCTTGTTCTTTGGCAACAGCAATCTTCATGGAGCCTCCGGCGGCGCGAAGCACGCGCGTGAGCGAGCGAGATATGCACGCACCCCGCAAAAGTGGGACCGGTTTTGGGACCGGGATGCGCGCTTACTTATTTGTTTGGAGAACGTCCAGGCGGCAAACCGGACTCCACTTTGCCGGGGCGTTCTCCGAGAGAGCGCCGCGTGTAACGGCGCACTCCAGCACAGATCAAGTCAGGAAAATGCCCATCAGCGAGACGATCACGATCACGGCGACGGTGCCGTACTTCACCAGCTTGATGAACCCTTCGTAGGTCTGCTCATGCGCGGCGTAGTCGTTGCCATCGGCAGTCGTGTAGGCAAACTCGTGGTGCTCTGCCATTCGTCTCTCCGACATCTTCGAGAAGTGGGGGATGCAATTAGCGCAATCTTATTGCGAGGGCAACGGCGCTGCAGCAATTGTCAACCTAGCCAGTTTGGGTTCGTTCGAAAGTCTAGGCCGCCATCACCGATCGCCCGCGCAGTGTGATCGTAACACACGATTAGAACAAGCTGTTACGAAGCGATTGCAAAAAGCGGCAACTGATTATTCCGCACTGCGGAGCAACCGCGCTTTTTGGGAAGACGAATTGAGGCTCGAGGTCACGGCGCGATCGCCCGACCACGTCTCAGGCCGGCCAGTTGTCCCGGATCCAGCGCGTCAGGCTGGCCTCGCTGACTTCGCCTGCGGCGAGGGCAAGGATGATCGAGGTGGCGTGGGCGGGATCGGGCGCGAAGGCCACGCCGTTCTTACGAAGAAACACCATCATCGACATGAAAGCGATGCGCTTGTTGCCATCGACGAAGGCGTGGTTGCGGGCAAGCCCGAACGCATAGGCTGCGGCCAGCTCCGGCAGCTCGGATTGCTCATAGCGCCATTTGTTGATCGGGCGCTCCAGCGCAGATTGCAGCATACCCTCGTCGCGCAGGCCGGCAGCTCCGCCGAATCGGCGCAGTTGCCGGGCGTGCATGGCGATCGCCTGATCATAGGTGATCCAGAGCGGCTCGGCCGGCTCGCTCATCGGGAGCCCCCATCATTTGGCCAGTGCGGCGAGCGTATCCTTGTACTGGTCCATGATCTCATCGGCCAATTCCATGGTGCGTTCGAAATCCGGGTCGTAGGGCATCGCCTGAAAGCCACCACCCGGCAGTTCGGTAATGTGCAGCTCCTGTCCGCGTTTGAGATCCAGTCGTTGCATCAGCTCTTTCGGCAGCAACAAGCCGTCCGAATTTCCAATCTTCTTGATCTCGATCTTCATTAAACGCCTCATTCGGTGCGCAGACGGACGCTCGGGTGGTTTGAAAGCCGTTCGCTGAAAACCGATCCAAACAAAAAGCGCGTGTTATACACTCGTATAACACGCGCTCCGCCACTGTTCCACAGATGTTTTACGGGAGTTGCCGCCCCTAGCCCATCGCTTCCAGCTCGTCGATCATGCCGGCGATCACCGACAGGCCGCCGTCCCAGAAGCTGGGGTTCTTGGCGTCGAGGCCGAACGGGGCCAGCAGTTCCGAATAGTGCTTGGTGCCGCCGGCCGCCAGCATCGCCAGATAGCGCTCGGCGAAGCCTTCCTGGGCATGCTCGTAGACCGCATAGAGCGAGTTCACCAGGCAATCGCCGAACGCGTAGGCGTAAACGTAGAACGGCGAATGGATGAAGTGCGGGATGTACATCCAGAAGCTCTCGTAACCCGGCTTGATCTCGATCGCCGGGCCGAGGCTCTCGCCCTGCACCGAGAGCCAGATCTCGCCGATCCGCTGCGCGGTCAGTTCGCCGCTGCGGCGCTCGGTGTGGATCGCGCGCTCGAACGAATAAAACGCGATCTGCCGGACCACCGTGTTGATCATGTCCTCGACCTTGCCGGCGAGCAGCGCCTGACGCTGCTTGCGGTCTTTGGTCTGGGTCAGCAGACGGCGGAAGGTGAGCATTTCGCCGAACACGCTGGCGGTCTCGGCCAGCGTCAGCGGCGTCGGCGCCATCAGCGCGCCGTTCTTGGCGGCCAGCACCTGATGCACGCCGTGGCCGAGCTCGTGGGCGAGCGTCATCACGTCCCGCGGCTTGCCCTGATAATTCATCAGCACATAGGGGTGCGCCGACGGCGTGGTCGGATGCGAGAACGCGCCGGGCGCCTTGCCGGGCCGCACCGGAGCATCGATCCAGCGATCGGTGAAAAACCGCTCGGCAATCTGCGCCATTTCCGGCGAGAACGCCTTGTAGGCCGTCAGCACCATGCTGCGTGCATCCGGCCAGGCGATGGTGCCGGTGGCCGCGAACGGCAGCGGCGCGTTGCGGTCCCAATACGGCAACTTCTTCTTTTTGAACCAGCCGGCCTTGAGCTTGTAGTAGCGATGCGAAAGCTTGGGATAGGCGGCGCGCACCGAGGCCACCAGCGCATCGACCACTTCGCGCTCGACCCGGTTGGCGAGATGGCGACTGTCGGCGACATCTTCAAAGCCGCGCCAACGGTCGGAAATTTCCTTGTCCTTGGCGAGCGTATTGGTGATCAGCGCGAAGGTGCGCTCGTTGGCCTTGAACGTCTTGGCCAAGGCTTCGGCCGCCGCCTTGCGTTTGGCCGGCGCACGATCCTGCATCAGGTTCAGCGTCGGCTCGATCGCCAGCTCCTTGCCGCCGACCTTGAAGCGCAGCGACGAAATGGTCTGATCGAACAGGCGATTGAAGGCGCCGTAGCCGGTCTGCGACTTCTCGTGGAACAGTTGCTCGATGCGATCTTCGAGCTGATACGGCTTGTCCTTGCGCAGATCCTCGATCCACGGCCGATAATGGCCGAGCTCCGGCGTCTGCATCGCAGCCTCGAGGACCGCATCGTCGACGCGATTGAGTTCGAGGGTGAAGAACAGCAGATGCACCGAGGCGGCAGTCAGGCGCTCGGAGACGTCGCCATAGAATTTCGACTTCACCGGATCGACGCTGTCGCCGGCATGGACCAGACCCGCATAAGAGCCGAGCCGGCCGGCGAGATCTTCGATCGCCTCGTAGCGCTTGACCGCGCCGGCGAGCCACAGCGCGCCACCATCCTTCGCGGTCTCCTCGGCAAGCCGGCCCTTGAAGTCGGCTTCGAACGAGGCGCAATCGGCATCGAGCCGATCGAGATCGGCGGCGACCTCCGGCGAGTCGATTGCCGGATACAGATCCGTCAGATTCCACTCCGGCAGCTTCGCCGGCTTCGGTGCCGTCTTCCGGCCCGCCGTCGCGGTTTTGGCAGCTTTCGGCTTGCTCGGCGCGCCCTTGCGCGGTGCAGATTTGGCCGGGACGGATTTGCGGGAAGAGGTCTTTGCGGTTCGGGAGGTCGCAGATTTCGCCATGGTGCTTTCAGATCGCGTGCGATTTGCCTTGCGAAACGCTACTAGCTCCGTCACCGGCTTCGCAAGTCACAGTTTCCTTCAAGGGGACCGCCCCTGCGACAAGGCAGCGCGGCTCGAACAGCCCCTCGCCGCCTTGATCGGGATTGGCGGCAGGACTACGACACCGCTGCAAAGCGTTCGTTCCCGAACATTTCGACTCTGACCGTGCGGTGATTGACCATCGTGCGGTCCGGTGCTGGTATCGGCGCTGACGCAAGCGATTTGGTGCGGTCTTCGACTGCGCCGCATGCCATCACGTCCTGGACCGGGCCCCTCTGGCAGTTCATCTGATGAACTGTGATGTCGGACTGGACGCTCACGGAGCGCCCGATGACCGACTTTCTCGCCATCTTTACTCCCGAAGGTCTTACCGCGTTCGCCCAGGTCGTGATGATCGACCTGGTGCTCGCCGGCGACAATGCCGTCGTGATCGGCCTCGCCGCTGCCGGGTTGCCGAAAGAACAGCGCGGTAAGGCGATCCTGATCGGCATCCTGGTCGCCACTGCGCTGCGGATCGCCTTCGCCAGCGTCACCGTGCAGCTTCTGCAAATCATCGGGCTGCTGCTGGCCGGCGGCGTGCTGCTGCTGTGGGTGTGCTGGAAGATGTGGCGCGAGCTGCGCAATCCGCCGGAAGACATCGATGCGCTCGACGGCGAGACCGGCGCGGCGAACGGCGCACCGAGCAAGACCATGGCGCAAGCGGTGTGGCAGATCACGCTGGCGGACGTGTCGATGTCGCTCGACAACGTCCTGGCGGTGGCTGGCGCGGCGCGCGAGCATCCGGTGATTCTGGTGTTCGGCCTCGGCCTGTCGATCGCGCTGATGGGGCTCGCCGCCAGCTTCATCGCACGGCTGCTGCATAAGCACCGCTGGATCGCCTATATCGGCCTCGCGATCATTCTCTACGTGGCCGGCGACATGATCTATCGCGGCGCACTCGAGATCTGGCCGCACGCCTTCGGATAACGGCGGATAACCGCCAGCATTTTCACCAAGCGTTAACGCATTCGTCGCAATCGTGCACCAATTCGGGACAGTTCGGGTTGGGGCAGTAGCGAGTAATGGTTGAGCGTATTCTGATCGCCGACGACGATGCAGTACAGCGTCGGCTGGTCGAGAACATGGTGCAGAAGTGCGGCTACGAGGTGGTTTCGGTCGATAGCGGCGACGCTGCGGTGGAAGCCCTGACCGCGCCCGATGCACCGGCGATCGACGCCGTGGTGCTCGACCTGGTGATGCCCGGCCTCGATGGACTCGGCGTGCTGTCGAAGATTCGCTCGAGCGGACTCGACGTGCCGGTGATCGTGCAGACCGCACATGGCGGCATCGACAATGTGGTGTCGGCGATGCGCGCCGGCGCGCACGACTTCGTCGTCAAGCCGGTCGGCATCGAACGACTGCAGGTGTCATTGCGCAATGCGCTGAATGCCAGCGCGATGAAGGGCGAGCTGCAGCGCATCCGCCATGCCCGCGAAGGCCGGCTGACGTTTTCCGACATCATCACCCGCAGCGAGGCGATGGCCCCGGTGCTGCGCGGCGCCGAGAAGGCGGCAGGCTCGGCGATTCCGGTGCTGATCGAAGGCGAATCCGGCGTCGGCAAGGAGCTGTTCGCGCGCGCCATTCACGGCTCCAGCGACCGCCGCACCAAGCCGTTCGTCGCCGTGAACTGCGGCGCGATCCCCGACAATCTGGTCGAATCGATACTGTTCGGCCACGAGAAGGGCGCGTTCACCGGCGCCACCGAGCGACACGACGGAAAGTTCGTCGAAGCCTCCGGCGGCACGCTGTTTCTCGACGAGGTCAGCGAGCTGCCGCTGAGCGCCCAGGTCAAGCTGCTGCGCGCGCTGCAGGAAGGCGCGGTCGAAGCGGTCGGCGGACGCCGGCCGATCAAGGTCGATGTCCGCATCATCTCGGCCACCAATCGCCGGCTGCTCGACCGGGTGAAGGCCGGCCAGTTCCGTGAAGATCTGTTCTACCGGCTGCATGTGCTGCCGCTGACGGTCCCGCCGCTGCGCACCCGCCGCGAGGACATCCCGCCGCTGCTGCGGCACTTCTTGATGCGCTTCTGCGCCGAAGAAAACCGCAGCATCGGCGGCATCACTGGCGAGGCGATGGCGCGGCTGGCGCAGCTCGATTGGCCCGGCAACATCCGCCAGCTCGAAAACGCGGTTTATCGCGCGGTGGTGATGAGCGACGGCGACCAGCTCGGCCTCGCCGACTTCCCGCTGGCGATCGCACCGTCCGTCGTCCCGGAGGACGACGCAACCGGCGAGCCGCTGGTGATCGAACGCAACGAGCCGCAATTCGTCGCCGCGAGCGAAGTGCCGATCGCGCCGCTCCCGAGCGTCGGCAATCTGTCGATGCTGAATGCAGACGACGACGTGCGCCCACTCGACGAGATGGAGCGCGAGATCATCAAGTTCGCGATCTCGCATTATCGCGGACAGATGTCGGAAGTGGCGCGGCGACTGAAGATCGGCCGCTCAACGCTGTATCGCAAACTCGACGAAATCGAAGCCGAGCGCGCCGCTCAGGCCGAGGCGCAGTAACGAACTTCACCGCCGGCCCGCACCGATTCGGGGATCGCGGAGCAAATGTGGCTGCCAAGTGGCGGCGTGCAGGAGCTTCTGATTCGCGGAACCGCCCGACCGTGGCGCGAGAGTGACAGACATCCGGGGCGGCCCGTGGCACAAGCCCAAACTGCCTCAGTGAAACGAGCATTTGGGGTCAGTTTGTCGTGAGTCTGCCCGGCCGATGCTGGCCGCTCGAACCGGGCCTGTGTATCCTCCGACTGAAGCATGGGATCGGCTGTGAGCCGGTCCACGGGTAGAGGCCGGACACTCGAACACCGAACTGCAAGTCACGAACTGCCGGCCGGGCAGCTTTCCCAAAGGGGTAGATGAATGCGAGATCACTCGACTGGACGCCGCGGTTTCGAAGGCGTGCTGATGGCCGTCGCGGCGACCTTCCTCACCGTGTCGGCGACCTCGGTGCTGGCGCAGTCGCCGACACGCTCACCGGCGGATCTCGCGATCGACGCCGCCGTTCCAGTTCCGAGCCCGGCCGATCTTCCGCCCCCCTCGATCGGCGACTTCAAGGTCGCTTCGCCGGCCAAGCCCGTAGCCGCCGAACCGACCAAGGACGCTGCTGCCCCTGCCGCACCCGCCGAGGCGAAATCGGACGCGACCGCCGCCGCTCCTTCGGCTCCCGGTCCGAGCAAGGACACCGCGGCAACCACGCCGGCTGCCGACGCGCCGAAAACTGAGGCACCGGCCGCGACAGCTGCAGCGCCGGCGGCCGAGCCCACCAAGCCGGCCACCGAACAAGCGGCTTCTCCCAAGCCCGCCGAGCCGCAGCAGCCTGTCAGCAAGGTGGCGACGGCCGACCAGCCGGTCGCCGATCAGCTTCGCGATCTGCTCGCCAAGAGCGCCAACCGCTATTTCGAGCGCAAGGCCGAGCGCAGCGCGGTCGAGAAGTTCTACGAGACCCGCGACTATGCGCCGGTCTGGACCAGCGCCGGCGCGCTGACCGCCCCGGCCAAGGGCGTGATCGCGCGGCTGAAGGACGCCGCCGCCGACGGCCTCGATCCCGACGACTATCCGGTGCCGAACTTCACGGCCGCGACCTCGCCCGAGACGCTCGCCGAGGCCGAGCTGCGGCTGACCGAGAGCATGATGGACTATGCGCGCCAGGCGCAGAGCGGCCGGATGCACTGGTCGCAGGTGTCGGGCGACATCCAGTATCCCGAGCATCCGATCGATCCGTCTCAGGTGCTCGCCAAGGTCACCACCGCGGCCGATGCGTCGGCGGCGCTCGACAGCTACAACCCGCCGCACAAGCTGTATCGCGAGCTGAAGAAGAAGCTCGCCGAGCTGCGCGGCGAAGGCGACAAGCCGGTGGCCAAGATCGCCGAGGGCGAAACGCTGCGCTACCAGCCGGCCGGCAAGAAGCGCGCCGAAGTGAAGATGGACGATCCGCGGGTGCCGCAGCTCCGCGCCCGCCTCGGCATCACCGACAACGCCGACAGCACCACTTACGACGCCACCGTCGCGGCGGCGGTGCGGCACTTCCAGAGCCACTCCGATCTCAAGGCCACCGGCGTGCTCGACGACCGCACCGTCAAGGCGCTGAACACGCCGAAGCGCGACCGCACCATCGACACCATCATCGTCAACATGGAGCGGTGGCGCTGGCTGCCGCGCGACCTCGGCGCCCCGGCGCTCGGCGACGCCTATGTGATCCTCAACATTCCGGACTATACGCTGAAGGTGATGCAGCACGGCGCCGAAGTGTGGTCGACCCGGGTCGTCACCGGCAAGCCGGGCAAGCACGCCACCCCGCTGCTGACGGAGACGATGAAGTACATCACCGTCAATCCGACCTGGAACGTGCCGCCGTCGATCATCTACAACGAGTATCTGCCGGCGCTGCAGCAGGATCCCACCGTACTCGACCGCATGGGCCTGAAGCTGTCGCGCAACCGCGACGGGTCGATCCACATCTCGCAGCCGCCGGGCGAAGCCAATGCGCTCGGCCGCATCCGCTTCAATTTCCCGAACAAGTTCCTGGTGTATCAGCACGACACCCCGGACAAGAACCTGTTCGCCAAGACGGAGCGCGCCTACAGCCACGGCTGCATGCGGGTGCAGAATCCGGACCAGTACGCCGCGACGCTGCTCAACATCACGATGCCGGACAAGAACTACACCCCGGCGAAGATCCGCTCGATGTACGGCCGTAACGAGGTCAATCTCAACTTCCCGACCCCGATCCCGGTCAACATCACTTACCAGACCGCGTTCGTCGACGATGCCGGCAAGCTGCAGCTCCGCAAGGACATCTACGGCCGCGACGCGACGATGCTGGCGCTGCTGAAGAACGACAAGGGCAAGAATCTCGAAGCTGTCCCTTATACACATCT
>NZ_QUMK01000075.1 GCF_010907035.1 Rhodopseudomonas sp. BR0M22
TGGGATCGGTCCTGTATGCGGGCGATCACCGCAACGGCAATGCCCGTGCGACTGTTCGATCAAGCAACACCGACAGAGGCGCCCGCACCGGGTTACGGCGAGATGATCGGCCGGGAATCTACCGAGCAGCCTCTGTCGCGCTGACTATGCACCAGCACATCGCAGATACAGGAATCTGGAGGTGTAGGGCATGGCGCTGGGGCTTGCATCTCGGGATTCCGGGTTCGCTCGCTTTGCGAGCGCCCCGGAATGACGAGGGTGGGGCTAAATACTTGTCGGCTTGTCGCAGCGATCGTCGCGCCGCTACGCCTCATCCCACTTCGGCGAAAACGCCGGGGTGACGAAACGCTGGGTCTTCGGCAGCTTGGCGATCACTGCCTTGTCGTCGACGTCGAGCTTGATCTTCAGCGCGCCGAGGTTGCTTTCCTGGCTGGCTTTGCTGCGCGCTTTCGGGATCGCCATCACGCCGTCTTGCTCCAGCAGCCAGGCCAGCGCCACCTGCGCCGCAGTGGCGCCGTGCTTGTCGGCGATCTGCTGCAATTCCGGATAAGACGCGAGCCGGCCCTGCGCCAGCGGCGCGTAGGCGGTGAGCGGAATGCCCTTGCTCTGCAGATAGGGCAGCAGCTTGGTCTGACCGAGCAGGACGTGGTACTCGACCTGATTGCAGGCGATCGGCGCGCCGATTTCTTCCACCGCCTGCTTCATCAGCGCCACCGGGAAATTGCACACCCCGATCGCACGGGCGCCGCCGTCGTCCTTGATCTTCAGCAGCGTCTCCAGCGCCGCGCCGAGATTCATCTCCGGCGCCGGCCAGTGGATTAGATAGAAATCGACGTAATCGGTCTTCAGCTTGCGCAGGCTCTGGTCGAAGGCCTTGCGGATCGCGTCCGGCGCGAGATTGGTCCACCACACTTTGGTGGTGAGATGAATCTGGTCGCGCGGCACGTCGGTGTCTTCCAGCGCGTCGCCGACGAAATCTTCGTTGGCGTACATCTCGGCGGTGTCGATGTGGCGATAACCCATCCCGAGCGCGGTCAGCACCGCCTCGTGGCAATCCTTGCCCTGCAGTTTGAAGGTGCCGAGCCCGAGCTTGGGTACGTGAAGTCCTTGGGTCTTGATGCTGTCCATCTGGTCTCCTGAAAGCGTCCTCGCGCGAACGCGGCCCGCGGGAAGAAACGCGTCAACTCGAAACGAGCGCTCCGATTCTATCGATCAGGTCGGAGGTCTGTGAAGCAGCGCTGGGCGGGGAGGGCGGCGCCAGCGCGGCAGATAGGGTCAATGCACCGTGAATGCGAATGCCTGACATCTGCATCAGATTTTACGAATCCGAAGTGGTTGTGACTTGGCATGCGGTGCAACTGACGGGAGTGATCGTTCCAAAATGCTGCTTCGCGGGCGCGAAGCGGCGCGCGCAGGGGCGGCTTTCGTCGGTGTGTCGATCGGGGATTTCGGACAGCACGATAATTGGCCGCGACAACGAGGTTGCGGCGCGATGAATTGCACGGAGCCGCGCGTGACCTATGGCGATCGCAAAGACCCTCGTGTCCGCTTCGAGAAAGCGCTGGATTCAGTGATGATCGCCGTCGACGGCACCTGGCGCCGCGACTGCGCCGTCGCCGACATCTCGCAAACCGGCGCCAAGTTGATCCTGAAGGCCTCGATGGCCGGGCTGAACCTGCGCGAGTTCTTCCTGGTGCTGACGCCGAACGGCACCGCGTATCGGCGCTGCGAGCTGGTGCGGGTGGAAGGCGATACCATCGGGGTCCGCTTCATCGTGGTCCGCCACCTCGGCGGAAATGTTCAATCTTGAGAACGGCTTACCACCGAATGTCGCCGATTTCCGCTCCATTTCCTTCAGGATCCTGCGAAAGGGCTGAATTCGCGTAGCGAACGAGAGCCATGACTTAAAGCGGCTGCACATTTTTATCCGGATTTAATTGACGGGAGATTTTTATCCGGGCATTAATCGCGCATTCCATCTTGCGAGCGCGACATGTCCCGCCCCTCCACCAGACCCTGCACCGCTTTCATTGGCCGACGATTGCTGATTTCCGGTTCGCTAGCGGATGTGGCCGTTGTAGTCGCACGGTCTGCGGGGGCGGCAGATGCGGTCCTCGTGTTCGACGATGCGACCGGCGATGTCGTCGATCTTGATCTACGCGGCGGCGATGCGGAGATTCTTCTGCGGTTGTCCGAGCCTCCGAGACCGCTTGTGGGTCGCTATCGCCCTAAAGCTGATGCAACCGCCCGCACAGGGGCGGCGGAGGATGGACAGAGGACGCGCGGTCGCCCCAAGCTGGGTGTTGTCGCACGCGAGGTGACCTTGCTGCCACGTCAGTGGGAATGGCTGGCGCGCCAGCCCGGCGGCGCGTCAGCAGCACTAAGGCGTCTCGTGGAGGATGCCCGCAAGGCGGTGAACCCGGGCCAGGAAAGACGGGCGGCCCAGGAGGCTGCTTATCGCTTCATGCAGGCGATCGCTGGGGACTTGCCCGGCTACGAGGAGGCGACGCGCTCCCTTTTCGCAGACGACCTAGCCGGGCTCGATGAACGGATCGCGCATTGGCCGGCGGACATCCGGGCCTATGCCATGCGCCTTGCTTCCGGCTCTTCCACTCTCCCGAACCAAAACCGGACGACAGAGGAAAAGCGCCAATGAGCGGCCCTGAGACCATTTCGTATATCGAACCGACACAGGACGCTGGCCGGCTCTTCGTGCAGCGCGACTTTCCCGGTCCCGTCGTCATGCTCAATCTGCTGAGATTCAACGAGAGTGCCGATTATTCGGGGCACCCCGAATTGGCACCCGCCATGCCAATCACCGGCGCACAGGCTTTCGATCGCTATGTCCGACATACGCTGCCCTTCTTACGGGAAAGCGGGGGTGACATCCTGTTTCTCGGCGAGGGCAGGTCCTTTCTGATCGGCCCCGCCGATGAACAATGGGATCTGGCGATGCTGATCCGTCAGGCCAGTGTTGCTTCCTTTCTCTCCTTCGCCAGCCATGCGGGGTATCTCGCGGGACTCGGTCATCGCGCGGCAGCGGTGAAGGATTCCCGTCTTCTGCCGCTATCGGAAATGCCACTGCCCACGGTTGCCGAAGGGGCACGGCCATGAATATCGCAAAGGCCAATAGCATCGAACTCGCTTGGGACAGTTTCGGCGATGCCGATGCTGAGCCGATCCTGCTGATTTCCGGGCTAGGAACGCAGATGATCCGGTGGACGAGGCCCTTTTGTGAGGCGCTCGCCGGGGGCGGCTACCGCGTCATCCGCTTCGACAATCGGGATGCGGGCCGATCCACGCACTTCAGGACGTCGGCCCCGCCGGATTTCAACGCGCTCGCGGCGGCGCTGATGGCCGGACGCCGGCCCGACGTGCCTTATACGCTCGACGACATGGCGGCCGACGCGGTCGGCCTTCTCGATGCGCTCGGCATCGCGCGGGCGCACGTCGTCGGGCGCTCGATGGGCGGGATGATCGCGCAGGTCATGGCGAGCGACCATGCCGACCGTGTCCTGTCGCTGACGTCGATCATGTCGAGCACCGGCAACCCGGCCCTACCGCAGGCGGCCCCAGACGTCATGGCGATGATGATGCGTCCTGCGCCCGATCCCGCCGACGATCCGGCCGGTTTTCTGGCGACTCGCCTCGAGTTCGCGCGCAGGATCGCCGGAACGGCCCATCCCTTCGACGAAGAGGCGCATCGCGCCCTTCTGCTGGAAGAGGCGGGGCATGCCCACGATCCGGCAGGGACCGCGCGGCAGATCGCGGCCATGGCGGTGGCGGGAGATCGGCGCGCCCGTCTGGCGACGATCACCGCGCCCGCACTTGTCATTCACGGAACGAACGACCCGCTGATCCCGCCCGCCTGCGGCCAGGACACGGCTCTGTCGATCCCCGGCGCCACCTACCGATTGATCGACGGCATGGGGCACGACCTGCCGGCCGAATTCGACCGGACGGTGATCAATGGGATCTGCGAGGTGGCACAGAAGGGATCACATCATCCAAGTGCATGATGCCTTCGATAGCCCGACAGAACCGCCCATCACACGCTATGGCTGCCGAAAATCGCCGATAGCCGCATGGTGGGTAGTATCTGCATAACTGTCAGAGGCTTATCCTAATCTCATAGTTCTCATCTTCGTCGGGCGTTGCCCGCAAAGGCGCCAAGCGGGCGCCGGGATTGCGGGCCAGCGTTTGACACCCGGGCAGCATCGCCACGGCTCCGCCGAAAGGCCTCGCACAGCGGCGGATTTCAGAGGGGATACAAGGCTTTGCAGCGCCGTGGGACGGGCGTTTCGCTTGCGTCGCAGGCCGGCTTCCGTTATCCGGTGCCGTGCCTCGCGTGCGAGCGGCTGCGGCCGCGTTTGCCAGGGCGCGCGAGCCCGATCCGTCATCGTCGCCACCGGCGCGCCGCGATCGTGCTTCATCCGGTAGAGTGACAGGGGAACCTTCTCGAAATGGCCAATGTCGTCGTGGTCGGCGCCCAGTGGGGCGACGAAGGCAAGGGAAAGATCGTCGATTGGCTCTCCGAGCAGGCCGACATCGTGGTGCGTTTCCAGGGCGGTCACAATGCCGGCCACACCCTGGTGATCAACGGTGCGACCTACAAGCTGGCGCTGCTGCCGTCGGGCGTGCTGCGGCCGTCGAAGCTTGCGGTGATCGGCAACGGCGTGGTGTTCGATCCGCAGGCGTTCCTCGACGAGGTCAAGAAGCTGCAGGGCCAGGGCGTTGCGATCTCGCCGGACAATCTGCGCATCGCCGAGAACGTCACGCTGATTCTGCCGCTGCATCGCGAGCTGGATTCGCTGCGCGAGAACGCCGCCAAGGCCGGCGCGATCGGCACCACCCAGCGCGGCATCGGCCCGGCCTATGAGGACAAGGTCGGCCGCCGTGCGATCCGGCTGATGGACCTTGCCGATCCGGACACGCTGCCGCAGAAGATCGACCGGCTGCTGGCGCACCACAATGCGCTGCGCCGCGGTTTCGGCCTGCCGGAATTCTACGGCGCCGCGATCCTGAAGGACCTGCTGGCGCTCGGGCCGCAGCTTCTGCCCTACGCCGAATCGGTGTGGCGGCTGCTCGACATCAAGCGCCGCGAGGGCAAGCGCATCCTGTTCGAGGGCGCGCAGGGCGCGCTGCTCGACGTCGATCACGGCACCTATCCCTACGTCACCTCGTCCAACACCGTTGCGGCGCAGGCGGCAACCGGCACCGGCATGGGCCCGGGCGCGGTCGGCTACGTGCTCGGCATCTGCAAGGCCTACACCACGCGGGTCGGCTCAGGTCCGTTCCCGACCGAGCTGACCAACGAGATCGGCGAAGAAATCGGCCGCCGCGGCAAGGAGTTCGGCGTCAACACCGGGCGCAAGCGGCGCTGCGGCTGGTTCGACGCGGTGCTGGTGCGGCAGACGGTGCGGACCTGCGGCATCGCCGGTCTGGCGCTGACCAAGCTCGACATTCTCGACGGCTTCGACAGCGTCGAGGTCTGCGTCGGCTATCGTCTCGACGGCAAGGAGATCGATTATCTGCCGGCCGGCGAGGGCGCCCAGGCGCGGGTCGAGCCGATCTACGAGACCATCGAGGGCTGGAAGGAGCCGACCGCGAACGCAAGGTCGTGGGCCGAGCTGCCGGCGCAGGCGATCAAATACGTTCGCCGCATCGAGGAACTGGTCGGCTGCCCGGTGGCTTTGTTGTCCACGAGCCCCGAGCGCGAGGACACAATTCTGGTGCAGAATCCGTTCGAGGCTTAATAAGATGTTACCCAAAGACATCGAAAATTGAGTCGAGATGGCTGATTACTATCCGCTGATCGCACGCGCTATCGCGAGTCTGGACCCCAGTGCTCCGGGCGAGCAACGGCGCGCGATCTACGAGCGGGCCCGCGCGGCGTTGATCGCGCAACTGCGCGGCGTGCAGCCGCCGCTCACCGAATCCGAAATCACCCGCGAGCGCCTGGCGCTCGAAGAGGCCGTGCGCAAGGTCGAGTCCGAGGCCGCCCATCGCGCCCGCGACGCCGCCCGCGCCGAACTCAAGGGCCGCGGCCGTCCCGGCGACGCGCCGCGCCCCGGCGATGCGCTGCGCGCCTCCAGCCGGCCGATCGGCCGGCCCGGCGATCCGCCGCCGCAGGTCAATCGCGGCGGCGTCCCGAATGCGATGCCGGAGCCGGAGCTGCCGCAGGCCGTGCGCCCGCGCGCGCCGGACGATGCGCCGATCCCGGAAGAGGCTCCCGAGCCGCGTCCGGCCCGCACCCTGCGGGTCGATCCGCCGCCGATTCCGCCGGAGCCGTCGTTGCCCGGCCGTGGCCCGGCCCTGCCGCCGCGCCGTGCCGCCCCGCCGAACCAGCCTCCGCCGCCCGCCAATTCGCCCGGCTTGCGCGGCTTCAGCGATGTCACCGCCGATCTCGACGGGCTCGGCAATGCGGCCGCACAGGCCAACCGTGCCGCCCGGAAGACCTACGCCAACGTCGCGCCGTCGCCGGAATTCGACCGGCTCGAGCCGACGATGGAGAACCGCGCCGATCCGGACGCGCCGTATTCCTACGATGAATCGCTCGACGAAGCGGCACGCTACGCGCCGCCGCCGGCGGCTGCGGGGCGGGCTCCGGCCGAGCCGAAGCGCAAGCCGGCCCGTGGGGCGTCGAAATTTCCGTGGCGTATCGCGCTCGTCATCGGCGTGCTGGTGATGCTGCTCGGCGCCGGCCTAGTGTGGGGACCGGGCGCGGTCACGACCTTGATGTCGCTGATGCGGTCGTCGCCCTCGACCGAGACTGCAACGCCGGCGACGCCGGCGGCCCCGACCGAGCGGCCGAAGATCACCGATCGGGTCGGACAGCCGTCGACCGATCAGGCCGCCCCGGTGGCGCAGCGCGTGGTGCTGTACGACGAGGACCCGAGCGATCCCAAGGGCAAGCAGTACGTCGGTTCGGTGGTGTGGAAGACCGAGCAGGTGAAGGGCGCCAGCGCCAAGGGCGGCGCCGACATCGCTGTGCGCGCCGACATCGACGTGCCGGAGCGGCAGTTCAAGATGACGATGTCGTTCCGCCGCAACACCGACTCGTCATTGCCGGCCAGCCACACCGCGGAATTGACCTTCATCCTGCCGGCCGATTTCCAGGGCGGCGGCGTGTCCAACGTGCCGGGCATCCTGATGAAGTCGAACGAGCAGTCGCGCGGCACGCCGCTCGCCGGGCTCGCCGTCAAGGTCACGGACGGCTTCTTCCTGGTCGGCCTCAGCAATGTCGAAGCCGATCGCGCACGTAACCTGCAGCTTCTCAAGGAGCGCTCCTGGTTCGACGTGCCGATCGTCTACAGCAACGGCCGCCGCGCCATCATCGCGATCGAAAAGGGCGGTCCCGGCGAACGCGCCTTCAACGACGCCTTCAAAGCCTGGGGCGAGTAGCCCCAGGTTTTTCGCACCCGCGTCTTTCGCGTCCGCATTCCGTTGGTGACGTCTTTCCGCGTCCGCATCATTTCGCGCCGCTGTCGTCCCTCCAGTCATTCCGGGCGCTCGCACCAGCGAGCGAACCCGGAATCTCGACACAGGCAACTAACAACACCCGTCATCGCCCGCGCAGGCGGGCGACCCGGTATTCCAGAGCCCTTGTGCCAATCGCTGGTGCCCTGGAATACTGAATCCCCGCCTGCGCGGGGATGACGTCAGAGGCGAGCGGCCGCCCATGATGGACAGCCTCGCGGTGTCTTCCTTCGTAACAACTGCGAGATTCCGGGTCTGCGTGCTATCGCACGCATCCCGGAATGACGGTCCTGTTTGGCGAACTGGCTCGGAGTCTGGGCGCTCCGCCTCACCCCGAGTCATTCCGGCGCAGGCGCGTCAGCGCGTGAACCCGGAATCTCGACGCAGGCAACTAACAACACCCGTCATCGCCCGTGCAGGCGGGCGACCCAGTATTGCAGAGCGTTTGTGCCAATCGCTTGGTGCCCTGGAATACTGGATCCCCGCCTGCACGGGGATGACGTCAGAAGCGAGCGGCCGCCCATGATGGACGGCTTCGCGGTGTCTTCCTTCGTAACAACTGCGAGATTCCGGGTCTGCGTGCTGTCGCACGCATCCCGGAATGACGGTGCTGTTTGGCGAGCGGGCTCGGAGTCTGGGCGCTCCGCCTCACCCCGAGTCATTCCGGGGCACGCGCGTCAGCGCGTGAACCCGGAATCTCGACGCAGGCAACTAACAACACCCGTCATCGTCCGCGCAGGCGGGCGACCCAGTATTGCAGAGCCTTTGTGCCAATCGCTGGCACCCTGGAATACTGCATCCCCGCCTGCGCGGGGATGACGTCAGAAGCGAGCGGCCGCCCATGATGGACGGCTTCGCGGTGTTTTCCTTCGTAACAACTGCGAGATTCCGGGTCTGCGTGCTCCGCACGCATCCCGGAATGACGGTGCTGTTTGGCGAGCGGGCTCGGAGTCTGGGCGCTCCGCCCCACCCCGAAATGACGGTGCGTGGGGAGGAGCGTGAGGGCGTTCTGCACGCCATCACCATCCCCCGAATCAAAACGCGCCGCGGACGGCCGCGACGCGTGCGAGGGGCGGGCGTGTGAGGTGGACTATGGTGCGCCGTCGGCGCCGACGCGCACCGCGTCGTCGACCAGCTCGTGTGCGTCAGTGACGCCGCGTGCGGCGTTCTGAACGATGATCTGCGCCATCATGGCTTTGGTGGCCGGCGTGCGGTGCTCCGCTGCGATCTGCTCGACCGCGATATCGAGCACTTCGCGCAGCGTCGCGACGTATTCGGGATCAAATTTCGGCGGTTCGTTGGCAGTCATCGTGACCTCCTTCAGTTGCGGCCGCACCATGTCGAGCCATTGCGGCCCAAGTGCGGAGCGGCGATGAAGTTGCAGTGACGGAGGCGATTTTTCCGTGACCTTACGGAGACGTCATGGGCACAAAAACCCTTGCGGCGCAGCGGTTTATGCAATTCGTCAAGGACGCACGACAGCGCGCGGATTTCGAGTAAATCCAAATTGCGGGAGGCGTGCGGGCCTCGCCATTGCGGCCTTCGTCGCGATCGGCAACGGCCGACGCCGAGCGATTTCAACCGCAGCGAGTCGCCGGGCGGGAATTCGTCGTGTGGGACTCGGTGCTTCGCATCGGTTGGCCGGGCGATCCTGCACCACCCAAACAAAACACCCGCCGTTACCCCCGCACGAGGGGCAACGACGGGCGTGTTGTCAGCGTCGAAGAAGTAAAAGACTTACTTCTTGGCGGCCGGAGCGGCCGGCGCCGGCGCAGCAGCGGCCGGGGCGGCGACGGTGGCGCCGTTCCAGTACTTCGGGAACCAGGTGGTGTTGCTGAGAACAGCAAAGTGCACCAGGATGGCGATCACGGTGACGCTGCCGAGCAGGAGCGGCAGGCCCACGCCCGGGTTCACGACGGTCCAAATGCGACCTTGATTCATGTTCGATACTCCTTAGTGCAGCCAGGGCGAGTAAACATACGCCAGGAAATGCGCGACGATGGCGATCGCGCCGAAGATGCGCGTGCCGTCGATCACATGCTTGTGGAGCTCTTCCGACTCCGCGATCGTCAGACCGGTCGGCCAGACCTTGTTCAGATCGTCTGCCATTGTAAAACCTCCAGAGAGACTTCGATCATTGCGTGCGGATCGCACGCTTCAGTGCTGCTAGCAGCGACCGGGACTCCTGATCCGGCTGGTCTGTCCGCGGCCATCCTCCTCGAAGGCTACCGCGCCATCCCGCAGACCGTTCGGTCCCGGCTGAGACCTCCGTGACCGGGCCGCCCATTGTCCGGCAGCGTACCGTTCACATCGTTCTCTCGCTCGGTCACATTATCGTGACACCCTCCCTTGTCAACTTGACATGACACGGACTGCTGTCCGGTTCATGCCGGACAGCGTGTCCGCGATCAGCGGCAAGGATGGGCGCACGGCGAGCGACCGGTACGGCCCGCGCGGCTGGGACGGCTATGCCGGATGGTTCGGCTCATGCGGCTTGCCGTGGCCATGCCCGTGGCCGCCATGGCGCTGCGGCCGATACGAGATCACCGCGCAGGCGATCGCCAAGATCAGGATCGCGCCGCTCTCGTACAACAGGTTCGCCGGCGGCTGATCCTTGCCCTGCAGGATCAGGAGCCGCGAGATCGCCGTGATGGCGATGAACATCGGCAGCGTGATCGGGATTTTCTTGCTCTCGTAGTACACCGCGACCATCGCGATCACTTCGACATAGATGAACATCAGCAGCAGCTCTTTGAGCGTGACGCGGACGTTGAGCACGGTCTCGTAGACTTCCTGCGCCATCGCCACCACGGCGAAGGTGCCGATCAGCAGCAGGAAGGCGTTCTCGATCAGTTGGAAGCCCTTGCGGATCAGCGGCATCGGCGGGGCGGGAGTCGGCAGGTCGTTCATCGGCAGCAATCCGGTTGCGGCGCGGCGGGCGCCTTCGAGCGGCCGATCTAGCGGATCGGGCGTGAAGCGTCTTTGACACGGTCACGCGCTGCGGAAAAACGCCGCTGCGGCGGATCGCGCCCACCGATCCGATCAGGGAATCGGTTGAGCCCGCTCGACCACGGCCTGCTGCGCGCGGGTCTCGATCGCACCGCGACCGCGCACCGCGCGGACTTGCGCGATCGCCTCGGCCGCCGGCACGCCGAGTTCGACCAGCAGCCGTGCCGCGATCATGCCGGCGCGGCCGAGCCCGCCCTTGCAATGCACCAGCACGTCGTCGCCGGCGCGCAGAAGCTGCCGGATCAGCCGGCCTTCGGTGTCCCAGCGGCGTTCGAATTCCGCGGTCGGCGGGTGATAGTCCGGAATCGGCAGATGCAGCCACTGCATGGCGCGGCGCTCCACCTCAAGGCCGAGATCCGGCACCTGCAGCAGCTCCAGTTCGCGCGGCTCGACCAGCGTGATCACCAGCCGCGCGCCCCAACTCTGGATCGCGTCGAGATCGGCGGCAAGATCGCGGGCCCAGCCGCCGGTCAGCGCCGAGGCGTCGTGCTTGCCGGGGCAGAAGGTGATGCCGATCCGCCCCAGCGTCGGCCCGGCCCGCACTTCGGCGATCTGCAGCGGATGGGTCTGGCTGGTGCGCAGCGGCGCCATCATTCCTCCAGGGTGTCGAACGCGCGGACCCGACTGATCGCTGCGCCGTCGGCGGAGACACGGCGGATCAGATCGTCGCGCCGCGCCAAGAGCAGCGTGGTCAGCGCATGCGCCTGCTCGGTGTCGCCGAGCCCATCGCGCACCACCGCGGAGATCGCCGGCTCGGTCAGCCGCGCCACCTTGGCGACGGAGGCGGCGAGCGCGTGTCTTGTCATCGCGCCGAACACACTGGCCGCCACCGCATTGGTGCGGGCGTCGCGCAGGGTGTCGAACTCAATCACCTCGGCGCCGAAGTCGGTCTTGCGCGCGCCGCGGGCCCGATACGTGAGCGCGCCGCCCTGATCGATCCGCACCACGCCACCGTCGCGCGTCACCAGCACGTTGTCGAGGTCGACGCCGAGCACGTCGCGATTGGCCAGCCAGGCATCGACCGCGAAATCGCGGCACACTTCAGCCGCGACGCCGTTCTCCGGATAGGCCAGCGCCTCGCCGAGCGAGGCACCGCGCAGCATCGCGCTCGCCACCGCAAGACCGCCGCCGCGCCGCACCAGCTCGACCTCGGCGACGCTGGTGCCGGCGAGCCGGTACAGCCGATTGGCCAGAACTTCATTGCGCGCGTGATCGTCACTCGGCGGGGTTTTGACGTACCAGCGGCGGCCGTGGTCATCGGCATGGAGGCCGCCGGCATTGGACCCGGCCTGGCCGCCGATCGGCCTCCACTCCCCGGCGTCGCGCAAGGCCGCCGCGCTGTCGTTCCGCTCCCGCATGAACTCCCCGAGGTTGATCGCGCGCGTCCCGCGATTTGCGCGAAATCAAGCGACATCGCGCCGCCCGACGATTAGCGTAGCGTCACTGCGGAGCTACGCAACATCGACCAAACGCTGATGACGCGGGGGCGAGGCGATGTCGTTCTCGAAGCTGTTGGACCTTCTCACCGGGCGCGACGCGCAGCGGAGCGCCGTCGATTGGGACGCCAAATACGGCACCGACACCCGTTCCATGGTCGAACTGCACGGGCTGACGATCGGCCACGACAGCCGCCGGTTCGGCGAGCGCTATCAGGCCAGCGATCCGTCGGTGCTCGGCGACGCGGTGGCGTTCATCGGGCTCGATCCGCGCCTGTATCGCTTCGTCGATCTCGGCTGCGGCAAGGGCCGGATGCCGATCGTCGCCGCCGAGCTCGGCTTCAAATCCTGCATCGGCGTCGAATTCGCCGACGAGCTGGCGCTCATCGCCAGGGCCAACGCCGCGGCGGCGGGCTTCAAGACGATTGCGATCGTGCACGGCGACGCCGGTGCCTACGCGTTCCAGGACGAGCCGTTCGTGCTGTATCTGTTCAACCCGTTCGGCAGGCAGATCATGCAGCGGGTGCGCGACAACCTGCTCGAGCTGCGCCGCGCCGAGTATTACGTGATCTACAAGAACCCACGCGAACGCGGGATCTTCGACGAGATGTCGACCCTGCGCTATCTCGGCACCCCGCCAGCGCACAAGGGCGCCTGGGGCGTGCATGTGTGGGGACCGCGGCGCGCGTAGTTGTTCGTAGGATGGGTTGAGCGCAGCGAAACCCATCGCTCCGTTTGCGTCGTGATGATGGGTTTCGCTGTGCTCAACCCATCCTACGGTGTCAATCACCCGAACGCGTAGCCGGAGATGCGCTTGTTGCCGATGGAGTCGTGGAATACGCGGCGGCCGGGGGCAGGGCCGGCAGCGCCGGCGGCGACCATCAGCGGGATCAGGTGTTCTTCGCGCGGATGGCAGGCGCGGGCGCCGGGGGCGCTGGACCAATGCGCCAGGCGGTCGTTGCGGACCGCCGCATCCGGCGCGGTCGCGGCTTCCGTGAGCCAGTGATCGAACGCCGCCGACTCCGCTTCCTGGCCGTCGAAGAAGGTCGAGAGGTTGTGGAAGCTGTTGCCGCTGCCGATGATCAGCACGTTGTCGTCGCGCAAGGGAGCCAGCGCGGCGCCGATCGCCAGATGCTGCACCGGATCGAGGTCCTGCTGCAGCGACAGCATCACGGCCGGGATTTGCGCCTCCGGATCGACGATCAGCATCGGCACGAACACGCCGTGGTCGAAGCCGCGGGCTGCGTCGCTGGCGGTGGCGATGCCGGCATCACCGAGGAGCTGCTGCACCCGCGCGGCGAGTGCCGGATCGCCCGGCGCCGGATAGCTCAGCCGGTAGGTGTGTTCGGGAAAGCCGTAGTAATCGAACAGCATCGATGGTGCGGCCGAGGTGCTGACGGTCGGCAGCGCCGCTTCCCAATGGCCCGACACCATCAGGATCGCGCGCGGCCGCGCCGGCAGCGAGGCCAGCACGCCGGACAGATAGGCGCGCAGGCCGTCATAAGCGTGCGGCCCGAACCGCCGCGGCGGCTCCATCCAGAAGCAGGGGCCGCCGCCGTGCGACAGGAAGATGATGGGTTGACGGGGCATCGTCGCAATCTCCCTGAGAGATAAGGTATCAGCGCCGCGTTACAGCACGCGGCAGGCGTCCTCGAAGGCGAGCCGCGGATTGCGCGGAAACAGCTTCTCGGCATCGCCGTAGCCGATGTTGCACAGGAAGTTCGACTTCCAGCGGCCGTCGGGGAAGAACTCGGCGTCGAGCGCGGCGTGATCGAAGCCGGACATCGGTCCGGCATCGAGGCCGAGCGCGCGGGCGGCGAGGATCATGTAGGCTCCCTGCAGCGCCGAGTTGCGCTTCGCCGTCTCGGTGATCAGCTCCGGCTTGCCGACGAAGCCGCTGCGCATGTCGCGCGCCGGAAACAGCTGCGGCAGCAGGTCGTGGAATTCGGTGTCGTAGGCCACGATCACGCAGCACGGCGCTTCCTTTACCTTGTCGACATTGCCGGGCGCGACGCTCTTCAATAGCCGCGCCTTGGCGTCAGTGCTGCGCACGAACACGAAGCGGCCCGGATTGCTGTTGGCCGCGGTCGGCGCCCATTTCAGAAGATCGTACAGCGCGTGGATGGTGTCGTCGGTCACCGGCTTGCTGGTCCAGGCATTGTGGGTGCGGGCCTGAACGAACAACTGGTCGAGGTGGGGAGCGTGCAGCGTCGAGCTCATGGGGCGTTTCTTCTGTCGGACGAAGGGAGGTGCGCCCGCCGCCGGATGCGACGGGCGCGGAACGTCGAAGCGATCAGTTCTGCTTTTCGAACGCGGCGCTGATCTCGAGGCCGACCTCGTCGCTGATCAGCGGCACATACTTCGTCACGCCGAACTCGCTGCGCTTGATCGTGCCGGTGAGATCGAAGCCGACCGTCACCTTCTTGTTCAGCGGATTGACGCCGGCGCCGTGCAGCCGGGCATCGAGCGTCACGGCCTTGGTGACGCCGTGCAGCGTCAGCTCGCCGGTCACCTTGGCCTGGCGCGGCCCGGTGACGGTGACCTTCTGCGATTTGAACAGGATCTCCGGATTCGCCTTGGCGTCGAGCCAGTCGGCGGCCGTCAGCTCCGTGGTCAGCTTGTCGACCGGGGTGTTCACCGAGGCGGTCGGCAGCTTGATGTCGAAGCTGCTCTTGGCCGGGTTGGCGGCGTCGAGCTGCAGCGTGCCGGAGACGTCGCCGAACCGGCCGCGGAATTCCGAGAAGCCCATATGCGAGACCACGAAGCCGACCTGGGTGTGGTCGGGGTCGATCGCATACGTGCCGCTCTCCGCCTTCACCGGCTCGGTCTTCGCCGCCGGGGCCTTGGCGCCGGCTTTGGGGGCGGTCTCGGCGAAGGCGGCGGGCGCGACGGCCAGCGCGGCGGCCAGGATCGGAAACAGCAGGCGTCGTTGGATCATGGGTATCCTCCAGTTTGGCAGTCATCCTGACTTAGGAGCCGCTGCCACCTGAAGAAAGAGATGAAGTCTTGGTGATCTTCATCTAAAATTTCGATGATGAACGATGGCCTCACCCTCGACCAGATTCAGCTCCTGCTCACCGTGGCGGACGAAGGCAGCTTCTCCGGCGCCGCCCGCAAGCTTCGGCGGGCGCAGTCGGCCGTCACCTACGGGGTGCAGAAGCTGGAGCAGCAGATCGGGGTGTCGCTGTTCGATCGCTCCGGCTACCGGCCGGTGCTGACCGAAGCGGGCCGCGCGCTGCTGGCGCGGGCGCGGCGGATCGCCGAGGAGGCGGCGGCGTTCCGCGATCAGGCCCACAGTCTGGCCGGCGGGCTGGAGCCGGAACTGACGCTGGTGCTGGACTCGATGTTTCCGATGCCGCGAATGGTCGCTGCGCTGCGCGCCTTCACCGAAGCGTTCCCGACCGTGCCGCCGCGGATCTTCGTGCAGTCGCTCGGTGCCTCGGCCGAGCTGGTGCTGAACGGCACCTGCGTGATCGGCCTGGTGCCGCAGCCGTTCAGCGATCAGCCCACCCTGAAGCACTATCCGCTGTCCACCGTGCAGCTGTTGCCGGTGGTAGCGCAGGAT
Source organism: Rhodopseudomonas sp. BR0M22 (assembly GCF_010907035.1). GTDB lineage: Bacteria > Pseudomonadota > Alphaproteobacteria > Rhizobiales > Xanthobacteraceae > Rhodopseudomonas. The sequence goes on from NZ_QUMK01000075.1 coordinate 15,490, forward strand.
CATCCGCTCGCCGCGATCGAGGGGCCGATTCCGACCGATGTGCTGCGCCGCTACGTCCAGCTCGTGCTCACCGACCGCTCGGCGCTGACCGAGGGGCGCGACTACGGCGTGCTGTCGACGCAGACCTGGCGGCTGGCCGATCTCGGCACCAAGCACGCGATGCTGCTGGCCGGACTCGGCTGGGGCAGCATGCCGACCCATCTGGTGGCGGACGATGTCGAGGCCGGCCGGCTGAAGCTGATCCAGCCGCTCGAATTCGAGGACCGCACCGCCCAGCTGGTGATGACGGCCGCGCACCTCGCCGCCCGCCCGCTCGGCCCCGCCGCGCAATGGATGCTGAACTACCTCCGCGCCCAGAGCCCGCGCGGGTGAGGCGCCGACCGCTTCAGCTCTTGCCCGGCGCCGCGAACGTCCGGTCCGGTGACAGCTCGGAATCGTAGGCCATTTCCATCACGATCTTGAACAGCCGGTCGCAGCGCTCGTCGGGGGCGAAGTGGGTGTCGTTCCTGATCCAGCCGAGCGCCTTCTCCCAGCTCGGCGAGCGGCCGATATAGGCCATCGTCCAGTTCGGGAATTCGCGGTCCTCGACCTCGGCGGCCGACATCACCTGGATCTTGCTGTGGCGCGTGTCGTTGCGGATCACCGCGAAGATCCGTTCCACCGCGTCGCGCGGCCCTTCCAGAACCTGGGCGAAGAACCCGCAATTGAAGATCAGCGCGCCGGTAATCCCGAGTGCGTCGTTGTTGCGGCGGGAGGCGTTCAGGATCGCTTCGATCTCGCGTGCGACATGCGCGACGTCGCCTGCGATTCGATTCTCGCTGACATACAGCAGTCGGTACAATGCCGAAGGATCAGCCATCATTGCGCCGGTCGAGACGGAGTAACCTCATCAGCTAACCCTCCCGACCTCATTGAGAAGCGCCGCGCGCGCGTTTGCCTTGCGCGGCGTCAAATCTTCTTGCGCATCCCCGGTTATTCCAGCGGCGCTGGTATGAGCGAGCGAACTTGGCCTGACGGCCAGCAAGGTGATGGACGAACGAATCTGAGGATGACCTCAGATGGCCGGCGCGCAGTGCGGGCCATCGCCTGCGATGCAGGCGGTCAACGTCGCATCCTTCGCCATCCAAGAAACCTGCGAGGTACAGGTCTCATCTGGCGATACGTCATGGCCCCCAGAAGCTGCGGAGCTTCTGCGAGACGGTCTTTGCCGTTGCCCGATCGAGATGTCCTGCGCGACGCTCGATACGGGATGGTTCGATGCAGGCGATTTTCGCGGTGCGGACGACAGAAGCGGCCGGCAGGCTGGCGCGGGCGAGATCTGCGATCGCGACGTCGCACGACCATGACGCGTTCTCGGCGCTTGTGATCATCGCCACCCAGATGACGCCGAAGGGCGTCAGCTTCCGGTTGGAGATCACCAAAGCGGGGCGCCGTTTCTCCGCGAGGCGGTCGGCATAGGGAAAGGGGACGACGACCACATCATACGCATCGTATCGGGCTTGTGCCTCCGCCGCATCGGGCTGAACACCCGTCGGCCGCCGACTCATCGATGGCCCGCCAGTACCGGATTTCGCCCCGGGCTACAGGACGTCATAGGCCTTCTCGTCGGCATCGGATTGCCACTCCGAGAACGACACGAACGGATCGTCTCGGCCGTCGTCCGCCTTGTCGAGCAGGACGCCGTCCTTGGTCATCCGGTAGCGTAAGGTGTCGCCTGGTTTCAGGCCGAGCCGCTCCCTGATCTCGCGCGGAATCACGGTCTGGCTTTTGACCGAAACCTTTGAAAACGCGGCGGGAGGCCTGCTTTGGCGGTTCATGCCAGTAAGATAGCTCGACGCTTCAGGTAATCAAGCCGGCCGCTCAGCTCAGCATCGGCCACAGCCGGTATGCCACCGCCACCGCGAGCACGATCGCGGCCCAGATCAGGGCGTGATTGAGCCATTGGCTGGTGCCGGTCCGGCGCAGCACGCCGCGGCCGATGAACAGCGTCAGCGCCGACAGCATCGCGACGCTGACCACCGTCGAGGAATCGAACAGCGCGCCGTCATAGGCGGTGTCGTTGACGATCGCCGCCACCCCGCCGGTGACGACGATCGCGATCAGAACCCAGAAGTAAGCCATGCGCGAAGTGTCAGTCGTCTCGCGCGCCCCTGTCAATGCGGGGCAGCGCCGCGGGGGCAGGGCGCGCCGCACCTCCACCGTATCGCGGCACGACGTCCTCTCCCCGCGTCATTCCGGGGCGCTCGCGAAGCGAGCGAGCCCGGAATCTCGACGTTGTAGCGCGTAGGCCAGGTCAGCCGAAGGCGTGCCCCGCCGATGGGCGACGTCGATCACGACGCCGCTGCGATCATCCGACCCTGTGAGCTTGAAGGCTCTATGAGCTTGAAGGACGGGCCATGCCGCAGATCGCAGCGCGCTCCCTCTCCCGCCTGCGGGAGAGGGTTGGGGTGAGGGCGATCCGGGCAGTGAGTTGCGGCAAACAGTCGAATGTCGGGCGGGCTGGCCGAAGGCGTCACCCGCCGATGCGCGACGTCCATCAAGACGGCGGATGACGCGACGCTCGTCCGCCCGGCGGGCGACGGCCTTGCGTCGCCGCGATGGCGAAAGGGGCCGCGAAGGCAAAAGGGCGCCGCGAGGGAAGTGTCGCGGCGCCCGGTGGCGTCATGGCGCTGCTGCGCAGCGCCGATCGATCGTCCGAAGTCTGCGTCCTGGTCCGGCTGTGGTCCGGACCTACTTGGCGACGCAGCTCGGCTTCACGTTCATGCAGGCACCGCTCGCCTCGCGGGCGACGACCTTCGGTGCCGCGCCGGTGATGTCGATGGAGTAGTTGCACCCCTGAGGGACCGAGCCCTGGGTCGAAGAGCCCATCGTACAGAGATAGCCGCTGACCTCGACCGTGATGGTCTTGTCTTTCGGCGTGAAGCCGACTTCCTTCTCGACCTTGAGCGGGGTCGTGCCACCGGAATTGACGTCGAGACTGACCACCGCGCGCACGCTGTCGGCGGATGCAGACCCGATCCCGAGGACTGCCGTCAGAATGAGGGCCGCACTGAGCGAATAGTACTTTTTCATCAGTTACTCTCCCTGCTTTCCTGTCCATCTCTAGGGTGTGCGTGCTATAAAAAACACGCGGGGGTTGCGTAGCTCGCGTGCCGGCATTCGTCAATTGGTATGAGTGCCGCGACCTCGATCGGACGCAAACCTAGTTAAATTCCTGCTGCGCCATCGCATCAACGTCGCCGGGAGCGGTGCGTCGATGCCGCTCCGCAGCTTCGATTGGACCACCTGCGACTGCCGGAGACCGACGCGGCTGATCTGCGGGCGGGTTCACCGAAGGCGCAACCCGCCGATTCGTGACCGCGGAAGAAGACGGCGGATGACGCTGTGCTCATCCGCCCTGCGGGGCGATCCAGCCGTCCGCGCCGAACCGCGCTTCAGGCGGCGGCGGATGTCAGCAGGCGCGTCGCCAGCTTGTGGACTTGCCGGACGCCCTGCTGATCCAGATCCCAGGTCGCGACTTCGCTGCGGATCAGATCGGGGTGCTTCTTGCTGATGTCCCGCAGGGCGTTGCCGACCGACTTGCGCAAGTACTCGCTGTCGTCGCCCCGCAGCGGCGACAGCAGCGCGACGGCGGCTTCGGGATGGGCGCGAAAGTAAGGCCGCGCCGTCCATATCCGCAGCCCCTCGGTGACGGCGCGCCTTGTGTTGGCGGAGGTCGCCGACAGCCACTCCCGGATGGTCGGCAGCGCGGCCTCATAGCCGGTGTCGGCGCAGAACCGGTCGAACGCCTTGGCCAGAATCTCCTGCACGCGCCAATCGTCGTCCCGGCTGACGCGCTGCTTCAGCACGGCGAGCGCATCGCCGTCGAAGGCCGCCAGACGCCCGAGAATGAATGTCGCCACACAGCGGGCCTGATGGACCTCCGATCGCAACAGCTCCAGCGCGATCTCTTTCGCCCCCGCCGCATCGCCGGACGCGATCACTTCGCTCGCCGCCAGTTCGAGATCCTTGAACCCGTTCGCTGTGCGCCTGGCCCGTTCGATGATCGCCGTTGTGATCCGCATGGTGGTCTCGGTTTGAGATTCGCAGCACACTACCGCGACCGTAACCGCGCTTCCATGTGCCGGGCTTGGAAACGTTCGGTGCGACGACGATGCGCGCTCAGCGCAGAGGGCAAGTTAGCCGAAGGCGTAACCCGCCGATGCGCGTCAATGAAGACGGCGGACGACGCTGCGTTCATCCGTCCTCCGGACCGTCAATGCGTGGCACCGAAGCGGTGGCGGGCGGCTCGTGTGTCCAGAGCATCGCGAAACGACGCCTTCTCCCCGCGTCCTTCCGGGATGCGCGCCACCGGCGCGCAGGCCCGGAATCCATAAGCCCCGTCGTTTGTGGTCTGTCGCAGCGGTGCAGCGTCACGCCCTCACAGAATCCGCAGTGAGTATGGATTCCGGGCTCGCGCTCCGCGCACCCCGGAATGACGGGGAGAGAGAATTGTACAATCAGGATTCGAAGGGCTGAATGTGGTAGGGCGGTTTCGCCGAAGGCGTAACCGCCGATGCGCGGCGTCAATGAAGGCGGCGGATGACGCTGCGCTCATCCGCCCGACGAGCTGCCACTGCCTTTTGGTGCTGATCACAGCTTTGGAGAGAATTGTGGTTGAGAAATCAGATTTCGCCGTGCGTCGTGCCGACCATGTCGGCTTCTCCGTTGCCTCGCTGGACGCGGCCCTTCGTTTCTGGGTTGAAGGATTGGGTGGGCAGCTGGTTCGGGTTGGCGATATGGGTGGGGAATTCCTTGGAGAGGTGACCGGGGCTCACGGGGCGACCGTCCGCATGGCCATCGTGTCCCTGGCAGGGCAGATGATTGAACTACTGGAATATTCTGGTGTCGACTTACAACATCGCGCATCAAGGCCATTCGATCCGGGATTTGCTCATCTGGCTCTTATTGTGGACGACATAGACAGTCTTCTGGCGCGGATTGCAGTCTACGAATGGAGACCACAGGGAAAGCCGCAGGTGATCTCTGGCGGGACCCGAGCGGGAACGAAAGTGATCTACGTCGTCGGCCCCGATGGCGCGACCATCGAGTTGATGCAACTGCCAAAGGCTACCAAAAACCAAAATGCAGATTGAGTCTGGACTCTAGGAGTGTCCAGCTTGGCGAGCCCATCCGAAGCAATCATCAGAAAGCTCTTCGCCTTTCCGGGAATCTCTGCGCTTTCCGGGTGCGTCATGCCGATTGCGGAAGAATTAGGAGCAGCGCGTAGGGCCGGTTAGCCGAAGGCGTAACCCGCCGAGCGGCGACGTCAATGAAGGCGGCGGATGACGCTGCGCTCATCCGTCCTCCAGACTGTCAGTGCGTGGCACCGACGCGGGGGCGGTCACTTCTCATGTCCAGAGCATCGCGAAACGACGTCCTCTCCCCCGTCATTCCGGGATGCGCGCCTCGGGCGCGCAGGCCCGGAATCCAGAACCACCGTCGTTTGCGGTCTGGCCCAGCGATGCAACGCCGCGCCCTCACAGCATCCCCTGTGAGTATGGATTCCAGGCTCCCGCTCCGCGCGCGTCCGGAATGACGTGGAGATAGAATGTAAATTCGGATTCTCAGGACGGTTTTGCGTATCGAGTCTGCGAGGATGGGGCCGTCGAACGATCTGACATCCAGTTTGGAGTCTTCATAAGCGCTGCAATATGCGAGAGCACCAAACCTGGATGCCGCTTCACTCATCCAGGCTATCTTTGCTCACGCAGGAGGTGATGCTACTCAAGCGCCTAGCATTGCATGTCACGTTGTTTATCTCAGAGATCGAGGTAATTGAAGATGAAAGAGTCTGGAAGCTGCTTATTAAAGGTTCTCGTACTGGTAATGGTGGCCATATCCACGGCGGCGTCCGCTCAAACGACATCGTCGCCGGCGCCGACAAGGGTGCTGTTTCAATTCATCTTCAATCCTGACTATACCTCAGTCGGACGCGCGAGGTTTGCGAGTCTAGTCTTTTCATTCTGTAAGTCTACAATCTCCAATATTCCAACAAATACTCCGGCAGAACAAAGCTGGGTGCAGGATGAGATGCGTACCACTGAATCGAACAAAATTCAGCGTTTGGCCGGGTCGGTCGAATTTGCCAGACATAATCTGAGGGAAGTGTTCTCTGTATGTATGAACAGGATGCCGCTTCTAATTCAGGCGCAATCGAATAGTGAACGTCGTGCTGAAGCGGCAGCCTTTATAAGCCTAGCTCTCGTCTTCAACGAAAATTCCGAGGTAGCTTCTTACGCGAAAAGGGTTGGCTTGTCGGATGAAGGTCTTTCGCTTCTTGGGGCCTTGCGAAGGTCTTTGATGGTCGCTTCGTTGAGGGCGTTGGACGCAGAATAATAGGTCAATTGTCCATGTCGCCTCCGCGTTCTCAGGGAATTTCGAGTCGTTTGACAGTTGGGGGGGGCGTGATGTCGGATTCAATCAACCTGTTGCTAAATTTCATCTCTACTGCTTCCGTAGCAGCTCTTGCTGGATTGCTAAGTTACGCCGTCGGGAAGGGTATGAAGAGGTATGAGTTAGAGTTGAATATTCGGCGAGAAGGGGTTTCTATGAAACAGAGGTTGTATGCGGAGTTTCTAGCTGAAGCTAATCGTCAAACTCTTCAGAGTATCGATGTTAAGAATGTTAAAGCCGATTCATTCAGTGTGATTACTTGCAAATTAGCCGAGATCGAATTGGTGTCGTCACCGGAGGTCGTCGATGCCGCGAAAGAGATATGCAGTTATGTTATTGATGCGCATGGTAAGGAAAGTGATCCAAGGGGTAATTTTTTCGATCTAACGCAAGTTTTTATTCAGAATGCACGACGTGAGCTTGCTTCCGAAGGAAAGCTTCTGTCTAGGGCTTGACAGAATCCGACACAGGACTATATTCCCATTCATCCCGCCCCATCGAGGGGCGCGTTGCCGGGACGCTGGTCGTCGCGGGGCGGGGTGTGGCGCCTGCGGGTGTGGGGTGGACGTCGCCCTGTACCTCCGGGAGGCTGAGGGTCGCCGTCCGCCGCTACTACGAGCGGCCGCCGCGACAGAGGCTGGACGGGTACGGTAGAGGCCGGGGAAAGCCCGCAAGCTCGCCGTGTCCCGGAAGAACGGTCCTTCAGTCAAAAGTCGCCACGGTGGAGCGTCGAAAGACGTTTCCGCGGCGCTCGCGCTTCGGCGATCCGAGGCATGAGGCCGCGGGTCCTACCAAAGGCGCGTCTTTCGGCGCTCCACCTCCCTCGGCCCGATGGCCGACCGGAGGCCCCCTGAACCCACCACTCACGCAAGGCTTTTGCGGGCAACGCCGCCGCATGCGCGCGCCCGCTGGTATCAGCATCAGGAGGGAGCGATGCCGACTTGGCCGACCGAACACCTCAGCTGGGATCACGCGCGGCTGGATGCGCTCGAGCAGCAGGCCAGCGCCGAGCGGGCGCAGCTTTGGCTCGACATCGACATGCTGGCGGCACGCCGCGCGCTGCAGCGCGCGCTGGCAGATCAAGCGCAGGCGCACAAGCGCTGCCCGGTGAAGGACTGCCGCCGGGCGCGCGGCTGCCGCACGCCGATGCTCTGCGCCGTCGTGCCGATGGACCCGCCGACCGAGCCGCAGTGGAAGATGATCGACACGCTGTACATCAACCTGCAGCGCCGCCGCCGCGATCAGGCGCTGGCGCGGCTGCAGCACGGCGAGCGGATGCGCGATGGGCGCAAGCCGGGGAACGGGCGATGACGGTGGGGAGGGTGCTTTGCGCTTATGCAGGCTGCGGAGTCGCAACGCACCCGGTCCGTCATCCTCCGCGCAAGTGGAGGATCGAGTATTCCAGAGAGCCTGCGGTCAGCAACGCGCGCTCTGGAATCCAGGTTCGCCCGCCTGCGCGGGCGATGACGGTGATGGTGGGGAGGACGCTTTGCGCTGATGCTGGGTGCGGAGCCGCAACGCGCTGGGGCCATCATCCTCCGCGAAGGCGGAGGATCGAGTATCGCAGAGAGTCTGCGGTCGGCAACGCGTGCTCTGGAATACTGGGGCGCCCGCCTGCGCGGGCGATGACCGTGAGGGCGGGCGGCTCAGAAGCCGCCGTCTTCGTCCTCGTCGTCGTGCTTCTTGCCGCCGATGGTCTTGAGCTTGGCGAACACGGCGTCGACGTCGAGATCGTCCTGGCTCTTGCCGGAGGTCGCGGCTTCGTATTCGGCTTCCTTGCGGGTGGTCTCGGAGGCCGGCAGCAGGGTGGCGCCGCCGTATTGCTGGTCGATCGGCTTTTCCTTGGCGGCGCGCTGCACCTCGAAGTCGAGGTCGAGCTGCGAGCACAGGCCGAGCGTCACCGGGTCCATCGGGGTCAGGGTCGCGGCGTTCCAATGGGTGCGGTCGCGCACCGAAGCGATCGTGGTCTTGGTAGTGCCGACCAGGCGCATGATCTGCGCGTCCTTCAGCTCCGGATGATTGCGCACCAGCCACAGGATCGCGCTCGGGCGCTCATGGCGGCGCGACACCGGGGTGTAGCGCGGGCCCTTCTTCTTGGCGGCCTGCGGTAGCACCACCTTGCTCTCGGCGAGCTTCAGGCGGTAATCCGGATCGCCTTCGCCCTTTTCGATCTCGTCGCGGGTGAGTTGGCCGGTCGAAATCGGGTCCATGCCCTTGATGCCCTGGGCGGCGTCGCCGTCGGCGATCGCCTTGACCTCCAAGACGTGCATCTTGGTGAAGTCGGCGACCTGATCGAACGTCAACGCCGTGTTGTCGAGCAGCCAGACGGCGGTGGCCTTCGGCATCAGCGGTGCGTTGCTCATGGCAAATCTCCTTTGTCCCTTGCCCCTCCGGATTCGTCCTGAGGCAAGGCGGGTCGTCGAGGATGACGGGAATTGCCGCTTATATATGCTGTCCGGGGCTCGCCGCGCAAGGAGCCTTGCTAAAGTGCAGGTGATCCGGCCTTGACAGTGCCGCAAACCCGGCCCAATTCCTACACCGTTCGTCCGATGCGCAGCGCCGATGGCGTGCGTCCGTTTTCCGCCGGTTCTGCACGGCGCCCAGGCCCCCGGATCGTTGCAAATGCTCGCCAAACCGCCCCTGAAAATCGTCCTTTGTTCGCCGCGTGGGTTCTGCGCCGGCGTGGTGCGGGCGATCGACACCGTCGAGCGGGCGCTGGCGATGTACGGCGCCCCGGTCTATGTCCGGCACGAGATCGTCCATAACAAATACGTGGTCGACAGCCTGCGCGCCAAGGGCGCGATCTTCGTCGAGGAACTGGAAGAGATTCCGGACACCAAGGCCCCGGTGGTGTTCTCCGCCCACGGCGTGCCGAAATCGGTGCCGGAAGACGCCGTCAAGCGCAATTTCTTCTCGATCGATGCCACCTGCCCGCTGGTCACCAAGGTGCACCGCGAGGCGGCGATCCATTTCAAGCGCGGCCGCGAGATCCTGCTGATCGGCCATTCGCACCATCCGGAGGTGGTCGGCACCCTCGGCCAGTTGCCGCCCGGCGCGGTGACGCTGATCGAAACCGCGGCCGACGCTGCGGCGTATCAGCCCAAGGACCCGGACAACCTCGCCTTCGTCACCCAGACCACGCTGTCGATCGACGACACCGCCGGCATCGTGGCGGTGCTGCGCGAGCGCTTCCCGAACATCGCCGGCCCGCACCGCGAGGACATCTGCTACGCCACCACCAACCGTCAGGCGGCGGTGAAGAAGGTGGCGCCGGTGGTCGACGCCATGATCGTGGTCGGCGCGCCGAATTCGTCGAACTCGCAGCGTCTGCGCGAAGTCGCCGAGCGCGAGGGCTGCAAGGTCTCGGTGCTGGCGCAGCGCGCTTCCGATCTCGACTGGAGCCAGTTCGAGGGCATCAAGACGCTCGGGCTCACCGCCGGCGCATCCGCCCCGGAGGTGATCGTCGAGGAGATCATGGGCGCTTTCGCCGAGCGCTTCGATCTGTCGGTCGAGACGGTGTCGGCGGCGGAAGAAAACGAGTTCTTCCCGGTGCCGCGCGTGCTGCGCCCGGACGCTGCCGAATAAGTCCGGCAGGGCGGGGACTTCCACCGGGGCGCCCTTTCATCGCGCCCCGTCTTGGTCTAGGAAGCCGCCAGATTTTTCCTTCTGATCGGATCATGCCATGGCGGTCTACACCGACGTCGCCGCCGACGAGCTTGCGGATTTCCTGAGCCGCTACGACATCGGCGATCTGCTGTCCTACAAGGGCATCGCCGAAGGCGTCGAGAACTCCAACTTCCTGCTGCACACCTCGCGCGGCTACTTCATCCTGACGCTGTACGAAAAGCGCGTCGCCCGCGACGATCTGCCGTTCTTCCTGTCGCTGATGACGCATCTGGCCGGAAACGGCATCAACTGCCCGCAGCCGGTCGCCGATCGCGAAGGACGGTCTCTGGCGACGCTCGCCGGCCGTCCGGCGGCGATCATCGGCTTCCTCGACGGGGTGTGGCCGCGCAAGCCCTCGGTGGTGCATTGCGCCGGCGTCGGCGAGGCGCTGGCCAAGATGCACCTGGCCGGCCGCGGCTTTGCGATGAAGCGGGCGAACGCGCTGTCGGTCGCCGGCTGGCGGCCGCTGTTCGCCGCCGCCGAAGCGCGCGCCGACGAGGTGCAGCCGGGCCTGCGCGATTTTCTGGCCGCAGAGCTGAGCTATCTGGAAAGCGGGGTGTGGCCGTCCGATCTGCCGCAGGGGCTGATCCACGCCGACCTGTTCCCGGACAACGTGTTCTTCATCGGCGACGACGTCTCCGGCATCATCGACTTCACCTTCGCCTGCAACGATCTGCTGGCCTACGACGTGGCGATCTGCCTGAACGCCTGGTGCTTCGAGGCCGATCATGCCTTCAATGTCACCAAGGCGCAGGCGCTGCTCAGCGCCTATACACGGATACGCCCGCTCGATGCCGCCGAGCAGGCCGCGCTGCCGCTGCTCGCCCGCGGCGCCGCGCTGCGTTTCCTGCTCACCCGCCTGGTCGACTGGCTCAACGTGCCGGAGGGCGCGCTGGTGAAGCCGAAGGATCCGATGGAATACGTCCGCAAGCTGCGCTTCCAGCAGAATGTCGCCGGAATTCGCGACTATGGTGTCGAGATCGCAGGAGCGGTGGCGTGAGCGAGGACGCAGTCAGGCCGGTGATCATCCACACCGACGGCGCCTGCTCCGGCAACCCGGGCCCCGGGGGGTGGGGCGCCATCCTCAAATTCGGCGACACCGAAAAAGAGCTCAAAGGCGGCGAGCCGCAAACGACCAACAACCGCATGGAGCTGCTGGCGGCGATCTCGGCGCTGGAAGCGCTGACGCGGCCGTGCACGGTGGATCTCTATACCGACAGCCAATACGTCAAGAACGGCATCGGCAGCTGGATTCACAACTGGAAGCGCAACGGCTGGAAGACCGCCGACAAGAAGCCGGTCAAGAACGTCGATCTGTGGCAGCGCCTCGACGGCGCGCTGAAGAGCCACCAGGTCCGCTGGCATTGGGTGAAAGGCCACGCCGGCCACGCCGAAAACGAACGCGCCGATCAATTGGCGCGCGACGGGCTCGCGGAAAATCGGACGAAGTCGCGGGTGAAGTAATCGCTTCACCGTCGTCGTCACCCGCGCATGCGGGTGATCCAGTATCCCAGAGAGCCTGTTAGTTCTTTACGAACGCCCTGCGATACGAGATCGCCCGGACAAGCCGGGCGATGACGTTGGTCGTTGGGGCGAAGGGCGCCCGCTATCAGCTCACAACTGCCCGAGCAGCGTGTCGCCGCCGGAGACCTCGACCTTGCCGGGGTTCGGCTCGAGGTTGAGCGTCTTCACCACGCCGTCTTCGATCAGCATCGAATAGCGCAGCGAGCGGGTGCCGAGGCCGAAGCCCGAGCCGTCCATCTCCATGCCGATCGCCTTGGTGAATTCGGCATTGCCGTCGGCGAGGAACACCGCTTCGTCGCGCTGGTCGGTATCGCGCTTCCAGGCGTTCATCACGAAGGCATCGTTGACCGAGACGATCGCGATAGTGTCGACGCCCTTGTCCTTCATCGCATAGGCGTTGAGGAAGATGCTCGGCAGATGCATCTTGTGGCAGGTGCCGGTGTAAGCGCCCGGAACGGCGAACAGCGCCACCTTCTTGCCCTTGAAGATATCGTCGGTGCTCTTCACCTGAACGCCGTCCGCGGTCATCACGCGAAACTGGACGTCGGGCAGCCGGTCGCCAACCTTGATGGTCATCGTCATTTCTCCCTGTTGTGCGAATGGTTTCTAGCCCGCGCGCATGACAGTGACAATATTGCGGGATCAGTCAGGTGTTTGTGCCGGGGCGGCGACTGCGCACGCTCCACGCGTCAACGCCGTCATTCCGGGGCGCTCGCGCCAGCGAGCGAACCCGGAATCCGAAACGGGCACGATAACTGCGGGATTCCGGGTTCGCGGCCGCTCGGCCGCGCCCCGGAATGACGTGGAGGGCAAGAGACGGGCAGGCGTTTACGCCGCCGCCTGATTGCTCTTCTTCTCGTCGCGCAGTTCGCGGCGCAGGATCTTGCCGACATTGGTCTTCGGCAGCGTGGTGCGGAATTCGATCTGGCGCGGCACTTTGTAGTTGGTCAGTTCGCCGTGGCAGAACTTGATGATGTCCTCGGCCGTGACGTCCGGGTCCTTCTTCACCACGAACGCCTTGACGGCTTCTCCGGTGCGCGAATCCGGCACGCCGATCACCGCGCATTCCAGCACGCCGGGGTGGCTCGCGACCACTTCCTCGACCTCGTTCGGATAGACGTTGAAGCCCGAGACCAGGATCATGTCCTTCTTGCGGTCGACGATCTTGGTGAAGCCGTCCGGCGACATGATGCCGATGTCGCCGGTGCGGAAGAAGCCGTCGGCGGTCATCACCAGCGCGGTCTCGTCGGGGCGATTCCAATAGCCGGACATCACCTGCGGGCCCTTGGCGCAGATTTCGCCCGCGGTGCCGAACGGCACTTCCTTGCCCTCTTCGTCACGGATCGACAGTTCGGTCGACGGCATCGGAAGTCCGATGGTGCCGTTGAACTCGGTGACGGTCGCCGGGTTGCAGGTCAGAACCGGCGCGGTCTCGGAGAGGCCGTAGCCTTCGGCGATCGGGCAGCCGGTCAGCTTCAGCCAGGCTTCGGCGACCGGTCGTTGCACCGCCATGCCGCCGCCGTTGGAGATCTTCAGCTTGGAGAAGTCCACCTTGTCGAAGCCCGGTGCGTGCAGCAGGCCGTTGTACAGCGTGTTGACGGCCGGGAAGCTGTTGACCTGATACTTCATCAGCTCCTTGATGAAGCCTGGGATGTCGCGCGGGTTCGGGATCAAAAGGTTGACGCCGCCGGCGCGCATCCCGAGCAGGTAGCACGCGGTCAGTGCGAAGATGTGATACAGCGGCAGCGCGCAGACGATGAACAACTGGTCGACATGCGGCGGCTTGGCCAGCGCCGGCTGCAGCCAGGCGTCGTTCTGCAGCACGTTCGCCACCACGTTGCGGTGGAGCAGCGTCGCGCCCTTGGAGACGCCGGTGGTGCCGCCGGTATATTGCAGGAAGGCGACGCTCTCGGGGCCGATCGCCGGCTTGGTGAACTTCTGGCCACGGCCGGCCGACACCGCGTCGTTGAACGAGACCGCGCCGGGCAGCGAAACCGCCGGC
>NZ_QUMK01000076.1 GCF_010907035.1 Rhodopseudomonas sp. BR0M22
GCCGCCGCGTGCCGTGGACGATCTCGTTCATCGTCACCGGCACGGCCGCATTCGGGCTCACTTTCTTCATCTTCGTCGTCGACTCGATGGCGATGCGGATCTTGGTGTATTCGCTGGCGCAGTTGGTCCCGATCGCCCTGACGCTGCCGCTGGTGACGTCCACGGTCGGGCGGCGCAACCCCGGCGCGCGGATGGCCGCAGTGATCGCCTGCTTGATCATAGCGGTCTATGTGGTGCGCTCCGTCGCGGCGATCATGGGCGTCGGCGGCGAACTCTCGCTGGTTCACTTCAACGACTTCCAGTCGGCGCTGGTGCTGGCGCTGGTGTTCCTGTCGATGACCTGGAACTTCGCATTCCTGCTGATGGCGATCGACCGGCTGCGCTCGGAGGTCGAGAACCTGGCGCTGCTCGACGATCTCACCGGGATCTCGAACCGGCGACATCTGCTGCAGCGGATGTCCGAACAGTGCGCGATCTCGGCGCGGACCGGCGAACCGTTCGCCGTGCTGGCGATCGACCTCGACGGCTTCAAGGCGATCAACGACGGCCACGGCCATGCCGCCGGCGACGAGTGCCTGCGCCGGTTTTCGCATGTCGCACAGTCTCGGCTACGTCCCGGCGATCTGCTGGCGCGCGCCGGCGGCGACGAATTCTGCGTGGTGATGCCCGGTACGACGCTGCGCGAAGGCGCGATGATCGCCCGCCACATCCTGGAAGAAAGCCGCGCCGTCTCCGAGCAAGGCAACGCCGACATCAAGATCGCCGCCTCGATCGGCGTGGCGCAGTGGACCCCGCAGGTCGGCCTTTATCCCGAGCGCCTGATCGCGGCGGCGGATGTCGCACTCTACAACGCCAAGAAGCTCGGCAAGGACTGCTACGCGGTGTACGAGCCCGTCCCGGAGCCGCCGCCCGAAACGCATCTGCCTGCGCCGGGGATCTTGCGCAGGATCGCCTGACGCCGCGCCGGACTTCGGCGCTCCGCAGCGCTTCAGGCGAGCAAAGTCGCGTGGATGGTGGATAGCCCGATTGCAATCGTGAGCACGCCGACTGCGCCCTGCAGAACGCGATTAGCCGTTGTCAGCGAGCGCGCCGAGATCACCAGCGGCACCGCGATCACCGCCGACAAAGCCGCCATTCCGACCATCGACCCCAGACCGAACAGCGCGACGTAAAGCAGCCCCTGGACCGGACTTGGGGCCTGCGACACCGCCAGCACCAACAGCGCCGCGGAACCGGCCATGCCGTGCATCAGCCCGACCAGCAGCGTCCGCCAGCGGAAGCCGTGCTCGTGCCGATGCGCAGCGGGCGCGTCATGGCTCAGCCGATCGGCATGGCTGTGCAGATGGACATGGCGAACGCCGTCGCCGTGCTGATGGACATGAACATGGACGCGGTCGCGCCAAAGCCGCCACAGCAGATGGCCGCCGAGCCCCACCAACATGAAGCCGACCGCCCCCTCGAGCGGCATCGCGATATGCTCGGGGATCGATTGGCCGATCACCAGCGCGATGCCGGCGAACAGGAACAACGTCAGCGTGTGACCGAGCCCCCAGGTCAACCCGTGCTTGACGATATCGGCGATGCCGCTGCGCCGCGCCGCGATCGTCGACACGGCGGCGATGTGATCGACTTCAAGCGCGTGCTGCATCCCGAGCAGAAACCCCAACCCCAAAATCGCGAACATAGGCCCCCGGTCGTCATGCCGTCGGTAAATTGCGGCGGCGGCAGAATGGTGTAAGTTTCGTCAACACAACACGGCCGCAGAGCCGGAACAAGGGAGAAACGGAATGATCGCCAGATCGATTGCGGCGGCGATGATGACGGCCGCTCTGCTGTCGTCGTCCATCGCCCGCGCGCAAGTCTCCGACGATGTCGTCAAGCTGGGTGTCCTCACCGATATGAACGGCCCTGCCTCGACCCCGACCGGACAGGGCTCGGTCACCGCCGCGCAGATGGCGGTGGACGATTTCGGCGGCACCGTGCTCGGCAAGCCGATCCAGGTGATCGTCGGCGACCATCAGCTCAAGCCGGACATCGGCGCCACGCTGGCGCGGCGCTGGTACGACGTCGAGCAGGTCGATCTGATCCTCGACGTGCCGGTCTCCGCCGTCGGCCTCGCGGTGCAGAACATCGCCAATGAGAAGAAGCGGCTGTTCATCACCCAGTCGACCGGTGCGGCGGATTTCCACGGCAAGTTCTGCTCGCCTTATGCGATGCAATGGGTGTTCGACACTCACGCGCTCGCCGTCGGCACTGCTCAGGAGGTGGTGAAGCGCGGCGGCGACACCTGGTTCTTCATCACCGACGACTACGCCTTCGGCCAGTCGCTGGAGAAGGACGCCGCCGCAATGGTCACCAAGAGCGGCGGCAAGGTGCTCGGCTCGGTGCGGCCGCCGTTCGCGACCTCGGACGTGTCGTCGTTCGTGCTGCAGGCGCAGGCCTCGAAGGCGAAGATCATCGGCATCGCAGCCGGCCCGCCCAACAACGTCAACGAGATCAAGACCGGCGGCGAATTCGGCATCTTCAAGGGCGGCCAGCAAATGGCGGCGCTGCTGGCGCTGATCACCGACGTGCATTCGCTGGGCCTGCCCACCGCGCAGGGTCTGCTGCTGACGACGTCGTTCTATTGGGACATGGACGATAAGACCCGCGAATGGTCGAAGCGCTATTTCGCGAAGATGAACCGGATGCCGACGATGTGGCAGGCCGGCGTGTACTCGGCGACGCTGCACTATCTGCAGGCGGTCAAGGACGCCGGCACCGACGATCCGCTGAAGGTCGCTGCGAAGATGCGCGAGAAGCCGGTCAACGACTTCTTCGCCCGTGGCGGCAAACTGCGCGAGGACGGGCTGATGGTCCACGACCTGATGCTGGTGCAGGTGAAGACCCCGGAAGAATCCAAATATCCGTGGGATTATTACAAGATTCTGGCCCACATCCCCGGCGATGCCGCCTTCGGCCCACCCGATCCGGCGTGCCCGCTGGTGAAGAAGTAGCGGGCACTGACCTCGAAGGCATCGATCGTCTCGATGCCTCTCTTCGTCATTGCGAGCGAAGCGAAGCAATCCAGAGCTCCGTGCATTGAGCTGGATTGCTTCGTCGCTTCGCTCCTCGCAATGACAGCCGCGGGCGGTTATGATCTGAAATGCGCGGGCCGCCACCTGCATTGCCGCGTCTAAAATGATCTCGAAGGAAAGCCCCATGGACTATCGTTCGCTCGGCCGCAGCGGCCTGAAAGTGTCGCCGCTGTGCCTCGGCACCATGATGTTCGGCGGCGCTACCGACGAGCCGACCTCGGCGCGGATCATCGACAAGGCGCGCGATGCCGGGATCAACTTCATCGACACCGCCGACGTCTATTCGATGGGCACCTCCGAGCAGGTGGTCGGCCGCGCGATCGCGGCGCATCGTGAGCACTGGATCCTCGCCACCAAGCTTGCCAATCCGATGGGCGAGGACCCGAACCGCGCGGGGCTGTCGCGCCGCCGCGTGATCCAGGCCGCGGACGACAGCCTGCGGCGGCTCGGCACCGACTGGATCGACGTGTACTACCTGCACAAGGAGGACCACGCGACGCCGCTCGACGAGACGGTGCGGGCGATCGGCGACCTGATCCGCGCGGGCAAGATCCGCTATTTCGGCGTCTCGAACTATCGCGCCTGGCGCGTCGCTGAGATCTGCAACATCTGCGACCGCCTCGGCATCGATCGCCCGGTCGTCAGCCAGCCTTACTACAATGCGATGAACCGGATGCCGGAGGTCGAGCATATTCCGGCCTGCGGCTTCTATGGCCTCGGCATCGTGCCCTACTCGCCGCTGGCGCGCGGCGTTCTCACCGGCAAGTACGCGCCCGACGCGGCGCCCGACAAAGACAGCCGCGCCGGCCGCGCCGACAAGCGCATGCTGCAGACCGAATGGCGCCCCGAGTCGCTGAAACTCGCGCAGCAGATCCGCGCCCACGCCGAGGCTAAGGGTGCCACCGCCGGCCAGTTCGCGGTCGGCTGGGTGCTGAACAATGCGCTGGTGACCTCGGTCATCGCCGGGCCGCGCACCGAACAGCAGTGGGACGATTATGTCCGGGCGCTCGATTATCGTTTCACCGCCGAGGACGAGGCGCTGATCGACGCGCTGGTGGCGAGCGGTCACCCCTCCACCCCCGGCTATAACGACCCGGCCTATCCGATCGAAGGCCGCCCGGTGCGCCACGCCGGCTGAGTGGCTGCTCCGCTCCCCGGCCAAAGTTGCGTCCGATCAAGCAACCGCGCCAGACCGCGTCGTAGGCTCACGCCGCCGCACGGCCGCGCAGAACGTCTTGTCTGCGAGCCGTGCCCGACTCCGGGAGACCGCCCTATGACCAGCCCTCATTTCCACGCCGTGATCTGGATCGACCATCGCGAAGCGCGGGTGTTTCATTTCAACCCATCCGACGCCGACAAGCTCGTGGTGCACGCCGACAATCCGAACCGGCATGTCCACCATCACCGCGAGGTCGGCTCCGGCCACGAGCCGGTGGACGAAAACTTCCTCCGATCCGCGATGGAAGCGATCGCAGACGCCGGCATCGTGCTGATCGTCGGCCCGGCGCAGACCAAGCACGCGCTGGAAAAATACATCGCCGACCATAACCCCGCCCTGAAGGCGAAGATCGCCGCAGTCGAAACCGCCGATCATCCCAGCGACGGCCAGATCGTCGCTCATGCCCGCAAGTACTTCAAAGCCGAAGACCGCACGACCCCGCAGACGCGCTGAGGCGCCGGCCCACCGGCGCAACGCGCGCCGGGACGATCGAGACGGGCCGCGCTCGAGCGCAATATAGGCCGGAAGCAAACCGGCCTATATTGCGCGGCTGCCTCGATGAGGCTCACGAAAATCTCGTTTCAAGAAATTGGAACGCACCCCTTGTGCTCTTGTTGGTTCCTGACAACAGGCTTGTTACTCGACGTTGGACACCCAGGCGGAGCCGAGGTCACGACGTATCGCCCGCGGTCTAGGATTTAGGAGAGTGGTCGTTCGTGGTCCGACGGCTCGGAGCCTTGATCTCCTGACGACGTAGGTCACCTGATAGTCTTTCCGTCCGTGAAGCCCAGCAACAACGTGCTGGCGAGCGCTCGCGCATTCGGCGCAAGCGCCTCATCGGGCAGTTCGCCCGCCGTCCAGAACGACAGCACCCCACGGAAGGCAAAGGCGAGTTGTCCGGGCAAGGACCGTAGCGCCTGCTCCCGCCGCGCCGCGATCAGCCCGTCCCCCGTGCCCAACGCAAGTGTCCAGAGCGCTGTCGAGCGCTCCCAGACCTGTCCGGGCGTCGAACTGGCCGTACCAAGCCAGCCCATGACCGCGCGGTTGACCTTCGGCTCCTCCAGCATCACGGCAGCCGCCGTATCGATCGCCAACAGGACTCGCTCGGTGGCGTCCGTCAGCGGCGGCGACGCGACAAAGCGGCTTTCCATTGTGTCGATCCGATGTGCGGAGAGCGTGTGCATGATCGCTGCCTTGCTGCCGAACTGGTTGAATGGCGTCGCAAAGCTGACGCCGGCCTCGGACGCGAGGTCTCGCATCGAAAAATCGGCTCGGCCGTCGCGAAGCAGCCGTTCGGCAGCTTCGATGACGCGCTGACGAAGCGGCTCGCCCCTGACGCCAGTGGAAGAGGGTTTGGTCTTGCGATGTGCCATGCCGCCATCTATATCATGATATAATTAATCTTCAACACGGAGCTGTCCATGGCGAGCGTTGCTTCGAAGACTTTCCTCATCACAGGTGTCAGCTCGGGCTTGGGCCGCGCGTTCGCCGAAGGCGCGCTGCAGGCCGGTCATCGGGTGATCGGCACGGTGCGGCGGACCGGTGACGCCGAGGCCTTTGCCGCGCAAGCTCCTGGCCACGCTCACCCGCTGGTGCTCGACGTCACCGATTTCGACGCCGTCCCGGCAGCTGTGGCAGATGCCGAGCGGCAAGTCGGCGTCACCGACGTACTGGTGAACAACGCCGGATACGGTCATGAAGGGGTGCTGGAGGAATCTTCCATGGATGCGCTCCAGCGTCAGTTCGCAGCCAACGTCTTTGGCCCCGTGGCGATGATCAAGGCGGTGCTGCCCGGGATGCGCAAACGGCGCCGCGGCCATATCGTCAACGTCACCTCGATGGGCGGCTTCATCACCATGCCGGGTATCACCTTTTACTGCGGCAGTAAGTTCGCTCTTGAGGGCATTTCGGAAGCGCTCGGCAAGGAATTGGCGGGTTTCGGGATCCGGGTTACGGCGCTCGCGCCGGGTCAGTTCCGCACCGATTGGGCCGGCCGATCGATGGACCGCACGCCGCGCAGCATTGCCGACTACGACGCAGTCATGGATCCGATCCGCGCCGCCAGACAGGCCAAGAGCGGTAACCAGCCCGGCGACCCGGCGAAGGCCGCGCGGGCCCTGCTCACGCTGGTGGAAGCCGAGCATCCGCCGACCCGGCTGTTCCTGGGCGATGATGCGCTGGGGCTGGTCAGGCAGAAGCTCGAGACAATGAACATCGAACTCGACGCTTGGGATGCACTCTCGCGCTCGACCAGCTTCGAGTCTACTTGACCGGCAGTCCGCCGGGCATATCAGCATGCCCGGCAGCAGCGGCGAACGCCGCACAGATCGATCTATGTTGCCGGCAGGCTCGGCATGATTGGCAGCTTTGAGCACAGCCTCAATAGCGACGCCCTCGCGCTGCCTGCCGCAAATTCCGCGCAGAGCAAATTATCGTCTGTTTGGCAGATATCGGGGGCGCCGCGCGATCAGAGCTAACTGAAACGCCGCGGCGACGAGTCTGCCATGCGCTGATTGGTCCACACGATCGGCATTGCGTTGTCGTCCCGCGCACGACTAATATCAAAACGTGACGATCGAGAATGATCGCGCCAAGAAAATGGGATGGAAACAGATGAGACTATCCAAACTTGCGGCCATTGTGGCGGCGACTTCTTTGCTTGCGCCCGCCGCGGGGTTCGCACAGAAGGCCTACGGCCCGGGCGCCAGCGACACCGAGATCAAGATCGGGAATTTCGTGCCCTACAGCGGCCCGGCGTCGGCCTACGGCATCGTCGGCCAGGTGCAGAGCGCCTACGTCAAGATGCTGAACGACAAGGGCGGCATCAACGGCCGCAAGATCAATTTCATTTCGTATGACGACGCCTACTCGCCGCCGAAGGCGGTGGAGCAGACCCGCAAGCTGGTCGAAGGCGACGAGGTGCTGTTCCTGTACCATACGCTCGGCACGCCTTCGAACACCGCCGTCATGAAGTACCTGAACCAGAAGAAGGTGCCGCAGTTGATGCTGTCGAGCGGCGGCACGCGGTTCGGCGAGGATCCGAAGACCTATCCGTGGACGATGCCGTTCAACCCGCCCTACCAGGCGGAGGGCCGGATCTACGCGAAGTGGATCATGACGACCCATCCCAACGCCAAGATCGCCGTGCTGGTGGCGAACGACGATTACGGCAAGGACATCTACAAGGGCGTCAAGGACGGGTTCGGCGCCAAGACCTCGATGATCATCTCGGAGGCGACCTACGACATCACCGATCCGACCATCGATTCCCAGATGGCCAAGCTCAAGGCCTCGGGCGCCGACCTCTTCCTCAATCTCTCCACGCCGAAATTCGCCGCGCTGGCGATCCGCAAGATGGGCGAACTCGGCTGGAAACCGATTCACGTTCTGAACAACGTCTCGTCGTCAGTCGGTGCGGTGATCAAACCGGCCGGGATGGAATTTGCGCAGGGCGCGATCACCGCGAGCTACGTCAAGGATCCGACCGATCCGACCTGGAAAGACGATCCGGGCGTGAAGGAGTGGGACGCCTTCCTCGAGAAATACATGCCGGGCTCCGATCGCTCCAACGGTCTGCTGCTGTATTCCTACGGCGCCGCGCAGACGCTCGAATACATCCTGAAGCAGGCCGGCGATAATCTGACCCGCGACAACATCATGAAGGTCGCGACCAGCCTGAAGGGCTACGCGCCGGCATCGCTGCTGCCGGGCATCACCATGAACACCTCGCCCACCGATCACTTCCCGATCGAGCAGATGCAGCTGATGCGCTTCAAGGGCGACCGCTGGGAGATGTTCGGCGAGGTGCTAGAGGCCAAGGTCGCGAACTAAAGCCGACCGAAACAGTGGACAGAAGCGCGGGTCGGAAATCGGCCCGCGCTTTTTGCTTTTGACGATGCACTTGCTGGCGACTCATTGACGAGAGACGGCGTGTCCTCGTGCGCCACACGCATTGCGTTGCGCACACTGCCATATAGGCCAAGCAGCCCGCGAGCATTCTCCGACTATTCGGGCTTTTCGTCCGGTGCAGATGCGACATGGCGACGGAGGTCCATGCTATCATGAAGAATTCGAACAATCTCGATGGTGCTGCCGTTCGTCGTCCGGTAGAGTAGGAAATGGCTGCCGCGGCGGCCATGTCGGGCAACGTGGAGCGTGCGAAGTCCGACCAGAATCTCGTCCCGGGCGCGGGAGGAGACAACATCGGGACCACCGGCAAGCTCCCCAATCGCCGCAATCAGTGTATCGCGGTAGATTTGCGCTTGCCGAGCGCCGAAACTTTCGGCGGTCCATTTGAGGATGTTGGCAAAGTCGAGCTCCGCGACTGCACCGAGACGGACCCGCCATTCCGGCTCGGACATCGCGGCTATTCTTTCGTTCGGGAAACGACGCTGTCCGAGAGATCGCTCAGGTAGGTCTGCAATTCTCCGATGTCTGCGAACTCCTTGAACTCGCCCCGATCCAACGCCACTACACCTGAACGGGCGGCAGCTCTCAGTGCCTCCAACCTGCTGGCATCTTCCGCCTCACGCTGTTCGACCAGTCGAAGTCCATCGCGCAAGACCTCGCTCGCGTTCTGATAGCGGCCAGACTTCACAAGGGCGTCGAGCAACTCTTCCTGGCGGTCCGTCAGCACGACATTCCTGGTGGGCATCAGCATCCTCCAGCACATTCCGACCAATCACGCGGTTGGCATAATATGCCATATAGCATTGAGCGCTTCTACCCGGACCTTGCAACCCGGAATGACCGGATTCCGATCCTTCGCGATGACCACCAAGGCGCTGCGGTGACTATGCCACCTACCCCGCAATCCGCCCATCCACCACGCGCACGATCCGGTCGCATCGCGCGGCCAGATCGTCGTTGTGCGTCACCAGGAGAAACGTGGTGCCGCGTTCGCGGTTAATCTGGCGCATCAGCTCGAACACGTCGTCGGCCGATTTGGTGTCGAGATTGCCGGTCGGCTCGTCGGCGAGCACCAGGGCGGGATCCATCGCCAGCGCGCGGGCCACTGCGACGCGCTGCTGCTGACCGCCGGACATGTTGGAGGCGCTGTTGTTGCGCCATTTCGACAGCCCGACGCGGTCCAATAGCTCGTCGGCGCGCTGCTCCATCGCCGCATCGGGACGGCCGCAATCGACCAGCATCGGCATCATCACGTTCTCGCGCGCGGTGAATGCCGAGATCAGATAGTGATACTGGAACACGAAGCCGATGGCGTGGCCGCGCAGATGCGTCAGCGCCGAGTCGCCGAGCTGGCCGGTGTCCTCCCCGTTGATCAGCAGGCGTCCGCCGGTCGGGCGGTCGAGCAGGCCGATGATGTTGAGCAGCGTCGACTTGCCCGAGCCGGACGGCCCCATCAGCGCCAGGAAGTCGCCGCGCTGCATCGTCAGGTCGATGCCGTGCAGCACTTCGGTCTCGACCGGCGTGCCGACATTGTAGGATTTGCGGATCCCGTCGAGCGTGAGAACGTCAGCCACGGATCGCCACCACCGGATCGAGCCGCGCTGCGCGTAGCGCCGGGGCGATTGCCGCAGCGACGCCGGTCGCAGTGGCGAGCACCGCTGCCCAGACGAACAGATCGACGTCGAGGATCAACGGAAACAACTCGCTGCCGTCGACCTGGCGCGCCGAGCGGTGCCAGGTGAACAGCGCCAGCGCGCCGAGCGCAGAGCCGAGCACCGAGCCGACGAAGGCGAGCAGCCCGCCCTGGATCAGAAACACCCGCAGGATCTGGCCGCGCCGCGTGCCCATCGCGCGCAGGATGCCGATGTCCTTGGAACGTTGGATCACCGTCACGATCAGCACCGCGGCGATGCCGAACGCCACCGACAGGCCGACGAACAGCCGGATCAGCGTGTTGGAGTTCTGCTGCGCCTGCACCGCGGTGAAGAACTGCGCGTTGGTCTTGATCCAGCTGTCGGCCTTGACCTGCAGCATCGCCTGGACCTCCTGGGCAATGCTCTCCGCCGCGTAGATGTCCGCCACGGTCAGATCGATCGAGGTGACGCCGCCGATCAACCCGAGCATGCTCTGGGCGTTGCGCAAGGTGACGAAGGTGTTGCGCTGATTGGCGGCCTTGTTGCCGAAATCGAAGATGCCCTTGATGGTGAGGATGCGGTTGCCGGCGAGCGGGGTCGAGACGATGATCTTGTCGCCGAGCGATGCGCCGAGATCGCTCGCCAGCTCGATGCCGATCAGGATGCCCTCGGTGGTGACCTGCGCTTCGCCGGCGACGATGAAATCCGGCACCTTGACGATCTTGAAATAGATCTCCGGCTCGATGCCATACAGCGTGACGGCACGGCTGGTGTCGCCACGCAGCGCCAGCGCCGAGCCGGATGCGGTGGCGGCGGCGTAGACGACGTCGGGCCGCGCCTGCATCTCGGCACGGATCTTCGGCCACTGATCGATCGAGATCATCCGCTGGGTCGGCCGCTGCACCACCGCAGCCTCGATCGTGCCGGGCTGGCCGCGCAGCGGCCGCGCCACCTGATCCGGCGGCAGCAACTGGATCTGCGGCACCGAGGTCAGCACCCGTTTGATGAAATTGGCCTGCAGCCCGGCCAGCATCGCCGACATGAACACGATGACGCCGACGCCGATCGCGATGCCGCCGACGATCACCAGTGTCTGCACCGCGCCGTCGAGCAGAAACCGCACCGCGGCGATCCACTCGAACGGCAGCCAGCGCTTCATCGCAGCACCGCGCGGATGCGCTGATCCGGCTTGACGCCGGTGGCGAGCGGAATCACCCGGTCGCCCGGAACGAGGCCGTCGATCACCTCGTAAAAGCCGACGCCGCGCAGGCCGAGCTTGACCGGCTGGCGCACCGCGCGGCCGCCGCTCGCCTTCAACACGTAGGGCGCAGCAGCGGCGTCGTTCACCGCCCGCGCCGGCACGATCACCACGTCGTCGCGCCGCGCGGTGGCGATGTCGACCGACACCGTCATGTCCTGGCGCAGATAGTCCGGCGGATCGTCGACCTTGAGCTTGATCTCGACGGAAGCGCGATTGATGTCGACCGATGGATTGATGTAGCTCAGCGTCGCATCGAACCGCTTGTCCGGATAGGCGTCGGCGGAGGCCATCGCGTGCTGGCCGAGCGCGAGCTGGCCGAGATTCTTCTCGTCGATCTGCACCACGATCTGGGTGTCGCCGGCCGGCGCCAGGACGAGCAGCGCCTTGCCCGGCTGCACCACGCTGCCGCGCTCGACCGCGCGGGTGATCAGCACGCCGTCGCGCGGCGCCACGATGGTGGCGTAGCCGAGCCGCGCCTGCGCGGTGTTGAGATTGGCGAGCGCCTGGCTGAGCTGGGTCTCGGCCATCACGAAATCGCTGCCGCCGGGGCTGGAGGTGAACACCTGCAGCTCGGCGGTGCGCACCTGGGTGCGGGCCACGTCGAGATTCTTGGTGGCGTCGTCGAGCGTCGCCTTGGTGCCGTAGCCGGAGGCGGCCAGCTTGGAGGCGCGGTCGTAGGCCGCCTGGGCATTGAGCAGATTGGCCTGCGCCTGCTTCAGCGACTCGTCGGCGGCCGGCTTGGTCAGCTCGCGAAGCTGGCGCACCCGCGCCTGGGCTTGCGCCACCGCGCCTTCGGCCTGCACCACCGAGGCCTGCAGTTCGGACGCCTCGATCGCGACGAGCTGCTGGCCCTGATGGACCTGCTGGCCTTCCTTCACCAGCACGTCCTTGACGGTGCCGGTAATCTGGCTGGCGATCTCGACGCGATACGGAGTTTCGATGTGGCCGCTGGCCACCACGGTCTGCACCAGATTGCCGCGCTGCACCGCGACGGCGACCACTTCCGGCCCGAGCAGCAGCCGGAACAGGCCGAGGCCGGCCGCGATGAGGACCAGCGCGACGCCGAGCGCCGCCCATTTGTGACGCCACAACCCGCCTCCCCAGCGGGCAGCCGGATTGGGCCGCGGCGCGTCGATCTGCTCGGCTTGCTGTAACATTCTGATCCGCGGTCGATCGCTCTGTCGAGACCTATCCCCGGACCGGTGGGCAGCCATTGCGAAAGATCAATTGCGACCAAGCGCCAGCGTGCTCAACTTCGCCCGCCGCCGCAGAGTCGTTTGCGGCCGATGACCTATGGCCGAAGGATGCGATGACGACGTTGATCTTGCTGGGGCTGAGTGTCGTCGCGCTGTTCACGGCAGCGGGCTGGGTATCGTGCCGGCTGGCGCGCCGATTGGAGGCGCGTTATCCGCCCCGCGGCGTGTTCATCAACGCCAATGGCGTGCGGATGCACGCGCTCGATCTCGCTCCTGCCCGCCCGGCGGCTCCCGGTCAGCCGACCGTTCTGCTGCTGCACGGTGCCAATCTGTGCTGCGAGGACATGCGAATGTCGCTCGGCGAGCGTCTGGCGCAGCGGCTGCGGGTCATCATCCCGGACCGTCCCGGTCAGGGCTACAGCGTCACCGGCACCGGCCCGGTGGCGTCGCCCGCGTATCAGGTGACGCTGATCCGCGAAGTGCTGCGTGATCGTGGCGCGGGGCCGCTGATCGTGGTCGGCCATTCGTTCGGCGGGCTGATCGCGCTGCGCTACGCGCTCGACAATCCCGACACCGTCGCCGGCCTGTTGCTGATCAACCCGACCACGCATCCGCGGCCCCAGGGCCTGCCGCTGTTTCAGCGCGCCGCCGAAGTGCTGATGAAACCGCTGGTGACCTATACGCTGCTGCCGCCGCTGTCGCTGGCGATGATGAAGCGGATCTCGGCGCGGATCTTCCGGCCCGAGACGCCGCCGGCGGACTATGCCGAGCGCAGCCGGCTGGCGCTGGCGCTGACCGCCAAGCGGTTCGCCGCCAGCCTCGAAGAATATTCCGGGCTACGCGATCAGCTGATCGATCATGTGCCGCGCTACGGCGCCGTTCAGGTGCCGACCGTGATCGTCGCCGGCACCGCCGATCCGGTCGTGCCGCCGCAGGTCCACGCCGAAGCGCTGGCGCAGGCGGTGCCGCAGGCGCGGCTGCTGCGGCTCAACGGCGCCGGTCATATGGCGCATCACGCCCATGCCGAGACCATCGCGGCCGAGATCGAGCGGATGGCCGACGCCGTGGCGGAGCGGGCCGCTCCGGCACGGGTCGAAGCGGCCGAGCGAAACTAACGCGAGCGACGTCGACGGCGCGATGAAACCTCAGCCGGTCGGGCGCGTTCCCTTCCGGGAACGAACGGAGTCCGAAATGACCACCTTCAAGCTCGCCTGTGCGGTGATGATCCTCTCCACTGCGACCGCAGTACCGGCATTGGCCGGGCACCGGCATCATCGCGCCCATCACCATCACCCGTCGGGCGCGCCGTACAGCCACAATTACGGGCCGCCGGTCTGGCCGGGCGAAACCTATGCCACCTATGACGGTCCGCTGTCGGCGCTGTGCGGCCAGGGAGCCGCCGCCTATCGCGGGCAGGATGGCCGCCGCCATCCCTGCTACTAACCATGCATCAAGCGTCACACGCGGTTGCAACGCCTGCTGAACGGCGGCACACTCCCGCCGCCGCAGCCCTGTCGCCGCGCGTTTCACGGAACCAAGCCATGACCGACACCACCGCCGAAGACGTCCGCAAGATCGCCACCGCCCTGCTGAAGACGGCCATCGAGATCGTCTCCGAAGAGGACGGCGGCGCGCACAATCAGTGCAAACTATGCGGAGCTTCGGTGCCGTGGCTGCAGACCGGCGACGAGATCAAGCACACGCCGGATTGCCCGGTGGTGATCGCCAAGCAGATCCTGTCGGCGCGGCCGAAGCTGCATGCGGTCTGAGCAGGGCAGCGAGGGCGCGACCTCCGCCGTGGCCAAGCCCGCCGCTTCCGAGATCGCGGTCTGTCTGGCACCGGCGGAATTCGTCGACAGCGACCACCCCGAGGTCATCGCGCGCGCGGCTGAAGCGACGCGCGGCGCGGCTACGCTCGCCGACAAACTCCGCGCACTGTACCTGACGGTGCGCGACGGCGTGCGCTACGATCCTTACGTCGATTTCTCCAGCCCCGAGATCTTCCGCGCCTCCAGCGTGCTGCGCGCCGAACGCGGCTATTGCGTCGGCAAGGCCTCGGCCTTCGCGGCGCTGGCGCGCGCTGCCGGGATTCCGGCGCGGGTGCGCTTTGCCGACGTGCGCAATCACCTCGCCACCGAGAACCTGACCCGGACGATGGGCACCGACCTGTTCGCCTGGCACGGCTATGCCGAGTGCTTCACCGGGACACGCTGGGTCAAGGCATCGCCGACCTTCAATCGCACGCTGTGCGACAAGCTCGGCGTCGCACCGCTCGACTTCGACGGCTCGTCGGATGCGGTGATGCAGGCGTTCGACAACAACGACGCGCGGTTCATGGAATATGTCCGCGAGCACGGTGCATATTTCGACGTGCCGGTGAAGTTTCTACAGGCCGAGATGAAGCGGCAGTACCCTCACCTCGCCGAGCAAGGCCGCCTGCGCGGCTCGATGGAAGACGAGGCGGCGCAGGATGCCGCGGCGCGCGCTCACGCACAGCGATAGCTTCAAGGCAAAAGGCCAGAGTTTCGGCTGGCGACGTTCGGACCCGCAGGACGTCGTCAAGCGTCCGAGCGCTGCGTTTCGGCGCGGCTGGTGGCGAGCGGCACGGCTTCACGCGGCACGGCCTTGCGCAACAACAGCCAAACGACCAGCCAATAGCTGAAATAAACGCCGAGCTGCAGGACGGTCGGATGGGCCCGATATCCGGTGAGTCCGGCGACCAGAGCACCGACCGCCCCGGTATCCGGCAGCAGCGCGGAGCTGTCCCACAGCGGGCCGGCTTCGGGCAGCATCCCGACGCGGCTCAGCGCATCGACCCCGCTGATCAGGAGCGCGGCCGCCATCAGCAGCATCGCCACTTCGGTGACACGGAAGAACGCCCGCCAGGTGATGACAACGCTGCCGTACTGCAGCGCCGCGTAGGTCGCTACTGCAAGCGCCAATCCCGCCACCGCGCCGAGCACCGGCTCGGCTGGCGCGACCGGATGCACCGCCAATGTGCCGAGCAGAAACAGGATGGTCTCGGCCCCCTCACGGGCGATCGCCAGAGCCGCCAGCGTGAACATGCCCCACCAGCTCTCCGCCACCGTCTCTTCGCGCAGCGCGGATTCGAGCTCGACCCGCAACATACGGGCTTGCCCGCGCATCCACAGAACCATGTGCACCATCAGACCGGCGGCGAGCAGCGCCGCGATCGCTGCATAGATCTGACGGCTCCCGGCTGGAATCGAACTACTGAACAGGGCGATGGTGGTGCCGAAGCCCGCGGCGATCAGCAGACCGGTCACAGCGCCGGCCCACAGATAGCGCCGGCCACGCCCCGCGATGTCGTTATTGCGCAGCCAGGCATTGAGGATGCCGACGATCAGCAAGGCCTCGACGCCCTCGCGCCAGACCACGATCACGACATTGCCGAACTGCGATCCGATCATCCGTGCAAATCTTCGCCCGTGCCCGACCGGCGGCGACCGTCGGATCGACTCGCCGGCCATCAAGCCGTGTTATCGTACATCAATTTCCGGCAATCACCGCGAATCAAATCGCGCGGCGAGGCACAATCCGATCGAACGGTACGGTCCACGCGTCGTGTGGTGCCGCACTACGGCGGCGACGTCTGCAGCGCTGCCGCCGCCGTCCGATGGTCGAGCAGCGGGAAGAACTGCTGATCGTGGTTGAGCATGTGCCCGATAATCACTGTATTAACCAAAAATTCTCGCAATGCCCCAAGCGACTGATCGCTCGCCAGCAGCCCATCGCGTAGCTCGCGCGCGCGTAACAACAGATGGTCGTGCTCGACGCGGTGACGGCCGAGATCGAAATAGCCGATCCCTTCGAGGATCTGCTCCTCGTAGGCGAAGTGATCCCCGACACGGGCGATCAGCAGATCCACCACCTCGGCCAGCTTGTCGGGCTCCAGCGCCTCGACGTCGGAACCTAGCACGAGGTTGGCGAGGTCGAACAGCTCGCGGTGCTGCCGATCGATCGCCGCTTCGCCGCAGGCGTAGCTGTCGTGCCAGAGAATGCTGGACTGCGTCGCGGCCGGCTGCTGCGGCTCGCGACTAACGCACTGCAACCGGCTGCGGCCGGCCTGTTTGGCCGCGTACATCCAGTGATCGGCGCGCTCGACGACATCCTGCGTGGTTTCGCCGCTCCGGAGCTGCGCCGAGCCGATCGAAATCAACAGCCGCCCAAGGCTCTCGTGGGTCGAGCGGCGATGCAGCTCGCGCGCGGCAATCGCCGCCCGGATTTTCTCACCGACCGCCAGTGCATCGTTCAGCGCGGTGCCGGGCAGGATGATCGCAAACTCGTCGCCGCCATAGCGACAGACGACATCGTCGCGGCGGCAGCTCTGCTTGATCGTCGCAGCCGCCAGCCGCAGCACGTCGTCGCCGACGACGTGGCCGTGACGGTCGTTGAACTGCTTGAAATTATCGAGATCGACGATCAGCAGCGACAGCGGGCCGCCGCCGGCGGCGATCAGCCGCGCCATCGACGTCTCGAAGAATTTGCGGTTGCCGACCTCGGTGAGCGGATCGGTCATGCTCTCCAGCCGGACCCGATCCAACTCATCCTGCAAGCGACGGACCTGCGCCGCCGCCGCATCGAGCTGCTCGACCAACAGCGCATTGGTGTCGCGCATTTCGATCGTCCAGCTCAACAGATCGTCGGCGATCGCCGCGACGCCATCGTCGCCACCCCCGCCCGCCAGCCGCGGCGCCGCGCTCGACAGCCGGGATTGGTAGCCGTGGGTGGCGTCGGAAGCCTGCGCGATGGCGTCGATCAACCGGCTCGACTGCGTCTGCACCTCGGCGCCGATCGCGTGAATCCGCGTCGCCGCTTTCGACGGAAACAGCACCTGCTCGTACACATCGGCAATGTCATGGGAAGCCGGCCGCGGCTTGGCGGCAAGCAGCGCGTCGATCGCTTCGGTGAGCGCTTTGTGCCGGCCGGCGAAGAACGTGTACCACAGCTCGAAGCTCTCCGGATCGAGCGAAAGATCGAGATCGCGGATCTGCTTCAACGCCTGCGCCGAGACGCGATCCTTCCAGTTCCGGTCGATATCCGTGTGCATCGTCATGATCGGACAAAACAGCCTCGTTTGCCCGCGCAGTCAGCCGCGCACGCCGCGACCGCATCCACGGCAACACTGATCCAAGCGCTCATCGGGGTAGCAGGGCGTCTCGCATCGGACACAACTTGGCCGCAACTGACGTTGCGGCCGATTCAGCAGCAGGCAATACTATCTTACCCGCCACACCGAAGCCGCGGGATCGCAGAACGACAAGAACGATCTAATCACGATTCGCCGCAAGCAAGGGACACCTACTTACCGCTGGTGGAATTCGTGTGATCTTGGCGAGGGATGGGGGCGATCAGCCGAACAATCGCACCGGTCGCGGTCTCCGGTTTTGGTACCGCAAGACAAGACCGGTGAAGCGCTCAGGATATTTTGCCAGATCCGAAGCCATCCAGGCTTTCTCACTCCAGATGAACGGCAAGTCCGCCGCCGACCTCGACATCCATATCCGGGTGACTGTTCGCGATTTCGTGGATCCGTTCGATCACGCTGTCCGGCAATGAGCGCGGCGAGGCTAAGATGGTCGCTCCCTTCAGTCTCACATACTCTTCCAGCGACATAATCACGTAACGAGGCTTGTCGTGATAACTCAGAAATACGGGCTCCAGCAGCGCCGCCTTTTGGATTTCAGACGGATTCCGCTGGAGGTCACTGGAGGCGAAGACTTTCATGCCTGGAACTCCCCTACCCTCTTTCAAAATATGTAAACTATGTATTTTGTACGCTGAAGCCAATACACTGGAAACTTCCATAACGAAAAGAGACGCCAAATCAGTAAGATGAGGGCTCACGGAATATGTCGGCGGCGAGAAATCTGTGGGCGCGGCACGCGCATCGGTTGAGCTAGCCAAGCGCACATGGGACGTTTCTCGCATCCATGAGAGGAGTGCCGATGGCTGGACCATACCGCACCCGTCCGGCGGGACCGTGAACTATCCGCCGACTTCGGGCGCCGGCAATTCCTCAGCAAGATGAAGGTCGACATCATCAAGGACATCAAACAGGCCGCCCTTGAAGACGACACTCACGCTTTGCAAATCATGGAGCAAGCAGCCGAGGACTGGCTGAAGAACCGGTCCTCGAAAAGGGAGACAATCTGAATGGAATCAGGTTCGCAATCGGCGGCAATTCTCGCGAGCGGGGTTTAAGGGTGATGGCGCCTGCACAGGAACGGATACTGACTATCGAAGAGGAAAAGGCGGTCGAGTTCGGCGAGCGCCTGGAAGTCGAGGTATCCGACCGTATTACCAGTTCGTCCCCAAGCGACGATGAATTGCAGGCCGCTTTCGCGGAAGTTGCTGGCGCCTACATTGTCCAGGACGGCGGAATGCCGGAGTTCGTACCGTGCTCGATCAATACCAAGGTTGGTCGCCAGCGCGTGAACGTGCGAGGTTACGCTCCGATCGACGATGCCGGCACCTTGAGGTTGGTCACAAGCGCATACCGCAAAGACGGCGGCACATTGGCGACCTCGGAGTTCCAGAGCCTCGTTAATTTTGCCGCCAACCTCGTAACAGCGATTGAGGCAGATCGAGAAATCGATGATCGCCAAGAGGTTGCAGAACTCGTCAGGCATATTCAGGACGAAGGCGACGGATTGCGGGAGATCCGAGTAATCGTCGTCTCGAACCTTCGCATCAACGCCAACGACGTCGAGGCTGCCCTCGAGCGCCGCAGATTCATCAGCGAACAATATGACATCGATCGATTGTACAGGATTTCGGATGTCAGCATCCGACGATCCGACATTCAGATCGACTTCGGGAAGTTGCTTGGCCAAGGAGTGCCGTGCCTTGAGGTCAGCGGAAAGGACTACAATTACAAGACCTATCTCATGACTCTGGACGGCGAAACACTCTACAAGCTATTTGAGCGCTACGGATCGAAACTCTACGAACTAAACCTTCGCTCATACTTGCAGCCTAAGACCGGAGTTAACCGGAAAATACTCGACACGATCAAGTCTGCTCCTGTTAGGTTCCTTGCCTACAACAACGGACTTTGCGCGACTGCCGATAGCATCGAGGCCGGACTCGAACACGGCCAGACGGTTATCCGAAAACTGGTCGGCCTTCAGATCGTTAACGGGGCACAGACAACCAGTACCATCCATAGAGCCAGGAAAGCTGGCGAGGACGTCTCGCAGGTCCATGTCGCGGTCAAGTTGACCCGCGTGGACGCCGGCGATCTGGAAGAGTTCATTCCGCGTATTACTGAATACGCCAATACGCAGAATCCAATCAAAGCAGCGGACCTTCAATCGAACATCAAATTTCACCGGCAGATGGAGGAACTGTCCGAGAAAGTCTGGTGTCCGGATGGTGACAGCCGCTGGTTTTATGAACGTGCGCGAGGTGCATACGAAGCAGCCTATCTGCGCTATGGCACAACTCCGAAGAAGAAGAAGGAATTTCGGATCGAGTGCCCGAAGGAGCAGAAGTTTGGCAAGACCGACTTGGCCGCCTATTTGGTCGCCTGGAGGGGTGAGCCGCAGAAGGTTTGTCTGGGCGCTCAGAAAAATTTCAACTACTTCATGAACACACTTAATGAATTCATGCCGGCCGGCGAAGAACCTGACCAAGACTTCTATCGCGATGTGGTCTCAATCGGCATCATCTATGAGGAGGCGGCGAAAACCGTGCGAAAGGCCGGAATTCCTGCCTACAGGGCGCAAATCACCAACTACCTAGTCGCCAGATGCGCCTCCGAATTCGCCACATTTCGCCTGGATCGCGTCTGGCAAGAACAGGGAGTCTCGCACGAGCTATCACAGTTGTTACTGGAGTGGTCGAGCAGCGTGCAGAAGAGCATCCTCGATTCGGCGGGCGGTCAAAATGTAACCGAGTGGTGCAAGAAGGACGGATGCTGGGAGGAAGTCAAAGCGACTAAGTTGGTTGTGAAGGATGCTCCGCCAGAAGCGCTTCCGGAAGATCAGGACCCCTTGTTCTATGTCGGCCCCACGGAATTGCCCGAGCGTGCAGCATCGTCGAGTTCGGTGGCCGGCGGTGATGACGGCTCGGATATGCCAAGCAATGACGATGTTGAACTGTGCTGTCAGCTAAATGAGCGAGCTTGGGCAAAAATCGCACTGTGGGGAGTAGAGACAAGATCACTCAACGTTTTTGAACGGAGCATGGTCGCGACCATGCAGAAGATGGCTATCGATGGATGGAGTCGGCCTCCTTCTCTCAAACAGGCCAAGCACGCCGGGCGCATTGCGCGACGCGCGATCGACCACGATATCGTGTCGCCCTCTAGCGTTTCCGTTTCGTGACTTGGGTGAAATTTAGAGTCGTCGAATCCGACGGGGAGGACTTTGACCGAGACGGCACTTTGCTTTCCGGGCTGGGCGAGCCGACCTTTGCCGCCAGCGAGACCGGAGCGGCTCTTGTGAAAGCTCCTCGATTGCGAGCGCGCGCCTCATTCTCGTTCCAGGATGCTGCCTGCTTGAGGAAGTCTTCATCCCCGATCTTCGAGCTTTCGAAGTTCTTGTCGTGCGCGACTTTGACCAGCAACGGAAAACGAACGGCCTGACCGGAGACAATGCCCTGACCGGGACCAAACGTCTGGAGAATGTTGGCGTCGGATTCGGATAGATTTTCCATGACGGAGCGGACGAAGCTCTTGTCCTTGGGATTCACGAGGCGAAGAACAAGAAAGCTGTTGCATTGGGTCAGTATGGTCTCGTCGAGGCGAGCTGGCCTTTGCGAGATGATCATCAGGCCGGTGCCGAACTTTCTTCCCTCAGTAATGACTTTCCTCACAGTCGACAGGGAGGGTGTCTCATCGGTGCCCTCCTGCCGGCTGGGGATGAAGTTGTGCGCTTCCTCGATCACAGTCTGGAACGGAGGAATGCGATTTGTCAGGGCGGCGCGGTGCGAGAACAGCGCGTCCAGGACCATCGACACTATCGTCGACTGGGTCAGGTGATCGTAGCCCGCAAGGTAGAAGATTGAGACCTGCTTCTTCCCGACGATGTCCTCCGGATCGCGCTTCGGATCTGGCATCTCATGGAATTCATATTCCTTCAGCCTATCGCGCAGCACCTTGCTGTTCTGCTCCATCTGCATCAACGTAGACAAGACGAAACTCAGGGAGCGCTTGACAGCATTTACGGTCGTTACCCCGAATTTCTTGGGGGAGTCTTCGGTGTCCTCCTCCTTGCCTTTTTTGCTGGCAATCTTGTTGGCGGTGCTCTCGGCGCGCTCTATCAGTTCCCGAATGTAATCGGACGCCTTCGTGCCGTCTGCAACCTTGGTCTCGCTGACGATTTTGTTGAAGTAATCGTGCTGGGCCTCGGTCATTTTTCTTCCCATCTTGGCGAGAAGATCCGAAACGACCGAGATGTTCTCTTCCGACACCTTCATCATCGGATAGAATAATTTCACCGCCGTGCCACCCGGCAGCCTCGAGCGGTTTTCATATAAGCCGAGATAATCGCCGTGAGGATCGAAAATGACGATGGGATATCCGTGATCGATCAGAGCGAGAATGATCCTGCGCGCTGCCACCGTCTTGCCTCCGCCAGTCATCGCGAGGATCGCAAGGTGACGCGACACGACCTTGTTGGCGGAAAGCGAAACTTCGACGTCAGACCTTCCCAGTAGTGTGCCAACGTGGAGCTTTGGAACATTGTCGTCGGATGCGCCCAGCAGTTTGTGGATGGCCGAGGCCGGGGGATTCACGACGCGGGCGGCAGGCTGGACAGGATACGTCAGAGGCGACAAGTCCATCTGGCTTTTCGAATCCTCGTCGGACGACCCGAGGATCAGGACCTCGGCATTGAGGTAGTCCCGACTGGTCGAAAGGACGGTGTCGATCAGTCGAAGGTTCTGTTCAGCCAGTTCCTGGGCGGCTTCGGCAGGAAAGAACGGGTTGTGCCGTTGGATCGAAACGATCCGTCCCCAGATGATTGCGTTGCCATGCCTCCTGTTGTCGTCGGGGATCGCCGAGAGCGTTGCGACGATGTCTCCGACCTTCGCGCGGAAACTACGAAGGATGAATTGATAACTGTCGGTCGAGGTGTTGCCGACAACCGTGCCGATCATGTTCTCTGTGTCAGATATCCACGACATCGTTTCTGTCCCGATCATGCCTTCGGCCGGAAAAACCAATCCCTGCTGCTCACGGAAAGCATCTTGATGGCATATTCCTGCAGCTTCCGATCCTCTGTCTCGAACGCCTTGCGAAGCAGCACGGCTTTATGGCTGGCGCCGATCCCCTTGCTCAACCAACTTGGCACTTTGGCGAACTTGTCGACGATATCGAGCGCTACGGGGAAGCCGTATCCGGGAAGCAGCCGCGCCGTTGCGAGTATCAACTTGATCGCCTCTTCGTAGTCTTGCCCCTCGAATGCCTCAATACGAAATGGGCGGACGGTTTCTGACGGCTTGAGAAATGTCGTAAGCGGATCCGGATAGCCAGAGAGACGATCCTTCCAGTTGTCCGGCCATTTATTTTTCGGCTCCTGACGTGGGATGGAAATCGGCGTCAGATACTCGCCCGACTCAAGAACGACATCAAGGATCTGGGCGTCCGACAGGCTGTACTTTCTCAGCAATGCAAGCGCTGCCTTCTTTTCAGCTTCGGGAAGACTGCCCTCTTCGTGCATCTTGAAGATCAGTCGCTCAAGGACCGGTCGACCTCCGCCATCTCGCTCCACGACACCAAAGACCGGAGCGCCCACCGCTTTCAACTCCTCCAGGATACGCCGGTAGAGCGGAACGAAGTGTCGCTGCTCTGGAGCAACCGGTGCTCCGAACAGTGCTTGGGCGGCGTCGGCAGTGAAGTAGGGAAATTTCGGTGGCCCGTATGGGGCTGCGGGATTGATCAGGGGGCCATGCACAAGCATGACCGCTATGTCTTGCCGGCGACGCCACAAAGCCAGCGAAGCCGCGATTTCCGAAATTATCCGCGCCGCGTCTCTTAATTTCGCCCGATCGTCGTAGCGGTCATCCAGGTCTTCCGGGAGATCATAGGTGGAAGGTTCGGCGGCATACAGATCGTCGACGATAGAAAACTCCGGTTTGAACTCTTCTCTGCTCTCCGAATCGTCGCCGGGTCGGACGACGTAGCTTCCAACACGAATTCCGAGCGGCGCGGCCCCGGGGAGATCGATGGCAGCGACACCGCCATCCACGAACCCGAATGCACGTCCTCTTTGCGCCGGCCAAAATTCGGCGGGATTGTAGTCAACCTTCTGGATATGCCCGTTGGCTCGAAGGAAGACGTTCAGCCTCTCCGCAAGCACACTCACGTGCTCGACGAAAACTTGCTCGAGCCGCGGGCCTTCCGAACGCACGGCGAGCAGCATGTTCCCGAGGAACTCGCCTTGCGCGATCTTGCTTTCGATCCGGCCCTGGATTTCCATGTCGCCACTCTGACTATCGCGGTGGTCTCAAACTCCTATTTATCAACGACTTAAGCAAGCAGCGGTATGAGAAAAGGAGTGGAATCCCGTCCAATTCGTCTTCATCGGGGCGACATCATGAGTCCCGCAAAGCGAAGCGCCTTGATGTCGAGGATCCGGGGCAAGGGCACCAAACCTGAATTGCTGATTGCCCGCCTGCTCGCCGATGCCGGACTCACCTGGGAGGAACATGCCAGGGATCTCAGAGGGCGGCCGGACTTCGTCCTTCGCGAAACCCAGGTCGCGATCTTTGTGGACGGGGACTTTTGGCACGGATGGCGCTTTCCGAAGTGGCGATTGAAGCTGTCCGAAAAATGGGAACGCAAGATCGAGGCGAATCGGCTGCGAGACGCTCGCAACTTTCGGGCGTTGCGACGTCAAGGATGGAGGGTGGTTCGCCTTTGGGAGCATCAGGTCAAGAAAGACCCGGCGCGTTGCCTGTCGCGAATTTTGGAGGCCAATTCCCGATAGGGCCTGGCGTAGTGCCGGACAACCTGGCATCTTCAGCAACGCCAACTCCAGAGCGTTCGGTCGAAGAATGCAGGGTGACTTGATGCTGTGCGATGAACCAGCCAACTCCGCCGCCGGACCCGCTTGGGAGCCGATCGACGACTTTCCTCCCAATCTGCTAGTCACCGGCAGCAACTATGTCGAGGGGGAGGCGGTTTCCGAATGAGAGGAATCGACCTTTTCTCGGGCGGCGGATGCGGCAGCGCAGGAGCGCGCCACGCCGGCCTCACAATGGTTGGAGCTGCCGATGCTTGGGACATCGCAGCAAGGACCTACGCGGACAATTTTCCGACGGCAACGGTCGTCAACGAGAAGCTGTCCGATCGCAGCGGCCCAGCGATTTTCGGTGATGTCGGTAGAGTCGACATGTTGATTGCGTCCCCTGAATGCACCCATCATTCGATTGCGCGCGGGAACAAGCCGGTCGACGAGGAAAGCCAGCGCTCAGGCTGGTACGTGATGAATTTCATCAAGCAGTTGACCCCCCGGTGGATCATCCTTGAAAACGTGACGCCAATGCGCAATTGGCCGGGGTTTGACGAACTAATCATCGCGTTGAAGAAAACGTACAAGTTGAGGGTGGGACCGCTCGATGCTGCGGATTTCGGTACGCCTCAAAACCGCAGGCGCCTTTTCATTGTGGGCGATCGACTGGCTACGCCCACCATCGCGCTGCCAGGCTATAAGCCCATGAGGCCCGCCGCGCGGATCATTGAGCCGATCGGAAATTACGCGGCGGAGCCTGTCTATAATGGCAAGCGAGCAGCCTCGACGATTGCCAGAGTGGAGCGAGGAATTTCGGAACTCGGAAGGGGGAAGGATTTTCTGATCGTCTACTACGGTTCTGATCGTGCCGGAGGCTGGCAAAGTCTTGATCGACCGCTACGCACTCTCACAACCCTTGATAGATTTGGCCTTGTCCAATGGATCGATGGACAGCCAACTCTACGTATGCTCCAGGTCCCCGAACTGAAACGCGCGATGGGCTTGACCCACCTCAAGGATGAATGTGGGAAAGGCATACAGTTTCTGCTCGAACACGGAACGCGTAGGGACAAAGTGAAGGTGTTGGGAAACGGCGTCTGCGCACCAGTGATGAGGGCCGTGGTTGGGTCTCTGCTTGGAGCTGACAGCCGAGATATCCTGGATGAGGAAATCGCTCCAAGGCGAATTCGAGCAGCTTCAACGGCTCGGCGCTCCTCCGCGTTGTCGATCGCGGCGCACACGCTCTCCTACTGAAACGCGCAGGCCGCTCGAACCTCAGGTAGAACGATTAAGGAGAAGACGTGTGCGTTCCAACTGATGGTCGCGGTCATTGAGATCGCCCTCGTCGCGATCCTCGCAATTGCGAGCACAGCATCTGTAGACGACAAAGCGGATTGAGCGATCGATCCGCATTGGGCCGGCGGATTGAACTCGTGCGTCCGTGCCGAAAGCTCAGATCACTTACTTTGAAACCGACATTCCCCGACTTTGGGTAGAGCCGCGGCTTGGTGACCAACCGACTCGTTCTTTGGGTATCCGCACATTGGCTCAGCAGTCTGGTGGGCCCGGCAGGACTCGAACCTGCAACCAGACCGTTATGAGCGGCCGGCTCTAACCATTGAGCTACAGGCCCCGCCGGCGGCCGCGCGGGGCGGCGGACGGGCACGGCCCTCCCTTACAATGGCGTGGGGGTTGCGGCAATCGCCGCCGCGACCAAAGCAGGGGGTGCCGGCGGCGGCGCTCGCAGCGCGCCGCAGCGGGCGCTGATGCCCCGGCGGCGATGGTCCGCGCGAGGACTCGTCCGCGATGCTGGTGCTTGCGGCGCGGTCGCGCGGCTTGCGCCGAAAGTCGCAGGTGCCGGCTGCGATGCTTCGCCAAATTGCAGCGCATTCGATGTCGAGTTGGCCGGACGGGTTAAGATTCCCCCAACACTCGCGCCGTAGATTGCCCTCCGATCTTACCTGCCAGTGTGCGTCAATGCCCCTGTTTCAATGGAATCCGCTGTTCGAGACCGGCAACCAGCGGATCGACGACCAGCATCGCAAATTGTTCGAACTGACCAACCGCCTCGCGCACGCGGTCCAGAACGGTGAGAATCTTCCGACGCTGGCGGTGCTGGTTGCGGAGCTGCGCGATTATGCGGCGACGCATTTCTGCGACGAAGAGCAGTTGATGCGCTGCTCCGCGCTGACGCATCGCGAGATCGAACGCCACGCCTGCGTGCACGCCTCGTTCATCGAGAAGGTCGACGAGGTCGCGGCGCGCACCGATCTGTCCGACGAGGAAGCCACCGGCGCATTCCTCGAACTGCTGATCACCTGGCTGGTGACCCACATCCTCAAGCTCGACCGCCGCGTTGCCCGCGCGCTGCTCGATCGCGTCACCACGCCGCCCGAGAGCGACGTGTCGGCCGAACAGGTGCTGGTGGCGGCGCTGATGGAGACTGAAAAGCGCTTCCGGATGCTGTCCGACGAAGCGCCGTCGCTGATCTGGATCAGCGGCACCAGCGGCCGCAGGGACTTCGCCAACAAGCCGTGGTTCGATCTGATCGGGGCCGAGATCGAACCGGCCTCCGCGGTCGACTGGGCCGGCTTCATCCACCCCGACGACCGTCGCAGCTACGCGGCCTGCATCGCCGAAGTGCTCGCCAGCGGACACACCGCCTCGCTCGAATTCCGCGTCCGCACCAGCTCCGGCGGGTGGGCGTGGGTGCGCGAGAAGATCAGCCCGCGCACCAATCGCGGCCGCTGCATCGGACTGATCGCTGCTGCGACCGACGTCACCGAGATCAAGCAGTCCGAAGACCTGATCGCCGACGCCAGCGGCCGGCTCGAACGCGAAGTTTCCGAGCGCACCCAGCAATTGCAGCAGCTCGCATTGGTCGATCCGCTCACAGGCCTCGCCAACCGCCGCGCGCTGCTGGAGCGCATCGACGCCGATGTCGCCCACGCCACAGGGCACGGCGACGCGCTGTCGCTGCTGTTCGTCGATGTCGACCGCTTCAAGCGGATCAACGACAGCTTCGGCCACGCCGCCGGGGATTCGACGCTGGTCGAGGTCGCGGCCGTGATCAAGGGATCGCTGCGCGGCAGCGATTTCGTCGGCCGGCTCGGCGGCGAGGAATTCGTCGCGGTGCTGCCGAGCACAGGCCTCGCCGGCGCCGAACACGCTGCGGAGACGATCCGGCGCAAGGTCGCCGAGCACGGCTTTCGCGGTGTCGACGGCGGCGTCACCGTGAGCGTCGGGATCGCCTCGCTGCAGCACGCCGAGGACGGCGCGGCGCTGCTCGCCCGCGCCGACCACGCCATGCTGCGGGCCAAACGCAGCGGGCGCAATCGCTGCTGTGCGGCCGAGGGCGAAGATCTCGACCGGCTGTCGGCCTGACGCCGGCCTCTGCCCTCGCCGCTACGCCATCGCCACCCGCGGGCCGTGGCGGCGGGCACGGAGCAGCAACATCAGCATGATCGCGACATTGAGCGCGTTCCAGCCCATGCCGTTGACGAAGGCGGCGGCATAGGAGCCGGTGGCGTCGAAGATCACGCCGGAGATCCAGCCGCCGAACGACATCCCGAGCACCGAGGCCATGATCACGATGCCGACCCGGGTGGCGGCTTCGCGCGCCGGCATCGCCTCGCGCACGATGATCGCGTAGGCCGGCACGATGCCGCCCTGGAACAGGCCGAACATCGCCGAGATCACGTAGAGCGAGCCCAGGCTGTCGAAGAACAGATAGAACAGCAGCGCGGCGCCCTGCGCCACCGAGCCGAGCAGCAGGGTGCGGATGCCGCCGATCCGGTCGGCCAGGAAGCCCGAGCCGATCCGGCTGATGATGCCGAACGCCAGCATCAGCGACAGCATCTCGGCGCCGCGCGCCGCGCCGTAGCCGAGATCGCCGCAATACGCCACGATGTGGACCTGCGGCATCGCCATCGCTACGCAGCAGGCGATGCTGGCGATACTCAGCAGCGCCGTCAGCGTGTTGGTGGGGAGCTGCAGGTCGATCTTCGGCGGCAGCGCCGCAGCGTGGCTGGTGGCGGCGTGGCCGCCCATCTGCGCGCGCAGCAGCAACACCACCAGCGTCATCGACACCACGCAAAACGCTCCGATCAGGATGTGGGTGGCGCGCCAGCCGATGGTGGAGCTGCCCCAATTGACCAGCGGCGGCCAGATCGTGCCGCCGACATAGTTTCCGCTGGCCGCAATCGTCACCGCCAGGCCGCGGTAACGCTCGAACCAATGCGAGGCCTCGGCCATCAACGGGCCAAACGTCGCCGAGGCGCCGGCGCCGATGAGAAAGTGGACCGCGGTGAACTGCCACAGCGAGGTCGACAGCCCGGCCCCCAAATAGCCGAGTCCAATCAGGGCGATGCCGGCCGCGATCGCCGCGACGATTCCGAACCGGTCGGTCAGCTTGCCGGTGACGACGCCGCCGAGGCCGAAACCGAGCATTGCCAGGGTGAAGGCCAACGAGGCTGCGCCGCGGGTTGCGGCGAA
This sequence comes from Rhodopseudomonas sp. BR0M22, assembly GCF_010907035.1. Taxonomy (GTDB): domain Bacteria; phylum Pseudomonadota; class Alphaproteobacteria; order Rhizobiales; family Xanthobacteraceae; genus Rhodopseudomonas. The sequence goes on from NZ_QUMK01000076.1 coordinate 28,772, forward strand.
TTCCCCCTGCACGGTCGGCAGTACCACGACCACCGACCACATCCCGACGCTGCCGATCGAGCCGATCACGAGCGCGAGCACCAGCCGGATCCAGGCCTGACGCGAGTCGAGCGTAAACGCCGGCGTTTTGCCGGTCTTTGCCCTGTCCCTTATACACATCTGACGCTGCCGA
>NZ_QUMK01000077.1 GCF_010907035.1 Rhodopseudomonas sp. BR0M22
GGGGGCACTGGGCCGGAGGTTTAGGGAGGGAGGGCGTTATTGGCGCTGCATCGGCGGTGGCGCCGTGGCAGGATTCGACGGCGGCAGCGGGGTGGGTGCCAGCGTGATGCTCGTGGTGCTGGACGTGCTGCGCGGCTTCCGCCGGTCCGGTAGGCAGCATGACGGCCGACGCCGAGCCGACCGGCAAAGCCGCCAGCGACAACGCCATCATCAGCGCCAAGATCGTCCGGAACAGTCGCATCCCGCTTTCAGCTCGCCAAGGGCTATCGGTGATCCGATAGCACGACGCCAGAGGTAAGACTTGTCACGCGTCAATTTCAAGACCGACGCTTATGGATGGCGCGACGGTCTCGATTTGATCGATCATACCCCTGCAGGGTATCCAGGCGCAAGGGTGTCGTTTCGGCATCCGCCACGGGGCTGGGCGCGCGCCGGGCCCCGCATCGAGCTCTTCCTGGTGCCGTGACACCTGTCCGTCGCCTGCTGCCGGCCCTGCAGTGGCCGCCCGGACACAATTCCACATCCATCTAAAGAATTATTCTCGTGGCGCGAAGGAACTCATTCTTCGGCGGCAGCCTTCGAGAAAATGCACTGCTAATCGCCCGGGCTGAATCGACAGCAATGAGTTGAGTGCATCTGTTAGTAGAAATCTATTCTATTAGTTGCGTGTCCCGCGACAGATCGCTGACATGGACACAGCTCAAATCTTCTCCTATTCCGCAAAGGTGGTCCATTTGAGCGACGCGCCGGCACTTAGGTGCCGCGGCGCCGAGGGTAGTGATTCATGACTGAAGATACCGAAGTTCGCAGGACGCTCGCTGAAGGCGCAGCGCGCCAACTCGCCAACGCGACCAAGACCCGTGCGCAATGGGGAGGCATCTCCCCGCGCTGGCTGGTGCCGCTGTTGCAATGGACGCCGGTCGAGGCTGGTATCTTCCGTCTCAATCGCGTCAAGGAAACGCGCGGCGCGACGGCATCGGCTTCGTTCGATGTCGAATGCAGCCCGCGGCGCGACCGCGATCCGGATCTGCCGGAGACCTTCGTCGACTACGAGGAGCATCCGCGCGAGTACTTCCTCAACGCGGTGACGACCGTGCTGGACGTGCAGACCCGCGTGTCCGACCTCTACAGCCATCCGTTCGATCAGATCCAGGAGCAGCTGCGGCTGCTGATCGAGAAGGTCAAGGAGCGGCAGGAAGGCGAACTGATCAACAACGCCGAATATGGCCTGCTCGCCAACACCGCGCCGTCGCAGCGGATTTCGACCCGGAAGGGCCCGCCGACCCCGGACGATCTCGACGAACTGATCACCAAGGTCTGGAAGGAGCCGGCGTTCTTCCTGGCGCATCCGCGCGCCATCGCTGCGTTCGGTCGCGAGTGCACCCGCCGCGGCGTGCCGCCGCCGACCATCAACATGTTCGGTTCGCCGTTCCTCACCTGGCGCGGGTTGCCGCTGGTGCCGTCCGATAAGGTGCCGTTCGACGAAGCCGGCCGCACCAAGATCCTGCTGCTGCGCACCGGCGAGAAGAAGCAGGGCGTGGTCGGCCTGTTCCAGCCCGGCGTGCCGGGCGAAGTGGCGCCGAGCCTGTCGGTGCGGTTCATGGGCATCAACCGCAAGGCGATCGCCTCGTATCTGATCTCGCTGTACTGCTCGCTGGCGGTGCTGACCGAGGACGCGCTCGGTGTGCTCGATGATGTCGAGGTCGGTACGTATCATGAGTACGCCTGAGCCGACTTTGCCGCATCCCGGCTCGGCGGCTTTGCCGCCAGGCGGAGCGCTGCCACAACCGGCGTCGCTGGAGCAGGTGTCCGCCGCAGCGGTCGGTGCACCGGATGTCGCCTCGATCGCGCGGCTGGCCAACGCGTTTTTCTCGGCGTTGCCGACCGGAGCGGTGCCGGAGCCCGGCGCCGCGCTCGGCTCGGCGCCGCTGTTTGCCGCCGAGCCGCTGCACAATGCGATTCCAGGCACGCCGGCGCTATCGCCCTCCTATAAGCCGAACCACAATCCCGGCGGGGCCTCGCCGATCCCCACCGTGGGCGCGGCGCGGCCGTCGGCACCGATCTTCACGCTCGATCCTAATCTGGCGCCGGAGCCGACCACGGCGGTTGGCTCGTTGCCGCAGGAGCTGAAGGTGCCGCTCGCGGCTCCGCCTGTGGCGCCGCCGCCTCCGTCTGCACCGGCGGTACAGCCGGTGTTCGCGCGCGACACCGATCTCGCCGCGCTACCAGGCCGGCTCGACGAATCCCGCAGCTTCGTGCCGCGCACTGCATGGCCGAGCGCGGGGCCATTCGGTGCCGACGCTGCGGCGACGGCAGCGCCGCTGTATTTTCTCGCCGACAATCCGGCCCTGGCCCATGCGACGCCGGCATCGGCCGCGCCGCCCCGTGTCGAGACCTTCGACCTCACGGGGCTGGCGCCGCAGCATCGCACCGACGTGCATGTGCTTGATCTGTCCGGTGCACGGCCGTTCGACGCCAATGTCTTCAAGCGTGATTTCCCGATCCTGCGCGAGACCGTCAATGGTCGGCCGCTGGTGTGGCTCGACAACGGCGCCACAACGCAGAAGCCGCAATGCGTGATCGATCGGTTGGTGCAGTTCTACACGCACGAGAACTCCAACATCCATCGTGCCGCCCACACGCTGGCGGCACGCTCGACCGATGCCTATGAGGCGGCCCGCGACAAGGTGCGCGGCTTCATCAACGCGCCCTCGGTGAAGGACATCGTGTTCGTGCGGGGCGCCACCGAGGCGATCAACCTCGTGGCGCAGGCCTGGGGCCGCCGCAATGTCGGCGAAGGCGACGAGATCGTGGTGTCGCATCTCGAGCACCACGCCAACATCGTGCCGTGGCAGCAGCTCGCCGCTGAGAAAGGCGCTCGCTTGCGCGTCGCACCGGTCGACGATCACGGCCAGATCCTGCTCGACGAATACGAGAAGCTGCTCGGGCCGAAGACCAAGATCGTCGCGTTCACGCAAGTCTCTAACGCGCTCGGCACGGTGACCCCGGTCGCGGATATGACCGCGCTGGCGCATCGCCACGGCGCCAAGGTGCTGGTCGACGGCGCCCAAGGCGTCTGCCACATGCCGGTCGACGTCCAGGCGCTGGATGTCGACTTCTACGCCTTCTCTGGTCACAAGATGTTCGCGCCGACCGGGATCGGCGTGCTGTACGGCAAGGCCGATGTCCTCGAAGCGATGCCGCCGTGGCAGGGCGGCGGCAACATGATCGCCGACGTCACCTTCGAGAAGACGATCTTCCAGGGGCCGCCGGATCGGTTCGAAGCCGGCACCGGTAATATCGCCGATGCGGTCGGGCTCGGCGCCGCGATCGATTACTTGACCCGCATCGGCATGGCCAACATCGCGGCGCACGAACACGAGCTGCTCGCCTATGGCACCGAGCACCTGCTGACGGTGCCGGGCCTGAAGCTGATCGGCACCGCGCGCGAGAAGGCCGGCATCCTGTCGTTCGTGCTCGACGGCTGCCGCAGCGAGGATGTCGGCAAGGCGCTCGATCGCGAAGGCATCGCAGTGCGCGCCGGCCATCATTGCGCCCAGCCGATCCTGCGCCGATTCGGGCTGGAAAGCACGGTGCGGCCGTCGCTCGCTCTCTACAACACCCATGACGACATCGACGCACTGGTCGACGCGTTGCGGCGATTGCAGAGTGGGCGAGGTGTGCGGGCGTGATCGGCAATGTTCAACACAGAACTATCAACGCGTCATTGCGAGGAGCGCAGCGACGAAGCAATCCAGCTTCGTGCACGGCGCCTCTGGATTGCTTCGCTTCGCTCGCAATGACGGGGAGAGTTCGTCACTCGTCGCTTCACAACTAACTCACCGGAGCCGCCCGCATGTCGCAATCCGCCGAGCCCCGTGTCGTCACTGAGCCAGCATGGGACCTCGGCGAGATTGTCGCCGAACTCGCAGGGCTCCGCGCCATCTCCCAGCGGCGGCGCTATCGCGGCCGGTCGCTGCCGGAACTGCCGTCGCGCGAGGCGGTCGCCGGTATCGTCGATGCTTTGGTGGCGGCGCTGTATCCGCGTCACTTCGGGCCGGCGGGGCTGTCGGAAGACAGTCTCGACATCTTTGTCGCCGACACCATCGAGCAGGCGCTGCGCCGGCTGCGCCGCGAGGTCGGCCGCGAACTGCGCCTTGCCGATCTCGACGGCGCCGCCAAGCCCGGCGAGATCGAACAGCAGGCGCTGACCATCGCGGCGGATTTCGCCCACGACCTGCCGCGGATCCGGGCGCTGCTCGACAGCGATATTCGCGCCGCGTTCGATGGCGATCCGGCAGCGAAGAGCCTGGACGAAGTCGTGTTCTGCTATCCGGGCGTTGCCGCGATGATCCGGCATCGCATCGCGCACCGGCTGTACGTGCTCGGCGTGCCGATGCTGGCGCGGATCGTCGCCGAGATCGCCCATGCGCAGACCGGCATCGACATCCATCCCGGCGCGACCATCGGCGAGAGCTTCTTCATCGATCACGGCACCGGGGTCGTGATCGGAGAGACCGCGCGGATCGGCAAGCGGGTGCGGCTGTATCAGGCGGTCACGCTCGGGGCCAAGCGGTTCGAGACCGACGAGCACGGCCGCATCGTCAAAGGCGGCGACCGTCATCCGATCATCGAGGACGAGGTCGTGATCTATGCCGGCGCCACGGTGCTCGGGCGGGTGACGATCGGGCAGGGCTCACAGGTTGGCGGCGGCGTCTGGCTGACGCGCGACGTTCCGCCGAACAGCGTCATCACCCAGGCCAAGGCGCGCTATGACGCCTTCGAGGACGGTGGCGGTATCTGAGGTGGCAAACCTGCGAAAGAATTTTCTCCCGTCTTGCCATTATAGATCAAATCTAAGTCGTGATGTGTCGTCGTTTCGATCCGCGCGTTGTTTTTATTCTCCGGGCATTGCGGTGCGCGGTGCTGGCCGGTAGTCGATAGGGAACGCCGCCACGCGGGCGGCCACCTGGAATCGATGAACGAGCCCATCATGAATGCTCCCTGGCAACCGCCCGCGGGAGAGCGCCCCGCCTTCGTATCGACGCAGCCGACCACCGGTATCCTGATCGACCGTGTCCGCAAGGTGTATTCGGCACGGAAGAGCAGTGCCGAAGTCGTCGCCCTCGACGATATCAGCCTGACCGTCCCGAAAGGCTCCATCCTCGGCGTGATCGGCCGCAGCGGCGCCGGCAAGTCGACGCTGATCCGGCTGATCAACGGGCTGGACAAGCCGTCGAGCGGCCGCGTCGTTGTCAACGGCGTCGAAATCACCGCGCTGTCCGAGCGCGATCTGCGCACCGCGCGGCGCTCGATCGGCATGGTGTTTCAGCATTTCAACCTTCTGTCGTCGCGCACCGCGTTCGGCAATGTCGCCCTGCCGCTCGAGATCGCCGGCACGCCCAAAGCCGAGATCGAAAAGCGCGTGCTGCCGCTGCTCGACATGGTCGGGCTCGCCGACAAGCGTGATCGCTATCCGGCGGAGCTGTCCGGCGGCCAGAAACAGCGAGTCGGCATTGCCCGCGCGCTCGCCACCGAGCCGTCGGTGCTGCTGTCGGACGAAGCGACGTCCGCGCTCGATCCGGAAACCACCGACCAGATTCTCGAGCTGTTGAAGCAGATCAATCGCGATCTGCATCTCACCATCCTGTTCATCACCCACGAGATGGCGGTGGTGAAAGCGCTGGCCGACCGCGTCGCGGTGATCGAAGGGGGCCGGATCGTCGAGGACGGCGCAACCTTCGATGTGTTCGCCACCCCGCGCCACGAGGTGACGCGGCGGTTCGTCTCGTCGGTGACCGGCAGCGGCGCGCCGGACTGGCTCTTGGAAAAGCTGCAGCCGCATCAGCCGCCGGGCGGCCAGGCGGTGCTGCGCATCACCTTCAAGGGCAGTGACGCCAACCAGCCGCTGCTGTCGCGGGTGTCGCGCGATCTCGGCGTCAATCTCAACATTCTGTCGGGGCAGGTCGAGATGATCGCCGGCCATCCGTTCGGCACGCTGATTGTGTCGCTCGACGCCGCGCCCGAGGTGCTGCGCCAGGTGATCGCGCAACTGTCGGCCGGCAACAATCTGGTGGAGCAGCTCGGCTATGTCGCCTGAACTCATTCGCATGATCGCGTCGTCGACGCTCGACACCCTCTACATGGTCGGGCTGGCGGGGCTGTTCGGCACGCTGATCGGCCTGCCGCTCGGCATCTTCCTCGCCACTTCTCAGGCCGGTGAGCTGTTCGCCGCGCCGATCGCCAATCGCCTGATCGGCGTCGTCGTCAATGCGACGCGCTCGACGCCGTTCATCATCCTGGTGGTGGCGATCGTGCCGCTGACCCGGCTGATTGCCGGAACCTCGATCGGCACCGCGGCGGCGACCGTGCCGCTGACGATCGCGGCGATTCCATTCATCGCCCGCGTGATCGAGGCGGCGATCCGCGAAGTCGATCACGGGCTGATCGAAGCGGCGCGTGCGTTCGGCGCCAGCCCGCTGCAGATCGTCCGCAAGGTGCTGCTGCCCGAAGCGATGCCGGCGGTGACGATGGCGCTGACGCTCACCATCGTCAGCCTGCTCGGCTATTCGGCGATGGTCGGTGCCGTCGGCGGTGGCGGCCTCGGGGATCTCGGCATCCGCTACGGTTACCAGCGCTTCATGCCGGAAGTGATGCTGACCGTGGTGCTGGTGCTGATCGCGCTGGTGCAGGGCGTGCAGACGCTCGGCGACACGCTGGCGCGCAAGCTCGATAAGCGCCGCATCCGCCGTCACTGATTTTCGCTGTTCAGACCAGGAGTATCCGATGCGCCGTCTTGCCGTTTCCCTGATCGCGTTGGCCTTCGCCGGCGCCGCCCATGCCGAGACCATCCGGGTCGGCGTCACCGCCGGCCCGCACGCCGAGATCCTCGACGTGGTCAAGAAGGTCGCCGCCGAGCGCGGCCTCGACATCAAGCCGATCGAGTTCACCGACTACGTGGTGCCGAACCAGGCACTGGCGCAGAAGGAGCTCGAGGCTAATTCGTTTCAGCACGAGCCGTATCTGAAGGCGCAGGTCGCCAAGACCGGCTGGAAGATCGTCAAGGTCGCCAACACCATCGCGTCGCCGCAGGGCGTCTACTCGGTCAAGGTCAAGGCGCTCGCCGACCTCAAGCAAGGCGCCACCGTGGCGATCGCCAACGATCCGTCCAACGGCGCGCGCGGCCTGCAGATCCTGGCGCTGCACGGCCTGATCAAGCTGAAGGACGGCGTTGGCGCGACCGCGACCGTCGCCGACATCACCGACAACCCGAAGAAGCTGAAATTCGTCGAACTCGACGCCGCGCAGCTGCCGCGCTCGTTGCAGGACGTCGATCTGGTGTCGATCAACAACAACTACGCGGTGCAGGCCGGCCTCGATCCGTCCAAGGATGCGCTCGCCCGCGAGACCATCGAAGGCCCCTGGGTCAACATCATCGCGGTGCGCGAGGAAGACAAGGACAAGCCCTGGGTCAAGCAACTGATCGACGCCTACCACTCCGATCCGGTCAAGCAGTTCGTCGAGACGCGTTTCAAGGGGACGTATATTCCGGCGTGGTGAAGGGCGCGCCGCGCTCTGCGGCTGCTCCTGACAGATGCGTCATCGCCGGGCTTGACCCGGCGATCCATCAGTCCAAGGTGCGCGCTACGCGCGCGATGGATCCGCGGGTCAAGCCCGCGGATGACTTTGTATTTGCGGTAACGCCTCAACTTCAATCAACCTGGCCAAACAACTACGCCGCCTCGATCCGCAGAATCGTAGCCCGGATGGAGCGCAGCGCCATCCGGGTCCTTTAATAACGCCGTGCTTAACGGCAGGCGCCGCCCCGCATTTCGCTTCGCTCCATACGGGCTACGGGACTCGTCGCCTGTCAGCAAACGCCCCATTCCCGTCATTGCGAGCGCAGCGAAGCAATCCAGAGGCCTCGTGCACGGGACTGGATTGCTTCGTCGCTACGCTCCTCGCAATGATGGTGAGGGTAGGGCAGCGGCGGAACGCTGACGCTCCGCCGCCTGGACTTAAGTCGTCCACCTGTCCTCAGTCCTCTTCCTCAGCTCCACACCCCACTGCGCCGGTCTTCGACCCGCTTGGCTTTGTGCGTGGCGCGCGGCAGGGTGTCGGGCTTCAGCACCGAGACCGCGGCCGAGACTCCGGTGATGGCCTTGAGCTTGCGTTCGAACCGGTCGGCGAGCGTGTGAGTCCCGCCGTTGTAGCCGTGGATGTGCTCGACCTCGACGGTGAGACGGTCGAGGTGATTGATCCGGTCGACCACCAGCCGATATTCGCCGGTCAGCTCATGATCCTGCCGCGCGACGGCTTCGACGTCGCTCGGGAACAGGTTGACGCCCTTGATGATCAGCATGTCGTCGCGCCGGCCGTGGACGCCGTTGAGGCGGATCGCGGTGCGGCCGCAGCGGCACGGCTCCGGATTGAAGCTGACGATGTCGCCGGTGCGGAACCGGATCATCGGCCGCGCCGTTTTCTGCAGGGTCGTCAGCACCATTTCGCCGCGGTCCCCCGGTTTCACCGGTTCGCCGCTGTCGGGATCGATCACCTCGACCAGGATGTGATCCTCGGCCCAGTGCAGCCCGTCCTTCTGCTCGCACATTCCGGCGCAAGAGCCGAAGATGTCGGACAGACCGTAATAGTCGTACACCGACGCACCCCACAGCTGCTCGATGCGGTCGCGGGTCTCCGGGATCGAGCCGCCGGGCTCGCCGGCGACGAAGATCCGGCGCACAGCGAGGTCCTTGCGCAGGTCGTAGCCTTCCTTGATCGCGGTTTCGCCGAGATACCAGGCGTAAGACGGCGTGGTCCAGATCACCGTGGCCTGGAATTGGCGGAGAATCTGCAGCAGCCGGTCGGACGGAATTGTGCCGGCGTGGATCGTCAGCGCGCCGAGCTTCTGCGCGCCGAGCACGCACGGCCCGCCGATGAACAGCGAGAAGTTCAGCGAATGCACGTAGCGATCGGTCGGCCGCATTCCGGACGACCAGAACTGCCGTGCCTCATAGTCGATCCAGCCGTCGAAGTCCGATTGCGTGAACGGCGAGGCGGTCGGGACGCCGGTCGAGCCGGACGATGCGGAGATATAGACGATGTCGCGCTCCGGCACCGCGACGAGATCGCCGAACGGCGGCACGGCGATTTGGCGGTCACGCAGCGTGCGCTTGTCGATGAACGGAAAGCGGCGGATGTCGCCCAGCGATTTGATCTGGCCCGGCGAGACCTTCGCGGCGTCGAACGCGGCGCGATAGGCCGGCGAGCCCGCATAGGCGTGGGCGACGTGCTTTTGCAGCAGCGACAGTTTCAGCGCGTCCCAGTCGGCGCGCGATTGGGTTTCGAGCTTGGCGTCCCAGTACGGGCGCTCGTCGGAAGTCGCGGTCATGTGCGGTGGTCCTGAATGCGGACGACCGGCCGTGGAGCCGGTCGCGCTATCGATGGAAGGATGAACAGGCGATCGTTGCGACGGCGTCCGGTGTCACCAGGTGGTGAGAATGGTGCCGTTGAAGCGTTGCTCGGTGAAGGCCTTGACCTCCGGCGAGCGATAGATTTCGACGAACTTCTTCAGCGTCGCATTGTCCTTGTTCTTGGCCTGCACCGCGAACACCAGGTTCCAGTTGGTGTCGGCGCCTTCGAGCAGCAGCGCGCTCTTCGGGTCGAGCCCGGCGCTGAGCGCGTAGTTGAGATTGACCGCGGAGAAGTCGAGGTCGTTCAGCGAGCGCGGCAACTGCGCGGCGTCGAGTTCGACGATCTTCAGATGCTTGGGGTTCTCGGCGATGTCGGCGATCGTCGCCTTGATGCCGATGCCCGGCTTCAGCTTGATCAGCCCGGCCTTCTCGAACAGCTGCAACGCCCGGGCGCCGTTCGACGGATCGTTCGGGATTGCGGCGCTGGCGCCGTCCTTGATGTCGGCGATGCTCTTGACCTTGTTCGAATAGATCCCGATCGGCACGATGATGCTCTTGGCGATCGACACGATATCGTAGCCGCGCTGTGCCACCTGGTTGTCCAGATAGGGCTGGTGCTGGAAGTTGTTGATGTCGAGGTCGCCCTGCGCCAGGGCAGCATTCGGCACCGTGTAGTCGGTGAATTCGGTGATCTTCAGTTCGATGCCCTGCTTGGCGGCAAGATCGCCGGCATAGCGCAGGATCTCGGCATAAGGACCGGCGGTGGTGCCGATCCGGACCACTTCGGTGCTGTAGGCCGGAGCCGAGGCGGTGAGTGCGGCGAAAGCTGCCGCGGCGAAAACGAGTTTACGTGCCATGGGAATTCAACCTCGAGACGTGACCATCTTGGTGGTCGTGGTTTGCGGGGAAACTACCGGCCGCCCGAAGCAGCGGCCATTTCGAAATCCGCGACGAGACGAGATCGGGATTTCCCGATCTGCCGCCATCGCAGAAAATTCGTGTCGCGTGTGCGAGCCGTGATGCCCGTCGCACCTTCGCGCCGCGCGCGACGCGAAGGTGGCTTGGGCGCCGTTTGGGTGACGAGAAGCTGGCCGCTGCTGGTTACTGCAGCCGCGGGCGGACATCTTTCGCGCAGCGGGTCGCGGCCTTCTGGGCGGCGACCAGCGAACCGAACGACTGTCGCTCCAGACTGTTGAAGTCGTGATGGGCCGCGAAGAAGCAGAACTTGCGTCCGTCCCGGACGACGATGCCGGCGGTGCGGGCTTGAACTTCGATGACGTAAGCGTCGGACATGACTCTCCCACTGGCAAAGCCAGCGCCTTCTGATCTCTGATGATGTCGGTGGTGTCGAAACGGTGTCGGCGTCAGCCGAGATTCATTCGACAGCTACAACAGAGGCCGGAGCGGGGAAGAGAAAGTCGGGCGGATGTCGAGCCCGGCGCAATCGCACGCAACGAAATGGTTGCGCGATGGTCGGAGGCAGGTCGTTCAACAATGATCGAGATGATGGCGTTCATGAGCCGATCTCCGTCAACAAAGGAGCCCACGAGCCGTGTCGTGGCGCTTTAGCGATTAAACCCGCGGCGCAAGCTGCTCCGTCAAATCCCGCGATCCGAGCCCACCAAGAACGTCGGACGAGTCAAATCTGCCAGACACCGATGTGAAGTCAACGCGTACCAAAAAATAAGATCGATTTGGCGCGGGAACGCGCGAATGAGAAAGCGCCGTGGTCTGCTCCATCGGATGAAGAGAACTTCCTGCTGCAGCGCGCACACCTGCGAACCAGCCGGAATCAGGCACTCGGTTCGCAAGTCGGTTGCGCATCGCATGCTCACTCACAACAAGCTTTGGATTCCGGGAGAAGTTGCGAGTCACTCCTGATCAAAGGCTGGGACGCCCCCTCCGACAGGCGGGCTTGATGAGGGACCGATGTCTCGATCAAATGCCGCGTCGGCACTCCGGTCTCGCAGCCTCGCATGGACGAACCTATCCCTTCTCCTCCGGTGAGCGAGGATCCAGAACGCTGGTACTGCTCCAATATGGTGGGCGTACCGGTCGGGCTGATCGGCTCGACCGCGTTCAACCGCTGTTTGCGCCGGATCACCATCCATGGCACCCGCGAGACGCACCCAGGTCTGTTCCGGCTGCTCGCCGCCTGCGAGTATCCGGCGACCGCCGCCGAGGTGTTCGAGCATTACATGGAGCTCGAGTTCGGCCTCGCGCCGGGAGCGCATGGCCCGTCAGCCGCACGGCACCCGACCTGCTATCTCGATCTACTGCGCGGCTGGGGCGTCGAATCCGATTGCCCGAAGGCGGCGGTGCTGAAGGGCTGGGTCGAGAGCCGGTTCGGGCTGGTGCCAACCTTCCACAAGCAGCGGCTCGGGCTGTTTCCGTCTGCGGCGTGGGCGACTTACTTGCAGGAAAAGACCGACGCCCGCTTTCACAACAACTGCATCTTCCAGCAGTTCGACCTGCTGTACGAATACTGCCAATGGAGCATCCGCCACTTCAAGACACCGGGGCCGCGTTTCGTCCGGCTGTGGCGCGGCACCAACGACGTCGAGGATCAGCTGATCGAAGGTGATGCCCGTAGCCGTCTGTGCACAGTGCGGCTGAACAATCTGGTGTCGTTCAGCGATTCCAAGGAGCGCGCCGAGGAATTTGGTGATTGGGTGCTGGAGACCGAGGTGCCGACGGCGAAGTTGTTGTTCTTCCCCGGCCTGCTGCAGCGGCATGTGCTCGGCTATGAAGGCGAGTTTCTGGTGGTCGGTGGAAACTACAAGGTTCGGGCGTATCACGGATGGTTTTGAGGGCCGTTGTGCAGGATATCGTCCCGGTTCGGTGATGGCCTATCAACGAGTCATTCCGGGGCGCGCGCGAAGCGGGCGAACCCGGAATCTCGGCCACGAAGAATAACCTCGGGATTCCGGGTTCGCGGCCTTTCGGCCGCGCCCCGGAATGACAGCGTGGGAGGCTGATCCGATCAATCGGTCTCGCCGGGCTGCTCGGGGCGCGGTTCGCCGAAGCCGTAGGCTTTGCCCTTGATGCTGTCGATGTCGATCCGGATCACCTTGGTGATGCCGAGCTTTTCCGCCGGATAGTCGAACTTGCGGTCGGTGAACCGGCTGACGATCAGATCAAGTGCCTTGGTCTTTTCGGCGACGTCATCGACGAAATTGGCGCGGCCGAAGCCGATCACGGTGCGGTGCTTGGCTTCGAAATCGCAGGCCGCTTCGGCGGTGACGACGCCGTTCTCGGTCGTCACCTCGAAGCAGACGCGGTTGTTGGTCTTGAGAATCTCGATCTTGGTGCCGCCGCTGGCCGAATGGACATACAGCGCCTTGCCGTCGAAGCCGTAGAACACCGGCACCAGGAACGGCACATTGTCCCGCGCCAGCGCCAGATGCAGTACCTTGTCGCTCGCCAGGATCGCGTCGATCTCGGTGCGATCGGTGATTTCGCGGCTGCGCCGCCGCATCGGTCGGGACAACAGGTCGGAAGCGGGTTCGGTCATTCCAGGTCTCCTAGATGCGCGGCGCTCCGGCTTCACCGGGACCGCTGAATCGGATCGTCAGCAGGCGCAGGACAGCTTCGAGGCCAGCGCCTTGATGTCGGTGTTGATCTTCGGCACCGGATAGCGCGGCTGGACCGCGGGGCAGGCTTCGAGCGCCGCGATCGCGGGCGCAGGCAGGCCGCGAATGCGTGCACCGGCGAGGATGAAGTCGAGATAGTCGCGGCTCGGCGGCTGTTGCGGCCCCATCTCGGTCTTACGGTGAAACAGCGCGTCGAGAACCTGGCCGTTGTCGTCGATGACTTCGACCGGGTAGTGGAAGTACGATCCGCCGCCGTCGAGCTTGACGCCCTGCCAGGCATCGAAGCGGTCCAGCTCGGTGGCCGACAGCTCGTAGAGCACGCCCCACACCTCTGCGCCGGGCTCGTCCACCAGGGTTTCGAGGCCGCTGTCCCAAACTTCCGAATGGCCGTGGAAGCCCAGCCGGTAGTCCGGCAGCCGGGCGATCGCGCGGATCTTCGGCTGGCACAGGCGCACCATGATGTGCTCGGGGTTCAGCGTGGCCCCATAGGCGAACAGCAGCGTGGTCGGACGGCGGGCCGGCTTGGCGCGCGGCGCGGTCGGGAACGGCGTGGTGAGCGTCGGGGTCATGTCGCTTCTGCCTGTTGCTTCGGGGTGATGGTGGCGGCGACGCCGAGGCCGGGCAGCTCCATGATCTCGGCGTCCATATCGAGCGCGCGCATCGCGCGGGAAAACCAGCGCGGAATGTGATCGCAGACGAGATCGAGCTGACGGAACGGCGTGCCGGTGAGGAACGGGATCAGGATGTCCCAGGAGTTCAGGCCCGGATCGTCCTGCAGCAGCCGCACCAGATCGAGCCGGAAGTGACCGCTGTCGTCGTCGCCGACCAGCACCGGCTTGATCTCGTCGAGATCGCTGCCCGCATCGTCCTGACGACGGCGCCGTCGGCGCGAGCGTCGCTCGGCGCGTGCGGCCTTGGCGCTCTGCTGCGCGCGCTCGTTCTCCTTGCGGGCGATTGTTTCGAGCTGGGTGAACAGCGGGCCGTGCGACTGCCAGGTCTGCACGCCCATTTCCTGCAGCAGCGAATTGACGACACCGCGCACGCTCCGGGAGAGAAACAGCCGGCAGTCTTCCAGCTCGGGCACCATTGCGGCGAGGGATGCGTGAATCTCGGCCAGCCCATCGTCCGGCCGCACCGCGAAGCGGATCGTCTTGCGAACCTTCCAGACTTCGCCGTGCTGTTCGAACAGCAGGATCACGCCCTTGTCCGAGACCTTTGTGATCTCGCCCTCGGCGTCGACATAAGCTGCGATCTTCATCGGTTGTCTCGCGGCCGTCAGGAGAAAGAAGAGTCCGGCGACGGACATGGCAAACCGTCGCCGGACGAGATCATGACCGTGATCACCACACGTTCAGGATCCATTCGCGGTTCTTCTTGACCTCCATGTCGTTGAACAGCGTGTTGGCCATCTGTTCGGCGAGCCAGGTCGCGCCGGCGTAGCCGACGACGGGATAGCGATACAGGCCGGCGCGGTCGTAGGTCGGGAAGCCGACCCGCAGCATCGGGATGTTGTAGTCGATCGCGACGAACCGTCCCTTGGAGTGGCCGAGGATCAGATCGAGTTCGAGGCCGTTCTTGATGCGGTCCTCGAGCTCGAACAGGTCGGCGTTGGTGATGATCTCCATCGGGTAGTCGACATTCTCCTTGATCGCCGCGATCCGCGGGTCCTTCTCGTAGCCGGCGTTCTCGTCGCCGAGCAGCAGCAGCACCGGTTTCATGCCGAGATCGAGGCAGTATTCGGCGAGACCGAGCACGAGATCGGGGTTGCCGTAGATCGCCACCTTCTTGTCGGCCAGGAACATGTGGGCGAGGTCGGTGATGGCGTCGAGCGCGACGCCGCGTTCCTTGACCAGCGATTCCGGGATCGGCTTGCCGGTCATGTCATTGACGTTACGCAGGAAGGTGTCGGTGTTGCGGATCCCGATCGGGGTCGGGCCGATCACCGCCGGCACGTCCCAGCGGGTCTGCAGCCAGGTCGCGGCCTGGCCGCCTTCGTAGCGGTTGAGCGCGATGGTGCCTTGCGCGTCCGCAGTCGCAGTCAGCTCGGCAATCGTGGTCGAGCCGTGCGACACCGCGCTCTTGTCCGGCATCAGCGGACTGTCGAAGCTCTCGATTTCGAACAGCACGTTGGCCTCGACCTGCATCTCGGCCAACAGATGCTTGAGCTCCTTGACGTCGCCCGGATTGACCCAGCCGGTGATCAGATTGATCTTCAGGCTCGGCTTGTCCTTCTTGGAGAAGTGCTTGACGAAGTCGCGCACCGCGACGTCGTAGCCCGTCACCATGCTGCCGACGAAGCTCGGGCAGTGGATCGGGATCAGATGGACCTCGCGGTCCGGATACTTCACGTCGAGCAGTTCTTCCTGCAGCTTGGTGACGACGCCGTCGACGTCGTCGCCGATCACCTCGGTCGAGCAGGTGGTGATGATCGGCACCACCTTGACGTGGGGATAGCGCATCAGCAGCACGTCGACCGCTTCCTCGACGCGGTCGAGCGCGCCGAACACCGCGCCGTCCTCGTGCACCGACGAGGAGGCGATTTCGAAGCTCTCCTTCAGGTGCTGCGAAATCAGCAGGCGGACGAACATCACGCAGCCCTGGCCGCCGTGGACGATGCCGATGCAGTCCTTGATGCCGATCGAGGCGTATTGTGCGCCGGCCGGCTGACAGGTGAAGATCGGATTGATGGTGCCGATCCGGTCCTTCGGCTTGAATTGACAGTTCATGGCGAGGGTCCAATCAATAGTGCTTGTCGGTGAGCTCTTCGTTGAGCGAGCCGGTGACGGTGAGATAGTCGATGCGGGCGTGCAGCTCTTTCATCAGCGCCTTGATGTCGTCCTTGGACATCGTGGCGAGCCACGGACAGGTGGCCTGATAGGCGCGCTGCAGTGTCACCGAATCGACCCAGTAGCAGCGGTCCTCCGGCGTCTCCGGCGTGAACGGTTCGCCGGCGAGCAGCTTGGCGGCGATGCCGAGAATGCCCTCGTTCTGCCGCTTGCGATCCCAGGCCCGCGAGTGGAACTGCCAGAGGCAGTTCTTCATGATCCAGTCGACCATCTGGTCGACCCGGGCCTTGGTGACGTCGTCGAGTGCTTCGTAGGCGGCGAGCGAGGCGGCCGCCGCGGCGGCGTCGGCCGGGAACGGATGCTCCGAGGTGACTTTGTAGGTGATCTTGGTCATGGGGCTCTCGTCTCACTCGGCCGCTTCGGCTTTGACGATCGGGGTGAAGTAGGGCGGGTTCTTCTTGCGCAGGTCGGCGATGATGTCGTCCTTGCCGGTGTAGCGGCGCAGGCTCTCCGACTTGGCGATCTCTTCCGGCAGCTTGGCGTCGGACAGCATGCGCTGGGTGACGAAGCCGCGATCGGTCGGGATCTCGTCCTTCGAGATGTCGAGGCCCGAGAGCTGATGCATCGGCGAGTAGATGCCGTTGTAGATGTCGCGGGCGAAACGCACCCAGCCTTCGAAGCCCTTGTACGGGCCGTTGTGATAGGCGTGGGCGTTGAGGTACGGGACGCGCACCTTCTTGGCGACTTCGCCGGGGCGCTTGCCGGTGAAGATGATGTCCGGCTGCAGCTTCTCCAGCGCCTCGAGGCCTTCGAGTTCGTTGGGGTCGTCGATCGCCAGCGCATCTTCGCCGCAGCGCGCGATGCCTTTCTCCATGTCGCCCTGGTGGCCGAACTTGGTGTAGACTGAGACGACCTTGACGCCCATCTCCTCTTCGATGGCGTGCGCCCAGTGCCACAGCTTGGAGCCGCCCGGCCACAGGCAGACCTTCTTGCCCTTCAGCCGTTCCTTGTACCAGTCGAGTTCCGGCTTCCAGCGCGCGGTCTCTTCGGCGATGATCTTCTCGGCGCGGTCTTCGATGCCGAAGAACATGCCGATCTTGCGCAGCGACTGCGACAGCGGCTCGAAGCCGAAGCCGTCGATGTCGAGCCGCGGGATGCCGTAGCGCACGCGCAGCTCGTTGCAGATGTATTCGGCCGAGCGGGCGCATTCGAGCACGTTGAGATGCGCGCGGTGCATCGCCCGCAGGCCGTCATAGGTGCCGTTGCCGGTGAAGGTCGACAGCACCTGGATGCCCATCCGGGTGAAATAGTCGAGCATCACCTCCTGGTCGCCCTGGATGTTGTACTCGCCGACATAGTTGATGACGTAGTCCGAGGTGATCTCGGGCTCGACGTTGCCGACCTTGTCGTTGATCCAGGCGATATTGATCTTGTGGTGGCCGCCGGACTGGCTGGGGCCGCCGAAGCCGGGCGAATTGCAGGTGAAGATGTCGACGTCCGGCATCTCCTCCATCACCTCGGCGGCGACCGCGTTGATGTCGTCGCCGATCAGAGCGGTGGCGCAGGTCTGGTAGATCGTCATCCGCTTGATGTCGGGGCAGGCCTTGAACGCCTCGATGATGTTCTGCTTCAAGAGGCCCTCGGCGCCGAACACGATGTGCTTCTCGCGAACGTCGGTGGCGAAGGTGTATTTGAGCTGGAAGTTGTTGTTGTCGGAAATGTAACGCTTGGTCTGCCAGGTGTCGTAGGTGCAGCCGACGGGGCCGTGACTCATGTGAATCACGTCCTTCATCGGCGTGCCGATAACGTGCTTGGCGCCGCAATAGGCGCAGCCGCGCTCGGAGATCGATCCCGGGATGGTGTTGAGATAGCCGAGCGGAAGCGCGGTGGCGAGATTGTCGCCGGTGCCCTTGGTGACGGCGTGCTTCTTACGTTCGGGGAGACATTTCGAACAGTCGAACTCGTGATATGGCATCTTGTTGTCCTCGTGCGGGAAGTACGCCGTCAGGCGCGGGGTGCGCAGGTCAGTCCATCAGGCCGTATTTCACGACCATCTTTTCGAGTTCATCCATCGTCAGCGGCTTCGGAATCACGAAGTCCTTGTTGTCGATGATCGCGGCGCCGAGCTGCTTGTATTCGAGCGCCTGATCGGCCTCGGGATCGAACTCGGTGACGGTCTTCTTGTTGAACTCGGCCTTCTGCACGATGTTGTCGCGCGGCACGAAGTGGATCATCTTGGTGCCGATCGCCGCGGTGAATTCCTCGAGGAATTCGCGCTCGCCGTCGACCTTGCGGCTGTTGCAGATGATGCCGCCGAGCCGCACGCCGCTCTGCTTGGCGTATTTGACGAGGCCCTTGCAGATGTTGTTGGCGGCGTAGATCGCCATCATCTCGCCGGAGGCGACGACGTAGACTTCCTGCGCCTTGCCGTCGCGGATCGGCATCGCGAAGCCGCCGCACACCACGTCGCCGAGCACGTCGAAGAAGATGAAGTCGAGATCGTCGGTGTAGGCCTGGTTGGCCTCCATCAGGTCGATCGCGGTGATGACGCCGCGGCCGGCGCAGCCGACGCCCGGCTCGGGACCGCCGGATTCGACGCAGCGGATGTCCTTGAAGCCGCTCTTCACCACGTTCTCGAGCGTCACCTTCTCGGCGCCGAGCGTGCGCAGCGTGTCCATCACGGTGTCCTGCGGCTTGCCGCCGAGGATCAGGCGGGTGGAGTCGGCCTTGGGATCGCAGCCGTGAATGAAGATGTTCTTGTCGTGATAGAACGCGAGCGCTGCCGCCGTGTTCTGAGTGGTCGTCGATTTTCCGATGCCACCCTTGCCGTAGATCGCCACCTTGCGCGTCATCTGCTGAAACTCCTGCGATGAGTTGATCAGGACGATGAGTTGTCCATCGCCTCGCTATCGTTAAGAGCAACGGGCGTGCCAACGTGCGCGCACGCCTCGGCGCGACATCGGAAGTACGCGAAAGGGAAAAAGCCGAATGCGGGCCGCGGGCGACGGATGCTAAGCGTTCGCAGGCATCCGAGATGATGCGATGATGAGGTCTGACGAGCGAGCGCCGAGAACGCCCGTGGATTGGTCACTGTGTTCGGCGGCGACGACGACGCGGACAGGGCCCGCGGAGGCGGCGCCTCAACTCTCCGTCGCGAGCCGGCAATCGAAATGTTCGTCTGACGTAAAATCTCGAAGAGGCGTGACGCGAACCGTAACTTCCGGCCGGTTTGCGCCGGGCTCGGGGAAAGTCACGTCTGGCGTAAATTTCGGTGCCCAGAGTTACCGGGTGGTCGATTGCGCGGACGCTCTGCACCAACGCTCTGCACCAACGCAAAACGGCGGCTCGTGAGAGCCGCCGTTGGACATTTCGATGCACAAGATGAGAAGGTGTCAGTTCCGCGGCCGGAGCCCAGCGGTGCGGAACGTCTTGTAGGTCAGGCCGTGGCGGTCCATCCGCAGGCCGAGCATCCGCCGCGTCAGGCCGAGCGCGGTGGCGGCCTGGCCGACATTGCCGTTCGAGGCCTTCAGTGCCTCGACGATCATTTCGTATTCGACCGCCGTGACACGGTCTTCCAGCGTGCCGCTGAAGCCGGTGCCGGTCTCGGTCGGTGTCTGCAGCGATGGCGGCAGATCGTAACCGTGGATCACGCCTTCTTCGGCCAGGATCACCGATCGTTCGATCACGTTCTCCAGCTCGCGGACGTTGCCGGGCCAGTGATAGCTCATCAGCATGTTGATCGCCGGCGTCGAGATCCGTTTGATCGGCTTGCCGATTTCGGCCGAATAGGTGGTGACGAAGTGGTCGGCGAGGGTGATCACGTCGGAGCCGCGATCACGCAGCGGCGGGATCGTGATCGGGAACACGTTGAGCCGATAGAACAGATCTTCGCGGAAAGTCCCCTCGGCGACCATCTCGGCGAGGTTGCGGTTGGTGGCGGCGATGATCCGGACGTCGACCTTCACGGGCTTGGCGCCGCCGACGCGCTCGAACGTGCGTTCCTGCAGCACGCGCAGCAGCTTGGCCTGCGTCGGCAAGCTGAGTTCGCCGACCTCGTCGAGAAAGATCGTGCCGCCCGAGGCTTGTTCGAAATAGCCCTTGTGGGTTGCCACCGCGCTGGTGAAGGCGCCGCGTTCGTGGCCGAACAGTTCGCTTTCCGCGAGCGCTTCCGGCAGCGCCGCGCAGTTCGCCTTGATGAAGGGGCCGTCGGCGACCGGGCTGTTGTAGTGCAGGGCGCTCGCGACCAGCTCCTTGCCGACGCCGCTTTCGCCGAGCAGCAGCACGGTGGCCTTGGTCGAGGCGACCTTGTGCACCATGGCGTAGACGTCCTGCATCGGCTTCGAATTGCCGATGATATTGGCCGGTCGAAAACGCTGTTTCAGCTCGCTTTTCAGCCGGCGGTTTTCGGCCTCGAGCCGCACCTTGTCGACGTTCTCGATCAGATAGAGTTCGACCGCCGGGGCGATCAGCGAGGCGACCATGGCGAGCAGCTCGGCGTCCTGCTTCAGCAGGCGCTGATTCATATAGACGCGCTCGGCGCAGATCGTGCCGAGCACCTTTTGGGCGAGCACGATCGGCACGCAGAAGAACGCCAGCTTGTCCTGCTTGCGGCCCTTGTTGTGGGCGCGGGTGCGATCGAGGAAATCCGGGTTGTCGATCACCCGCGGGATGATGATCGGCTTGCCGGTCTCGACCACCTTGCCGGTAATGCCCTCGCCGGGTGCGTAGATGCCGCGGCCACGTTCTTCCTCGGTCAGTCCGAAACTGTCGTGGATGAAGATCGCGTCGGAGTGGCGATCGTACAGCATCATCACGCCGCGCTGCATCCGCATCTGCTGGCGCATGCCGTCGAGAATGATCGACACCAGCGTGGCGAGGTCGGCGTTCTGCGTCAGCACCTGATTGATGCGAAACAGGATCTGCAGCACGTTGACCCGGCATTCGCCGGTGAAGCAGTGGGTGAATTCGTCGACGAATCCTTCCGGTTCGCCGCCGAGGTCCAGCGGTGCGAGACGTTTGGGCGGCTCGGGCGCGATGGGGGCGGCAGGAGCTCGGCGGGAATTTTGGGCCATCGGCATCGCTCACTCCACCGGCAGGATCGTCAGCGTGATCGTTGAAGTGCTGATGCCGCTGAGTTGCAGCAGCAGCTCGCCGCTGGACAGCTCGTAGCGCACCAGCTTGCGGATCCCATCGCAAGTCGGGGCACCACTGAAGCCGGTCGGCTTCAAAACATGGTCGCTCTCAACGGCATCGACCCAACCGGCCGCGGACAGCGCCACCGTGTAGCTGCCGGCAGTGCCGACCTGCTTGACACGGAAAAAGCCGGCGAAGCGCTCCGGCGCGGAGCTGCGTCCGGGCTGCTTTGGCAGAGCGGCGTCGGCGGCGGGCTTCAAGGACAGGACGATCGCGCCGCTTGGCCGCGCGTCCAACGTCTGACCCGAGTGAAGTTGGGTGCGATCAGGCGCGGAGAAGCTCGCGCGCTCCCGATCGATCGGCCATTTGAAGGCGGCGCAGCCGTTCGGCTCCGCGGCCACGGCCGTGCTGGTAGAAAGTCCGAGAAGGATCGGAATGATCGCGGCCTTCCGGGCGCGTGCGATCGACATCATGCAGGCTCCAACCGTCGACTCGCAGAATATGCGGTCGAGTTGCAGATGGTTGGAACCCTCGTTCCTGATGACGGCGGGCGCTTACGGCGCGGCACCGTCAGCAGGATAGCAAAAGCGACGCGAGATGAAAGCGCGCTGCATCAAAAGCTGCGCGCCTCCGTGTCGCAAGCGTCAGGCCGGCTGCGCGCCGGTCTTGATCACCGTGCCGACGTGCTGACCGCGCAGCGCCGCGGTCAGTTTGCCGGGCTTCAGGCCGTTGACGACCTGCACCCGCTCGATGTGGCGGGCATTCGCCATCACATCGAACAGCGCGCGGTCGAGTGGCAGCGTGCCGTCGTGTTTGGCCAGATCGGCATAGCTGGTCTCGGCGATCAGCTCGGCCTTGTCGCCGCCGGGGCCGTTCGGATCGGCGCTGAACACGCCATCGACGTCCTCGACGATGGTGAGGCCGGCGGCCCCGAGCGCGTCCGCCAGCAGGAAGGCGCCGACGTCGCAGCGATGCGGCGGCAGCCGCGCGCCTGGGAATTCGTGGTTGTGATAGGGCGGGAAGGCGCTCGCCACCACCGCGCGGGTTGCGGCGAGATGGATCGCGAGCTGGTTCGCCACCGTCGGCTTCTCGACGTAGGACACGCCCTCCGGCGCCAGCAACGTCGCCAGGATGTGACCGTTCTGGCCGGCTTCGCTGGCGGCGAGCGGTGCGAGCGAGCCGACCGGCAGGCCGAGATCGAGCGCGACGCTGTAAAGATGCCGCGCGCGGACGCCGGCGCCGGTCAGGATCAGCAGACGATGCTCTGGCAGCAGCGACCGCAGTTCGTCGACGATCGGCAGGATCGCCTCCGCGCCGCGATCCATGATCGAACGACCGCCGATCTTCACGACCTGCAGCCAGGGCAGAATGCGGATCGGCTTCTTGCCGGCGACCGGTCGGGTGAGGTTGTTGTCGAGCAGCGTCTGGCGCGCGAGCGGCGAGGCGACGTGCTTGATGTGGTTGGTATCAGCCATGGTCGATCCTCAGTTCGCGGTGATGATGGTGCCGACGTGCTCGCCGGCGAGCGCGCGCGTCAGATTGCCCGGCACCAGGCCGTTGATGACCTGGACCTGGCGTACATGGCGCGATGACTTCAGCAGGTCGAGTACCGGGAATTCGAGGATCGAATCGTGCAGGCCCTTGGCCTTCATTTCGTCGACTGAGATCTTCGGGATGAAGGTCGCGTTCTTGTCGGTCTTGGGATTGCCCGTGTAGAGGCCGTTTTCGTCCTTCACATAGATCATCGCCTTGCAGCCGAACTGCTCGGCCATCAAGTAGCAGCCGGCATCGGTGCGGTACGGCGGGATCACGCCGTCGGCGGAGGAGCGCATCCACAGCCCGTAGGGCGGCATGCCCGAGAACACCACCGCGTTGACTTCCTTCAGGTACAACGGCACCGCCGACAGCCCGGCGTCGCCCACCGACGAGATGCCGTGCTTGGCGAGCAGTTGGCCCAGCATCTCGGCGTTCTGGCTGGCGACCGAAGCTCCCAACTGCGACAGCACGCCGGCCGGAAGGTTCAGCCCCGCCGCGATCGAGTAAAGATGTCGCGCGCGGGTGCCGGCGCCGGTGCCGATCAACAGCTTGTGGTCCTTGCGCGCCGAAACGATCTCTTCGACCAGCGGATAGACGGCGGCTCGACCACGATCGATCATGCTCTGGCCGCCGATCTTGATCACTGTGGCGTCCGGCAGGATGCGGTAATCCGCTGCGGCTTCGGTGGCAGCTAACAGCTCGGGATCGGACATCGATCGCTGCATCAACAGCGCTTCGAGCTCCGCTGGGGAATGGGCCATGAAAGTTTCCTTATGAATACAAACGGCAATGCCGGACGCCGACATCGTCCGGGACGGCTTTTCTCAGAGGTCTTCGGGGAGGCATCGCCTCGGCCGTCGTGGCAGCGCGACCGTCACGCTTGGTAACGGTGGTTCCGCATGGGAACGGCTGAAACCCTGCCGCGAAACAACTATTCCGTCAATTGGGAATACGGATTATTCATGAGCAAATTCAATGCGTTATATAGTTGTTGGTGATGACGCCCGCACCGAATACCGCTGCGGCCCGTGCTGACGATAAAATCGCCACTTGCCGAGGGATACCGTCAGGGCTGGGCCGACGGACGGCTTGGCGTGCGCGCCTTCGGCGGCGCTGGCACGGTGCTGTCCGCGGGGGCAATCCCGCTGAAGTCGATCGCTTCGCCGCGCATACGCGACAGAGTCGCAAGCGCCCGGTCGCGGTCGCCTTCGAGCAGTTCGCGGTAGTGCGTCTCGGCTGCATTCGGGCGGCGCTGCCGGATCGCGCGGAGGGTCGCGGCCATCAGGTCGGCACTGTGTCGCCGGACCTTGCGGGTCTGATAATCGAGCGGTGATTTCCAGATCGTCGTCCACACCGTCTGATTGGCGAGGTCGGCGAGCAGTTCGACCAGCAGCTCGTTGCCGGAGCCGCGTGCGATGGTGCGAACCGCGCGCGTCGTGGTGCGGGCAAAGCTGAGCGGATCGTCGATCTCGACCCCTGAGTTCAGTTCGTCGACACGCCGCGCCAGCGTCTCGACAAAACTCTCGATCGGCGAGGTCGCCATCGTGCGTACTGCGAGCATCGACAGCGCGGTGCGGACGTTGAACAGGTCGGCGACCGACTTCAGTGACAGCGGTTTGACGTAGGCGCCGCGCCGCGGGTTGAGTTCGACCAGGCGGCGCCGTTCGAGAATGCGGATCGCTTCGCGGATCGGGCCGCGGCTCACGCCGAAGTCACGCGCGAGGTCGAGTTCGACCAAGCGCTCACCGGCCTTGCGCCGTCCGGAGACGATATCCGCGCCGAGCTCTTCGGCGATCTGATCGGGCAGTGTGCGAAGAGAGAACCGGCCAACCGGTGCGGCCTCATCGTCGCCCGCCGGCCTGCGATAGGTTGTCGCTGCCATGTTGTCTCCTCGGCTGTCCAGCGGCGGGCCGCGTTTGCGTTCTCTTTCGTAGCGCGACAGTCGATTGTTGACAATCGACAACCGGTGCCCTTTGATGGCCCCGCCGTCGCCGGACAGATACCGGCGCAAAGCTGGACCAAGCGACGGACCGCGTGTGCATTGCAGCGGATCAAGGGAGGTAGTCGCGATGACGTTCGCGCAGATGCGAACCCGCACCCGACATGTCGGGCCCGAGGTGCGTTGCACATTCGCAGCGTCGCATCGACTTCCTGAAAGCAAGCTGTTCGCTTCGGCGATCACTGTCGCCCACGCCCGCGTCGAGAGCTGACGCGGTGGTGTCGATTGATCAAGCCATCGCGCGTGACCGAGGAGCCTTGCCGACTGGCGTCGCGGCGCCGCTGCTTGCGGTGCGCGATCTGTCGCTGTCGTTCGCGACCGCCGGCGGTGCTCTGCCGATCACGCGCAACGTCGGCTTCTCGATTGCGCCCGGCGAACGCGTCGGGCTGGTCGGCGAGAGCGGCTGCGGCAAGACGGTGACGGGTCTGTCGCTGCTGCGGCTGCTGCCGGCGCACAATGCGCAGGTGCGCGGCGAGATCGTGTTCGACGGCGTCGATCTGTTGAAGCTGTCGCCGCGGCGGATGCGAGCGGTGCGCGGCCGCGACATCGCGATGATCTTCCAGGAGCCGATGAACGCGCTCGATCCGGTGTTCACCGTCGGCGATCAGATCAGCGAAGCCTATCGGGTACATTTTCCGGTGAGCCGGGCCGAGGGCCGCGACCGCGCGATCGAGGCGCTGCGCGAGGTCGGCATTCCGGCGCCGGAGCGGCGCTGCGACGAGTATCCGCATCAGCTCTCGGGCGGCATGCGGCAGCGCGTGATGATCGCGATGGCGCTGATCTGCAAGCCGAAGCTGCTGATCGCCGACGAGCCGACCACGGCGCTCGACGTCACCGTCCAGGCGCAGATCACCGACCTGTTGCGGTCGTTGAGCGAGCGAACCGGTACTGCGCTGATCTTCATCACTCATGATCTCGGTGTCGTCGCCGAAACCTGCACCCGGATGATCACGATGTATGCCGGCGAAGTCGTCGAAGATGCGCCGGTCGACGACGTGCTGACGCGGCCGCGCCATCCTTACACGTCAGGCCTGTTGCGTTCGTTGCCCGGGCTCAGCGCCCGACGCGGCGTGCTGTCGTCGATCCCCGGCCGGGTGCCATCGCCGAATGCGATGCCGGCCGGCTGCCGTTTTCGCGCGCGCTGCGCCCATGCGGCGGCCGGCTGCGAGCGCGAGCAGGCGATGATCGAGGTCGATGCCGGCCATGCCGCACGTTGCTGGCGCGCGACCGAGTTGGCTTTGCGGGGAGCGGTGAATTGACACATTCAGCTCCGGCCGATCCGAGCGAAATCATTGCGGTGCGCGATCTGCGCATCCTGTTCCCCACCCGTGACGGCCACGACACCGTCAAGGCCGTCGACGGCATGGACTTCGAGGTTCGCACCGGCGAGACCTTCGGCATCATCGGCGAATCCGGATCGGGCAAGACCACGCTGGGACGCGCTTTGGTGTCGCTGCTGAAGCCCACAGAAGGGCAGATCCTGCATCAGGGAGTCGATCCCGCGGCGCTCGGCGCCAAAGCGTTCCGCAAGCATCGCCGCGACTACCAGATCGTGTTTCAGGATCCCAACGCTGCGCTCAACCCGCGGATGACCATCATCGACAGCGTGATCGAGCCGCTGGAGATCGTCGGCGAGGGCGATGCGACCTCGCGCCGCCGCCGCGGCATCGCGGCGCTGGAGCGGGTCGGCCTATCGCCGGAAGCTGCCGATCGCTATCCGCATCAGCTATCCGGCGGACAGAAGCAGCGCGTCAACATCGCGCGGGTGCTGACGTTGCGTCCCAAAGTGATCGTCTGCGACGAGGTGGTGGCAGCGCTCGACGTCTCGATCCGCGGCGACGTGCTGAACCTGTTCGCCGATCTGCAGCGCGAGTTCGGTCTCACCTACGTGTTCATCACCCACGATATCTCGGTGGTGTCGCACATCTCCGACCGGATCGCCGTTACCTATCTCGGCAAGTTGATGGAGCTCGGCCCCGCCGAAGACGTGATCGAGCATCCGCTGCATCCCTACACGCGCGCCTTGCTGTCGGCCGAGCCGATCCCGCTGCCGTCGCATCTGCGGGTCGACCGCCGCATCATTCTCGAAGGTGAGATTCCGAGTCCGGTGGCGCCGCCATCCGGCTGCCGGTTTCGCACCCGCTGCCCCTCGGTGCAGGAGCGTTGCGCCGCCGAGGTGCCGGCGTGGCGCGAGGTCAGGCCGGGACACCGCGTCGCCTGTCATTTCGCGACCGCCGAAGGTCCGCCACCCGATCAACGACAATCAGAAAAGACAACAGTCATGGGAGGACCAACATGCGTGTGATTGATCTGGGAAACCGCACTTTACGCCGTCGCGATGTTCTGGCGCTGTTCGGCGGCGCCGCTGCGGCCGGCGTGCTCGGATTGCCGCGCGAAGTGCTGGCCGCCAAGGCCGGCGGCATTCTCAAGGTCGCAGCACCCGCCAATCCGTCGTCGCTCGATCCGGCGACCGGTGGCGCCGGCTCCGATCACAGCATCCTGTGGACGATGTACGATACGCTCGTCGAATGGGACTACGACACGTTGAAGCCGAAGCCCGGCATGGCGAAGTGGTCGTATCCCAATCCCACGACCATGGTGCTGGACCTCTCCGAGGGCATCAAGTTCCACGACGGCACGCCACTCGACGCCGAGGCGGTCAAGTTCAACCTCGATCGCAATCGCTCCGACCAGCGCTCCAACGTCAAGTCCGATCTGCTGACGATCGAATCCGTCGACGTCACCGGCCCGCTTCAGGTGACGTTGAAGCTGAAGAATCCCGACACCTCGCTGCCGGCGATCCTGTCGGATCGCGCCGGCATGATGGTGTCGCCGACCAACATTAAGGCGCTCGGCAACGAGACCGATCGCAAGCCGGTCGGGGCCGGCCCGTGGAAGTTCGTGCGCTGGAACGACAACGAGATCATCGTCGTCGCCCGTAACGAGAGCTACTGGCGCAAGGGCCGGCCGTTCCTCGACGGCATCGAGTTCAACATCATCCCGGAGAACGCCACTGCGCTGCGCTCGGTGGTCGCCGGCCAGAACGACATGACGTTCCAATTGCCGGCGCGGCTGAAGCCGGTGATCGAGCGCGCCAAGGATCTCAAGATGGTGTCGTCGCCGACGCTCTACTGCATCCAGGTGTATTTCAACTACGCCCGCGCACCGCTCGACAACGTCAAGGTTCGTCAGGCGATCAACTTCGCGCTCGATCGCGAAGCCTTCGTCAAGGCGGCGCTGAGCGGCCTTGGCGAACCGGCCCGGATGACGCTGCCGAGCACCCACTGGG
>NZ_QUMK01000078.1 GCF_010907035.1 Rhodopseudomonas sp. BR0M22
GTGTACCCCGCTCGCTATGCGAGCGCCCCTCCCCCTCCAGGGGAGGGTGATTAGTCCGTGCTTTAAGTCTCCGCCCGTCCCGCTTCGGTATGCACCCAGGCTTCGCCGCAGGCTTTGGCCAGTTCGCGGACGCGGAGGATGTAGCTTTGGCGTTCGGTGACGGAGATCACGCCGCGCGCGTCGAGCAGGTTGAAGACGTGGCTCGCCTTGATGCACTGGTCGTAGGCCGGCAGCGCCATGGCGTGGGCTTCGCGTTTGCCGCCATCGGCGGACATCACCCAGCCGGCGTCGAGATACTTTTTGCAGGCGGCCTCGGCCATCTTGAACTGCTCGAACAGCATCTCGGTGTCGGCGACCTCGAAATTGTGCTTCGAGTATTCCTTCTCGGCCTGCAGGAAGACGTCGCCGTAGGTGACCTTGTCGTCGCCGTCGCGGCCGTTGAAGTTGAGGTCGTAGACGCGGTCGATGCCCTGGACGTACATCGCCAGCCGCTCGAGGCCGTAGGTCAGTTCGCCGGCGACCGGCGAACATTCGACGCCGGCGACCTGCTGGAAGTAGGTGAACTGGCTGACTTCCATGCCGTCGCACCAGCATTCCCAGCCGAGGCCCCAGGCGCCGAGCGTCGGGCTTTCCCAGTCGTCCTCGACGAAGCGCACGTCGTGCAGCGCGGTGTCGACCCCGATCGCGGCCAGCGATTGCAGATACAGGTCCTGGATGTTCGGCGGCGACGGCTTCAGGATGACCTGGAACTGATAGTAGTGCTGCAGCCGGTTCGGGTTCTCGCCGTAGCGGCCGTCCTTCGGCCGCCGCGACGGCTGGACGTAAGCCGCGTTCCAGCGCTTGGGGCCGAGTGCGCGCAGCGTGGTGGCGGGGTGGAAGGTGCCGGCGCCGACTTCCATGTCGTAGGGCTGCAGGATGACGCAGCCGTAATCGGCCCAGAAACGCTGCAGCGTCAGGATCAGGCCCTGGAACGAGCGTTCCGGGCGCATGTGCGGAGGCGTCGGGTCCATGATCGGCTTTGGATTCGCAAGGGTTTTCGGAAAAGCGGCCGGACCGTATCGGCCGCGCCCCGGCAAATCAAGGCGACGGACGGGCCAAATCGCCGGTTAACGCCTCCTTAACCACCAGCCTAAGCGGTCTGTAAAAGCTGAAATTCGTTAGCAACTGATGGGTAACCATCGGCCTCCAGGGAGATGGCGCGCGGCCGAGGAGCCGTCGCCGAAACGACAGGGAGCCGAAATGACAGCCTTTCAAACGGTGAGCGCTGTGCTGGTCGTGCTGGTGGTCGCGCCGCTGCTGAGCGGATCGCTCGGCCGCTCTTAAGTTTGCAACCTCCAAGGTTGCGCGCCGGTCCGATGGGTGATGCCCCGCCCTTCGGGCCGGCGCACCGATTCCAAAATCACCGATCGAACAGGTCAGGCGGGCGGCCGGTTCAGCCCGGCCGATAGGCGCCGGTGACAGGATCGAGCCGCAACGTCGGCAGCTCGGTGCGATCGGCATCGGCGAACATCGTGGCGCGAGCGACCTCGAGCTCCTGATTCACACGCCCGGCGGTACGGAAGGCCCACCGCACCATGGCGATGCCGGCCAAACTTCCAGCCAATACGAGCAGCGGCGGCATGGTCCAACCTCTCCTTGAGTCGCGTCACGCCTCTGTTGCATCTTCGCTCAGTGGGTGATCACTCGCAACTCACGCTGACGGGACCAAATGGCGCGGCCGCCGCGCCGCCGGCATCGCCTAAAAGCCGTATTTGGCCCAGATCGCCCGGGTTTCCAGCGCCGTAATCATTGTTTCGGGGAGCGCGGCGACGCCGTCGAGCGCGGCTTCCGCCCCGCCGGATTTGCGCGTCAGGCTGGCGAGAAGGCCGGTCGGCGGCGAAATCAGCGGGGTGCGAACCTTGTCGCCGAATTTTCCGCGCAGCACCGCGCGCAGATCGCCGATCGAATCGGCAAGGCCGAGCGACACCGAGGTGGCGCCGGCCCAATACTCGCCGGTGAACAATTGCGCCTCCTCGCCCTTCAGCCGGGCGCCGCGGCTCTCCTTCACCAAGCTGATGAACAGCGCGTGGATCTCCTGCTGCAGCAACTTCAGCCGCGCGACCTCCTGCGGGTCTTCGGGCAGGAACGGATCGAGCTGCGCCTTGCGTTCGCCGGCGGTGTAGAGACGGCGCTCGACGCCGATCTTCCTGATCAGCTCCTGGAAGCCGAAGCCGCCGCCGACCACGCCGATCGAGCCGAGAATCGAAGACGGGTCGCAATAGATTTCGTCGGCCGCACAGGCGATCATGTAGCCGCCGGACGCGGCGACATCCTCGACGAAGGCGTAGACCGGCAGCTTCTTCTCGGCGGCGAGCGCGCGGATACGCAAGTAGATCAGCCGCGACTGCACCGGCGAGCCGCCCGGCGAATTGATCGCCAGCGCCACCGCCTTGGCGTTGCGGGTCGAGAACGCGCGGTCGAGCAGCTTGGCGACTCCGGCAAGCGTCAGTCCGGGCCGCAGTGGCGTCACCGCGCCGATCGTGCCCGACAGACGGACCACCGGCACCACCGGAATGTCCCGGCGAAAGCGCGCCGGAATCCATTTGCCGAGACCGGCCAGCCAGCCCTGCTCGCTGCGACCGCTGATCGCAGCATCGCTCATCGCTTCATCCTATTGTCGACCATCGCGGGTATCACCATTTGGTAGGCATGGAACATGTTTTGCAACGGAGGATTCATATAGGGACGAGGCTGCAACGCCGCAGCGGAGGGACCAATGAAAATTTACCTGCTGATGCTGTTGATCGGAGCGATTTTGACGGCTGTTCACGTCACTACGACGCCCGCCAAGCATGAAGGGCCGCAGCCGCAGTAGGCCGCGCTGCGCAGTTTTTGCCCAGCCGCAGGTCAGAATTGCCCCAGCGGGAGCAATTGTTCTCCCGCCAGCACTGCCTGCGCCATTGCGCTGGGCTGAGATGACGAGTCATTGAGCAGCAGGCTGGGGAACAGCATCAGCGGCGCCCGCCCGCCTTTCGTCGCACGGACCAGAATGCGGATCGCCGGCTTGTCGGCCTGACCGTGCACGGCCTGCACCATCACACTGCCGAAGCCGCGATCCAGTGCCGCCAACACATCGGCGAGGCCATCCGCCCGCCAGATCAGCGTCAACGTCCCACTCGACTTGAGCAGGCGCCGCGCCGCGTGAACCCAAGCTTCCAATGTGGTCGCGGTGGCCAGATGCGCCCTCTGCCGGGCCGGATCGGGCGAAGCGCGATGCCGGGCGGCATCGTGAAACGGCGGGTTCATCAGCACCACGTCGGCGCTGTCAGGACCGAGGCCGACCGCCGCGAACGCTTCGGCCGGGCCGGTGACGTCGAGACAAACGACTTCGGCCGCCAGTTCGTTGAGCCGCACGTTGTCGCGGGCGAGCGCAGCAAGATCGGGATCGATCTCGACCAGCGCCGGGACGATCCTCTCTCCCCGAGAGGCGACCGCCAGTCCGGCAGCGCCGACCCCGGTGCCGAATTCGACCACCCGGTAGCCGGCTCTCACCCGAGTCGAGGCCGCGAGCAGAATGGCGTCGTGACCGGCACGATGACCGGTAACAGGTTGCCGCAACCGAAGACGGCCACCGAGAAAGCCGTCTTCCGTGGTGCTCTGCGCAGCCGCATCGACCGGCTCAGCCATCGGACCGAAGTTCGTGCGCGAGCCCGGCGTCGGTCAACAGCCGTCGCGCCGCATTCAGATCGTCGTCGTGCACCAAGATCCGGCGCGGGATCACCCCGAGCGAGCCCTCGAGAATGCTCATGTTCTGGTCCAGCACCAAATGATCGATCTCGGCGCCATCGAGCAGCGCGCCTACCGCCGAAAGCAGTACCGCGTCGTTGGTCCGCAGCAGTTCTCGCAACCTTGCCTCTCCTGTCGTCCCTGCATTATAGCTCGCGCCGACCATTGCGGGGGCTCGATCGCCTCGTTGCAGGGTCGTTCCCATGCTATAGAGGGAACCGCAATGAGGCGCGGAATGGTCGAGCCGGCCGGCGCTTCGATGAGACCAAGGCGCGGATGAAGCGAGCAGATTCGCCGCATCCGTCCCCGGAATTTGGAGACCCAGCGTGGCCGTAATCGTACCCTTCGAGGGCCCCTCGACCGCCTCGATCGACCAATTGGTCGAACTCGTTGCGGCGGACATGGAGCGGGTCAACGCCACCATCCTGTCGCGGACGGGCTCCGACGTCACCATGATTCCTGAAGTCGCTAACCACCTGATCTCGTCGGGTGGCAAGCGGCTGCGGCCGATGCTGACGCTCGCGATGGCGAATCTGACCGGCTACACCGGCGACGGCCACATCAAGCTCGCCGCCGCGGTCGAATTCATGCACACCGCGACGCTGCTGCACGACGACGTCGTCGACGAGAGCGAAATGCGCCGCGGCAAAAAGTCGGCGCGGATGTTGTGGGGCAACGAGGCCAGCGTGCTGGTCGGCGACTTCCTGCTCGGCCAGGCGTTCCGGATGATGGTCGAGGTCGGCAGCTTGCGCGCGCTCGACATTCTGTCGTCGGCCTCCGCCACCATCGCCGAAGGCGAGGTGATGCAGCTCGCCGCCGCCAAGAACACCGCGACCACCGAGGACGAATACCTCGCGGTGATCCGCGGCAAGACCGCCGAATTGTTCGCCGCCGCCTGCGAAGTCGGTCCGGCGATCGCCAACCGCCCGAAGCCGGAGCAGTCGGCCTGCCGCTCGTTCGGCATGAACATCGGCATCGCGTTCCAGCTGATCGACGACGTGCTCGACTACGGCGGCAAGGCCGCCAAGCTCGGCAAGAATGTCGGCGACGACTTCCGCGAGGGCAAGATCACCCTGCCGGTGGTGCTGGCGTTCCGACGCGGCAACGATTCCGAGCGCGAATTCTGGATCAAGTCGCTCGAGCGCGGCGAGATTTCCGATGCCGACCTCGATCAGGCGATCAAGCTAATGACCAAGCACCGGGCGCTCGAAGACACCATCCAGCGCGCGCATCATTACGGCGCGATGGCAGTCGACGCGCTGGCGCTATTCCCCTCCTCGCCAATGAAGACGGCGCTGGAGCAGGTGGTCGCCTTCTGCCTGGCCCGCTCGCACTGAGCCTGCCCATGCACCGTCATTCCGGACGCCGCGCAGCGGCGAACCGGAATCCTGAGATGTTCTGAACTGCGAGATCCCGGGTTGGCGCTGCGCGCGCACCCGGATGACTGCCGCTGAAGCGGCGGTCAGCTCAAGCTGCCGGCATGCACCCACCAGCCGGGCTGCGCGGCGCGCAGCGTGTCGGCGGCGGCGTGCGCCGAGGCATCATCGGCGTACAGCGCAAAGCAGGTCGCGCCCGAGCCGGACATCCGCGCGAGCTGAACGCCGGCGGTCCCGCGCAGCGCTTCCAGCACGGTGGCGACCACCGGCTCGACCTTCAGAGCGGGAGGTTCGAGATCGTTGGTGCCGGCCTCGAGCGCCGCGATCCAAGCGGCGAGCGGAGCGCCGGCTTCCGGCCAGGTCGGTGCAGCGAGGACGTCGGTGGCGCCGATCGTCAGCGAGCCCGGCTTCAGGCCGAGCGCTGCGAACACGTGCTTGGTCGCCACCGGCACCCGCGGATTGACCATCACGGCCGGCATCCGCGGCAATGGCAGCGGCAACAGGTTTTCGCCGACGCCGGTCATGATGCAAGGCTTTGACGGCAGGCACACCGGCACATCGGCACCGGTCAGCCGCGCCGCCTCGACCAAGCGCGGATCGTCGACCGCAAGATCATTGACGCGCGCCAGCAACCGCAGCGCCGCCGCGGCGTCGGCCGAGCCGCCGCCGATGCCGGCCGCGACCGGCAGATGCTTGTCGAGCGTGAAGGCGCCGGTAATCAGGTTCGGCACCCGCTCGCCGAGTAATCGGGTCGCCTTCAGCACCAGATTGTCGGCACTGTCGCCGCAATCCTGCGCGCCGGGGCCAATGGTGGTGAGGCTCAAGGTCGGCCCCGGCTGCAGGCTCAAGCGGTCGGCGCAATCGGCGAACGCCACCACGCTGTCCAGCTCATGGTAGCCGTCGGGTCGGCGGCCGACCACGCGCAGCGTCAGGTTCACCTTGGCGCGGGCCTCGTCGCGCAGTGTCGTCGCAGAACCGTCAGTCACGGAAATCGTCTCCTGGAGCAGCGGTTCTGATCGAATTCGAACCGAAGCTCCACCCCCCTTTTAGGCGCGGCTGCGGAGCCGCGCCACGACGCCGATCGCGACGCGCTCAGCCGCCCTTGCCGTCTTCTTTCTTCTTGTCGGCGGATGCCGCCGACGCCTTGTCCTCATCGGGCAGGCCGTTCGCGATCTTGGCCTCGATCTTCGGCAACTCTTCCGGATCGGGTTTGAGGTCGCGCGCATGCGCCCACTGGAATTTGGCTTCGAGGGTGCGCCCGACGCGCCAATAGGCGTCGCCGAGGTGATCGTTGATGGTCGGATCCTCGGGCTTCAGCTCGATCGCCCGCTCCAGCGTCTTCACCGCGTTCTCGTAGTCGCCAATGCGGTAATACGCCCAGCCGAGCGAGTCGACGATGTAGCCGTCGTCGGGCCGCTGATCGACCGCGCGCTTGATCATGGTCATCGCCTCGTCGAGGTTGATGCCCTGATCGATCCAGGAATAGCCGAGATAGTTCAGCACATGCGGCTGCTCGGGCTGCATCTGCAGCGCCTTCTTCAGGTCGGCCTCGGCCTTGGGCCACTGCTTGGAGCGCTCCTCGCAGATGCCGCGGAAGTAGTAATACACCCAGGCGTTCTTCTCGGCGCCGGTGAGCGCGTCGATGCCCTTCGAATAGGTCTCGCCGCAATCGGCGAACTTCTTGCGGCCGCGCTCGATATTACCGAGCGCCATGATGGCTTCGAGATCCTTGCCGTCCTCGGCGATCACCGATTTGAGGATCTTGATCGCCTCCTCACTGCGATCGGAGGCGTCGAGATCGGTGGCGAGCTGGATCTGGGCGTTGCGCTTCAGCGGCGAGGACGCCGGCACGCGCTCGTACACCTTGATCGCCATCTGCGGCTTCTTCACCGACTCGTAGAGATCGCCGAGCGCCAGCAGCGCCAGCGCGTGGTTCGGTTCGAGGTAGAGCGCGAGCTGCAGATACACCAGCGCCAGATCCTCACCGCCGCGACGGGTCAGCGACGCGCCGATGCCGTACAGCGCTTCGGCGGCGCCGGCCTGCGGGCTGTCGACCAGCGGCGGCAGCTTCTTGCCGGCCTTGACCTCGCGGATGCCGTCCTCGATCAGCGGATGACGCGGCAGCTTCTTATCGAACGCCTGATACACCGCGAGCGCCTCGGCGTCGCTCTTGTTCCGCGACAGCCAGCGCGCATAGGACTCGACCACCCGCAGCGCCGAATCGTCGAGCTTGTAGGCGCGCTCCAGCCGCTCGCCGGCGTCCTTCTGGCGGTTCGCCAGCTCCAGCATCATGCCGGAATGCAGGTCCTTGAAGATCGGATACCATTCCGGCCCGGCCAGCTTGTCGATGCTGCCGACCGCGCCCTTGACGTCGCCGGCCCCATACATCGACCAGCCCGAGATCAGCGTGGCGACCAGATCGGTGATCGGTCCGCGCACCGACTGGTTCACGTTGCGCACAGCCGCTGAATATTTCTTGGTCTTCAGATCGCGAATGCCGATCACCAGCCGCGCAACCCGGTTGGACTTGTCGATTTTCAGCACGCGATCGGCGAGCTTGACCGCTTCCTCGATGTCGCCCTCGGCGAGCGAGGAGATGAAGGCGCGATCGAGCAGTTCGTTGTTCTTCGGATCGGTGCGCAGCGCGGAGCGATAGAACGCCGCCGCGGAGGCCGCGTCGCGCTCGATGCTGGCGTGGCGTGCCGCCAGATAGCTGCCTGCGGTGGTCATCGTCCGCAGGTCCTGGCTGGTCGGAAACTGCGCCGCGTTATCGGCGGGATGATCCGGTGTCTGCGCCAGCGCCGGTCCGGCGATCGGCATCGCCGCCAGCGCGAGGGCGACGATCATCGATCGACGGCTTCGAAGGGAAAGCATCAAGGTTGCCTAGCTCCAGGAAAAGGCTCGGTTGGCCCGGCCGCCGAGCCGGCAGCATCGCATTCACGACAATGCCGCGTTTGGCGCTCCACCGCAAGGATCGGGCCGCTGGCGCACAGCGCCGCAGCCCCGCGCGTGCGCCGACGGCGGACGGGTCAATTGAGACGGTGGCAACATGGCAGGAACGTGGCCGGGCGGCGAGGTATCGCCTCGCCGCCGCTCACGGACGCGTGGTCAAACACACGCGGTCAAACACACCCGGCTAAACCGCGAGGCCAAAGCCGCGCGGTCACATCCCTTGATAATTCGGGCCGCCGCCGCCTTCCGGCGGAACCCAGGTGATGTTGGCGTTCGGGTCCTTGATGTCGCAGGTTTTACAATGCACGCAGTTCTGGGCGTTGATCACGAAGCGCGGACCGGTCGGCTCTTCGACCCATTCGTACACCGCCGCCGGGCAGTAACGGCCCGATGGGCCGGCAAAGACATCGTGTTCCGAGGTCTTCTGCAACTGCATGTCGGCGACCTTCAGGTGCACCGGCTGGTCTTCCTCGTGATTGGTGTTCGACAGGAACACCGAGGACAGCCGGTCGAAGGTCAGCTTGCCGTCCGGCTTCGGATTGTTGTGCGGCTGGTGCGATTTCGCCGGATCGAGCGTCGAGCGGTCGGGCTTGCCGTGAGACAGCGTGCCGAACACCGAGAAACCGAGCGTCGAGCACCACATCTCGAACCCGGCCAGCACCACGCCGACCGCGGTGCCGAACTTCGACCACAGCGGCTTGACGTTGCGGATCCTGAACAGGTCGCGGCCGACCGGCGACTCGCGCCACGACTCTTCGTAGCTCTTCACCTCGTCATTGGCGCGACCTTCGGCCAGCGCCGCAGCGACGTGCTCGGCGGCCAGCATGCCGGAGCCGATGGCATTGTGCACGCCCTTGATGCGCGGCACGTTGACGAAGCCCGCGGCGCAGCCGATCAGCGCACCGCCCGGGAAGGTCAGCCTCGGCACCGATTGCCAGCCGCCTTCGGTGATGGCGCGGGCGCCGTAGGAGATCCGCTTGCCGCCCTCGAAGGTCGGCGCCACCGACGGATGAGTCTTGAACTTCTGCAACTGCTCGAACGGCGACAGATAAGGATCGTCGTAGTTCAGATGAACGACGAAGCCGACCGCCACCAGATTGTCCCCGTAATGATACAGGAACGAGCCGCCGCCGACGTTGTTGGTGAGCGGCCATCCGAACGAGTGCGCGATCCGGCCCTTGCGATGCTTGGACGGTTCGACCTGCCAGATTTCCTTCAGGCCGATGCCGAACTTCGGCGGATCGGAGTCCTTGTCGAGCTTGTAGTTGGCGATCAGTTGCTTGGACAGGCTGCCACGCGCGCCTTCGGCGAACAGCGTGTACTTGCCGAGCAATTCCATGCCGCGGGTGTAGGAATCCTTCGGCTGGCCGTCACGGCCGATGCCCATGTCGCCGGTGGCGATACCGCGGACTTCACCATTGTCGCCGTACAGCACTTCGGTGGCAGCGAAGCCGGGATAGATCTCGACACCGAGTTCCTCGGCCTTCGGCCCGAGCCAGCGGCACAGATCACCCAGCGAGCCGATGAAATTCTTGTGGTTGTCGAGCATCGGCGGCACCATGATGTTCGGTACCTTGAGCGCTTTCGACGCCGTCATGACGTAGAAGTGGTCGTCTTCGACGGGGGTCTTCAGCGGGCAGCTCTCGTCCTCGCGCCAACTCGGCATCAGGCGGTCGAGCGCCGAAACGTCGATCACCGCGCCCGACAGAATATGAGCTCCGACCTCGGAGCCCTTTTCCACGACCACCACCGACAACTCGGGGTTGATCTGCTTCAGTCTGATCGCGGCTGACAGTCCCGAGGGGCCGGCACCCACGATCACGACGTCGAATTCCATCGATTCGCGGGGCGGCAGCGTTTCGTCACTCATCGTTTTTTCTCGCAGGACTCTCGGGAACGTTTCCAGGGGTGTTCTTTCGCATTTTTAGAAGAAGAACAACCACCCAAATGTACCGGCTGCCTCATCTTTCCAGCGTCGCGGTTGTTGCTGCGAAAATTGGTTTCGCACTGCGGAATGAAACCTGATCCCTCGCCGCTGTTCTGTGACACGCATCCACGGTAAACCATCTCGCATGATCCCCGATCCCGCGCCGACTCTGCGTCAATTGCTCGCGTTCTATATGGACGCGGGGGTGGATTGCGCTTTGGCCGAGGATCCGGTCAACCGGATGCTCGACGATGCGCCCGAGCCGGCGACGGCGAGCGAGGCCGCAGAGCCGCGACGCAGCGTCAGGCCAGCCTTACAGACGCAACCGAGCGTAGAGCTACCGCGGACGGCGCCGCCGACGCCGGACGCCGCGATCGTGTCGGCCCGCGAGGCGGCCGCAACCGCCCAGACGCTGGAAGCTCTTCGCGACTTGATGCAGCGGTTCGACGGCTGCGCACTCCGCGGGACCGCCAAGCAACTGGTGTTCGCCGACGGCAATCCGCAGGCGAAGCTGATGCTGGTCGGCGAAGCCCCCGGCCGC
The DNA here is from genome assembly GCF_010907035.1 of Rhodopseudomonas sp. BR0M22. GTDB lineage: Bacteria > Pseudomonadota > Alphaproteobacteria > Rhizobiales > Xanthobacteraceae > Rhodopseudomonas. The sequence continues at coordinate 10,562 of NZ_QUMK01000078.1, forward strand.
GACGAAGACATCGAGGGACTGCCGTTCGTCGGCCGCTCCGGCAAACTGCTCGACCTGATGCTGGCGGCTATCGGCCTCGACCGCAGCAAGGTCTACATCGCCAACGTGATCCCGTGGCGGCCGCCGGGCAACCGCACGCCGACCCCGCAGGAAACTCAGATCTGCCTGCCGTTCATCAAGCGCCAGATCGAGTTGGTGAACCCCGACCTGCTGGTCACGCTCGGCAACCCGTCGACCCAGGCGCTGCTCGGCACCCGCGACGGCATCATGCGGACCCGCGGCCGGTGGTTCGACTACGACACTGGCCTGCGCACGATCCGCGCGCTGCCGACGCTGCACCCGGCCTACCTGCTGCGGCAGCCGACCTACAAACGGCTCGCCTGGCAAGACCTGCGAGCGATCGCGACCGCCCTCGCCGCAATCTCGGCTTGAGATCGCATCGCCGGCGGCGACGTCGCCACACGTCAACGGCACCTGAACGTCTCACCACACCCAGAGCGCGACTACATAGAAGCTATCTATTCTGCTCCACGTTCGGTTGACCTTCGGTGGGTGATCCAGCACCACAGTACCGGGGAGCAAGATATGGAAACGATGTCGCAACGATCAGCAAGCTCCTCGACTGTCCGTCGGCCGACGAGGAGATTCCGTATCATCGACACCGTACTCAATCGTCTCGCGATGCGCTTACTCGGCCCTCGTCGCTGACATTCGCTGCGGCCGAACTCCCGGCAATGCCGTGATCACGGTCGAGATGCCCGCGAAATAATTGCGGCAACGCCGCAACTAACAGGCCCGCCTCCAACCAAAGCGGCGCACCCGCCGCGTCAGGATTCCCGATGTCCCGTTGTCGAGCTCTCGGCGGCGCGAGCCTCGTCGTGCTCAGCGTATGGCTGGCCGCCAGCCCCACGTCCAGCCACGCCCAAAGCGCGCAAACGCTGCCGTCCGTCACGGTCGATGCGCCGCGCACGGCGCGCAGCAAGCCCGCGCTCGCGCCGCGCCGAAGCGCTGCGCGGACGGCTGCACGGGCACGCGCGGCGGCCGCGAGGCCGCAGCCTGCGCCCGACCGAACCGCGAGCCGATCATCGGCGTCGGACCGGCCGGCGGCGTTCGCCGGCGGTCAGGTCGCGCGGGGAGCCCTGCTCGGCATGCTCGGCAATACCGACACCTTCCGCTCGCCATTCGCGACGGCGAGCTACACCAACGAGGCGATCCGTAATCAGCAGGCGGCGACCGTCGCCGACGCGATGCTGCTGGACCCTTCGGTTCGGGTCACCAGCCCGGTGGGCGGCATGGTGGACTCGTTTTACATCCGTGGCTTTCCGATCGCCGAAGGCACGGCCGGCGAGGTCGCGTTCGACGGGGTCTACGGCATCGCGCCGAATTTCCGGATCTTCAACGACTACGTCGACCGGATCGAGGTGTTCAAAGGTCCCGCGGCGATGCTGTCCGGCGTCTCGCCGAACGGCGGCGTCGGCGGCGTGATCAACGTGGTGCCGAAACGGGCCGAATCCGATCTCAGCCGGATCGGCGTCGGCTACGCGTCCAAGGGCTTCGCCTACACCAATCTCGACGTCGCGCGGCGGTTCGGCGATCAGCGCGAATTCGGCTTGCGGTTCACCGGCAAGCTCGGCGGCGGCGACACCGCGATCGACCATCAGACCGACCGGTTGCAGGTCGGGTCGCTCGCCTTCGACTATCAGGGCGAGCGCTATCGGACCTGGATCTATGCGCTGACCCAGAACGAGCACATCAACGCGCCAGTTCGTCCGTTCTTCACAACCAGCGGCATCGCGGTGCCGCCCGCGCCGGTCGGTAGCAACAACCTGACGCAGACCTGGGAATGGTCGCGGATTCGAGAATCCTCGGCACTGTGGAAGAACGAATTCGACCTGACCGATTCGGTGACGGTGTTTGGAAATGTCGGCGGCTCCAAGACCAACGCCGAACGGTTCTTCGGGCTGCCGACCATCCTCAACAGCCGCGGCGACACCTCGACGACAGCGCAGTACTACAACCTCGACGTCGATCGCTTCACCTTCGACGGCGGAGTGCGGGCGAAGTTCGACACCGGATTCGTCCACCATGCGGTCACCGTTCAGGGATCGCATTATCAGGACGAGCAGTACCGCGCGTTCCCATCAGGGAAGTCGTATCTGTCGAACCTTTATGCGCCGCTGGTGCAGCCGGAGCAGACCTATACGGTGCCGGCGTTCAAGCCGCGGCTGTCCGACACCCGCCTCAACGGCTATGCGATCGCCGACACGATGTCGGTGCTCGACGAGCGCCTGATGCTGACGCTCGGCGTCCGCCGCCAGCAGGTGATCTCGCACAACTACTCCACCACGACCGGCGCGCTGACGACCTCCTACGACCAGTCCGCCACCACGCCGATGGCCGGTCTGGTGATCCGCCCGATCGAACACCTGTCGGTCTATGCCAACTACATCGAAGGGCTTAGCCGTGGCGACGTCGCACCGATCGGTGCGTCCAACGTCGGCGAAGTTCTGGCACCGTACCGGACCAAGCAATACGAGACCGGCGTCAAGCTCGATCTCGGCCGCATCGGCACGACCTTCGCGCTATTCCAGATCACCAAGCCCAATGGCGAGCTGAACGCCGGCGTTTATTCGGCGGGGGGTGAGCAGAGGGTGCGCGGGGCCGAATTCTCCGTGTTTGGTGAGATCGCGCCGCACCTGCGCGCGGTCGGCGGGGTGACGCTGTTCGACGCCGAAGTGACCAGGACCGCGACCGCCGCCAATCTCGGCAAGACGCCGATCGGCGTGCCGACCACGCAGGTCAATCTTACCGGCGAATGGGATCTGCCAGGGCTGCGAGCGATGACGTTGGTCGGAACCGTCGTCTACACCGGCCGGCAATATGTCAACAACAGCAACACGCAAGTCTTGCCGGATTGGACCCGCGTCGATCTCGGCGTGCGCTACGTCACCATGATCGAGGGCCGCAAGACGACGCTGCGCGGAACCGTGCAGAACGTCGCCGGTACCGATTATTGGGCCGGCGTGGCCTCGTTCGGCACCATGGCGCTCGGCGCGCCGCGAACCTACCTGGTGTCGCTGGACGTCGAACTGTAAGGCGGCTGAGAGCCGGCGGCACCGGGCCATGGCCCGGCTACGGTGCCTTCGGCCGCACGATCGCCCAGCCGATCCGCAGCAGCGGCTGACGGCCGGAAATCATCCGGTCGAACGCTCGCGGCAGCTCCGGCACGATCCCCGGGAAGCGCCGTGCAATATCGTCCGGCGGCTTACCGGCGGTGTCGGCCGCACGCCACACCACGACACCGCCTTGGCGGTCGAACTCGCTTTGCTTGATCCACGGCGTCCGCGCCGGCGTCGCGTCGAGGAACAGATGCGGGCGCGACGGCGCCAGGGCAATCAACGTCGCGAGTTGAGGATCGCCGGCCACCGCCGGCAACGGCTTGCCGGTGCGGCGCTCGAAACTGTCGGCGAAGAACTGCGCCATCTGCCTGGCCGGCAGCGAGGTCGGCACCTCGGTTCTGCTGAGCCAGGGCTGCGCCACCACGGTGAGGATGACGGCGACCGCAGGTGCCGCGATCAGCGCCGCCCAGGCCGAGCGCAGCAGCCGCTGGCGGTGCAGATACAGCACATCGCCGATCAGCATCATGACCGCGAGACCGCTGAGCACCAGTACGACCCCGGCGCCGCCGACCACGTGGCCGAGGCCGAACACCGCTGCCGCAACGCTGGCCACGATCGGCGGCGCCAGCCCGAACACATAGACGAACTGCCGCGCCAGCGGATCGACTGCGGGTCGCGCGATCATCGGCGCATCGTGAGGCTTGGGGGAGAACCGGCCGATGTTCAGCACCGCCAGCAATGCGACGCCCGCGAGCGAGACCACCAGACCGCCGAACAGCTCGAGGCCCAGCAGCGCGCGATTCCCGAGTTCCGCCGTTGGCGGGAGCGGCGGCCACGCGAACTGATCGGCGCGCAGCAGCCAGACCGCATAGGGCAGCGCCAGGACCGCAATCACCAGGATCGCGAACACGGCGTCGAGCGAGATCAAGGCACGGCGGCAGCGCGCATTGGCGAGCGCAAAGGCGAGCGGCAACAGCAACAGCGCCGGTGCGGCCACCGTGGTGAGCAGCAGCAGACCGATCTCGATCGACAGTGCGAACCACGCCGCACGACGGTGCTGGCCGACAACCTGCCAACCATGCCACAGCACCAATGCCCAGAGCGGGCGGGCCAGGATCAGCGGGCCGAACTCGACGCCGGAGCCGGCAAAGGCAGTGATGGTGGAAGTCAGCAGCACCGCGACCACGGCGTATTGCGGACCGACCATGCTACGCGCGAGCTGGAACAAGGCATAGAAGGTGACGACGAAGCAGAGCTGCGCCAGCACGTAGACGCCGATGATATGGCCGCCTGCCGCCCGATAGGCGATGTCGGCGAGCCAGAATGCCAGCGGCGGACCAAGATCGGTGCCGACCTGATACTCGCGGCCATAGGCAAGCACCATCGCGACATCGCCAGGCGGACTGGCGTAGAACAGTGTCGGGACCAGGATCCACAGCAGCGCCTGGGCGCTCACCACCAGCCAGAACACCAGCAGCGGCCGTGCGCGGATCAATTCGACGATCAGTGAGGCGAAGCGCATGTGGGACCAGCGAAATTCGGTCCGACCGTGATAGAGCCCGCCGGCCGCACGCGCAACCGCGCGGCCGCCCTCACACCGCGGCTTCGATCCCCGCCGAGGGCGCGAACAGGTCCTGCATCGGCGGCGGGGTGGCGCCTTCGATCCTCTGCCAGGCGGCGGCGACCGGCGCGAAGAAGCGGCGGTGATGCACCGTTGGTCCGAGCCGGGCCAGCGCATCGAGATGCTCCGGCACGCCATAGCCCTTGTGCTGCTCGAAGCCGTAGCCGGGGCATTGTTCGGCGAGCCGGCACATCAGGCGGTCGCGCGACACCTTGGCGATGATCGAAGCCGCCGCGATCGACGCGATCAGCCCGTCACCACCGATCACCGCCTCACAGTCGCACTTGGTCGCGAGCCGATCGCGGCCGTCGACGAACACATGGCGCGGCATCTCCGGCAGAGCGTGGACCGCGCGGGTCAGTGCCCACAGCGAGGCGCGCAGAATGTTGTCGCGATTGATCCGTTCCGGCGAGGCATAGACCACGGAGACCTGTGCGGTGGCGCAGATCTCCTCGAACAGCGCCTCGCGCTTCTCGGCGGTCAATCGCTTGGAATCGTCGAGCCCCTTCGGCACCCGCTTCGGGTCGAGCACCACGGCGGCTGCGACGACCGGCCCGGCGAGCGGGCCGCGGCCGGCTTCGTCGCAGCCGGCGACCGGCCAGATGCCGCGCTTGATCAATGCCCGCTCGCGCCGGAAGCCCGGCGGCGCCACCGCGATCACGCCCTTGCGGAGGCCTTTGGCGGGCGTGGGCTTGGCGGCTTGCGGCTTGGCTGCTGCGGTTTTGGCTGCGGCCTTCAACGGTCTGGCGGCCGCGACTTTCGCCGGCTTCTTGGTATCCCGAATCATGCCGGGATGCTGCGGGCAGAACGCGGCGTGCGCAATCGGGAACCGGCGGTCAATTCCCGCTATTCAGGGCCCCGGTGCGGGATCGTCACCCGGCCGTCGTCCTGCACGTCGATTCCCGGCGCGACCACCGCTTCCCAGACATGGCCGCTCGGATCGGCGAAATAGCCCGCATAGCCGCCGTAATCGGTTGCTTGCGCGGGCTTCAGCAGCGTCGCCCCTTTCGCCGCGGCGTGCGCCATCACCGCATCGACCTCGTCGCGGCTCACGCAGTTCCAGGCCAACGTGACGCCTCTGAAGGCGGAAGGGCGCGGGAGGTCGCGCTGGGCCGCCTCGGCGGCGAGCGAGGCCCAGGCGTACAACGCCAGCACCGAGGCCCCGGTATCGAAGAACGCGACCTCATCGCCGGTGTCCTTCATCCGCCGATCGAAGCCGATCGCTTCGTAAAACGCGATGCTGGCGCGCATGTCGTCGGCACCGAGCGTGACGACCGTCAGTCTCGGCTTCGGTACGGCATGGTGATCCATCGGCACTCCCTTCGAACGGTCGCTAGAACAGGCTGAGCTGCTGTCCCGCGCGCTCCGGCTTCTCGAAATGGTCGAGAGTGAGCTTTGAGCGGCGCTTGTTCAGCCCGAGCCGGGTGCAGGCGGTTTCGAACCTGCGGCCGATCATCCAGGCGATCGGGCCGGTGCCTTTCATCCGGGTGCCCCATTGCGAATCGTAATCGCGGCCGTCGCGCATGTCGCGGATCAGGGTGAAGACATGGCGATAGCGGTCCGGATAGTTCGCCATCAGCCATTCGCGGAACAGGTCGCGCACTTCCAGCGGCAGGCGCAACAGAATGTAGCTCGCCTCCTTCACGCCGGCATGAGCGGCGGCGTCGAGGATGCGCTCGATCTCCATGTCGTTCAGCGCAGGGATCACCGGCGCCACCATCACGGTGGTCGGAATCCCGGCATCGGAGAGCCGCTTCAATGCCTCGAGCCGCTTGGCGGGCGCCGAGGCGCGCGGCTCCATGCTGCGCGACAGCTTCGGGTCGAGCGACGTGACCGACAGCGCCACCTTGGCGAGCTGGCGCTTCGCCATCCGCGACAGGATGTCGATGTCACGCACCACCAGCGCCGATTTTGTGACGATGCCGACCGGGTGCCCGGTCTTCTCCAGCACCTCGAGGATGCCGCGCATGATCTTTCGCTCGCGCTCGATCGGCTGATACGGATCGGTGTTGGTGCCGATCGCGATCATCTTCGGCTCGTAGTCGGCCGAGGCCAATTCCTTCTCGAGCAGTGCCGGCGCATCCGGCTTGGCAAACAGCCGCGATTCGAAGTCCAGCCCCGGCGACAGACCGAGATACGCGTGGGTCGGTCGCGCGAAACAATACACGCAGCCGTGTTCGCAGCCGCGATACGGATTGATCGAGCGGTCGAACCCGATATCAGGCGATTCGTTGCGGGTGATGACCTTGCGCGCAGTGTCGAGAGCGACGGTGGTCTTGAACGGCGGCAGATCGTCGAGGCTCTGCCAGCCGTCGTCGAACGCGACCCGCGCCTCCGTCTCGTAACGACCGGAGTCGTTGGAGGTCGCGCCGCGACCGCGGCGACGCTGCTGATCGATGGCGACCTCGATCGCAGGGAATGGGGAAGGCGCGCCCACCGGCTCGGAGGGCGCCGTGACCGGCGGGCGCTTGAGCGCATTGGATGCTCTGCTCATGCATTCAGGATAGCGAGTCGAAAGAACAAATCAAGAACAAAGGTGCACGCCGAACAGTTCGTGTCCCCAGATTCACGCGGCCCATTGCCCGGATGATGGGCATCGCGCAATTCACGGCTGATTTCGCGGCAGCGAGGTGCTAAGCGTGGCGCGCATCTGTCGTCGAAGGGTCACCCGCCGGACATGTTGAGTGTGATCGTTTCCACCGAGGGGGTCGAGCGGACCGCGGTTGCGACGCTGGCGTCCCTGGTCCCCGGCGCCGCTGCCGGAGTCGTCAGCGACGTAACCCTGGTCGATCGCGGCGGCAGCGACACGATTGCGCGAGTCGCGGACGTGGCCGGCTGCAACTATCTGGCATTCGACGGCGATCGCGCCGAAGCGCTCGCGGCGGGGGCTCGCAAGGCACGCTCGCCGTGGCTGATGTTTCTGCATGCCGGCGCCGTGCTCGATCCCGGCTGGATCGAGGAGACAACGCAGTTCATCGAGGGCGTCATGGCCAGCGGCCATCCGCGCGCGGGCATCTTCCGCTATGCCCGGTCGCCTTATGCCCCCACCGGCTGGCGCGAAAGCCTGACGGCAATGATCCGCAGCTTCTCCAGCTCCGCTGCGAATCAGGGCCTGGTGATCGCCCGCGACCATTACGACCGGCTCGGCGGCCACGCCGGGCACGGGGCCGAAGCCGCCCTTCCGCGCGATCTCGGCCGATCGTCCCGCACCCTGCTGCGCAGCCGGGTCATCCTCGCCGCCTGATTGAGCCGTCCAAGACCGACCGTGCCGCAGATCCATATACTTGCCATAGGCAACTATTTAGTTGACGGAAGCAATCATATCGGCTTGGATCGGTCCGTCGCAGATTTGGCGATGGAAAGAGCAGCAGACCGGTGCAACAGGATCTGAAAAACGACGAGACGGTCGAAGCCGTCCGCGCCTTCAACCGCTTCTACACAGCCCGCCTGGGCGTACTGGAGCAGCATCTCTACGCGAGCCCCTATTCGCTGACGGAAGCGCGCGTGCTGTACGAGGTGTCGCAGCGCGAGCAGGTGACGGCGACGGAGATCGCCGCCGAACTCGGCATCGACGCCGGCTATCTGAGCCGGATCATCCAAAGCTTCGACAAGGCAGGGCTGATCAAGCGCACACCATCCGCCGCCGACCGTCGCCAGCATCTGCTGTCGCTGACCGCCAAAGGCCGCGCCTCCTACGCCAAACTCGAGCGGAGTTCACAGCAGGACGTCAGCCGGATGCTCTCGGCGCTGTCGCCGGACGACCGCGCCGAAGTCGCGGCCGCGATGGCGACGATCCAGCGCGCGATGTCGTCGGCCCAACAGCCGCCGCCGATTCTGCGCGAGCCGCGGCCCGGCGACATCGGCTGGATCGTCCAGAGCCATGGCGCGATCTATGCGGCGGAATACGGCTTCAACGCTGCATTCGAAGCGCTGGTGGCGCAGATCTGCGGCGACTTCCTGGCGAAGAACGACCCGGCGCGCGAACGCTGCTGGATCGCCGAATACAAAGGCGTCCAGGCCGGCTCACTGTTTCTTGTCGACGCCGGCGACGGCATGGCCAAGTTTCGGCTACTGTTGGTGACGCCGCAGGCGCGCGGTCATGGCCTCGGCAAGCGCCTGGTCGATGAAGCCGTCGGGTTCGCCCGTCGCTCCGGCTATCGCGGCATCACGCTGTGGACGCAAGGCGTCCTGGTCACCGCGCGCAACATCTATCAACGAACGGGATTCGAGCTGGTCGGGACCGAGCCGCACACGATGTTCGGCCCGGAGATGCTCGGCGAGACCTGGGAGCTGAGGCTGTGAATCCCGCGCGTCGCGAGGATGCGCGGCGCGTCACTGCAGAGCTGATCGCCTTCCACGCCCGGCGTGGAAGGGCGCTCCGACGCGCCGCAATGGTTGCGATGCTACGGGCCTTGGCCGACGGCCTGCGCTCAGCACTGCATCGGCTGAAGCAAAGCCTCACGCAGCCCGATCCGCCAGCATCGCTCGAGCGAACTGGGGATAGCACTCGGCGAGTTCATCGGTGACACGGCCGCGCAACAATCCCAGCGTCTCCGCATCCGGCTCCGGCGTGAACGGCACCTGGGCAGGCGCGTCGTAGTCGAAACCGGTGGCGGCACGGATCTCGTCCGCCGAGCTGCCCCGATGCACGCTGCGCAGACCGAACCGCTTGCGCTGCTTGTCGAAGCCAAACAGTGCCAGCCCGGTCAGCAGCGCGTGCGGGCCACCGCATCGATAGATCCGCTCGCTGGCGCCGGGCGCACTGACGAAGTCGACCTTGTCGACCAGGACGCGCGGGGAGTGCTCCTCGCGAAACAGGATCACCCGCGGCACCAGATAGTACATGAACGCCGAACCGAACGACCCCGGCCAGCGCACGCTGCTCGCCGGATAATCGCCGGTGCCGACCAGGTTGATGTTGGCCTCGCCGTCGATCTGCCCGCCGCCGAGGAAGAACGCGTCGATCCGCCCCTGAGCGGTGGCGTCGAACAGTTCGAACGCACCGTTGGTGAAGAAGTTGTGCTCGCGTGAGCCGAGCACGATCACCCGCACCGGTTCGCGGCCACGACGCTCGTTGCGGGCGCGGAGCAGCATCGCGCCGGCGGCGGGAATCGGCGACGAGGCACCGACCGCGACGGTGCGGACGCCGTCGAGCAGATCGGCGATGGTGGCGATCAGGATTTCGCGCGACGTCGCAGGCGATGCGCTCATGCCACCGCCTCGAACTTCCGGGCGAAGCCGTGCATGTAGGCGGCGAAGCCTTCGGCCGAACGCGCCATCTTGGCGTAGCGCGCAACCTCGGCCGTGTCGGTGTTGTATTCGCCGGCGAGGCTGAGCGGCCAGGCGCCGTTCTTGGCTTCGGCGATCGCACCGACATACAGCGCCGGTAACACGCCGGCGGCGGCGTTCTCGTCCGCCAGCAGCGAGGTCTCGACGATACGCTCGACCGTCACCAGCGTCGTCCTGGCTGCATAGGCCATCGCGGCGAGTTCGGTCTGGCGGCCGATCCGGACGTTGCCGAACCGATCCGCTTCAGGCGCGTGAAACAGCGCGACATCGGGGCGGATCGCCGGCACCACCACGATCGGATCGTCCGGCGCATACGGATTGTCGATCACCTTCCAGTCGTCGCGCGTCGCCAGAATGTCGCTGCCGATGATGCCGCGGATCGGCATGAACGGCACGCCCTTCTGGCCGGCGACGAGGCCGGCGAGGATCGCCGGACAGGTCGCGTCCTTGATCGCGAATGCCCCGCTCCGGATGCCGTCGGCGAACCGCGGCGCACCGCCGGCTTCGCCGAGCGTGATCGCACTGGTCTCGACGGTGCCGACCAGGCCTTCGCCGATCAGCATGTCGGCCTGCAGGCCACTGATCGGGATGCAGACGAGATGTAGATTGCGCGGACGGTTGGCGATGATGGCCGCAGTCGCCGCCATGGCGACGCCGCTGGTGTCGGACGGCACCGCCACCGTCATGCCGTCGCGGATCTGCGCGGCAAGCGCCTCGATCGATACGATCTGGCCCAAAACATCCTCCCATCGTCGCGGCGCATTGTTGCGCCTTGTGCTTGGCGACGATGGTTTCGCGGCGAGCCCAGACTGTCAAGCCACGCGGGCGCGAAGCCGATGTGCGGCGCTCAGCTCTTGCCGCGGCGCAGATGTTCGTCGAGCCGCGGCATGATCTCGACGAAGTTGCACGGCCGCGTCCGAAAATCGAGCTGCGCGGCCAAAATGCCGTCCCAGCCGTCGCGGCAGGCGCCGGGCGAGCCGGGCAGACAGAAGATGTAAGTCGCGCCGGCAACACCCGCGGTGGCGCGCGACTGGATGGTCGAGGTGCCGATCTTGGCCCAGCTCATCATGTGAAACGCGATCGAGAATCCGTCCATCCGTTTCTCGAACAGCGGCTCGATCGCCTCCGGCGTGACGTCGCGCCCGGTGAAGCCGGTGCCGCCGGTGGTGATGATCGCATCGATTCCGTCATCGGCAATCCATCGCCGGATAATCGTGCGGATGCTCTCGACATCGTCGGTGACGATCTCCCGCGCCGCCAATTTGTGCCCCGCCCCGCTCAGCCGTTCGACCAGCGTCGCTCCCGACTTGTCGTCATCGAGCGAACGCGTATCGGACACGGTGAGCACCGCGATGTTGAGCGGGATGAAGGCTTTCGGTTGAGTGACGGATGCCATCGTCAAGTTCCTGCGTCATTGCGAGGAGCGAAGCGACGAAGCAATCCAGAGGCTCAGTGCACAGCCCCTGGATTGCTTCGCTTCGCTCGCAATGACGGATGCGGCTGTCGTAGTCAATTCGCGAGAGCCATCGGTCAGATCAACCTATCGTAAAGGTCGAGCCAGCCCGGATTCAGGGCGATCTTTTTGGCACGACTGCCCGCCTTGATCTGCTTTTCGCGGGCGATCGCTTCGAGCATGGTCTCGTGAGGCTCGTACCACACCAGCAAACCACAGCCGTATTTCTTCGAGAACCCGTCGACGAGTCCTTCACGGTGTTCATATGCCCGCTTCGGGAGGCCCCTGGATTGCTTCGCCTTCGGCTCGCAATGACGGGACTTGGTTGGCGCTCCCCTTCTTAAGGAGCGCTTGCTACAGCTTCTCCGCCGCAAACGTGTTGCAGGATTGAATGGTGCCCTGCTGGTAGCCGGTCATGAACCAGCGTTTGCGCTGCGCTGCGGAGCCGTGGGTGAAGGAGTCCGGCACGACTTCGCGTCCGGCGCGGCGCTGCAGAGTGTCGTCGCCGATCGCCGCCGCGGTGGTCAGCGCGGCATCGATATCTCCGTCTTCGAGGAAATTCGGCCGCTTCTTCTTTTCGCGATTGACCCAAACGCCCGACAGGCAGTCGGCCTGCAATTCGACACGCACCTGCAGCCCGTTGGCCTCGGCGCCGTCGCCGTATTGCCTCTGCTTCTGAGTCACCTTGTCGAGAATCCCGAGCTGATTCTGGACATGGTGCCCCACTTCGTGGGCGATGATGTAAGCGGCCGTGAACTGGCAGGCCGAGCCGGAGCAGCCGTGGAATCGGGTCTCGACCTGCTTGAAGAACGAGGTATCGATGTAGATCTGACGATCCGGCGGACAATAGAACGGCCCCATCGCCGCCTGCGCCATGCCACAGCGTCCACCATTGGTGCGGCCCCGAAACAGCACGATCTTCGGGCCGACATACCTCTGACCGCTGTCTTTGAAGACCTCGGTCCAGCGATCGTCGATCTCCCCGAGCACGCCGGAAATCATGCTGCCCATTTCGTCGGTCGGAGCGCCCTCCTTGCCGGAACGGCTGCCGGTCTGCTGCTGCTGCGTCGAATGAGAAATCATCTCGGCGCCGCCGATCAGCAAACGCGGATCGATGCCAAGCGCCCAGCCGACGATACCGAGCACCACGATGGTGCCGATGCCGAGCCCGACGCCGCCCATCGGAAATCCGAATCCGCCGCCGCCACCCCCGCCGCCGTCTTGATCCCGGCGGTCGTCGATATTGTCGCTGCGACGGAAATCATCGAAACGCATCAGCCTGCCCTCGGTTTGGCCCGAACCGGCGATCCGCGCCGGTCCTCAATTTGCCGCCGATCGGGAAAAATCGGCGACAATTAGCATTAACCCGCCCGGCAAATATTGCCTAGTGCCGAGCACCGCCGCCGGACCGGCGTTGAAACACAACCTACCCGGAGTTGGTGCGAGCGAGAGCACCGATGACAGCCACAGCTTCTGTTCCCTTTATCCATATGCCGGCAGAGAGAACCGCTCTGACCTGTGTTCGTTCCTTGGTCACCAAACTGCGATCCAATTAAGTCGATTTTTACTTTGCCACGGCAATGTGTCGCCAGTCGGTTGTTTAGTCCCGCGTCTCCGACGGCGTCACATGAGTCAGGTTAGTTGAGTCATGGTAGTGTCGCGTCGCGGGGCGTCTGCAAAGGCGCCCCGCACTCAATTTGAATACGAGCTCGAGAGCAAAATCATCGTCGGCGATTGCATCGCCGAGATGGAAAAGCTCCCGCCCAAGTCGGTTGATCTGGTGTTCGCCGATCCGCCGTACAATCTGCAGCTCAAAGGTGCGCTGAAGCGTCCCGACGAATCGGAAGTCGACGCCGTCGACGACGATTGGGACAAATTCGCGTCCTTTGCGGCCTACGACAACTTCACCCGCGCGTGGCTGCTCGCCGCGCGGCGAATCATGAAGCCGTCGGCGACGCTGTGGGTGATCGGCTCCTATCACAACATCTTCCGCGTCGGCACGATCATGCAGGACCTCGGGTTCTGGGTGCTCAACGACATCGTCTGGCGCAAGTCGAATCCGATGCCGAACTTCCGCGGCCGTCGTTTCACCAATGCGCACGAAACGATGATCTGGGCCGCGCGCGACGAGAACGCCAAGGGCTACACCTTCAACTACGATGCGTTGAAGGCCGCCAACGAGGACGTTCAGGCGCGCTCGGACTGGCTGATTCCGCTGTGCACCGGCGACGAGCGGCTGAAGGGCAAGGACGGCAAGAAGGTGCACCCGACGCAGAAGCCCGAACAGCTTCTGGCGCGCGTGCTGCTGAGCTCTTCGAAGCCCGGCGATCTGGTTGTCGATCCGTTCAACGGCACCGGCACGACGGGTGCTGTCGCCAAGCGTTTGCGCCGCAACTACATCGGCATCGAGCGCGACAGGACCTATGCGGACGCCGCGCGTGCGCGGATCGACGCGATCGAGCCGTTGCCGGATGATACGCTCAAGCCGTTCGTCACCGCCCGCGATGCCCCGCGGGTGGCGTTCTCCGAACTGATCGAGCGCGGCATGATTTCGCCGGGCGCCCGGCTGGTCGATTCGAAGCAGCGGCACGGCGCGCTGGTGCGGGCCGACGGCGCCATCATGCTGGGCGACAAGGTCGGTTCGATCCACCGCATCGGCGCGATGGCCCAGGGCTCCGAAGCCTGCAACGGCTGGACGTTCTGGCATGTCGAGACCAGCAAGGGTCTTCGGCTGATCGACGAGCTGCGCGCCGAGATCCGCAGCATGATGATCGTCTGACCAATCAGAGAACTCCGGTACTGATCGAATCAGAACCGGAGTTTTCTGATTTCTGTATGCCGCGTTGCCCGCACGCGAGCCGGTATCCAGCTCGCAGGCAAAAACTTCAGCTTCCGCCGACGAATCGTCCGATCCGATACTTCGGCAGCAGCGCGTCGGCTTCGGACGAGTGCTGACGCCCCTTGGTCTTGGTATCGTAAGCCTCGGTCGCTTCCTTGCCGCACCACGGTTCGATGATGCTCGGCCGCGACGGATGATCCGGCAGATATTGCGTCAGGTCGTAGACGCTGCCGCGGATTGCCATCCAACAATCATCCGGCTTGGAATGCCGGGCGAGCTCGGCGACGCCGATGTCACGCTCGGCGGCAGTCGCGGTTTGCTCTGAGCCCGGTGCCAGCAGATTACCGATCCAGAAGCCGGCGACGGCCATCCAGAACGTGGCGGTCGAGACGTAGAACAGCTTGCGCATCATCTGAACTCGAAGTTTTCGTAGTGAATGTGCCGAGCGGCAACGCCGCGGGCGGCAAGCAACGGCTTCAGTGCAGCGATCAGGCCGGGCGGTCCGCACAAGTAACATTCGGCGCGTGACAACTTTCCGGCGGGCGGCAGCAGCGGGCCGAGATCCGGAAGATCGTCGCCGGTCTCGACGGCCTGGAGCGTGAAGTTCGGATCGCTCGCTGCGGCCGCGCGCAGCTCCGGCAGAAACGCAGCATCGGCTTCGCTGCGATACAAGTACAGCAGCCGCGTCGGATGCAGCAGCGGGCCGGCGTTCAACAAAGCAACAAACGGCGTGACGCCAATCCCGCCCGCGACCCAGAATTGCGGCGCCGTCTGGTGCGGGTCGACGAAGCCGCCGAATCCGCCGATCACCCGGGCTGCGACGCCGGGCTCGATCGCCAGCATCCGCGTGGTGCAATCCCCGAGCGCCTTGATGGCAAGATGCAGTTCGTCCTGGTTGGCGATTGTGCTGACCGTAAACGGATGGAATTCGCCGCATCCGCGATAGCGTGCGCCGTTGCCGAATTCCGCCAGGACGAACTGGCCGGGCGCCACCAACGCCGGATCGCCGAGCGGACGCAACACGATCTCGACCGACCGCGCCGCCAATGGCCGCACCGCCGTCACCACATAGGGCCGCGCCGCAAGGCCGAGATCGCCGCGGAGCAGCCGCCAGCCGAGAATCGCCGCAGCCACCGCAAGGATCGGCAGCACCGGCTCGTCGATGCCGAGCAGCATCAGATGCACCAGTCCGGTCAGCACGCCGAGGCCGAGCAGCGCGTGCAGCCAGCGCCAGGTGCCATAGCGAATGCTTCGGATGAAGGTGGTGACAAGGCCGCCCATCAGCAGCAGCAGCCCGAGCCAGCCGGACCACACCGGCCAGCTCTCGGTGAACGGCGACAACGTCAGCCAGGCCACCCGTGCCGACGGCAAGTTGTTGGCGGCAAGCAGCAACGGATGCAGCAGCAGCAACACATACGCGGCGACGCCGGTGCCGTGATGCCAGCGATACATTCGCTCCAGGCCGCCGAGCCACGCCGCAAGCCGCGGCTCGCGCAGCATCAGCAGCAGACTGACCAGCAGCAATCCGCAGCCGAGCCAGCCGGTGACGATGCCGGCAGCACGGATCGGCGCCAGATCATTCGGAAAGGCCCAGACCGCGAATCCGATTGGCACCGCCACGGACAGCAGCGGGATTAACAGGGGGCGTATCGTCGACCCGGCGGAAGCCACCGCTCAGTCCGCGCCGGCTTTGAGATGATCGCAGAAGTCGCGACCGCCACCCGGCAGGTCGAGGCCGCGCTCCTTCGCGCGCTGCAGCATCAGGGCGTGATGTTCGGCACGATAGGTCTCGCAGGCCGCGTAGTCGGTGAAACTGCGCACCCGGGTCTGATGCTCGATCCGCTCCTGCGGCGACATCAGCATCCAGCCGCGGGTGTTGGTCTCGCTGGCACGCCAAGGCGCTGCGGACACCGAGGTTCCGCCTGCCGCCAGACCGACGACGTTGATCATCACGGCCGCATAGGCCGTCAAGCGGATGCTGAGCATGACCATCATCCCGCTGCGATGCGACGTAGCAGTCTAGCGCGACCGCAATGGCTGCGATGATGATTCAGATCAAGCAGAGGAGGAGATGGGGCGATTGAATCCGCCCTCTCTCCGTCATGCGGGTGAATTTTCCGTCATTGCTGTGCATGTTCAACAATTCGGTGATCGAATCCACCCATCAGGGAGGCTTCGATGCGCGACAACAGCTTCGATCGGACGATTGAAAGAAACTACATCCAGAAGTGGCGTTTTCTGATCGCTGAGTACG
>NZ_QUMK01000079.1 GCF_010907035.1 Rhodopseudomonas sp. BR0M22
GTGTGCCGATCCCCGCCGGTGCGCCTTGCGTTATTGGGGAATCCGGCTATAACCCGCGCCATCTCACACGGAAACATGGCTCGCAAGGCCGTCCGGTGGCGCCGGGCCGCGAGGGGATTCGTCCCCATCTCAGCACGGTTGCCCACACGTTTCCGGAGGAACCAACCGGAGAACTACCTATGTCGCTTCCTGAATTCTCGATGCGTCAGCTCCTCGAAGCTGGCGTGCATTTCGGTCACCAGTCGCATCGCTGGAATCCGAAGATGGCGGACTACATTTTCGGCGTCCGCAACAACATCCACATCGTCGACCTGACCCAGACCGTGCCGATGCTGCATCGCGCGCTGCAGGCGATCAGCGACACCGTCGCCAAGGGTGGCCGTGTGCTGTTCGTCGGCACCAAGCGCCAGGCGCAGGACGCCGTCGCCGATGCCGCCAAGCGCTCGGCGCAGTACTTCGTCAATTCGCGCTGGCTCGGCGGCACGCTGACCAACTGGAAGACGATCTCCGGCTCGATCCGCCGTCTGCGTCACCTCGAAGACGTGCTGAGCTCGGCGGACGCCAATGCCTACACCAAGAAGGAGCGGCTCGAGCTGCAGCGTGAGCGCGATAAGCTCAACCGCTCGCTCGGCGGTATCAAGGACATGGGCGGCCTGCCGGATCTGATCTTCGTGATCGATACCAACAAGGAAGACATCGCGATCCAGGAAGCCCAGCGTCTCGGCATCCCGGTCGCCGCGATCGTCGATACCAATTGCGATCCGAAGGGCATCACCTATCTGGTGCCGGGCAACGACGACGCCGGCCGCGCCATTGCGCTGTACTGCGATCTCGTCGCCCGTGCGGTGATCGATGGCATCTCGCGCGCTCAGGGCGATGTGGGTATCGACATCGGTGCGGCGGCGCAGCCGCTGCGTGAAGACCTGCCGGCGGCGCAGGCTTCGACGTTCCAGGGGCTGCCCGGTCCGCGCGGCACCCCGGACGACCTCAAGAAGCTGCCGGGCGTGTCCGGCGCGATCGAGAAGAAGTTCAACGACCTCGGCATCTTCCACTTCTGGCAGCTTGCCGAGCTTGACCAGGCTACCGCGCATCAGATCGGCGAAGAGCTCGGTCTGCCGAGCCGGGCCGATGCCTGGGTGGCGCAGGCCAAGTCGCTGACCGCCGAGGCGGAGTAATACGAGGCGATGCGGCCGGTACCCGGCCGCATCGTTCCGTCGTCAAAATCTGAGATGTGTTCCTGATTGCGAACCGCGGGCTCCGGCTGCGCGGTCGCACTCACAGGCAAAGGGCTTATTAGCGATGGCAACGATTACTGCAGCAATGGTCAAAGAGCTGCGCGAGACCACCGGCGTCGGCATGATGGATTGCAAGCAGGCGCTCGCCGAGACCGACGGCAACATGGAAGCCGCGATCGACTGGCTGCGCAAGAAGGGCCTGTCGAAGGCCGCCAAGAAGGCCGGCCGCGTCGCCGCGGAAGGTCTGATCGGCGCGCTGACCGACGGCACCAAGGGCGTTGTCATCGAGGTCAACTCCGAGACCGACTTCGTCGCTCGCAACGAGCAGTTCCAGGGCCTCGTCAAGATGATCGCCCAGGTCGCGCTCAAGGTCGGCGCCGACATCGACGCGATCAACGCCGCTCCGGTCGGCTCGACCACGGTCGCCGGCGCGATCGCCGATGCGATCGCCACCATCGGCGAGAACATGACGCTGCGCCGCGCTGCCGCCCTCGAAGTGTCGCAGGGCGTTGTCGCCAGCTACATCCACAACGCGGTGATCGACGGCGCCGGCAAGATGGGCGTGATCGTCGCGCTCGAATCCGCCGGCAAGGCCGACGAACTCGCTGTTCTCGGCCGCCAGCTCGCGATGCATGTCGCCGCTGCCAATCCGCAGGCGCTCGACCCGTCCAGCCTCGATCAGGCGGTGGTGCAGCGCGAGCGCGAAGTGATGGCCGACAAGTATCGTCAGCAGGGCAAGCCGGAGAACATGATCGAGAAGATCGTCGAGAACGGCCTGAAGACCTACTACAGGGAAGTCTGCCTGCTTGAGCAGGCCTACATCCACGACGAGAAGGGCAAGTCGGTCGCGCAGGCGGTCAAGGAAGCCGAAGGCAAGGTCGGCGCGCCGATCAAGATCACCGGCTTCGTGCGCTACGCGCTCGGCGAAGGCATCGAGAAGCAGACCTCCGACTTCGCCGCCGAAGTCGCGGCCGCGTCGGGCCAGAAGTAAGCGTTTCGCGCTCTGCGACTTCCGGCTCTCGGGCCGGGAGTCGCCAAACCAAAAGGGGGCAACGACCGCGTCATGGCTGAGCCGATCTATCGTCGTGTGCTGGTCAAGTTGTCGGGCGAGTACTTCGCCGGCCCCCAGGATTACGGAATCGACCAGGCCACCATCGATCGGGTGGCCGGCGAGCTGATCGCCGCCCGCGCGCTCGGCGTCGAAGTCGCCGTGGTGATCGGAGGCGGCAACATCTTCCGCGGCGTCGAAGTCTCCGCCCGCGGCGTGTCGCGTACCACCGGCGACACCATGGGCATGCTGGCCACCGTGATGAACTGTCTGGCGCTCGCCGAAGCGCTGCAGCGCCACGGCCAGAAGGCGCGCACGCTGGCTGCGCTGATGATGCCGGAAGTCTGCGAACTCTACACCCGCGCCGCGGCCGAGCAGACGCTGAGCGAAGGCGGCATCGTGCTGCTGGCCGGCGGCACCGGCAATCCTTATTTCACCACCGACACCGCCGCGGTGCTGCGCGCCGCCGAAATCGGCGCCGGCGCGGTGCTCAAAGCGACCAACGTCGACGGTGTCTACACCGCCGATCCGAAGCTCGATCCGAACGCGAAAAGGTTCGAGAAGCTGACTCACTCCGAAGCGCTCGCCGGCGGTTACAGGGTGATGGACGCGACAGCCTTCGCGCTTGCCCGCGAAACCTCGCTGCCGATCATCGTGTTCTCGATCGCCGAGCCCGGTTCGATCGGAGCGGTGCTCAGCGGGGCGGGGCGGGGCACTGTCGTAGCAGGCTGACGACGGCCGCGCGGCGCGCGGCGATGATGATTTGCGATTGAGAAAGAGAGAGGCGGCAATGTCCGACAAGTTCGACATCAACGAATTGAAGCGGCGGATGCAGGGCGCCGCGCAGTCCCTGAAGCACGAACTCGGCGGTCTGCGCACCGGGCGCGCCTCGGCTTCGATGCTCGAGCCGGTTCAGGTCGACGCCTATGGCAGCCACATGCCGCTGAACCAGGTCGCCACCGTCTCGGTGCCGGAGCCGCGTCTGATCTCGGTGCAGGTCTGGGACAAGTCGATGGTCAAGGCGGTCGAGAAGGGCATCGTCGATTCCAATCTCGGCCTGTCGCCTGCGACCGAAGGTCAGGTGATCCGGCTGCGGATCCCCGAGCTGAACGAAGAGCGCCGCAAGGATCTGGTCAAGGTCGCGCACAAATACGCCGAGGCCGCCCGTGTCGCGGTGCGCCACGTTCGGCGTGATGGCCTCGACACCATCAAGAAGCTGGAGAAGGCGCACGAGATCTCCGAGGACGATCAGAAGCGGCTCGACCAGGAGGTGCAGAAGGCCACCGACGCATCGATCGCTGAAATCGATCAGTTGCTCGCGAACAAGGAAAAGGAAATCCTCACGGTCTAATCTGCTCGCCGTGAGCGTGGGATGCGGCCATCCGGCCGCGTCCCACCGATCAGTTGCGCGGTCGCGCGTGGGTGTGCGGAGAGGCACGGTTCGGGCGCAGGGCCCATTGAGTTCGGGTCTTGTCGCCGTGTCGACTATAACTTACTGATCTCGAATAAGTTCTGGCAGCGAGCCGGTGACCTTCTCGCGGGATGATGCTTCGGGAATGAGCTATGTCGAAAGCTGCCGCGCCGTTGCCTGATCCGTCCGAACCGCCGAGCGCTCCGGCGCATGTCGCGATCATCATGGATGGCAACGGCCGCTGGGCCGCCGCGCGCGGGCTGCCGCGGGCCGAAGGTCACCGCCGCGGCGTGGAGGCGCTGCGCCGGGTCGTCCGCGCCTCGAACGAACTCGGCATCCGTTACCTGACCATTTTCTCGTTCAGCTCGGAGAATTGGGCGCGGCCGGCGACCGAAATCGTCGACCTGTTCGGCCTGCTGCGCCGCTTCATCCGCAACGATCTCGCCTCGCTGCATCGCGATGGGGTCCGCGTCCGGGTGATCGGCGAGCGCGACCGGCTCGACCGCGACCTGTGTGCGATGCTCGACGAGGCGCAGGAACTCACACGCAACAATACCAAGCTCAATCTGGTGGTGGCGTTCAACTATGGCTCGCGGCAGGAGATCGCCAATGCTGCGCAGCGGCTGGCGCGCGAGGTCGCCGAGGGCAAGCGTGATCCGGCGACGATCGATATTGAAACCCTGGGGCGTTATCTCGACGCCCCCGATATTCCCGATCCCGACCTGATCATCCGCACCAGCGGCGAACAACGATTGTCGAATTTCCTGATGTGGCAGGCCGCGTACAGTGAATTGGTGTTCGTGCCCATTCACTGGCCGGACTTCGACAAGGCCGCGCTGGAAGGCGCGATTGCCGAATATGCCCGGCGCGAGCGCCGGTTCGGCGGGTTGGCCGCCAAGACAGGATCGTGACACGCGTGAACCAGGACAACGCGCCGCCGGCGCCGGCGGCCGAGCAGGGGTCCCGGAATCTGATCCAGCGAATCGCCGCCGCCTTGGTACTGGCGCCCGGCGCGATTGCGATCGTCTGGCTCGGAGGCTGGCCGTGGGCGGTGCTCGCCACGCTGGTGGCGATCGGCTTGTTCGTCGAATGGCTCGGGATCGTCGGCGCGGCGCGTGACTTCCGGGTCCTGGTGCTCGGCTGCCTGTGCCTGATCGTATGCGGGCTCGGGCTTGCGTTCGACAAGCCGCTGCCGGCCCTGGTCGCCGCGGTGTTCGGCGTCGGAGGGTTGGCGCTGCTCGGTGACCAGCCGCGGCGCTGGACCTCCGCTGGGCTGGGTTATGCCGCCGCCGCGCTGCTCGCCTCGATTCTGATCCGGCTCGATCCAGACCATGGGTTTGCGGCGCTGGTGCTGATTCTGTTGGTGGTGTGGGGCGCCGATATCGGGGGCTATTTCGCCGGCCGGACGATCGGAGGGCCCAAGCTGTGGCCGCGCGTCAGCCCGAAAAAGACCTGGGCGGGGGCGATCGGCGGGCTCTCTCTGAGCCTCTTGGTCGGACTCGGTTTCGGTCTCGCAGGTTTTGGGAAAATCCTTCCCCTTCTGGTCCTTGCGGCGATTCTTTCAACTGCTTCTCAGCTCGGCGACCTGCTCGAATCCGCGGTCAAGCGCCGGTTCGGCGTCAAGGACTCCAGCCACATCATTCCCGGCCATGGCGGGTTGATGGACCGGCTCGACGGTTATGTGGCAGCGGTTGTGGTGGCGGTATTGATTGGACTGACGCGGGCGCCACTGGATGGTATTGGCCGCGGATTGATGGTGTGGTGACGCAAATGAACCCTGTTCCCTTGAAGAATGCCGAGCCCGCCCATAGCGGCGTTCGCACCGTCAGCGTGCTCGGCGCGACCGGTTCGATCGGCGACAGCACGATGGATCTGATCCGCGCCGAGCCGGAGCGCTACCGGGTCGAGGCGCTGACCGGCAATGCCAACGTCGCCGGCCTCGCCAAGCTCGCCCGCGAGTTCAATGCCAGGTTCGTCGCGGTGGCCGATCCGGCGCGGCTCGGCGAATTGCGCGCAGCGCTGGCCGGTACCGACATCGCCTGTGGGGCGGGCGAGAGCGCGGTGATCGAGGCGGCCGCCCGGCCGGCCGACTGGGTGATGGCGGCGATCTCCGGTGCCGCCGGGCTGAAGCCGGCGCTCGCCGCGGTCGATCGCGGCACCACCGTGGCGCTCGCCAACAAGGAGTGCCTAGTGTGCGCCGGTGACTTCTTCATGAGTCGGGCCGCAGCCGCCGGGGCGCAGATCCTGCCGGCGGATTCGGAGCACAACGCGCTGTTTCAGGCGCTGGCATCCGGCAACCGCCACGAACTGACCCGTGTCATCATCACCGCCTCGGGCGGGCCGTTCCGGACCTGGGCTGCTGCCGACATCGAGCAGGCGACCCTGGCGCAGGCGCTGAAGCACCCGAACTGGAGCATGGGCCAGAAGATCACGATCGATTCGGCCTCGATGATGAACAAGGGGCTCGAGGTGATCGAAGCCTCGTATCTGTTCGCGCTGACGCCGGACGAGATCGACGTGCTGGTGCATCCGCAGTCGATCGTGCACGGATTGGTCGAATTCGCCGACCGGTCCGTCGTTGCCCAGCTCGGCGCCCCGGACATGCGGATTCCGATTGCCCATTGCCTGGGCTGGCCGGATCGAATTACCGGTCGCGCCGCCAAGCTCGACCTCGCCAAGATTGGTCAATTGACCTTCGAAGCCCCGGATTTCGCCCGCTTTCCCGGTCTGCGACTGGCGTATGACGCGCTGCGCACCGGGAACGGTGCAACGACCGTGTATAACGCGGCCAACGAGGTCGCAGTCGCCGCCTTTATCGCGCAAAAGATCAGGTTCGGGGCGATCGCCCGGCTGGTCGAGGACACCCTCGATCACTGGGTTCGCGCCGGCAATCTGGCGCCACTCGGTTCCGCCGATGACGCCATCGCTCTTGACCATCAGGCGCGAAACCTCGCCGCCACCCTGTTGCCTCAAATTGCCGCAAAGGCATCATAAAGGAACAGGGAACAGGGCCGTCGGTTCTGCTCGAAAGGAATGGGATGGCCGATCTTTTTCTCCATAGCTTCAATACGTTGAGCCACGGTGTCGTGGGCTACGTGATCCCGTTTCTGTTCGTTCTGACGATCGTGGTGTTTTTCCATGAGCTCGGCCACTTCCTGGTCGCGCGCTGGAACGGCGTGAAGGTGCTGACCTTCTCGATCGGCTTCGGTCCGGAGATCGTCGGCTTCAACGACCGCCACGGCACCCGCTGGAAGCTCTCGGCGGTACCGCTCGGCGGCTACGTCAAGTTTTTCGGCGACGACAGCGAGGCGAGCACGCCCTCAGGCGAGGCGCTGGCGCAGATGTCGGCCGCCGATCGCGCCGTCAGCTTCCATCACAAGCCGGTCGGGCCGCGCGCCGCGGTCGTGGTCGCCGGCCCGGTGGCCAATTTCATCCTGGCGATCGTGCTCTTCACCTTCCTGTTCGCCGTGTTCGGGGCTCCGAACACCTCGGCGCGGGTCGACGGCGTGCAGCCGGGCAGTGCGGCCGAATCGGCCGGCTTCAAGCCCGGTGACGTGGTGACCGCGATCGACGGAAGCGCGATCGCGAATTTCCTCGAAATGCAGCGGATCGTCAGCGCGGACGCTGGCAAAGAGCTCAAATTTACCGTCAAGCGCGGCGATTCGACCGTCGACCTGGTGGCGACCCCGCAGCTCAAGGAAATCAAGGACCGGTTCGGCAACGTCCAGCGACTCGGTATCCTCGGCATCAGCCGCTCGACCTCGGCCGGGGAGGTGACCACCCAGCGGGTCAATCCGGCTGTGGCGTTCTGGATGGGTATCAAAGAGACCTGGTTCGTCGTCGACCGGACCTTCTCTTATATCGGCGGTATTTTCACCGGGCGCGAGGCGGCCGATCAGCTCGGTGGCCCGCTGCGGATCGCGCAGGTGTCGGGGCAGGTGGCGACGATCGGATTCACTCCGCTGCTGCATCTGGCGGCGGTGCTGTCGATCTCGATCGGCCTATTGAATCTGTTCCCGGTGCCGCTGCTCGATGGCGGGCATCTGCTGTTCTACGGAATCGAAGCCGTGCGCGGCCGGCCGCTCTCGGAGCGGGCGCAGGAGGTCGGGTTCCGAATCGGTTTGGCGCTGGTGCTGATGTTGATGATGTTCGCGACGTACAACGACATCCTGCATCTGGCGTCGTCTTGATGTATTCGATCCGTCAAACGTGGCGGATAGGCAACGTGTTGGAATGAAATTGAAATCGCATCGCGAAAGGACATTTGCCGGCGGGGCAAAATTGTCTACAAGCGAGGCAACCTGGGGATTCTGTCGGTGCAGGGGCCTTGTGCCGGCATCGGAATGACAAGGGCGCGTTGCGCATGAAAGTTGGAATGCGAGTGTTGCGGGGGGTTATCGGTGCCGCCCTGGTGTTTTTCGCCGTACCGGCCGCCACTACGGCGGTGGGAGTGGCGATGGCGTCTCCTGCCGCCGCCCAATCCGCTTCCTCGATCGGGGTCGAGGGCAATCGGCGGGTCGAGGCTGAGACCATTCGCTCCTATTTCAAGCCCGGCCCCGGTGGGCGGCTCGATCAGGGATCGATCGACGATGGCCTCAAGGCGCTGATCGAAACCGGCCTGTTCCAGGACGTTCGCATCAATCACGCCGGTGGCCGTTTGGTGGTCAGCGTGGTCGAGAATCCGGTGATCGGCCGGCTCGCCTTCGAGGGCAACAAGAAGATCAAGGACGAGCAGCTCTCGGCCGAGATCCAGTCGAAGCCGCGCGGCACGCTGTCCCGCCCGATGGTGCAGGGCGACGCGCTGCGGATCGCCGAGATCTATCGCCGCTCCGGCCGCTACGACGTTCGTGTCGATCCCCAGATCATCGAGCAGCCCAACAACCGTGTCGACCTGGTGTTCGTGATCACCGAAGGCGCGAAGACCGGCGTGAAGTCGATCGAGTTCATCGGCAACAACACCTATTCGGCCTATCGCCTGAAGGACGTGATCAAGACCCGCGAATCCAACCTGCTGAGCTTCCTCGGCAATGGTGACGTGTACGACCCGGATCGGGTCGAGGCCGATCGCGACCTCATTCGTCGCTTCTATCTCAAGCACGGCTTTGCTGACGTGCAGGTGGTCGCCGCGCTCACGGAATACGATCCGGAGCGGAAGGGCTTCATGGTCACCTTCAAGATCGAAGAAGGCCAGCAGTACCGCGTCGGCTCGGTGACTTTCGAGTCCACTATTCCGACTCTCGATGCCAATTCGCTGCGCAGCTACTCGCGGGTCAGCGTCGGCTCGTTGTACAACGCCGAGGCGCTGGAGAAGTCGGTCGAAGAAATGCAGATCGAATTGTCGCGGCGCGGCTATGCGTTCGCGACGGTGCGTCCGCGTGGCGATCGCAATTTCGACCAGCACACCGTCTCGATCGTGTTCTCGATCGAGGAGGGGCCGCGCGTCTACATCGAGCGCATCAACATCGTCGGCAACACCCGGACCCGCGACTATGTGATCCGGCGTGAGTTCGATATCTCCGAAGGCGACGCCTACAACCGTGCGCTGGTCGACCGCGCCGAGCGCCGCCTGAAGAATCTCGACTTCTTCAAGTCGGTGAAGATCTCCACCGAGCCGGGCTCGTCGGGCGACCGCGTTATCCTGGTGGTCAATCTCGAAGAGAAATCCACCGGCGACTTCTCGGTGTCGGGCGGCTATTCGACCAGCGACGGCGCGCTCGGCGAAGTCTCGGTGTCGGAGCGCAACTTCCTCGGCCGCGGCATCTTCGCCAAGGCGTCGGTGCAGTACGGCCAGTACGCCCGCGGCTACTCGCTGTCGTTCGTCGAGCCGTATCTGCTCGACTACCGCGTCGCGCTCGGCCTCGACCTGTATCAGCGCGAGCAGCTCGCCAACCGCTACATCTCGTACTCGACCAAGACGCTCGGCTTCAGCCCGCGCCTCGGCTTCGCGCTGCGGGAAGATCTGTCGCTGCAGCTCCGCTACTCGCTGTATCGGCAGGAAATCACGCTGCCGTCGTACCTGAACAACTGTAACAATATCCCGGGTGCGGGCTTCTTCCCGACGCCGCAATACATCGCCGCCAACAACCTGCAGAGCACCTACGGCGTGCTGGGCTGCTACGGCGACGGTGAAGCGTCTCTGCCGGTCCGCATCGGTCTGGCCGGCGGCGCTTACTGGACCTCGTCGCTGGGCTATACGCTGACCTACAACACCCTCGACAACATCAAGAACCCGACCGATGGTCTGCTCGTCGATCTGCGCCAGGACTTCGCTGGCGTCGGCGGCGACGTGAAGTTCATCAAGACCGCGTTCGACGCCAAGTACTACACCCCGCTGGTGTCGGACCTGGTCGGCTTGATCCACCTGCAGGCCGGTAACCTGAGCACCTACGGCGACAACCAGCTGCGGATGCTCGACCACTTCCAGATGGGTTCGAACCTGGTTCGCGGCTTCGCTCCGAACGGTATCGGTCCGCGCGACATCGGCCAGTATGCCCTGTACGGCTACGGCGGCGACGCGCTGGGCGGCACCAACTACTGGGGTGCGTCGGTCGAGTTGCAGATGCCGTTCTGGTTCCTGCCGAAGGAAGTCGGGCTCAAGGGCGCCGTCTACGCCGACGCCGGTTCGCTGTTCGACTACAAGGGCCCGACGTCTTGGTCGGTCACCGGCGAAGTCAATACGCCCGGCTGTACTCCGGCGAGCCAGACCACGATCGGCACCTGCGCTGGCCTGAACTACGACGACACCAACCTCGTCCGCACCTCGGTCGGTGTCGGCCTGATCTGGGCGTCGCCGTTCGGTCCGCTGCGCTTCGACTACGCGATCCCGATCACCAAGGGTAAGTACGACCGCG
Organism: Rhodopseudomonas sp. BR0M22; assembly: GCF_010907035.1. Lineage (GTDB taxonomy): Bacteria > Pseudomonadota > Alphaproteobacteria > Rhizobiales > Xanthobacteraceae > Rhodopseudomonas. The sequence goes on from NZ_QUMK01000079.1 coordinate 10,546, forward strand.
TTCAGGAGTTCAAGTTCGGCGGCGGGACCTCGTTCTAAGTCCCGCCCCCCCGGACCACGACCGAAGGAATGGCATCCACGTCGTTTTTCCCGCCGCGTCCTTCGTCGACTCTGGCCGAGATCGCCAGCCTGACGAAAGCAACGCTGGTTGATGCTTCGCGCGCGGAGCATCGCATCACCGGTCTGGCCTCGCTCGACGAGGCCGGCCCTATGCACCTGAGCTTCTTCGAGAACCTCCGGTACTCCGACGAACTCGCCAACACGCGGGCCGGCGCCTGTCTGGTCAGCGAGCGGTTCGAGGGCAGGGTGCCGCCGCACGTCGCCGTGCTGCGCGCCCGGCGCCCGTTCCACGCTTTCGTGGCCTATGCGCGGCATCTTTATGCTGACGCGCTGCGGCCGCACACCTGCATTTCCGCCACGTCCGGAATCGCGCCGACGGCGGTGATCCACGAGACCGCCAAACTCGAAGACGAGGTCACGGTCGAGCCGCTCGCCGTGATCGGCCCCGACGTCGAGATCGGCTCGGGCACGGTGATTGGCGCGGGGGCGGTGATCGCCGCCGGCGTCAAGATCGGCCGCGACTGCGATATCGGTGCCGGCAGCCATCTGCAGCACGCGCTGATCGGCAACAACGTGCTGATGCATCCCGGCTGCCATATCGGCCAGGACGGCTTCGGATTCATCTTCGCCGGCCAGCATACCAAGGTGCCGCAGACCGGCCGGGTGATCATCCAGAACGACGTCGAACTCGGCGCCGGCACGACGATCGATCGCGGGTCTCTGCGCGACACGGTGATCGGCGAGGGCACCAAGGTCGACAACCAGGTTCAGATCGGCCACAACGTAACAATTGGTCGACATTGTGTGATCGCCGCCAAATGCGGTCTTGCCGGCAGCCTGACGCTGGGCGACAACGTCGCGCTCGGCGCCATGGTCGGCATCAACAATCATGTGGTGATCGGCGACGGCGCCCAGGTGGCGGCGATGTCCGGAGTGAAGGACAGTATTCCCGCAGGAGAGCGCTGGGGCGGCATGTTCGCCCGGCCGACCAGGACATGGTTCCGGGAGATGCTGGCGGTACGGCGGCTCGCTGAGGGCAGCGGAGCCGATACGGCGGCACGACCCGACGACGACAGGGATGAAGGACGGGGGTGATGGAATCGCCGATTCGCTTTGAGAATGTTGACATCAACACCATCCTCAAGACCTTGCCGCACCGTTTTCCGTTTCTGCTGATCGATCGCGTCATCAATATCCGCGAGGACTACAGCGGCATCGGCATCAAGAACGTCACCGTGAACGAGCCGGCGTTCCAGGGGCATTTCCCGGAGCGGCCGGTGTATCCGGGCGTGCTGATGATCGAAGGCATGGCGCAAACCGCCGGCGTGATCGGCATCCTGTCGGTCACCGGCACCGAGAAGCCGCGCGCCGTGTATTTCCTGACCATCGACAAGTGCAAGTTCCGCAAGCCGGTGATTCCGGGCGATACCGTCGAGTATCATCTGACACGTACCGGCCGCCGGAAGACGATGTGGTGGTTTCACGGCGAGGCCAAAGTCGACGGCCAGATCGTTGCCGAAGCCGATGTCGGCGCGATGCTGGCAGATTGACGGACCTGAATGAGCACAATTGACTCGACTGCGCGGATCGAAGACGGGGCCGTGATCGGCGACGGGGTCGAGATCGGGCCGTTTTGCACGATCGGCCCAAACGTCAGCATTGGCGCCGGCACTCGGCTGATCGGCCACGTCAATCTCACCGGCCACACCACGATCGGCGAAGGCTGCACCATCCATCCGTTCGCCTCGCTGGGCGGCGCTCCGCAATCGACCGGCTACAAGGGCGAACCGACCACGCTGATCATCGGCAACGCCTGCACCATCCGCGAAAATGTGACGATGAATACCGGCACGGTCGGCGGCGGCGGCGTCACCCGCGTCGGCGATCGCGGGTTCTTCATGGCGGCGAGCCATGTCGGCCACGACTGCATTGTCGGCAACGACGTGATCTTCGCCAATGCCGCGACTCTCGGCGGTCACTGCGAGATCGGCGACTTCACCTTCATCGGTGGCATGACGGTGCTGCAGCAGTTCACCCGGGTGGGCTCCCAGGTGATGATCGGCGGCATGAGCGGGCTGCGCACCCACGTCATTCCCTACGCGCTCGCCAGCGGCATCTATGCGAAGCTGGCCGGGTTGAATATCGTCGGCATGCGCCGGCGGAAGTTCACCAAGGAGCGGCTCTCGATTGTGCGCTCGTTCTTCAACGATCTGTTCCACAGCAGCGGCCCGCTCGCCGAACGGCTCGAACGGGTGCGCCCACGCACGGCCGAAGACCCGGCGATCGCCGAGATCGTGGCGTTCATCGACGACATCAAGGGGCGTGGCGGGCGCGGCGCGCGTGTCGCGCTGTGCATGGCGCGCGACGGCGGTGCAGCCGTCAACGACGGCGACGACGCCTGACCGGCCGGCTCGGCCATGACCGATCCTTCGCGACAGATAACGAGCCCCGTCGGCATCATTGCCGGCGGCGGCGCGCTGCCGTTTGCGGTCGCCGATCAGCTCGCGGCGCGCGGGCTGGCCCCGGTGCTGTTCGCGCTCAAGGGAAGCTGCGACCCCGATCGCGTCATCGCCTACCGCCATCACTGGCTACGGATGGGGGCATTGGGAAAACTGCTGCGGCTGTTGCGCGCCGAGGGCTGCCGTGACCTGGTGTTCATCGGCTCGCTGGTGCGGCCGGCGCTGTCGGACTTGCGGCTCGACTGGGGCGCCATCAAAGTGCTGCCGGCGGTGCTCGCCGCCTATCGGGGCGGTGACGACCATCTCCTGACCGGTGTCGGCCGGCTGTTCGAGCGTCACGGCTTCCGGCTGCTCGGCCTGAAGGATGTCGCCACCGATCTGCTGATGCCCGAGGGATGTCTCACCCGCGCTGCGCCGGACACCCTCGTTCAGGCCGACATTGCCAAGGGACGTGCCGTGCTTGCAGCGCTCAGCCCGTTCGATATCGGCCAGGGCTGCGTGGTGATCGACGGCCATGTGGTCGCGGTCGAGGACACCGGCGGCACCGACGAGCTGCTGCGGCGGGTGGCGCAGCTGCGCGACAGCGGGCGGATCCGCGCCAAGCCCGGCCACGGCGTGCTGGTGAAGGCGCCCAAGACCGGCCAGGACCTGCGCTTCGACCTGCCGGCGCTCGGACCAAAAACCGTCGAAGGGCTGATCGGCGCCCAGCTTGCCGGCGTCGCGGTCGTGGCCGGCCATACCGTTGTGGCCGAACCGCAAGACATGATCGGCGCCGCCGACCGGGCGGGGCTGTTCGTGATCGGAATGCCCGCATGAGCGTGGCGGCCAACCCCGGGGATCGGGTGCGAACGGTGTATCTGATCGCCACCGAGGAGTCCGGCGATCGGCTCGGCGCTGCCTTGATGCGCGAACTGCGGTCGCGGCTCGGCGGCTCGGTGCAGTTCGCCGGCATCGGCGGCCGTGGCATGGCCGGCGAGGGGCTGGTGTCGCTGTTTCCGATCGAGGAGCTGTCGATCATCGGTTTTGCGGCGGTGCTGCAGCGGCTGCCGATGATCCTGAAGCTGATCCGGCGCGCGTCGGAGGATGTGGTCGCCGCCAAACCTGACGTCCTGGTGATCATCGACAGTCCGGACTTCACCCACCGCGTCGCGCGGCGGGTGCGGCAGCGCGATCCGTCGATCCCGATCGTCAACTACGTGTCGCCGACGGTGTGGGCATGGCGGCCGGGGCGGGCGCGGGCAATGCTCGGCTATGTCGATCACGTGCTGGCGCTGCTGCCGTTCGAGCCAGCCGAATATCGCCGGCTGAAGGGCCCGCCGTGCAGCTATGTCGGCCATCCGCTCACCGAGCAGTTCGGCTCGCTGCGGCCGAACGAGGCCGAGAAGGAGCGTCGCGAGGCTTCACCGCCGATACTGCTGGTATTACCCGGCAGCCGGCGCAGCGAAGTCCGGCACCACGCCGCTGCGTTCGGCGAGACATTGGCACAGCTCCGGCGCGAGGGTGTCGCGTTCGAGCCGGTGCTGCCCACGACGCCGCATCTGGAAGGGCAGGTCCGGGCTGCGGTGGCCTCCTGGGAGGTGCAACCCCGGATCGTCGTCGGCGAGCAGGAGAAGCGTGCCGCGTTCCGGACAGCGCATGCGGCGCTGGCGAAGTCGGGCACGGTCACGCTGGAGCTCGCGATTGCCGGAGTCCCGATGGTCACGGCCTATCGGGCCGGCAGCGTCGAGATCTGGATCGCGCGCCGGGTGGTGCGTCCGGGCACGGTGATCCTCGCCAATCTGGTGATCGGCGAGGAGGTGGTACCCGAGTTCATTCAGGAGGAATGCGTGGCTGCCAAGCTCGCTCCTGCAGTCCGCGATCTGATCGGTGACACCGCGGTGCGGCGGCGCCAGCTCGCGGGCTTTGCAAAGATCGACGACATCCTGTCGACCGGCGAGCTGACGCCGAGTGGACGTGCGGCAGACATCGTGCTGGACATGATGCGCCACGCCTGATTGCCGTTGGTCGCCACGATTGAAGATGGCGATTGTTGCAATCAATTCTCAATAGATTGGAACTAACCTGCCGGCGCGTCGAAACTCCAGTTTGCGCGTCTTTTGACCGGACGGGGCGCGGATCGTCTCAACCGCAGCTCATTCCCATGAAGAAAACCGATAGCGAGTCTGGCTCGGCGCTCGATGCGCTGTTCGCCTCGGTGACCGTCGTTCACCGCCGGAATTTCCTCGCAACCGGCGCTGCCGTCTTCGGTGCGGCCGTGTTGCCCGCCGGGGCGACGATTGCGGATGCAAAGCCTGCACCGGCAGCGGCGCCGACGGAGCAAGATCGTCGCTACATGGCGCAGGCGATCGAACTGATGCGCAAGGCGGGCGTGGTCGAAAGGACCGGCGGAGCGTTCGGCGCCGTGATCGTGCGCGATGGCGAGATCCTCGCGGCGACCGGCAACAGTGTGCTGCGCGACAACGGTCCGTCGGCCCACGCCGAAGTCAATGCGATCCGGGCCGCGTGCAAGAAAGTCGGCGCGCCGAACCTGCGCGGCGCAACGATGTACACGAGCTGCGAGTGCTGCCCGATGTGCTACGCCACCGCTTACTGGGCAAGGCTCGATCGGATCTTCTACGCGGCGTCGTGGACCGACTACGCGGATCTGTTCGACGATTCCAATATCGGCGCTGACATGAAGAAGCCCTACGCGAAACGTAAAGTGCAAATCGCGCAAATGATGCGCGGCGATGCGCAGAAGGTCTGGAACGAGTTCCGAGCACTGCCGGACCGCGCCCGTTACTGAGCTGCGCGTCGCAGCTCCGATCTTCTGCAGGCCAAAACGAAAACGGCGAACCGCTTGAGCGGTTCGCCGTTGGTTTTTTGAGCTGCGCCGACGATCAGCCGCGCTTGCTCATCTCGACGTAGTTGCGGGTGGTCGCGCCGGTGAAGAGCTGGCGCGGACGGCCGATCTTCTGATGCGGATCTTCGATCATCTCGCTCCACTGGCTGATCCAGCCGACGGTGCGGGCGACCGCGAACAGCACGGTGAACATGTCGGTCGGGAAGCCCATCGCCTTCAGCGTGATGCCCGAATAGAAGTCGACGTTCGGGTACAGCTTGCGGTCGATGAAGTACTGATCGCTGAGCGCGATCTTCTCGAGCTCCATCGCCACCTTCAGCAGCGGGTCGCCGTGGTGACCGGTCTCGGCCAGCACTTCGTGGCAGACCTGCTGCATGATCTTGGCGCGCGGATCGTAGTTCTTGTAGACGCGGTGGCCGAAGCCCATCAGCCGCACCGACGAGTTCTTGTCCTTCACCTTGGCGATGAAGTCCGGAATGTTGGAGACGTCGCCGATCTCCTTGAGCATCGCCAGCGCCGCCTCGTTGGCGCCGCCATGCGCCGGGCCCCACAGGCAGGCGATGCCGGCCGCGATACAGGCAAACGGGTTGGCGCCCGACGAGCCGGCGATACGCACCGTCGAGGTCGAGGCGTTCTGCTCGTGATCGGCATGCAGCGTGAAGATCTTATCGAGCGCGTTCGCCAGCACCGGGTTGACCACGTACTCTTCGCAAGGCGTGGCGAAGCACATCCGCATGAAGTTGGCGGCGTAGCCAAGCGAGTTCTTCGGGTAGATGAAGGGCTGACCGACCGAATACTTGTAGGCCATCGCGGCGAGCGTCGGCACCTTGGCGATCATCCGGATCGACGCCACCATCCGCTGCTGCGGATCGTTGATGTCGGTGGAGTCGTGGTAGAACGCGGCCAGCGCGCCGACCGAAGCGACCATCACGGCCATCGGATGCGCGTCGCGGCGGAAGCCGTTGAAGAACCGCGACATCTGATCGTGCACCATGTTGTGGCGCGTGACGCGGTAGTCGAAGTCTTCCTTCTGCGCCTTGGTCGGCAGCTCGCCGTACAGCAACAGGTAGCAGGTCTCGAGGAAGTCGCCTTTTTCAGCGAGCTGTTCGATCGGGTAACCGCGATACTCGAGAACGCCGGCGTCGCCGTCGATGTAAGTGATTTTGGACTGGCAGCTCGCCGTCGACGTGAAACCCGGATCGTAGGTGAACATCCCGGTCTGCGCGTAGAGCTTGCCGATGTCGATGACGTCGGGACCGACCGTTCCGGTCAGAATCGGAAGATCGTAGTTCTTGTTTCCAACCGTGAGCGTTGCCGTCTTGTTGTTGGTCGTTGCGTCCATCGTGTGGTCCCCGATGTTCGTTGGCGAAACCAGCCGTATGCGCCGTGCTCTTGCGAGCGAGACTGGTTGTCTTGAAGCGCTGGCGGAAATGCGTAGCTCATTGCAGTGTGCACTGCAAGGCGGCCGGACACCAGCCGTTTCCGGGGCTTCTTATCCGGCCTGATCAGCGAGCCGGGACAGGCACTCGTCGCGCCCCAGCACCGCCAAAACATCGAAAATTCCGGGAGATGTGGTCCGTCCGGTGAGCGCCACGCGGAGCGGTTGCGCCACCGCGCCGAGTTTGAGCCCGGCCTGCTCGGCGAACGTCCGCATCGCGGCCTCCGTCGTCGCCGCCGTCCATGGCGCGACGTCCTCGAGCGCGGCGCGCAGCCGGCCGATCAACTGCCGCGTCTCGGGCGTCAGCACCGCCTGCGCTTTCGGATCGAGCGCCAGCGGGCGGTCGGCGAAAATGAAGCCGGCATTGTCGAGCAGCTCGAGCAGCGTCTTGGCGCGCTCCTTCAGGCCGGGCATCGCCTGGGTCAGCTTGGCGCGGATCGTGTCGTCGAATTTCGCCGCAATGGCTGGGCCTTGCGGGATGTATTTCAGCAGGTCTTCGAGCAGGGTCACGAGACAGTGATCGTCGCTCTGTCGGATGTAGTGACCGTTGAGGCTTTCCAGCTTGGCGAAATCGAACCGCGCGGCCGAGCGGCCGATCGCCGGCAGGTCGAACGCCTCGATCATTTCCTCTGTGGTAAAGATTTCCTGATCGCCGTGGCTCCAGCCGAGACGAACCAGATAGTTGCGCAACGCTGCGGGCAGATACCCCATCGCACGGTAGGCATCGACGCCGAGCGCGCCGTGGCGCTTCGACAATTTCGAGCCATCGGGACCGTGGATCAGCGGGATGTGCGCCATCACCGGCAGCTCCCACTCCATCGCATCGTAGATCTGTTTCTGACGCGCAGCATTGATCAGGTGGTCGTCGCCGCGGATGACGTGGGTGACGCCCATGTCGTGGTCGTCGACCACTACCGCCAGCATATAGGTCGGGGTGCCGTCGCCGCGCAGCAGCACCAAATCGTCGAGGTTCTCGTTCTGCCAGGCGACGCGGCCCTGGACCTGATCGTCGATCACGGTCTCGCCGGTGAGGGGGGCTTTCAGCCGGATGGTCGGCTTCACGCCCTCCGGCGCCTCGGCCGGATCGCGATCGCGCCAGGTGCCGTCGTACAGCTTGGCCCGGCCCTCCGCGCGCGCCTTGTCGCGCATCGCCGTCAGCTCCTCGGCGGTCGCATAACAGCGGTATGCTTTACCGGCAGCGAGCAGCGCCTCGGCCACCTCGCGGTGCCGGGCGGCGCGTGCGAACTGGTAGACGGTGTCGCCGTCCCAATCGATCCCGAGCCATTTCAAGCCGTCGAGGATGGCGTCGATCGCCTCCTGGGTCGAACGCTGGCGGTCGGTGTCCTCGATTCGCAGCAGCATGGTGCCGCCGTGCTTGCGCGCGTACAGCCAATTGAACAGCGCGGTGCGGCCTCCGCCGATGTGCAGGAAACCAGTGGGCGAGGGCGCGAAGCGGGTGACGACAGGACGGGTCATTCGAACCAATTGCAGGGAAGTGAACGGGCCGGAGCGGCGCGCAGGGTGTATAGCAGGATCGGCGCATAACTAAAGTGCTCCGCGCGGGCCGAAGGGGTTGGCGCGGGGCGGCGGATTTGGCAGATACGCCTTTCGGTTCCGAGCAGTAGGACGATTGACGAATGACCACGGCAGATACAGCGGCGGGCGAGGCAGGGCGCGACTTCATTCGCGACATCGTCCAGGCCGATCTCGACAGCGGCAGGCACCGGACCATCGTGACCCGGTTCCCGCCGGAGCCCAACGGCTATCTGCACATCGGCCACGCCAAGTCGATCGCGCTGAACTTCGGCATCGCGCAGGAATTCGGCGGCCGCTGCCATCTGCGGTTCGACGACACCAATCCGACCAAGGAAGAGCAGGAATACATCGACTCGATCCAGGCCGACGTTCGCTGGCTCGGTTTCGACTGGGGCGAGCACATGTTCTACGCCTCGGACTATTTCGAGCGGCTCTATGCCTGGGCGGAGCTGATGATCCAGAACGGCGACGCCTATGTCGACGACCAGTCGCAGGACGAGATCCGCGCCAGCCGCGGGACGCTGACCGAGCCCGGCAAGAACAGCCCGTTCCGGGACCGCTCGGTTGCGGAAAATCTCGACCTGTTCCGGCGCATGAAGGCCGGCGAATTTCCGAACGGCGCGCGGGTGCTCCGCGCCAAGATCGACATGGCGTCGGGCAACATCAACCTGCGCGATCCGGTGCTGTACCGCATTCTGCACGCACACCATCCGCGTACCGGCGACAAATGGTCGATCTATCCGAGCTACGACTACGCGCACGGCCAGTCGGACGCGATCGAGGGCGTCACCCATTCGATCTGCACGCTGGAGTTCGAGGATCACCGGCCGCTGTACGAATGGCTGCTGTCGAAGCTGCCGGTGCCGTCGCAGCCGCGCCAGTACGAATTCGCCCGCCTCAACATCACCTATACGCTGCTGTCCAAGCGGGTGCTGACCGAGCTGGTACGCGGCGGCCATGTCGCGGGCTGGGACGATCCGCGGATGCCGACGATGGCGGGGATGCGGCGACGCGGCGTGCCGCCGGCGGCGCTGCGCGACTTCGTCAAGCGGATCGGCGTGGCGAAGGCCAACAGCGTGGTCGACCTCGGCATGCTGGAGTTCTGCATCCGCGAGGAATTGAACCGCACCGCGCAGCGGCGGATGGCGGTGCTGAAGCCGCTGAAGGTGGTGATCGAGAACTATCCGGAAGGCCAGACCGAGGAGCTCGACGCGATCAACCATCCCGACGATCCTGCCGCCGGCACCCGCAAGGTCGCGTTCGGCCGCGAGATCTACATCGAGCAGGACGACTTCATGGAGAACCCGCCGAAGAAGTTCTTCCGGCTGTCTCCGGGCAACGAAGTGCGGCTGCGCTACGCCTACTTCATCAAGTGCCGTGAGGTGATCAAGAACGAGGCCGGCGAGATCGTCGAGCTGCGCTGCACCTACGATCCGGAAACCCGCGGCGGCAACGCACCGGACGGCCGCAAGGTCAAGGCGACGATGCACTGGCTACCGGCGGCGCAGTCGGTCAAGGCGGAGATCCGGATCTACAATCAGCTGTTCGCCAATCCGGCGCCGAGTGCAGCCACCTTCGCCGAAGACCTCAATCCGCAGTCGCTCGAAATTCTGACCGAGGCGCGGATCGAGCCGGAGACGGCGGCGAGCAATTCGGCCGAGCCGCTGCAGTTCGAGCGCCAGGGTTACTTCGTGCGCGATCGCGACTCGACGCCCGACAAGCCGGTGTTCAATCGCACCATCGGGCTGCGTGATACCTTCGCCAAGGAAGTCGCGAAGGGCTGACGCCCGATCGATCCTGATCAACGACGGGGCGGTGCCGGCGATTGCCGGTGCCGCTGATCTGTTCCACTGTTCGCCCGGCGGCGAAGGGTGGGGGCGCGGCCTTGCAGCGGCGCGATCGAACCAGGGTACGGACGTGGCCGGCCGGCGTCTCGGCGCAAGCGGGCGCGCTGTTGACGTTTGGGCTGGCGTGGTGGCCTGGACTGGCCGGCCGGTTACGCGCTTGGGCGCGGGAAGAAGGCGGGCCGGGACGTCTCTTGCCATGGACGCCGGTCGCATTCGGTGCAGGCATCGCGCTGTATTTCGCCGCCGATCATGAACCGGTCGCATGGGTGGCCGCCGCGACCGCAGTCGGATTTGCGGTCGCCACCTTCCTGCTTCGCCGCACCCGCGCATTCGGGACGCTGTTGCTGATCGCGGCGGCGGTGGCGGGCTTTGCCACCGCGACGCTGAAGGCGGCGCGGATTGCGCATCCAGTGCTCACCAAGCCGGTCTACGCCGCCGAGCTCAGCGGCTTCGTCGAAGTCCGGGAAGTGCGTGAGCGCACCGACCGTTTCGTGCTGCGGGTTACGCAGATGCAGGCGGCACGGGCGCCGTCGCTGGAGCGGGTGCGGCTGTCGGTGAAGAAGGGGAAGGCGCCAGCGGTCGGCAGCTTCGTGACGCTGAAGGCTCGGTTGCAGCCACCGCTGCAGCCATTGCAGCCGGGCGGCTACGACTTCGCTCGCGATCTGTATTTCCAGGGTATCGCCGCATCCGGCTTCGTGCTCGGTGCGATGGCGGTTTCGACGCCGGCGCAAGACGGCGGCTGGCGGCTGCGCTATGCGGCAGCGCTGCAGGACTTGCGCGACGGCATCGACGCGCGGATCCGGAGCGTGCTCGACGGCGATACCCGCGCCATCGCCACTGCGCTCCTCACCGGCAAGCGCGATGCGATCTCGACACCGGTCAACGACGCGATGTTCATCTCCGGGTTGGGCCATGTGCTGTCGATCTCCGGCTATCACATGGCGGTGGTGGCGGGCGTGGTGTTCTTTGCGCTGCGCGCGTTGCTGGCGTTGATCCCGGCGCTGACGGTGACGTTTCCGATCAAGAAGGTCGCCGCTGCCGCAGCGCTCGCCGCCGCCGCGTTCTATCTGGCGTTATCGGGTGCCGAAGTCGCGACCCAGCGCAGCTTCCTGATGACCGCGGTGGTGCTGATCGCCGTGATGGTCGATCGCCGCGCCATCACCTTCCGCACGCTGGCGCTGGCGGCGCTGATCGTGCTGGCAATCGCGCCGGAAGCACTGGTGCATCCAAGCTTCCAAATGTCTTTCGCGGCCACGCTCGGCCTGGTCGCATTGGTCCAGGTCGGGATGCCGGCGCTGTTCGCCGCGAACGACAGCTCGGTGGCGGCACGGGTGGCGTTGTGGGGCGGCCGCGAGATCGCGTTGTTGACGCTCGCTTCGGTGGTGGCGGGCCTCGCGACCATGCCTTACGCCGCCTATCATTTCTATCGCATCACACCCTACGGTGTGCTCAGCAATCTTGCGGCGATGCCGGTGGTGTCAGCGATCGTGATGCCGGCGGGGTTACTCGGTCTCGTTGCGATCCCGTTCGGACTCGACGCGCCGTTCTGGCGGATCATGGAATTCGGCATAGACTGGATGACCCTGGTGGCGCAGTGGGTGGCGTCACTGCCGGGTGCCGTCGGCCGGGTCACCGCCTTCGGTCATGGACCGCTGCTACTGGCCACGCTCGGGCTGGTGACGATCGGCTTGCTGCGCACGCCGCTGCGTTGGAGCGGGGCGCTCGGGCTAGTCGGCGCGATTGGCTGGGCGGCGCTGACACCGCAGCCGGAGGTGCTGATCGCGGGCGACGGCCGACAAGTCGCGGTCCGCGGCGCCGATGGCCATCTGCGGCTGATGCAGAGCGGCGTCGACGCCTTTCGGCTGAAGCAATGGCTTGCCGCCGACGCCGATCCGCGCACGCCGGACGACGCCTCGCTGCGCGCCGGGGTCTCCTGCGATGCAGATGGCTGCGTCGCACCGCTTGTCGATGGAAGGCTGGTAGCGTTGTCGCTGCGGCCCGATGGACTGTCCGACGATTGCGCCCGTGCGGTGCTGGTGGTCACCGCCGCACAGCCGCCGCCGGACTGCGCCGCCCTGGCGATCGGCCACGATGAGCTGCAAGCGGGCGGCACCCTGGCGCTGCGACGAACCGGCGACGCATCCGCAGTGTTCGCGATCGAGGCGGTCCGGCCCAGGGGCCGCAGCCGGCCGTGGGCCGAAGCGGCCGCGGAGAAGGAGCAGGGCAGGCCGGTCTCGATCAGACGTCCCGTACCGACGGCATCCGAGGATGCCACTCCGGCGCAGCAGGATCCGACCGGCGACGATTGAGCGCGAAGCTCAATGGAAAGCAGAGGACACGATGCTCAGTGCTCAATACTTGCGATACAGCCCGATCAGCTTGCCCTGGATGCGGACGCGGTTCGGCGGCAGGATCCGAACCTCATAGGCCGCGTTGGCCGGCTCCAATGCGATCGAGGCGCCGCGGCGGCGGAAGCGCTTCAGCGTCGCTTCCTCATCGTCGATCAACGCCACCACGATATCGCCGGTGTCGGCCACGTCGTTCTTCTGGATCAGCGCCATGTCACCGTCGAGGATGCCGGCCTCGACCATCGAGTCGCCGCGGACTTCGAGTGCGTAATGTTCGCCACTGCCGAGCATGTCGGCCGGCACGCTGATGGTGTGGCTGCGGCTCTGCAACGCTTCGATCGGCGTACCAGCCGCAATCCGGCCCATCACCGGCACCGCGACGCTGCCGCGATCATGATCGTCTTCGGCCGGCTCCGGGCTCGGCGGCCTGACCTTGCCGAGATTGCCTTCGATCACGCTCGGGGTGAAACCGCGGCGGCCGCCGCTCGGCATGCCGCCGGTATCAGGAAGCTTGATGACTTCGATGGCGCGAGCGCGGTTCGGCAACCGGCGGATGAAGCCACGTTCTTCCAGCGCGGTGATCAGGCGGTGGATGCCCGACTTCGAGCGCAGGTCGAGCGCATCCTTCATCTCGTCGAAGGAAGGGGGAACGCCGGCTTCCTTCAGCCGCTCGTTGATGAACTTCAACAGCTCAAACTGCTTGCGCGTCAGCATCGACTATTTCCCATTCGGCGACGACCGGCCGGTTCGAGGTGCGTTTCGGTTCGGGCGACGAGTCTGCGCAACAGCAGCACCCTCAAAGCGTGATCGTGACCGAATCTCGAAAACAAATCATGAACGGACACTATATGTTCGGGGTGTGTTCCGCAACCTGTTAATCGAACGCAGGGAATTTCACGGATCGCTATAGCGGGAGCTTAAGGATGATGCAGGAGGAGCCGGCCTGGGCGGCTGGCGCGTGTGCTGGGCGAACGATCAGCGCTTGGGCCGCCGCGAGCCGCGCCAGCAGCGAGGAGTCCTGGCTATCGACCGGAGTGGCGACCTGCCGGCCGGCATCGTCGCGCGCCAGATGCGCGCGCAGATAGTCCTCGCGGGTGTCGTTGGCGGCGAGGTCGGCGCCCAGCAAAGCGGGCTCGCGGACATGCATCGGGTCGCTCATGCCGCTCAGCGCGCGGATCAGCGGCACCATGAACAGCACCGCACAGACGTAGGACGACACCGGGTTACCGGGCAGGCCAATCACCCGCATTGCGCCGAGATGGCCGTGCATCATCGGCTTGCCTGGGCGCATCGCGATTTTCCAGAACGCGATCTGGGTGCCTTCGGCCTCCAGCGCTTCCTTGACCAGATCGTGGTCGCCGGCCGAGGCGCCTCCGGTGGTGACCAGCAGATCGACTCCGAGATCGCGGGCCTGCCGGATCGCCGCCCTGGTCGCTTCGAGCGTATCGGCGGCGATCCCGAGGTTGATCACCTCTGCGCCCTCGGCCTCCGCCAAGGCGCGCAGCGCGTAGCCGTTGGAATAGACGATCTGTCCGGGGGCGGGCGCCGTTCCCGGCATCACCAGCTCGTCGCCGGTGGCCAGCAGCGCCAGCCGCGGCAGACGGTAAACCGGCAGCGCGGCGTGGTTCATGCCGGCGGCAAGCGCGAGGTCGCGGTCGTTCAGCCGGCGGCCCTGATGCAGCAGAACCTGGCCTTCGCGAAAGTCGACGCCTGCGGGGCGGATGTGGCGGCCGGTGCGGACAGATTCATTGACCGTGACGTGGTCGCCGTTGCGCACCGTGTCTTCCTGAATCACCACCGCGTCGGCGCCGGCGGGGACGACGCCTCCGGTGAAGATCCGCAGCGCTTCGCCTGCGCCGATGCCCATCGTGGCCGGCCGGCCAGCGGCGATCTCGCCGATCACCCGCAGCGTCGCCGGCGGCGCGGCGACGTCGGCGGCGCGCACGGCGTAGCCGTCCATCGCGGACATCGGCTGCGGCGGCTGGGTGCGCAGCGCGGCGAGGTCGCGCGCCAGCACGCGGCGGTGGGCATCCTCGAGTGCGACCATCTCGACGTCGAGCCCGCGCGCGCCGGCCAGCACCGCGGCGAGCGCTTCGTCGACCGGCATCAAGGCCATCGGGCTTCTCCCTTGCAGGCGAATGTGAATCGAACGGTGTCGATCCGGCTTTAGGTGGCGCGCCGCGACCATGCAAGGCCGCAGCGTCATCGCCGCGGCCCGCGACCTGCCGCCGCGTCGTTCGAAATCATTATTGTCGAACCGTCGCGTCCGCCTGTACCACGTTCCCGGTATCGAGCGGACGGAGCGGGCAGATGGAAGACTTTCCGAAATGGTTCCTGCGGATCATGGTCGTGGTCGGCATCATCGCGTTCGGCTCGGTGTATTGGATGCGTCACGACTGGAGCAAAGGCTGGGCGCCGTCGTTCCACGCCGACGATTACGGCCCGCCGAGCGCGTC
>NZ_QUMK01000007.1 GCF_010907035.1 Rhodopseudomonas sp. BR0M22
TCGACACAGCCCGTCGTCGGCAGCGTCAGATGGGTATAAGAGACAGCCCGGCCGCTTCGGCGGCGGAACCTCAGGTGGCCCGGTCGCAGCTTCAGGACGACAGCGCGACGGTGGTTTCGCCGGCGATGATCGCGGCGGCGCGGTCGAGCCCGGAATAGAGGTCATTGCTGGCGCCGTAGCTGGCGCCGTTCTCGCTCCATGACGCGCGGCGCCCCGCTGCCGACGCCTGACGCAGCGCCTCGATCAGATTGCCGGGACCGAACGCTTCCGGCAGCACCACGCCGGCATCGGCCGCCGCAACATGGCGCGCATAGCCGCACACAGCGGTGGTGATCACCGGCAGGCCGTTGACCACCGCCTCCAGGATCACGGTGCCGGTGGTGTCGACCCGCGCCGGATGGATCAGCAGGTCCGCCCCCGCCATCAATTCGGGAATGTCGCGCCGCATGCCGAGCAGCACGACGCGGTCCGACACCTTGGCGTCGTCGGCGAGCTGGCGCATCAACCGCCCCTGTTTGCTGTCGTCGGCCACCCCGGCCACCACCAGCCGAGCCTCTGGAAAGGCCGCAAGTGCCGCAACCGCTCGGTCGAGGCCCTTCGTCAAAGGATGCGCCGCGACCGCCAGCCAGACGATCGTGTCGGCACCGACGCCGAACTCGCCCCTGATCCGCTCCCGCGTACCGTCTTGTCGCAGCTCCGGATGCCGCCGGCCAGGATCGATCGTCGGCGGCATCAGCGCCAAACGCTCCGGTTCGGTGCCCCAGGCCTGTTGGAAGTTGTCGAGCTGGTTCTGGCTCAGCAACAGGCACTGCGTTGGTCGTCCGGGCGCAAAACTCGCGGCCTCCAGCGCAAGCTTTATCCGGCGGCGCGCGGTGAAGCGATCCGACCACCGCGAAGGCCGCGCCTTGTCACAGCCATCGGCGCAGTACAGTACGTCGAGATCGGTCAGTTTGCCGAAGCCGGCGAGCCGGTCGAATGCTGATTTGCGCTGCGCCGCCGCTTCGGCAAAACCCAAATCCCGACCATGATTGCTCCAGGCGCTGACCGGCAGCAGCTCGATGTTCAGGTCGGTCGGCAACTCGCCTTGCACACGCGAGGCCAGAATGGTGACGTCGTGACCGCGCGACATCAGCCGCCGGGCGATCCCCATGCAGTCTCGCTGCAAGCCGCCGCTCGGGAACAGCGACACGATCGCCAGGGCGATCCTCATCGGCCGAACTCCCCAGCTTCACGCGCGACGACGACTTTCGACATCGCTCGCGTGCCGACGGGGCGAACGCCAAATCCGTCGCAAAATCAAAAGGGCGGTTGGTCGGGGCAGCTGGATTCGAACCAACGACCTGCAGTACCCAAAACTGCCGCGCTACCAGGCTGCGCTATACCCCGATCCATGCCCCCAAATCCATGATCCGGAGGCAGACGGCCGTCGATACACGGTTCACGGCACCCCAGCAAGCCGGGCTCCGTGCGACTTGAACATCAGTGCGACTTGAACAGCGGATGCGCCACCCGGTCACCGGCCGCGATGCCCAGCTTCTTGGCGGTGCCGCCCGAGACCTCGAGCACGCCCGCGACGGGCCCGCCGGAGGCGATGATGCGGGTCGACAGCGGCTCGGTATTTTCGGCGATCCGCAGAATGGTGCCATCGCCGCGGATGAAGATCATGTCGAGCGGAATGTAGGTGTTCTTCATCCACATCGAGACTTGCTGCTCGGGCCGGAAGTCGAACAGCATCCCCTGCCCGTCCGGCAGGCTCTTGCGGTACATCAGGCCGACTTCCCGCTCCTGGTCGGTGGTGGCGATCTCAACGGTGAACACATGCACGCCGGTCTTGCCGACGATCTCCAGCGACTGCATCTGCGCCGCGACCGCGCCGTGCACCAGAAGGCCGCACAGCATCGCCGCCATCGCGAGCGCACCCAGCCACCGCAGCCGGCGGAACTTGAACATTTCAGAAGCCTGCATGGAATCGAACCTGTGTTTCGCGGGCGCCATGGCAGCGCATCGCCGCCGGGATCATGCCGAACGCACTTACGCCGCGCAAAGAGCACACGCGGCAGGCGCCCGCCGATTCACAAATTGGCGATCAAGGATGGCCCAATCAAGAACGCGGGGTGGGTCGCGCGCCGATACGCCGGGCCGAGCGAGATCAGTGCGAGGACAATCCCGGTGCGCCGTTCTCGGGCTGGATCTCGGCCGCCATCATGCCCTTCGAGCCCGGTCCGAACCGCACCAGCACATACTGGCCCGGACGCAGCTCGGTCATGCCGTAGCGGCGCAGCGTCTCCATGTGCACGAAGATGTCGGGCGTGCCCTCGCCGCAGGTGAGAAAGCCGAAGCCGCGCAGCCGGTTGAACCATTTCACCTGAGCGCGTTCCAGCCCGCTGGTCGGCGTCACGCTGACATGCGTGCGTGCCGGCAGCATCTGGGCCGGATGGATCGCGGTCGACTCGTCCATCGAGACGACACGGAACGCCTGATAGCCCTTCGCGCGCTGAACGCATTCGACGACGATGCGTGCGCCCTCGTAGGCGGTCTGATAGCCGTCGCGTCGCAGCACGGTGACGTGCAGCAAGACATCCGGCCACCCATTGTCGGGGACGACGAAGCCGTACCCCTTGGATGCGTCGAACCACTTGATGACGCCGCTGATCTCGACCAGGTTCGCCGTATCGCCGAGGCCGGCAAAGGCATCGCGCGGATTCACATCGCGGGATGTCGAGAGTTCGCGGTGCGCGCCGGCTCCGAAGTCTCGCGGCGAAAAATCGCCTGCTGGAAACTCCGCCGCTCTCGGCTTCGCAGCGCTAGCTGCGGGCAAAATACCCGGCTTCTTGGACTCAAATCCGTCCGACCCCATGACCCCGGACCCCGCGCACGTCATCAAACAATTCGCCGCGTCTGCGACGACGATGATTCGCGGAACGTCCTCTCAACTACTCTGGATTGTGCCGCCGCGAATCTGTTGATTCGAAGATAACATCGTGGCCAGAACGGCAAAGACAAAAAAATCGTTACGCGACAACTATAAACAGCCTTGAAAGCCTGCGAATCTTACGAGGTTTAGTTGCCGACGAACGGTCCGAGCGTGTCGCCGATGTCGTGACGGATCACCAGATCGGCGATTTCATCCTGCTCGGTCGGTTCGTTGTTGATGATCACGAGCTTGGCGCCGCACTCTTTTGCGAGCATCGGAAATCCCGCAGCGGGCCACACCACGAGCGATGAACCGATCGCAATGAATAGATCGCAATGCTGCGCGAGCTCGGTCGCGCGACGCATCGCATCCGGCGGCATTGCCTGACCGAACGATACCGTCGCGGTCTTCACCGGCTCGTCGCAGGCGGTGCAATGCGGCGCATGGCCGGTGCGTTGAAACCAATCGTGCACCCAAGCGAGCTCGTGACGTTTGCCACAACCGATACAGCGCGCGTAAGTCGTGTTGCCGTGGAGTTCGACGACGTCGTGTTCGGCGAAGCCGGACACCTGATGCAGATTGTCGATGTTCTGCGTGATGATCGCCGGCACCTTGCCGGCCTTGTACAGCGATGCCAGAGCACGATGGCCGCGGCCGGGCCGCGCTTTGGCAAACGTCTGCTCCATTGCGAAACGTCGGCGCCAGGCTTCGTCGCGCGCGTCCTGACGGGCGACGAATTCGTCGAACGGGATCGGCTGGTTGCGGCTCCACAACCCACCGGGCGATCGGAAATCTGGAATGCCGGATTCGGTCGAAATGCCAGCGCCGGTAAAAGGCACGATCGAAGCCGCGTTTGCGATCATATCGCCGAGCTGTTCGACCCCACTGGAGAGGCTGGGTGCGATCATGGTTGGATCATTTCAAGAATACCCTCTCGTCGCGCCAGAATCCGCGCGCTTCGAGCCGAAACCGTGGCACAAGGCCGCGCCCGCACCGACGCGTCAGCACCGCGACCGAGCTGATGGATCCCTTGCCCAGATTCGAAGCCACATTTTTTTGAATTGCAAGAGGGCCGCGTGGGTCGGATAGTTGAACCCGTCTCTACGGATGACCTCCTCTGAAAGAGCCCCGCGCGACCTCCAAGGCGGGGCTCTTTTCGTCGGGTATCCGGTGCGATCGGATGCGAAACCGCTGTGCTCGGTGGTCTTGTGTCCCTTCGCGGCACCTCCTCCGAGCGAGCATAAGGTCTGGAGCCCCGGCTCCGGGCCTTATTGTTTTTGGGGGTGGGTTCAGGAGGATCGCGCTTATTGAAGCGCCGCTTGAATGCAGCCCAGACTTTCCGTCACTGTCCTTCCATCCAAGAGCATCAGCGCTTCGCCCGAAGGAGAACAAGACCACATGCGTTACCTGCACACCATGCTGCGCGTCCGCAATCTCGACACCGCTCTGCAGTTCTTCAGCGGCGCGCTGGGCCTCAAGGAGGTCCGCCGCATCGACAACGACAAGGGCAAGTTCACGCTGCTGTTCCTGTGCGCACCGGAAGACGAGGATCTGGTGAAGCAATCGAAGGGACGCCCTGCCCCGACGATCGAGCTGACCTACAATTGGGATGAGGAGAGCTATGGCGAGGATCGATTCTTCGGCCATCTCGCTTTCGAGGTCGACGACATCTACGCGACCTGCGAGCGACTGATGAAGCTCGGCATCACCATCAACCGTCCCCCGCGCGACGGCCAGATGGCGTTCGTGCGGTCGCCGGATCTGCATTCGGTCGAGCTGTTGCAGAAGGGCGAAGCCTTGCCGCCGCAGGAGCCGTGGGCCTCGATGCCGAACACCGGCCATTGGTGAGGCGGGATCGCGCCGACAGAATATAGCGTCGTTCCGGGAATCGAGGCCGCCTGACGGCAAGGAACGACGCGCCGTAGCTCGCGTTGGTCGAGTAACCAACGGAGGACATCAATGGCGCGAGGACTTTTGCTGTGGCTGATCGGCGTTCCGATCCCGATCATCATCTTGCTGTGGCTGTTTTTCGGCCACTGAGATCGACGACCGCTCGCCGGTCGCCGCGGGCTCCGCAACTTGCGGAGCCCGTTTTACGTCGGCAGACGCCGCGTTTGCTCAATTGACGAATTTGACGCCGAGCGTCGTGCCGCTTCGCCAGACCACTTCGCAGGATCGGCCCTGACGCGCATCTCGCGTGAATCCCAGCCGCAGCCGGGCCCCGAGCGACTCCGCCTCGCTCAGAACCAGTTTGGCCCCGGAGCTCGACAGATCGAGCACCTCGCAGGGACGAGCAGCAAAGCCACCGTCGAGCGTGATCCATCCACGCTGGCGCACAGACTTGCGCTGTTCGCGTTTGGTCTTGTCCTTGGCCATCGCTGACTCCTCGACCTGCTCCGCCGAACTTGCCGGCGAATCCGATGCGCACGACCCGCCGCATCCAGCGTTCGACGCGAGAACTGCAGCTCCGATTGCTCAGAACTGCTCCTGCTCTAGGTCCGCGGCTGTTGAAAAATCGTTGCAAGATTTAGCGAAAAGTCGGGGTATCGGCAGATCGCTCCGCAGACCGCTTGCCCCTCGGAAAAAACGCCTCTATACGTTCGCCGCTGCTTCGCGGCGGGCCGGTTCCCCGGCCACGTTGAAGCTGCCGTTTCGGGTAAAACCGTGCGTTTCCGTCTGCTCGCGATGTCCATGTCGCGCGCGTCCGGCGGTTACGCTCCCTTCGTCTATCGGTTAGGACGCCACCCTTTCACGGTGGAGAGAGCGGTTCGATTCCGCTAGGGAGCGCCACAGCTAACCTTCTGAAATCATTGAATCTGAGCCGTCTCAGCCTGTGAAAAAACACAGGATTCAACACACGATGGCTAGTCATGTATGCCGCCGCGGAGCCGGCTGGACATTCCAGCTCAACGTTCCGAGGTGAAGACGAGAGCCACCGCGCCCAACCACTGCAATAGCGGCACCGCAATGCTCTTCCGCGGAACTCGGGAGCGATCGCTTCCGGCAGCCACGATAGTCAAGCCCCTTCCAGTTTCTGCAGTGGGCTGCTCCAGCGAATGCTCCTTCAGGTTCTCCCTCAGCCAAGCCGACCCTGACTGCATGCCTGCCCAGACGTCGACAACCACAGCCACCTAAACGCCGTTCCAGACTATGCGCTTAGCCGATCGTCTTCGCGCCTTACGGCGCCCTGCTGGCAAGTGCATCGACGACCGTCTGCCGGAAGAACGTCATCGACGCATGTGAGACCGTCCTGCGATACAGCAATTCGACATCGAACTTCGAGAAACGTCCTTGAATCTCGTGAACCCTGATCTCATCCCTGAGGCCGCCGCTCACTGACGAGTTCAAGACCAGTGACACTCCGTTTCCCTTTTTCACATTCATGAAAAGGATCGGATAGGACCCGCACTCCACCACCCGACGCGGCACGATACAGCCTTCCAAAAACAATATCTCCAGATTCCGGAATGAAGCCGACTTTTTGCTCCGCAGAAGGAAGGCACTATCGTTCAAGTCTGCGATCGAATCGATTTTCGCCGCGCTTCTCTCCGTCACGAGAACCAGCTTGTCGGAAAAAAGTGGCACGCGGACATGGTCCGCGCCGGCAAACCCCGCTCCGACGATGACCGCGTCGAGCTCGTCATTATTGAGACTGTGAATCAGACTCATCGTATTTCCGACAACGATATTCAGCTCGACACCATCAGCATCATTCACATCCATAATCCGATCGATGATCGGCGCCGGCATACACTCGATGACGCCAAGTCGGAGAACGTCTCTCGCCAGCCCACGCCTGAACCGCCATTCGCATTCCTCGATGAGGCAGACAATCCTCTTGCCGTAGTCGTAGAGAAGTTGTCCCTCCGCCGTCGGCACTAAACCGTTGCCTCGGTCGAACAGCGTGACGCCGAGTTGCTCCTCCAGTCGTTTAATCCGTTGCGAGATGCTCGACTGGACCCGATGCAGGCGCCCGGCCGCCAGGGTCATACTGCCCGACTCGACAACTTCGACGAACGCCATCAATTCATTGATATTCATACTCCACCATCCCACGCGCCGTTGTTGTCAGGTCAGAGCTATTCCGGACGGCGATCGAAGCCTCCGGTCCACCGGCTCCTATGACGAAGCCCCGTGCTTCATTCATGAGAGGCCACCACCAACAACCGAAAAAGGTCAGACCAAGATGAGGGAGCCATAAGTCGCCCCCTGTCTCGCAATCCCAAAATACCAACATTAAGTCGCGCAAAGCCGCGTCCTTCCCTGCGGATCAAACAACTCTGAACGGCCGTGTCCCCCTCATCGCCGACTCAAACCGATCATTGAATAAGCAATGTCTCCAACGTCGGATCATGGAGCCAAAAAACGACAGCAGCATGCCGACCGTTGAACGTCTTGTGCTGCAGGCCCCGATATCAAGCCTCACCTGCGCTTCGCAGCCCATCGTCGCCAGCATCCCGCGGCACCTCTCCTTGCGCAAGATTTACTTCAAGGCGACGTCATCTTGCATGTCCATCGGCATCTCGGCGACACATCCCTCATCTTCAAACGCCACCAACTTGCAGCAGTAACGCACCTCGGGGAATTGCGTATCGACCACGTCGATCGCGCCATCGAAATTACTCGTTTGCGGCATCCGTCGGTCGCCCCTACCGATCATACTCAGCGACAAGAGACGTCGATCGTATCATTTCGTGATCGCGGTCGACGTCGCAACGTCGCATCCATCGGGATGACAGAAATTCGCACGAGCACGACGGCATGGCTGCATTCGACGCAACAATGGTCGACCTCATCCACGACGACACCTCGTTCTACCAAGACGCACTGCAGATGGCGCGGTTCTGCTTGCTGGTCTCCATCGGCTGCGCAGTACTTGCGGCCGGTGACAGCGACCGCACCAAATTGCCCGTCAACGCAACGTTTAGCAGCCACCTCGAAAGGGGTATCCCGATCATCGCCTCGCGATATCAACTCCGGCCTATCGAGACCGCCCACCTCAATTTCCACTTCGGTAATGTGCTCTACGACGAGGCAACCGAACAGGTCGCCTTTATCGACCCGGACTACTCGGTGCGCGGTATCGACCCGTTGTTCGGCTTATCTCGCTTCGTCTTCTCGTTTTGGCATGAGCTTGCGACGGAAATTGTCGACGCCGTCAAAATCGTTCCCATGTCGAATTCGGTCTTGTTTGTGATCAGAAACGATGAGCACCGGCGGATTCTCGAGGGAATTCCGGAACTAAGAGGCATGTCCGGATTATTCGGCTGGTTGGACCCGGCGGAAATCCCAAAATTCTATGCCCTCACTGTCTACTGCTTCCTTCGCAGTATGCGGATCAACGGAACGGGGCGGCCGTGGGTGGCGCCTGAACATCCTATGGCCGCCCGACCGGAGGATGTGTTGCTGCTCGGCTGCCTGCTGTTTCTGGAAGGCTTTCAGACGAGATCGGGCTGACCGACATGTCAGAATCGGCCGCAATGCACTGAAGCTCCAATGAGAACGACCATGTCATCTGCAGTAGAAACCCTGGAGACCGGTTTTGCGGCTCCGCGACGCTATTTTGCGGCGGCGGCGATTCTGATCGGCGTGCTGATGGCCGCGATCGACAGCTCGATCGTCAACATTGCGCTTCCATCGATCGCGCAAGCGCTGGAGGTCGATTCCGCCTCGGTGATCTGGGTGGCGAACGGCTATCAGGTGGCCAGCGCATCTACGATGCTGATCTTCGCTTCGCTGGGTGCCAGACTGGGCGAGCGTCGGTTTTACGCGATCGGGATGGTGCTGTTCACGCTATCCTCGCTCGGCTGTGCGGTCTCCACGACGTTTGCGATGCTCGTCTTCATGAGAGTTGCACAGGGCATCAGCTACGCGATCATGATCAGCGTCGGTCTAGGCCTGTATCGCGCGATATTCCCGCCGAGCGCGCTGGGCATGATCTTCGGCCTCAACGCGCTGGCATTCGCGATCGGCACCGCGGTCGGCCCTGCGCTTGGCGGGCTGATTATCTCATATCTGTCTTGGCCCTGGCTGTTCTACATCAACATCCCGCTCGGCCTCGTGGCGATCTATTTCTCCATCAGTTTCCTCGGCCTGGACTCGGCGAGCGAAACGGGCTTCGACTTTGCAGGTGCATTTACCTCCGCCGGGGCATTCGGCTTGCTGGTCGTGGCCGTCGACGAAATCGGACGGTGGAGTGACCTCACGGTCGGGCTGCTCCTGGCGACATCCGCGATCCTGCTCGCGATCTTCCTATTCATTCAGACCAAAGCCAAGAGTCCACTGCTGCCGCTGGATATCTTCACCCAGCGACGCTACTCGTTTGCCGTATTGTCGTCGGTCACGATGTTCGTCTCGCAGGGCATGGCACTGGTCGCGTTGCCGTTCGTGCTGCAGCACACCTATTCCTATAGCGTCCTGACCTCGTCCTTGATCTTCACGGCGTGGCCACTCGCCGTCGCAATCTGCGCGCCGCTGTCGGGAAGCCTCTCGGCCAAGTTCAACGCGACCCACATTTCGACCGCCGGAGTCGCTCTGTTTTGCATCGGCTTCGCGTCGCTCGCGGTCTTGCCTCGGGACGCCACGATCGTCGACCTGGTTTGGCGGATCGCGATCTGCGGCGTCGGCTACGGCTTTTTCCTGCCACCGAACAACAAGGAAATGTTCTCGAACGTCGAAAAGCGCCGAGCCGTGACGGCGTCCGGCGTCCTGTCGACGGCCCGAACGGCGGGGCAATCGATCGGAGCCGCATTGGTCGCGATGATCATCGTGCTGTCGAACGGCCTGGCGGGCAGCGCCGGCGGCAGCTTCATCGCTTCGGTGTTCGGCGTCGCCTGTGCGATCTGCTCGCTATCCGCGCTGTTCAGTATGCTGCGGATCCATCGCTAGAAAAATGTCGCCCAAATCCGCGCCGCGATGCCCCCTTTTTCGGGGAGGCTCAATTCGCGCGAACTCTCAGGCTTCCATTCTTCGCGCTGGAGTCGGACAGCAAGAGCCAATCGGAATCCGGGCCGGACTTGACGGCATAGCGATCGACCTGACCGCAGCTGCTGCATTCGAACATCCGAACCTCGTGGATCAACTCGATCGGGGGGATTCGCGCCAGCGCGGTGCGCTCGCCGCAAGACGTACAGGAGCATCGCCATCACGGTGGTCTTGTCGCTGCCGGCTTCGACCTGACAGAGGAATGGCCTCGGGCCGTTGAACTGGTGATGACGCCAGTGCTCCAGGAGCCGCTGGGTCGTACCGATAACTTGCCAGTCAGCAGGATTGCGCAGCGCCCGCCAGCTGTCGATATAGCCGCGGATTTCATCGATCAGAGCGTTTTCGGTGTCGGTTTCGAGGTCAAGCGCCCCCTGATCCTCGGTGGCCTTCTTCCGCGATGCGGATACCAGAACGATGAACCGCGACGGCCGGCATCTCCATCATGCTTGATGGTTTGTTGATGCAGTCTGCGCAACTTCAACACATCATCCAGCACATAAGCCGACGGTTGAATAACGAGTTCAGTGCGTTAAACAAATTCCTTCCTAACAGTCCGCTAGGGAGCGCCATCCTTGTTTTTCAGCGCAGCAATAATTCCCGCCAGACGCTCGTCGGCCAGAAGAGTCCAGGCAGTATTCGGGGCCGGACTAACTTCGTAATAGTCGGTTTGTCCGCAAGTCGGGCATTCGTAGATTCGCAATTCAAGTGACCGAACCGGCGAAATCCGGGCGAGGCCTGTGCGCGCTCCGCAGCGCGTGCATCGCGGTCGCATCTCTGTTCCCATAACGGCACCGAACAGAAACTGATTGGCCCGCGAGAATTTCGCGAGGACAACAATCTATGATTGAATATTTCCCAGTATATACACCTAAATTCATCATCTAAGGAATCGAATATCGGGATAGCGGCCATGTCGACCTCGGTCCATCGTCGACAAACAAGCCCGATTTCCCGCTGCAACCGCTCGACGGCAGCCGGAGATCGCTGAGCGGCCGCGATACCGCGGGGCCGTCGCACAGACCAATCGTCAAGAAAGCCGATCAGGCGAATACAAACAGTGTGATCGCAAGTGCCAACGCGACAAGATGCAAAACGGCTGGGATCATTGTGCCACGCCCGCCAAAGTCGTCGCAATCAAGCGCTATGATTAACCGATTCCCGCGCTGGTTCGATCGCTGTCACGCTCGCAGATGATGCAGATGAATACCGCGAAACCTTTTCCCACCGACGGGCGTTGCGCGATGTAGGTTCCTGTTCGGGAACCCTTGAAGGAGAACCTCCCATGTCGATGCCAGATGACGGCCTTCGTCCCGAAGATGTCGCGCGCTTGCAGGCCCGCGTCGAGGCGGCCATTCGCGATCACTGGAAGGCCTATTTGTTCGAGGGCATTCTGCTGCTGATCATCGGCTTTGCGGCCATCCTGCTACCGCTGCTCGCCAGCCTCACCTTCACCATCATGCTGGGCTGGCTGTTCTTCATCGCCGGCGTGGCGGGCGTCGGTTTCTCGATCTGGGCGCGGAAGGGGCCTGGCTTCTGGTGGTCGCTGCTGTCCGCGGCGCTCGCATTGATCGCAGGCCTGGTGCTGATCGCGATGCCGCTGCAAGGCACGCTGACCCTCACCTTCATCGTCGGCGTCTACTTCCTCGCCGAAGGCGTTGCCACCATCATGTATGCGTTCCAGCATCGTGGCCGGATGTCGGAACGCTGGGGCTGGATGCTCGCAGCCGGTGTCGCCGACATCCTGGTGGCGTTCATCATCATCTCGGGCTGGCCAGGCACAGCCTGGGCGATCGGACTGCTGATCGGCATCAACCTCGTGTTCGGCGGGACCTCGTTGATCGCGATGGCCCTCGCCGCTCGCAAGGCAAGCTGATCCGATAAGCGTTGGCCGCGGCTCGCGTCAGCAGCCGCGGCAGATGCTCTTGATCTTGCGGTCGAGCGCAGCGTCCCGCGGATCGACCTGATCGATCGACCGCTCCGACGGCGTGTCCGACCGTCGCGGCTGCAGATGACCGATCGGTGCCTGTCTGGTCCCCGATCCGCTCGAGGCGCCCGGCGACATCGTCGAACCGGGTGACGAGGTCGAGGCTCCGCCAGAGCCGGACTGTGCGAATGCAACGCCCCCACTCAGTGTCAGGATCGCGGCTGCGATCATTACAGGTTTCATCGGAGCTCTCCTTCCATCCAAGTTGCCGCCGCGATGCTGGTCTGCGACGCCGCCGGCAGCCAAGCGATCGTCTTCAGCCAGCAATCCCGCGCCGACCTCGCACCAACGCATTACGCTCCGCTCAGTTGCGGTGCCTCTGGAGCGACGGTGAACCATCGCTCATCCCGACTGCGGCGGATACAAATGCACCTCGCCGCAATAGTCGGCGACACGATAGCGCGAATCCGCTTCAGTTCCATCTCCGTCCGACAAATAATTGGGGCCAATCGGCGCCTTGCCGTAGCCGCCAGGAATGTCGAGCACATACTCCGGCTGGCAAAGTCCGGAAACACTGCCGCGCAGTGCCCGCATCAAGGCCTGACCTTCTGCGAGCGTCGTCCGCAGATGCGCGGTACCGGGCGCGAGATCGCCATGATGCAGGTAGTACGGCTTGATGCGGCATGCCACGAAGGCGCGCATCAGCGCCTCCAGCGTCGCCACGTCGTCGTTGACACCGCGCAACAGCACCGATTGGCTGACCATGGGAATCCCGGCGTCGACGATCCGCGCGCACGCCGCGCGCGCAGCTTCAGTCAATTCGCGCGGGTGATTGGCGTGCAGCGCAAGCCAGGTCGTTTTCCCGGGCGCACGCAGAGCCCGAACCAAATCGGGCGTCACCCGTGCTGGATCGGCAACGGGCAGCCGGGTATGAAAGCGGACGATCTTGACGTGCTCGATGTCAGCGAGTTCGCCCATGATCTCGCCGAGCCGGCGCGGCGACAGCATCAGCGGATCGCCGCCGGTGAAAATCACCTCCCAGATCTCGTCGTGCGCACGGATGTAGTCCAGCGCCGCAGCGGTCGCCTCGCGCGACAACGCATTGTCCTTGCCGGGGCCGACCATCTCCCGGCGGAAGCAGAACCGGCAATACACCGCGCAGACGTGCACCGGCTTGAAAAGCACCCGATCACGATGGCGATGCACGATGCCTTCGACCGGCGAATGCGCGGCATCACCGATCGGATCGTCGCGCTCGACGGGCAATGTCACGAGTTCGTCGGCGCGCGGGATGTACTGCCGCGCGATCGGATCGTCGGGATCGTCGCGATCGATCAGCGCCGCCACCGCCGGCGTCACCGAAATGGCGTAGCGCGCCGAGATTTCTTCAAGCACCGCGCGATCTTCGGCAGCAGCAAGGCCTTCGTCGATCAGCTCGGCGGCCTGACGCAACGTCGCCGAAGCCGGCGTGTGCAATCGCGTGACCTTGGTCATGAGCCCTCGCCCGCCGGCGGCGTCCACACCACCTGATCGATCGTCGTTGCGCCGGCAGCCAGCATCACCAGGCGGTCGAAGCCGAGCGCCACGCCGCTGGCTTCCGGCATTTCAGCGACTGCCGCGAGAAACGCCTCGTCGAGCGGATAGCGCTCGCCGTAACGCCGCTCCTTCTCGTCCATCGCCGCGACGAAACGGGCCCGCTGCTCGCTCGCGTCGGTGAGCTCGCCGAAGCCATTGGCGAGCTCAACCCCGCAGGCATACAGCTCGAACCGTTCGGCGACGCGTGGGTCGTCGGGCTTGGCCCGGGCCAGCGCCGCTTCGGGCGCCGGGTATTCGCTGAGCACCGTCAGCCGTCCGTCGCCGAGCCGCGGTTCGACATGCTCGACCAGCACCTTGCTGAAGATGTCGGACCAAGTGTCGTCGTCGGCAATCCGCACTCTGTTGGCAGCGGCCGACGCCAGCGCCGCGCGATCCCCCTCGCCTGCAACGATTGTCGCCAGCAGGTCGATGCCGGCGTAGCGGGTAAATGCCTCAGCCACCGTCACGAGCTCGGGATCGGCCTGCGGATCGGCGCGGCGCCCCCTGAACGAGAACGCCCCGATTCCGGTGGCGTCGGCCGCGACGCGGATCAGCGCGATGGTGTCGTCGATCACCTGCCGGTACGGCGCATCGGCGCGATACCACTCCAGCATGGTGAACTCCGGCAGATGCACCCGGCCGCGCTCACGGTCACGAAACACCCGGGCGAGTTCGAAGATTCGCGTCTCGCCGGCGGCGAGCAGCTTCTTGCAGGCGAACTCCGGCGAGGTCCGCAGATATCGGGTCCGCCGTTCGCCATCAGGGCCCTGCAGTTCGGTCCGCGGCGCGTGCAGATGGGTCTCGTTGCCTGGCGAGATTTGCAGGACGGCGGTCTCCACCTCGGTGAAATCCGCGCCCTCGAACCAGCCGCGCACGGCTCGCGTCACCGCGCCCCGCGCACGCAAAAATGGCTGACGGTCCAGATACCTATCCCTGTTCCACCAGGGCGACGGTTGGCTTGTCGCCTCCATCTCAAGTCGCCCCCATCCGGCCGCGCAAAACACTGGCATCAGCGCCACAAATCAGTATGTTGCGCCCCGAAACCGTTTCGGCCTCGGGATACCAACGCCCGGATCGGGCCCGGACCTGAACGACAGGAAACATTCCTTTGAGAGTCATCGCCAGTTCTATTCGCAAGGGCAACGTCCTCGAGCAAGATGGGAAGCTTTACGTTGTCCTGTCTGCCGAAAACATTCATCCCGGCAAGGGCACGCCCGTCAGTCAGATCGAAATGCGCCGAATCAGCGACGGCGTGAAGATCTCGGAGCGCTACAAGACCACCGACCAGGTCGAAAAGGTCACCATCGAAGAGCGCAACTACAGCTTCCTCTACGAGGATGGCGAAGGGTTCCACTTCATGGAGCCGGAATCCTACGATCAGGTCCAGGTCTCGAAGGACGTGGTCGGATCGTCCGCCCCTTATCTGCAGGAAGGCATGGTGGTGAAGCTGTCGATGCACGACACCACGGCCGTCGCGATCACCCTGCCCCAGCGCGCCACGCTTGAAGTCGTGGAGACCGAGCCGGTCACCAAGGGACAGACGGCATCGTCGTCCTATAAGCCGGCGGTGCTGTCCAACGGCGTCCGCACCGCCGTCCCTCCGCATATCGGCACCGGAACCCGCATCGTCGTACTGACCGAAGACGGCTCCTACGTCGAGCGCGCCAAGGACTAATTGCAATCAGCCCTGCTGACTGCCGCAAAGCCCGCCGCATCCCGGCGGGCTTTTTCGTTGGCGTTCTTCAAGGGCGCGGCGGCGGCCGTTTCGGCACGAACACGCTGACCGCGTTGCGCAATAGCTCGAACCGGGCCGGCGTAAACGTCACCAGCTCGCCATCGGCATTCACTGGACGCGGCTTACGGGTACGAATTTCAAACGACGTGCCCCGCGCGGCACGCACCTCGCGCCACAATGCGTGGCGGCCCTTGCGGAAGTCGTAGGCCACCGCCAGCAGCTTCCACACCTGCGCAAATTCCAGCGAATACAAATCGAACTGGCCGTCGTCAATTTCGGCGGTGTGCTCCACCGCCATGCCGCCGCCGTAGTAACGACCGTTGCCGACCGCGACCTGCATGGTTTTCACCCGCACCTGCTCATCGCCCGACACGATCACGGCGTGGAACGGCCGCGCCTTGCTGAGCACCTTCGCGGCGGTGAGCGCGTAGCTGAGGCGACCGAACCTGCGCTTGCTTTCGCCGCTCAGTTCGCGCGCCAAATCTGCGCTCAGGCCAACGCTTGCGACGTTGAAGAAGTTGTGGCCGTTGACGTCTCCGAGGTCGATGGTCTTGAGATGCCCCGCCGCGATCACGTCTGCGGCAGCTTCCATATCGAGCGGCAGGCCGAGCGTCCGCGCCAGATCGTTGGCGGTCCCGGCCGGGATGATGCCCAGCGGTAGCCCGGTAGTCACCAATGCAGGCGCTGCCGCGTTCAATGTGCCGTCACCGCCGGCGATCACCACGCCTGCGGCCCCTTCGGCATGGGTTTCGATCCACGGCGCGACCTCGTGGCGACTGGAAGGCGCCGAAACCATCAGGTCGAAACCCGCGGCGCTGAGCTTGGAGCCCGCCAGACCGACGGCCTGACTGCCGGAGCGGCTGCCCCGATTGATCACCATCAGCAGCCGGCGGGTCGGCGCCCCTTGAGGAACGGCGCTGCCGAGCCCGAAGCCGCCGCTCGGCGCAGCCTCCTCGAGATCCGGCCCGATTTCGGATTCGCGGTCCACCTCAACTCCTCGTTGGCTGTCGGCTGTCTTGCGCCTCGAATGCCCGAGGCTGCGGAAGAAGGGTCGGTGTCACCAGTTGGGTTTCGAGCGCGGCGGTACAAGGGCACAGGCGGAGACATCGTGTCGCTGCCGGCGCAGGGAACCATGTTCGGTTCCGGTCGAGAGCATGCCCGAATGGTGCGGCGGCTTTGGGAGAGGCCGGCAATGCCGTAGACTGGCGAGCATGGCCAACCACGATTCCCACGCTTCCCTCACCCGCCGTCGCCTGCTGCAAATCGGACTCTGCGTGTCGGCGATGCTGCCGGCGGTCACGGCCGTCGCAGCGCCGGCGGGCTTCGACGAATGGCGCGACGCATTCCGGGCGAAGGCGCTCGCCAAGGGCATCTCGCCGCGCACCTGGGATCGGGTGATGGGCTCGCTCGAACCAGACATGAGCGTGTTCAAGAACTTCCAGAAGCAACCTGAGTTCAATGAGCAGCTCTGGCAGTATATCAACCGGCGGGTGTCGGACTGGCGGATCACCGCCGGCCGCGAGGCGCTGCGCAAGAACGAAGCGCTGTTCGCCCGGATCGAGCGGGATTTCGGCGTCGAGCGCGGCACGCTGCTGGCGCTGTGGGGCGTCGAGAGCGCCTATGGCGATCCGCTGGTGCAGCAGAACCATATGCGGCCGGTATTTCCGTCCCTCGCCGCGCTGGCGTGGCGCGAGCCGCGGCGGCGATCGTATTGGGAAACCGAGCTGATCAATGCGCTGCGGATCGTCGACAAGGGCTGGTCGACACCCGAAGAAATGCGCGGCTCCTGGGCCGGCGCCATGGGCCACAGTCAATGGATGCCCGAGGTGTGGCTGAACGTCGGCATCGACTATGACGGCGACGGACGGGTGTCGCCGTTCGGCCGGCCGGACGACGCACTCGGCTCGACCGCGAAGTATCTGGTCCGGCGCGGCAAGTATCACCGCGGCGAGCATTGGGGCTACGAAGTCGAGAGCCCCGGCGGCGCGGTCAGCGGTCGCCGCACATATTCGGAGTGGTCGCGCGCCGGCGTCTCCCGCGCCGACGGCCAGCCGTTTCCCAATTCCTCGGCCAGCGCGACGATGTGGGTGCCGGTCGAGGGCGGACCGAAATTCCTGATCGGGCCGAACTTCTACGCAGTGAAGAGCTACAACCCGTCGATGAACTACGCTCTGGCGATCTGCCACCTCGGCGACCGCATTCTCGGCGGCAGCCCGTTCATCCATCCCTTCCCCGGATCGGAGCGCGCGCTGACGCTCGCCGAGGTGCAGGAGATGCAGACCCGACTGACCCGCGCCGGCTTCGACACCGGCGGCACCGACGGCCGGGTCGGCAACGACACCATGAAGGCGATCCGCGACTTTCAGCTCAAGACCGGCCTATCGCCCGCCGACGGCTACGGCGGCCTGAAGGTGCTGGCGCGACTGCGGCAGGGTGGATAGAGGCCGCAGGCTGTTCGATGGTTCAACATCACTGGACGTGGCACCGGATCAAGGCGCTGGCGCACGAGGAGTGGCGCGAGCTCGTCACCTTCAATCCCAGCGACCGGCCCTGGCAGATGCCGTTCTCGGCGGCGCTCGCCGCCGGCGTGCCGATGCTGATCGGCGCCTACTTCGATCATCTCGACTACGGCCTGATCTCTTCGCTCGGCGGCATGGCGTTTTTGTATCTGCCGCGCACGCCGCTGCACCATCGCATGGTGTCGATGATGGCGGCGGGGTTCGGCTATGCCGCCTGCTACACGCTCGGGCTGGTGGTGCATCTGCTGCCGTGGTTGCTGGTGCCGGCGATCACCTTCACGGCGATCGTTGTCACCATGCTGTGCCGGTTCTATCGGGTGGGACCACCGGGCAGCATGTTCTTCGTGATGGCCGCTGCGATCGCCGCCTATACGCCAGGCGACCTGATGCAGCTGCCGCTGAAGGCGGGGCTGTTCGTGCTGGGCGGCCTGCTCGCGACCCTGATTGCGATGATCTACTCGATCGTCGTGCTGCGGATCCGCGATCCGCTGCCGGTGCCGCCGCTGGCGATCGACGATTTCGAGCACATCGTGCTCGACTCCGTGGTGATCGGCATCTTCGTCGGCCTGGCGCTGGCGCTGGCTCAGGCCCTGCAGCTCGAGCGGCCATATTGGGTACCGGTCAGCTGCCTCGCCGTGATCCAGGGCTTGTCGGTGCGCGCGATCTGGAATCGGCATCTGCACCGCCTGCTCGGCACCGCGATCGGCCTCGGCCTCGCCGCGGTGCTGCTGGCCCTGCCGCTGGAGAAATGGAGCATCGCATTTGCGGTGATCGCGCTCAGCTTCGTCATCGAGACGGCGGTGATCCGGCACTACGGCTTCGCAGTGATCTTCATCACGCCGCTCACCATCTTCCTCGCCGACGCCGTCACGCTCGGCCAGGAGCCGGCGCACCAGATCATCGAAGCGCGGTTCATCGATACCGTTGTCGGCTGTGTGGTCGGCCTGATCGGCGGCGTCTGCCTGCACCACCCGGGCTTTCGCCATATGACGGCCCGCTTGATCCGCCGGCTGATCCCGGCCTATCTGATCCCAGCCAAACACGATCGGGGCGATTGACCGAAAGTCAGGGTTTTGCCCCGGCCAAGCCGTGGAATAATACCCTTTCCGCCCTTTCTTCAGGATGTATCGCCGGATTTGAGCCATGACCGACGTGCGCCCTCAGGCCGAGACCTTTCAAGCTCCGCTCGACGAAATCGTCTGGAACACCACTTTCCGCCGCGGCTTCGCCGAAGCCCGGTCAGGTCGCACACCGAGCTACGATGACGAGGTGATGTTTCAGGACGGACTGGCCTGGGTCTACGAATGGGGCCGTCAGTTCGCCATCCTGGCGCCGCCGGACCTGCCACTCGTGCTGCCCGACGAGGGAGCGCTCAATCCTAAAGCGGTCGAGCTGTTTCGCGAACTGGTGATGCAGGGCGAAATCTGCACCTGATCAAGATCCACGCTTGAAGTCGATCCGGGACGCGAACCGGCGCGTCCCGGACCATTTTCCGTTGGTTATGCCGCGCGCACGGTATCCAGGAAGCGGCTGACTTCGCCCTTCAACCGAGAGCTGTCCTTGGCCAGCGACTGCGCCGACGACAGAACCTGCGCCGACGCCGAACCGGTCTCGGTCGCGCCGCGCTGGACGTCGATCACGTTCGAGGAGACCTGCTGGGTGCCCTGTGCAGCCTGCTGCACGTTGCGCGAGATTTCCTGCGTCGCAGCGCCCTGCTCTTCGACCGCCGCAGCGATCGTCGAGGCAATCTCCGACAACTGCTCGATCGTGCCAGTGATCTGCTTGATGGCAGTCACCGAGTCGTTGGTCGCCGCCTGGATCCCGGAGATCTGCTGACTGATTTCGCCGGTCGCCTTGGCGGTCTGCTCAGCGAGAGCCTTCACCTCGGACGCAACCACCGCAAAGCCTCGTCCCGCCTCGCCGGCACGCGCGGCCTCGATCGTCGCGTTGAGCGCGAGCAGATTGGTCTGGCCGGCGATGGTGTTGATCAGCTCGATGATATCGCCGATCCGGGTCGCCGCCTTCGACAACTCGCTGACTCGGTCGTCGGTGGTGCGCGCCTGATTGACCGCATCCGCAGCGATCCGAGCGGAGTCCTGCACCTGCCGGCTGATCTCGCTGATCGACGAGCTGAGCTCTTCGGTCGCCGAAGCCACCGACTGCACGTTGGTCGACGCCTCTTCAGAGGCAGCCGCCACCGTCGAGCTGAGATGCTGGGCACGATCGGCGGCCTGCGTCAGCGTGCTCGCCGAGGCTTCCAACTCGGTCGAGGCGGACGACACCGTGTTGACGATCTCGCCGACGGCGGCCTCGAAGCCGTTCGCCATCTTCATCATCTCGGATCGACGCTGCTCGGCCTGACGACGCTCCGCTTCCTGCTGCTCGGCTTCGAGCTGACGGACGCGGATGGCATTGTCCTTGAACACCTGAACGGCCGCCGCCATCTTGCCGACTTCGTCGCGCCGTTCGGCATGCGGGACATCGACGCTCAAATCGTTCTGCGCGAGCCGCCCCATCGCCGCCGTCATGTCGACGATGCCGCGAGTGACCGCACGGCCGAGGAACAAAAGACCCGCAACGATGATCACCACCATCACCACGGCACTGACGATGATCGCGGTGTAAGATGACGACAGCGCCGCGGCCGCGGCCTCGGCGCGGACAGACAGCAGCGAAGCCTCGGCCGCCACGAGGGCATCGACCTCCGTGCGTATCGCGTCCATCGACTTCTTGCCGATCCCTGACGAAGCAACTGCGCGCGCCTCGTCGACATTCCGTGACTTCATCAGGCCGATTTCTCGCTCGGCGACATTCTTGTGCCATTCAGCGGCGGATGCCGCGATCTGATCGAGCCGCTTCTGCTGCGCGGGATTGTCCGAGGTGAGCCTTTTGGTTTCGTCCCACGACGCTCTGAACAGTTTATCCGAGCTGCGATAGGGATCGAGGAATTTGTCCTCGCCACTGATCAGATAGCCGCGCAAGCCGGTTTCGGCATCGACCATGGCAGCGACAATCCCCTTGGCGTTGTCCATTACCTTGTAGGTATGGGTCGTCATCTCGTTGTTGTACGCGAGGGTCGCCAGGTTGCGGACGATCAGCCCATTGGCAGCGAGCGATACGAACGCGATCAGAAAAAAGATACCTGCCAGCTTATAAGAGGTCTTCAGGTTGAGCAGTGAAGACAGCATCGTCGTTGTTCTTTCCTTCTGGAGCAACTCGGCAAAACGCCTCTTTCGACACAGCCAACAGATGGCAGATCAGCAATCACCTTGCCGTCGATACATCGAAAACAAGAGGACAGATGAGTTGATCGTCTCACAAGCAAGCCATGCCCGTACCCGCAGAACACTAACGCGCGAGGCTTTCATCGCCATGTCGGGATCAAGTTCACCCCGCGCCTACAACAATTAGTAAACAATCCGAAATTACTTGAAATAACAGGATGTTTTCAATTCTGCATTGCGCAACTCAAGGCTCCACAACCGATTATCAAACCAGTAGACCTAGTACAAATACAGACACCCAGAGTCGTCACATCAATCGACGATCGCCACCCATCAGTTTTTATGATCACAGCGATAATAGCTACAGGCACCAACGGACTGGCGATTCTACGCAGCAGAACCGATCGAACGACTCAGCGCTGACGCGGGTAGACCGCCGAACGGAATTAGCTGCGAAATAATCGCCTGCTAACGAATCATCGCCGGCCCGGCGTCGGGCACCGCCACGTCGATGACGCGGAGCTGGACGCGCTCGGCACCTTGCCAGCGGTCGACGCTGAGGCTGCCGGCGACGTGGAGCGTCTGACCGCGGTTCTCGGTCAGGGCGTTGCCGAGCTTCTGGCCGACGGCGCGGAACGCGATGCCATTGACGATCGCGCCATCGCCGGCCTTGAAGCGCAGCCGCAGATGGGCTTGGCCGACCTCGTCCGCATAGACGAGCTGATGCGCCGGCAGTGCCACGATCGGCTCCGGATTGCCGGCGCCGAACGGCCCTGCCCGGTTCAGCGTCGCCGCCAGCTCTGTCGTGACACCGCGCGCCGACACCGCACCGTCGACATACAGCTCGTTGACGTGGCGCGACTTGGCGACGTCGGCCGCCAGCGTCGTTTCCAGCCACGCACGGAATTCTGCAAGCCGCTCTTTCCGCAGCGTCACGCCGGCCGCCATGGCGTGGCCGCCGCCCTTCAGCAGCAAGCCGTCGTGCACGGCTTGGCGCACCGCCTTGCCAAGATCGACACCGGAGATCGATCGGCCGGAACCAGTGCCGATGCCGCCGGGCTCCAGCGCGATCGCGAACGAAGGCCGCCCGAACTTCTCCTTCAACCGCGAGGCGACCAACCCGACCACGCCGGGATGCCAGCCTTCGGACGCGGTGACGATCACCGCGCCCTTGTCCTCGAGGCCGAGCGACGCCATCGCCTCGGCTTCCGCCTGCGCCTCGGCCTTCTGCTCGATCTCGCGGCGCTCGCTGTTGAGGCGGTCGAGTTCGGCTGCGATGCGGGCCGCTTCGGAGACGTCCGATTCGAGTAACAGCCGGACGCCGAGATCGGCCCGGCCGATTCGGCCGCCGGCATTGATCCGCGGCCCCAGCATGAAGCCGAGATGCCACGCCTCCGGCGGTCCGTTCAGCCGCGCCACGTCCATCAGCGCGGTGTGGCCGACATGGTCGCGCCGTCGCATCGCGATCAAGCCCTTGGCGACGAAGGCGCGGTTCAATCCGATCAGCGGCGCCACGTCGGCGACCGTGCCGAGCGCAACGTGATGCAGCATGTCGAGTAGGTTCGGCTCCGGCCGCTCGGTGGTCCAGAATCCGCGGTGCCGCAGCTCGCGATTGACCGCGACCAGCGTCATCAGCACCAGACCGACGGCGGCGAGATGACCGAGCCCCGACAGGTCGTCCGGCCGGTTCGGATTGATCAGCGCGTCGACCTCGGGCAGCTCGTCACCGCATTGGTGATGATCGATCACCACCACGCCCATTCCGAGCCGCCGTGCTTCCGCCAGCGGCTCCAGGCTGGTTGTGCCGCAGTCGACAGTGATCAGCAGCGTCGCGCCTTTGCCCGCGAGCATGCGAATCGCGTCGATATTCGGGCCGTAGCCTTCGAAGATGCGGTCGGGAATGTGGATCAGAGGATCAAGCCCGCAGTGACGCAAGTGCCACGCCAGCAGTGCCGACGAGGTCGCGCCGTCGACATCGTAATCGCCGAAGATCGCGATCTGCTCGCCGCGTGAGGCGGCATCCGCGATCCGCTTGGCGCCGGCTTCCATCTGGGTCAGCGAGGCCGGATCGGGCATCAGCTTGCGAATCGTCGGATCAAGGAAGTCCTCGACCTGGTCGATCTCGACGCCCCGCCCGGCCAGCACCCGCGCCAGCATCTCGGGCAATTGATAACGCTGCACCATCGCCTGCGCTTTGGCAGTGGCACGCACGTCGAGCCGGTCGCGCCACGCCTTGCCGGTGGCCGAGCGGGTCACGCCGAGAAATGCAGGCACGGTTTCGGGCGGCAAAATGGAAATGGGCGGCGTCATGGTCCGCGCAGATAAGCACGAAGGACCGATGGCGCAAACCGCCAGGAGGGTTGCCCGCTCCCCTGACGGTCACTGCGAGCGGAACGAAGCACTCCACCTCAGTGCACAGAACCGGATTGCGCCGTCGCGGAGCCTGTACTCGGACGACGCGAAGGACGATCTGGGTGCTCCTCGCAGTGACGGAGAGGATTGACCTTCTCTCGGATCAGCACCCAAGCTGGTCGGCGACGCCCGCCAGATCGTCGGCCACGATGGTCCAGTCGCCTGTGGCATCGAAGTCGATCGTCTGCAGGGGGCCGTATTCGGTCCGTCGCGGGATGAATGCCGTTTTCAAGCCCAGGGCCTGAGCGGCCTGAAGATCGTAATTGTGCGCGGCGACCAGCATCACCTCGGCCGGCTGCAGATTGAGCAACTTGGCGGCACCGAGATAGTTCTCCGCATCCGGCTTGTAGTGCCTGAAGACGTCGCTGCCGAGAACCAGATCCCACGGCAGCCCGGCGTTTTTCGCCATCCGGGTCAACAGCCCGACATTGCCGTTCGACAGCGGTGCCAGAATGTACTTGGTCTTCAGCCGCTCCAGGGCCGCGACGACGCCCAGCCACGGCTTCAACCGATGCCAGCCGGTGACCATGTAATTGATATCGTCCTCGGTCAGTCCCTTGATGCCGAACTCGCCCACCAGCCGCTCCAGTGAGCGCCGATGCAATTCGTCGAGGGTGAGGAAGTCGGCTTGCGGATTGTTGCGCACGGCGTCCATCGACGGCACGTAGGCCTTCCGCCACCCATCGATCAATCCGGTCCAGTCGCCTTCGAGGCCACGCCCAGCCGCGTAGGCCGAGAGATCGTCGATCAGGCTGCTGCGCCAGTCGACCACGGTGCCGAACACGTCGAACAGCAGGGCTTGCACGTTTGTCGGTTCGGCTCTTCCGGCCATCGTTGTCCTCCCTTGCGACGCATTTACGCGTCATTGCGGGCGAAGCGAAGCAATCCAGGTCCGCACACGTTACGTCTGGATTGCTTCGCTTCGCTCGCAATGACGATAGCGTGTATTACTAAAGCACCTTCCGATACTGCATGAAGCCGGAATCCTCGGCAATGCGGTCGTAGAGCAGACGTGCGGTGGTGTTGCCGGTTTGGGTCAGCCAGTGCACGCGGCTGCAGCCGTCGGCTTTGGCGCGCGCGTACACGGCTTCGATCAGCTTGCGGCCGAGGCCGAGCCCACGGGCGGTGTCGGCGACGAACAGGTCCTGCAGATAGCAGTAATCACCGACCGTCCAGCACGACCGGTGATAAATGAACTGCACGATGCCGGTGAGCGTGCCGTCGACATAGGCGCCGAGCAGATGCATCGGCTCGGCGGGATCGTGAAACCGCGCCCAGGTGACGTCGGAGACCTCGGGTGCAAGGGTCGCCTTGTAGAACTCCAGGTAGCCGGCCCACAGCGGCTCCCAGGCGGCCCGCTCGTCGGGGCCGACGGGACGAATCTCGACGGCCATCCGACGATCTCCTTAATCGAGGTGGAACTTTTCGAGCTGGCGGTGGTCCGCCTTGATGTAGCGCACCGTGCCGGTGACCGACCGCATCACCACGGTTTCGGTCTGGATCACGCCCTTGCGGAACTTGACGCCGGAGAGCAGCGAACCATCGGTGACGCCGGTGGCGGCGAACAGGCAGTCGCCCTTCACCATGTCCTCGATCTGGTACACAAAGTTCGGATCTTCGATGCCCATCGACTCGGCGCGGTTGCGCTTGGAGTGGGTGTCGAGCAGCAACCGGCACTGCATCTGACCGCCGATGCAGCGCAGCGCCGCTGCGGCCAGCACGCCTTCCGGCGCGCCGCCGGTACCCATGTAGATGTCGACGCCGGTGTTGTCCGGATCGGCGCAGTGAATCACGCCGGCGACGTCGCCATCGGTGATCAGCTGGACGCCGGCGCCGGTGGCGCGGATCTTGGCGATCAGTTCGGCATGGCGGGGCCGGTCGAGCACCAGCACGGTGATGTCGTGCACCGACACGTCCTTGGCATTTGCCAGGCGGCGGATGTTGTCTTCGGGCGGCGCATCGATATCGATCACGTTCTTGTCGTAACCCGGACCGATCGCGATCTTCTGCATGTAGACGTCTGGCGCGTGCAGCAGCGTGCCGCCTTCGGCCATCGCCATGGTGGCGATCGAGCCCGGCATGTTCTTGGCGCACAGCGTGGTGCCTTCGAGCGGATCGACCGCGATGTCGACCTTCGGACCGGCGTTGATGCCGGCGCCGACCTTTTCACCGATGAACAGCATCGGTGCTTCGTCGCGCTCGCCCTCGCCGATCACGATGGTGCCTTCGATCGGCATCTTATTGAGCTCGCGGCGCATCGCATCGACCGCGGCCTGGTCCGCGCCCTTCTCGTTACCGTGGCCGCGCAGCCGTGCCGCAGACACCGCGGCGCGCTCGGTCACGCGCACGATCTCCAGGGTCAGGATGCGTTCCAGCAACAATTGCGGCGGAACAGAAATGGTGGTCGACATCGGCCCAGCTCCTCAAAACAGCGCCCCCGCGCTTGTGGCGGGGGCTCGAATGTTACAACTCAGTTCTTCTCGATCCGGATCACCTGCGGCCGGCCGCTGATCACCTTGTCGCGCTGCACGGCTTGCAGCGCGCGGCGCACCGCGTCTTCCGCGGTGGCGTAAGTGATCAGGATCACCGGCACCGGAACCGACGATTTAGCGGCCTTGCCGTTGGCATCGACGCTGCGGTTCGGATGCCGCTGCACGATCGACTCGATCGAGATGTCCTGTTCGGCCAGCCGCTTGGCGATGGTCGCGGCGGTGCCGGCGTGATCGCGCGCCAACAGCCGCAAGTAATAGCCGCCTTCGTGACGCTGCATCGGCGCTTTCGCGGTCGCCTTCAGCCCGGCCACCGGCCGGCCGAACGGGACGGCACGAATACCGCGCGCCACATCGGCGATATCGGCCACCACCGCCGAGGCGGTCGCAGCAGCGCCGGCGCCGGCGCCGACCAGGGTGATCGGTGGAATGCCGTCACCATCGATCGACACCGCGTTGGTGACGCCCATCACCTGAGCGATCGACGAGGTCTTCGGCACCATGGTCGGATGCACCCGCTGCTCGATGCCCTTGGCGGTGCGGACCGCGACGCCGAGCAGCTTGACCCGGTAGCCGAGATCGTCGGCCGCGCGGAGGTCTTCCGGCGTGATCGAGCGAATGCCTTCGACGTAAACCGAACTCTCCGACACCTTGGTGCCGAATGCGAGGCTGGCCAGAATCGCCAGCTTCTGCGCGGTGTCGTGGCCGTCTATATCGAAGGTCGGATCGGCTTCGGCATAGCCGAGCCGCTGGGCGTCGGCGAGGCAGTCGTCGAACGACAGCCCCTCCTGCTCCATCCGGGTCAGGATGTAGTTACAGGTGCCGTTGAGGATGCCGTAGATGCGGTCGATGTCGGTGCCGGCCAGCCCCTCGCGCAGCGTCTTGATCACCGGGATCGCGGCGCCGACGGCGGCTTCGTAGTTCAGCGCCGCATTGTGCTTCTCGGCGAGCGACGCGAGCTTGAGGCCGTGCTTGGCGATCAGCGCCTTGTTGGCGGTGACAACGGCCTTGCCGGCAGCCAGCGCCGCCTCGATCGCCGGGCCGGCCGGATCGCCGGCGCCGCCGATCAGCTCGACGAAGCAGTCGACCTCGGGATCGGTGGCGATCGCCAGCGGGCTCTTGGCCCATTTGATGCCGGCAAGATCGAGCCCGCGCTTCTTCGCTTTAGAGCGCGCGGTGACCGCGACCACGCGCACGGGACGGCCGCAGCGAGCGGACAAGGTCCGCTCCTGCCGTTCGATGACGCGGACGACTTCGGCACCCACGGTGCCGAGACCCGCAATACCCACTCTGAGTGGCGCGACCATGACGCGCTGACCTGCTGCCGGAACCGGCGTTTCTTGGGGAAAGACCCGGAGGCCGGCGGGCGGCCTCCAATGACGGCCTATCGCTGAACCGCGAGAGGCACGACGTTGTGCAACGTTTCGACGCCGCTTTCAAGGAAGCGCCGGACGCCGCGCGCCGCCTGGCGGATGCGCTGCTCGTTTTCCACCATCGCGATGCGGACGAAGCCCTCGCCGTGCTCGCCGAAGCCGACGCCCGGCGACACCGCGACGCCGCACTTCTCCACCATCAGGGTAGCGAACTGCATCGAGCCGATCTCGCGGAAGGCCGGCGGCAGCGGCACCCAGGCGAACATCGAAGCGGACGGCGGCGGGATCTCCCAGCCGGCGCGGCCGAAGCTCTCGACCAGGATATCGCGGCGCTTCTTGTAGGTCTCGCGCATTTCCTTGATGCAGTCGTCCGGGCCGTTCAGCGCCGCGGTGGCGGCGACCTGGACCGGGGTGAAGGCGCCGTAATCGAGGTACGATTTGACCCGCGCCAGCGCCGCGATGATGCGCTCATTGCCGACCGCAAAGCCCATCCGCCAGCCGGCCATCGAGAACGTCTTCGACATCGAGGTGAATTCGACGGTGACGTCCATCGCGCCCGGCACCTGCAGCACCGACGGCGGCGGGTTGTTGTCGTCGAAATAGACCTCGGCGTAGGCCAGATCCGACAGGATCATGATCTCGTGCTTCTTCGCGAACGCCACCAGATCCTTGTAGAAGTCGAGGCTGGCCACATAGGCGGTCGGGTTCGACGGATAGCAGGCGATCA
Organism: Rhodopseudomonas sp. BR0M22; assembly: GCF_010907035.1. GTDB lineage: Bacteria > Pseudomonadota > Alphaproteobacteria > Rhizobiales > Xanthobacteraceae > Rhodopseudomonas. The sequence goes on from NZ_QUMK01000007.1 coordinate 27,877, forward strand.
GCGCGATCGGCTTGGGGATCGAATGGATGATCGCCCGCTCGGCCGCGGCGAAGAAATCCGGGGTCGGCTCGGACGGCACCGAACGGATCACGCCGCCCGCCATCAGGAAGCCGAAAGCGTGGATCGGATAGCTCGGGTTCGGGCACAGCACCACGTCGCCGGGCGCCGTGATCGCCTGGGCGACGTTGGCGAAGCCTTCCTTGGAGCCGAGGGTCGCGACCACCTGGGTGTCGGGATTCAGCTTCACGCCGAAGCGGCGGTCGTAATAAGCGGCCTGGGCCTTGCGGAGACCGGTGATACCGCGGGAGGCGGAGTAGCGGTCGGTCCGCGGCTTGCCGAGGGTGTCCTTCAGCTTGTCCAGGACATGCTGCGGGGCCGGCAGGTCCGGATTGCCCATCCCGAGATCGATGATGTCGGCTCCGGCGTTGCGCGCGGCGGCCTTGGCCCGGTTGACCTGCTCGAACACATAAGGCGGCAAACGGCGGATGCGGTAAAATTCTTCCATGGTCCTCGACTCCGGGTAACGGTGGGATCGTTACCGCGTTCTTGATCGGAGGGGAATCCGATAAACGTGCAGCAACGCCCTGATTCGTTCGAATTTACGGCTGTTTTCGGCGAAGCTGACATGCAGCCTGCGCGCGGTCGTCACCTGCCCCGGCGGCGGGTGGTCAATGGCGGCGTCGGTCCGGCTACTTCGACGCCGCCGTTCTGGCGGCCGCGGTAGCCGCCGGCGGCGTGGTGCCGGCATTTGCATTTGCCTGGCGTTCGCGCGCCGCAATCAATTCCTGCTCGATCTTGTTGCGCTCGGCCGGGGCCAGTACGGCCTCGTCACGGTTGGCCGGCAAATCGTTCACGGCCGGAAAGGCGTCGGCTTGCTTGGCCTTGGCGGGGGCGTCGCTGCTCCCGACCAGCGGCATATCCGACAGCGAAACCGAGCAGCCGCCGAGAGCGCAGCCGGCCGCGACCAGCCCGGCCGCCACAGCAGCCCGCATGCCAAGTCGCACCCATCCACCCGTGCCTGCCACTCGCTTCACCATGCTCGCCTTCACGCGGCCCGCCTTCTCGACCGTCGCCGGCCGCAACAATCGTCGCACTCGCGGATTAGACCCTAGCTCAATTCGCCTCGAAGCGGCCAGCACCGAACAGCGACATTGACCGACCCGACCGCCTCAGTGGGATGTCAATGTGGCTAAATCAAGCGCAATTTGTCGCACTGCAGCACATCGAAATCAGCGGCGTTTCCAGAACTATGCCATCATCCGGTGGCCGCGACGACAAATCTCAGTGGAATTTTCATACTGGACTGTAGTGTTGTTTCATGACCGACAAGCTCGCTGACCCCCAGGCTACCCCGAAATTCGATCCTGACGCGTTCGCCCGGAACCTGACGCAAGCGATGGAGAGCGGCAGCCAGGCCCTCGCGACGATGATGAAGTCGCAAAACGGCGCCGTACCGCCGGACGGTCATCCGCCCCCAGGCCTGACCGAAATGGTGCGGAGCTTCTCCAGCGTCGCCAATTACTGGCTGTCCGATCAGGGCCGCGCCAACGAGCTGCAGCAGCGGCTCGGCAAGTCGTATCTCGAGCTGTGGGGCGCGGCCTCGAAGCGTCTCGCCGGCCAGCAGGCCGAACCGACGATCGCGCCCTCGCCGCGCGACAAGCGGTTCGCGGCGCCGGAATGGAAAACCAATGCGTTCTACGACTTCCTGATGCAGGCCTACCTGCTCACCACGCAATGGGCGGACGAGCTGGTGAAAAACGCGGAGATCGACCCGCACACCAAGCGCAAGGCTGCTTTCTACGTCCAGCAGCTCACCACGGCGCTGGCACCGTCCAATTTCGTGATGACCAATCCGGAACTGACGCGTCAAACGCTCGAATCCAGCGGCGACAATCTGCTGCGCGGGATGAAGATGCTGGCCGACGACATCCAGTCGGGCCGCGGCCATCTGAAGATCCGCCAATCCGACCCGGCCGGGCTCGAGGTCGGCGTCAACATGGCGGTGACCCCCGGCAAGGTGATCTTCCAGAACGAGATCATGCAGCTCATCCAGTACGAGCCCGCCACCGAGACGGTGCAGCGGACGCCGCTGCTGATCGTGCCGCCGTGGATCAACAAGTACTACATTCTCGACCTGAAGCCGGAGAAATCGTTCATCAAGTGGTGCGTCGACCAGGGCCTCACGGTGTTTGTGATCTCCTGGGTCAATCCGGACAAGAGTCTCGCCGACAAGGACTTCGCCGATTACATGAAGCTCGGCCCGCTGACCGCGATGGACGTGGTCGAGAAGGTCACCGGCGAGATGAAGGTGCACACGCTGGGCTACTGCGTCGGCGGCACCCTGCTCGCCTCGACGCTGGCCTGGCTCGCCGAGCGCCGCCGGGTGCGCGTCACCTCGGCGACCTTCCTGACCACGCAGGTCGATTTCACCCACGCCGGCGACCTGATGGTGTTCGTCGACGAGGAGCAGATTTCCGCGGTCGAACGCGAGATGAAGGTCACCGGCGTGCTCGAAGGCGCCAAGATGGCGATGGCCTTCAACATGCTGCGGCCGAACGACCTGATCTGGTCCTACGTCGTCAACAACTACCTGAAGGGCCAGCCGCCGCAGGCGTTCGACCTGCTGCACTGGAATTCCGACGCCACAAGGATGCCGGCGGCGAACCACTCCTACTACTTGCGCAACTGCTATCTCGACAACAAGCTTTCGGCCGGCACCATGGTGCTGGACAACACGGCGCTCGATCTCGCCAAGGTCAAGGTGCCGATCTACAACCTCGCCACCCGCGAGGACCACATCGCGCCGGCGGAGTCGGTGCTGTACGGCTCGCAGTTCTTCGGCGGTCCGGTGAAATTCGTGCTGTCGGGCTCCGGCCACATCGCCGGCGTCATCAATCCACCTGCGGCGAACAAGTACCAGTACTGGACCAACCCCGATATCCTCGCCGGTTCGGTCGCCAATTGGCTCAGCGGCGCCGAGGAACACAAGGGATCATGGTGGCCGGATTGGCGTGCCTGGATTGGCCAATTCGACGACGAGCAGGTCCCTGCCCGCACGATCGGCAACGAAGCCTACCCACCGCTGGAAGACGCGCCGGGCAGCTACGTCAAGGTACGGTCGTAGGAGACGTTACGGCTTCGCAGGCCTATCGCCCGACCTGCCGGGACCTGATGGTTCAGGTCCCCGACACCCAGGCCAGCAGCAGCGCGAAACCGGCGAGACCGACGGTGACGTGCGTGCCGAGTAGGACGTTGGCGCCGACCGGCGAACGCCGCGCCAGCGCGGCGATGAAGCCGGAGAAGGCCGATACGGCGAACAGACCGGCCGCAATCTTGCCGAAAGAGACGCTATCCGTCGTCGAAGCTCCATCCGGCGTGCCGTGCAGCAGCATCACGAGGGTCTCGAGCCCGCCAAAGCCGAGCAGCATGTGCAGCGCGACCAGCCCCTGCTTGCGGTCACCGCGCAGATACAACAGTCCGAGATAAAGCCCCAACGCCGTCGCCGCGCCGAGGATCACCAGCACAGGAGCTGTCGTCATGCCGCCTCCGAAACCGTTTCAATGCAACGGAGCGATTTAAGCATGACGGCGGGACCTTGAGAACAGATCCGAAAGAGCGTCGCCTGGCCGTCATTCCGGGGCGCGAGCGCAGCTCGCGAACCCGGAATCTCGACGTGCTTGTCACGGCGCCCGCCGCGCACCTTGCGGCATCTTCCTTGGCGACAACCGCGAGATTCCGGGTTCGCGCTGGCGCGCGCCCCGGAATGACGGAGACAAGCAGCAGCCGCCTACGCCACTGATTTGGCGTGGGTGAGCTGGTTGATCTTGCGGATGTGCTCCACGGCGTCCTGGGCGGCCTGGCTGTGGGTGAACAGCTCGAGCTCCTCGACCTCGTGGTCGCCGACCGGGGTGATCGCGGCGTCGGTGTAGCTCATCCGGTTGGGGGCGCTGCGGATCTTGCGGCGCAGGCCGTCGATCCAGAACCAGTGCCGGACGTTCTGCACCAGCTTGCGGGCCCCCTCGGCGATCAGCTTCGGATAGAACACCAGCGCCGGCTCGACCGGCAGCGGCGGGCGGCGGTCGAGCCGATATTTCAGCCGGATGATGCCACCCTGCAGCGGGTGCACCTTCTCGATCCGGACCATCGACGAGAACAGGAAGATCATCGACGCCAGCCGCGACACGCCGACACCGGTCGCGGCGGCGCGGCGCATCATCCGTTCGATGTGCTCGGCCGAATAGTACAGCTCCCAAGCCTTGAGATAAGCGCCCTGCCACTCCTGTCGGCTCATCTTCGGATGCGGCGTGACGACGTGCTCGATGTCGAACCGGTTGAGATCGCTGTCCATCGCCACGCCCTGATTGAACAGGCGCTGGTGATCCTCGGAGCCCGGCAACGGCGTCAGGCAGAAGAACTCGAGGATATCGAGCGGCAGCTCCTTCTGGATGATCGCAATATCTTCGGCGATGCTCTCCGGCGTGTCGTGCGGAAAGCCGAGGATGTAGCCCGCATAGGTGATCACCCCGGCCTTCTTCCAGGCCAGCAGCATCTGCCGATACTCGGTGATCTTGTTCTGACGCTTCTTCGCCGAAGCGAGATTCTGCGGGTTGATACTCTCCAATCCGAGGAATGTACGGACCACGCCCGCAGCCCGCGCCTTCTCGATGAAGCCGTCGATCTTGTGGCACAGCGTGTCGACCTGGATGACCAGCTTGATGTCTTTCTGCCCGGTCGCAGCAAATTCGCGGCGCAGCGCGGCGAGCCGGTCGAGGATCACCTCCCAGTCCTTGTTGCGGGCGAAGTTGTCGTCGGTCATGAAGAACCAGTTGACGCCCTGCGCCATGTTGGCGCGCACCAAGCGCTCGATATCGTCGGCGCTGCGGCCGCGCGACTTGCGGCCCTGCACATTGATGATGGTGCAAAACGAGCACTGATACGGACAGCCGCGGCCGGCATCGAACGAGGTCTGCAGGCTGAACGTACCCTTGAGGAACTTGCGCGGCAGCACCGGCGTCGGCGCGCCTTCCAGGCATGGCAGGTCGTTCAGGTAGTTGTAGAGCGGCTTCAGCGCGCCGCTGGCGGCGTCGCGCAGCAGCTCGTCGCATCGGCCTTCAAGCTCGCCGGCATACAGGGTGACGCCGAGGTCGAGCGCCTCCTGCAGATCGGGCTGAATTCCGGGAAGCATCGCGATGCAGCCGGAGACGTGGAAGCCGCCGATCGCCACCGGCACGCCGGCGGCCCGCAGCGGGCGGGCGATATCCATCGCGCGCGGAAACTGATTGGACTGCACCCCGACGATGAACACGAGCCCGAAGAAGTCATGGGCCCTGAACCGCTCGATGATCTGCGGCATGCGCGTTCGGGTGTTGATCTCGTCAGCAGCGGTAATGTCGATCTCAACGTCGCCCATCGCGCGGCGCTGCCGGGCGTCCTCCACCAGGCTGTAAACCACCGCGAGTGAATTGGAGGGAATGAAGGATCTGAACCACTGAATGACGTAGCCGTCGTCGTCGTAATGCGACGGTTTGATCAGTGCGATCTGGAACCGCTTCGACGGCCGCGCCGCCGGTTGCACACTCGCCATTGCCGCCCTCACCTGCTCTCGCAACCGAAAGCGACCCGCCTTCGGCCTCCCGCTTGGAGCTTGGCTCAGGTCGCCGGGCGCTGGCAAGGACGCCCGGCACAACTCACTCAATTATCACCGAGGGCTAATCTCAGACTATTACTTCCTTGGTACTAACCGTTCGCTAACTGAACAAGCGACCGGCTTGGTGAGACGCAACAGCAACACTGTGTCTCACTCTGCACAGTCGCCCCCCAGAATTGAGTGACGGTAATCCGTCACTCCGGCTTCCGTACCGTGACATGAAGGAACTGAGCAAGTTCCTGGTCGAACCCCTTGCCTTCGCTGGTCTCGATCCCGACCGACGCCCAGCTCCCAGCTTCCGCGTAACGCCCGCGAAGCCACTCCTCGGACGGGTAATTGTAGTAGCGGGCGAGCTTGTCCCGCCCCTCGCTGTCGCCGGACTTGTAGCTGGCGTAGAACAGGCCGCCGGGCTTCAGCGCCCGCCAGATCAGTTTCAGCACGTCGGCAAGCTCATCGCGCGGCACGTGCAGCAGGCAGGCGTGCGCCCAAACAGCGTCGTAAGCGTCGATCGCGTCGAGCTGATGGAACAGCATGGTGCGAACCGGCCGCCCAAGCCGGCGCGAGGCTTCCGCCGCGAGTTCCGGGGAGCCGTCGGTCGCATCCACATCGAAGCCGGCCGCGAGCATCGCTTCGGCCTGGTAGCCGGCCCCGCAGCCGAGCTCGAGGATCTTGGCGCCCGCCGGCAGTTCGCCCAGGAACTGGGTCAGCGTCGCGCTCCGCGGCTGGCGCTCGGCGTAAGCGGTGGCATTGCCGCGATAGAACCGCAGCGTGTCGTCGTCGAAAGCTTGGGTCATGTCAGGTTCCAAAAATGACGCGGCTCCCGCCCAGAGGACGGGAGCCACTCCACAGCAAAGCGGGGCCGTTAATCGACCCCGCCAGTATCAGGCAAGCCGAGCATCAGTCGCATGTTCTGCACGGCGGCACCGGAGGCGCCCTTGCCGAGATTATCGAGCCGCGCCACCAGCACCGCCTGGCGGTGCGTGTCGCTGCCGAACACGTAGAGTTCGAGCTGGTTGGTGTCGTTCAGCGCTTCCGGCTCGATCCGGCCGCCCGTGTAAGGCGCAGCATCCAGCGGCGGCACCGACACATAGGTGCTGCCGGCATAACGCTGCGCCAGCGCGGCATGCAGCTCGGCGACCGCAGGCTTGCCCGGCAGCGTGTCGAGATGCAGCGGCACCGACACCAGCATGCCCTGCCGGAAATTGCCGACCGAGGGAATGAAGATCGGACGCCGCGACAGGCCTGCGTACTTCTGGGTTTCCGGCAGATGCTTGTGGGCGAATCCGAGGCCGTACAGCTCGAACGCCGGTGCCGTACCGGCCTCATAGGCCGCGATCATGGACTTGCCGCCGCCGGAATAGCCGCTGACGGCGTTGATCGTCACCGGATAGTCGGCCGGCAGCAGGCCGGCGTCGACCAGCGGCCGCAGCAGCGCGATGCCGCCGGTCGGGTAGCAACCGGGATTGGCGACCTTCCTGGCGGCGCGGATCTTGTCGGCCTGATCCGGCGCCAGCTCGGCGAAGCCATAGACCCAGTCCGGAGCGACACGGAACGCGGTCGAAGCGTCGAGCACCTTCGGGCCCGAAGCGCCGAGGTCGTCGATCAGCGCCACCGTCTCCTTGGCGGCATCGTCCGGCAGGCACAGGATGACGAGATCGACTTCTGCCATCAGCGCCCGCTTGGCGCCGGCGTCCTTGCGCTTGTCGTCGGGTATGTCCTTGACGGTGACCTGGCCGTGGCGCGCCAGCCGCTCGCGAATGCCGAGGCCCGTGGTGCCGGCGGCGCCGTCGATGAACACCACCGGCTTGCCGCTAGCAGCCTGCGCCTGGCCTGGATTGGTGCTGTCGGTCAGGGTCATTTGAAGCTCCTTGATCAAGCGGGTTCACCGGCGAGTGCCGGGACGGTGTAATCCAGATGCGGCCGCAGCGCGACCATCTCGGCGGCGATTTCCTGCGAGCCAGCGTCGGGCTGGCGCGCCAGCGCGGCGGCGATCGCGACATGATCGGCATCGGACTTGTGCTGGTTGAGCTTGAAGCTGCCCACCACCGCATCGACCCGCATCATCACCCCGACGATCGCCTGCTTCATCGCGTTGCGCCGTCCGGCCGCCATTTTGGCTATCGTCCAAGGCGGCTTCGGCTCCAGCGCGTTCTCGAACAGGGCGCTCACGTCGTCGAGCTGCGCATCCAGTTCGGCCGCCGACATCACCGCCGCCGGCCCGCTCAGCTGCACGCTGCGATACAGCCAGGTCGGCACCTGGTCCGGCGACGCGTACCAGTCGGCCGACACATAAGCATGACCGGCGGTCACCGCCATCAGCCACGGAGTGCGGGCATCGGCGCAGCCGGCGAGCGGATTGTTGCGCGCGATGTGAAACGACAACAGCGGGGTGCCGTCGCTGGCATATTGGATCGCGAACGGCAGCGGGGAAGCAACCGGCCCAGCGGCGTCATGGGCGCAAGCGAGGCCGAAACCGCGCGCCGCCGCAAAGGCAAGGCAGGCGGACCGGTCGGGCTTGAACTGGGGTGGCGCGTACATCGGTAAAGACTCCTGGTTTGAACGGGAGCCGTCGGATCGATGCGCGTAAGGGGATTTTCGAAGCTCACCTGCCGCGGACCGTAACCGGCGGCAGGGACAACGCTGTCAGACGCGCGCGTCAACCCATGCCGCGGGAATGCGGCGGCGGGCTTTGGCGGTGGTGAGCGCGTTGAGCATGAGAGGTTTGATAAGGTCAGAACGACGGAGCGTCAAGTCGCGCGCCGGGAGCAAGACAATCCTGGAGCAAGACAATGCAGCGACCGCGGCTGCCTCAGGCCGGCCGCAACCTGAGGGACATGCCGATGCTGCCGTCCCTCAGCGCCACTGTTTCTCTTCGGCCGACCAGGCCCAGCCGGGCAGCCTTCCAGGCTTGCTGAATGCCGAGACGACATTGGCAAGAAGGCGCGAAACGTTGTTGTCGAAATTTCGATACGGTAGCGACTGACTGAAGGCGATCGACCCGGTCGAGAACACCGCGCCGTCGTTCGGAGCGGTGAAATACACCATATCGGCGCGCACGCGATAGTCGTGCGATCCGGACAGGCCCGGATAGGGATAGAGCACCTCCTCGACCACCGTCTGATAATTGTCGCTGTGCCCGCCCGAGGACGCGACGATCAGCGAGTGCGGCGGCGTGCCGAGCGTCAAGTCATAGCGATCGATCTCGATGCCGCCGGCCGCGCCCTGCGCGAGACCGAAATCACCGATGATTTCGCCTTCGATGCCCTCCATGATCCAGGACACGCGGCGATGCCAACTGTCGGGCATCCGTCGGAACGGCCGCGCAGAGTCGAACCCTTCCGAAATGAAGCCGACGCCGAACACCTTCTGGGGCGGGCGTCCGAGGTCCTTCCAGAGTCCGCTCTTCTGCCCCGTCGTCGCCAGATAGTATTCGCCGGGCCGGGCCTGCCAGGCGCGCATGCCGGAGTTCAGCTTGCGCACCTCCATGCACCAGGGATCTTCGCTGTGGTACCCGACATTCCAGTAATATCCATTGCCGCCGAGATAGACGAACCGGCCGCCGGAGGCGATGTAGTCTTCGGTGGCATCGAGAATCTGCTCGGAAACGTACTCCGGATGCGTTCCGCTCAGCACCACATTGTACGGCTTCAACGCCTCGATGCCGTCGCGATGCAAATCCTCGTCCGTCGTCACGTCGTAGTCGTAGCCCATGTGGTCGAGCCAGGCGATGATCGACAGGTCCGCCGGAAACTGCCACGTCACACCCATCGACGACATCCGGGCTTTCGGGCGCATGTTCAAGATCGGCCGTCGATAGGTGCTGTAGCAGACCCCTGCCCCATCGCCGTGATGATCGTAAAGCGACAGACCGAACTCCGCAGTCTGATACAGCTCGATGTCGACTTCCGAGAGAATTGGCGACTGGCCGGCGAGCGGTTGCATGATCTCGGCATCGAAACTGAGATGTTCATTCGCATAGGCAAGATAGCTTCCGGTCGGCACCAGGAAGAGAATCGGCGCTTTCGGCCTGACGGGGCGCACGAAAAACACGATATACTCTTCGCGCATTCCTTTCGCGTCGCCCGTTCGTAAGCGGAAGGCGTAGGCGCCGCTCCTGACGTCGGGCACCTTGATCGAGCGCGTCAGCTCCCATCTGCAATCGATGATGGCGTCGTCGTGAAACTCGATGCCACCGTACTGCTGTGGCGCGAGCCGGAAGCAGTCGTCCCGCCCCTGCCAGTTGAACCCCGTCTGCGCGCGGACCGGACGGTTGTAACCCGTCGCATGCAGACCATATGGGCCGGCATCGACCACCCGGTCGCCGATGCCGCGCTCGGTATAGCCCTGCGTGGTGTCCCAGAATGCGACCAGCCCGTCCTGCGGCGGCACCCCGCTGTCGCGGTAGCTGTCGAGCTCGGTCCGGGTCAGGACACGCTCGAACACGCCGGGACGATCGAGCTTGCCATTCAGACACTGGGTAACGAAGTCGCCGCGTAGCGTATGGTGATCCCGCGCTCCGGCGAGCAGGAATGGCAGCTCCGGCGGGTTCGCCGGACGGAAGCGCAGCGTCTCACGCACATGCGACCGGAAGTCGACGTTGGCGACCTTGCTGAGCAGTGAATTGTAACGGGTCGAGACACCTTCCTGGTATAGCGTCGCGACCCCGGTGGTGGCATCGAATGTCGCCGCGACGAAATACCAATTGTTCTTCAACACGGGCACTTCGGCGTCGAGGTAATCGACTTCGCCACCGTCGCCGAACCCGAATTCGAGAAAGCCGTCCGGATTGAGCCACAATCCGTACCCGCGATTGCCGAACGCGTCCCACCGTCCGAGCAGACACTGCCGCCGGCCGCCCCCCGGATTGTTCGGATACACGAAGGTGCAAAGGCTGAAGCTGCCGCCGAGGGCCAGACGCCGATCGGGATCGGCAACGGTCAGAAAGGATCCGACCTGGGTGAACTGCTTGCGGACTCGCCACACGCCATTCGCCTCGGAAGCGATCTCTTCCTCTCGATAGCCCGGACCAGCCGGATGAGCATCGCCGTGAATCAGCCTCACCAATTGCGCATCGACGACGTCGGTACCGTCCGCGTGCACATAGAACGAGATGTCATCGCCGGGTTTGACCGAAATCTTGTCCGCGTATCCGAATATCTTCTTCTCGGCCATGGTGGTGGGCTTCTCCGGCGACTGAACAGAACGGCTTCAGGTTTCGAGTAGATCCTGCACACGGCGCAGGAACAGCGCGTGATAGGCCTCGTCGGGCGTTTCGTAGTTGCGATCTTCGACCATGCGCGGCGCGGTGCCGCGATGCCCCGACAGCGCGACGATGCGATAGGCCTTGAATTCTTCCAGCACCATGATCGCATATTTGTCGACCTGCCCCTGGCGCCGGAAATAGATCAACAGGCGTTCGAGCGCTTCACTGTGCTGGCCGAGCGGCTTGGATTTATGCTCGGCGATCACCGCGTCGGACACCAGGCGCTTGAGAAAGTCTCGCTGCATCTTGTCGAAGCGGCGGAAATAGACCTGATCCTTGTCTTCCACCTCGGTGGCTTCTTCGGGCAACATCTCGCCTCCTTTCTCGGCTCGGGTTGATCGTCTCTCGCTCTTTTTCTTGTCGCGCCACGCCCGAAACTGAGACTTGATGCCGAAGATGCCGCCACGCAGGAACAGCACCACGCCGAGCATGATCGCGCCGATCAGCACGAAGCGTAGTGGACCGAGATCGATCAACACTCGATCGATGAAAACGACGATCAACGTGCCGGCAACCGCGCCCTCGGCGCGCCCGATGCCGCCGATCACCAGCATCGCCAGCGACAGCAGCAGCGTGTCGAACGAGAACAGGTTCGGCGAAGCGCCGCCGAAATGGGTCGCATAGAAACCGCCGATGAAGCCGAGCGCGGCGGACGAGATCAAAAACACCATGATGCGAGCGCGAATGAAATCGACGCCGCAGGCTTGTGCGAAGCCCTCCTTCTTCTCTTGGGCCATCCGCAGCAAACGGCCGAGTCGCTTGCCATCGACGAACCGATACAGGAACAGCGCAAGGATCATCACGAACAGCGCGGCGTAATAGCCGAGCAGCAGACGGTTGGTCTGCGAAAGCCCTGCCGGCAGATAGCTCGGCGCGCCGTATAGACCGCCGGTCGCCGAGCCGAACTGGCGCGACTGCACCACATAAACGCGACACAGCTCGACGACACCGAGCGTCAGCAGCGCGTAATAGAAGCCGTCAAGCCGCATCGCCGGCAGTGCGATCAGGAGACCGAAAGCGAGACCGATCAGCACCCCCGCAAGCGGCAGCAGCCACCACGGCAATCCCAGCATAATCGCCATATAGGTGGTGCCGTAAGCCGCCGCGCCGACGACCGCATAGGTTGCCAGCGAGAAGATGCCCGCGGTGCCGACCACCAGCATCCAGCACAGATTGATGGCCGCATAGATCGCGAAGACCGAGGCTGCGGACATCGCCGTGTTGAAAGAACTGGCCGGCACGAAAAGCGGCATGATCAGGAACGCCGCGAGCGCCAGTACCCACCAGATCGGCCGCTTGTCGACGATGGTCTTTTCGCGGCGCATCGTCTTGGGATTGTATTCGCCATGGATGTTCAGCACGCGCCGGCGCGTCGGCCAGTAGCGCGTCCGCGTCCACAACGCTCCGCCGTGGCCGGGCCATTTGTAGTAATAGCGCAGCCGTCCGACGAGATACATTTTCGGACGAAACCGCGTGGTCTCGTCCCAGGTCACCTGATGCGACAGAAACGGATTGGTCACGACCTCCCGCGCCGGGGTCTCCGGATGCTGGGAGTCGGTCGGATCGATCCAGATCGGAGCGGTCGTGTCGGTCATCGTCATGCCTCGCGGGCCTTGTCGAGAATTCCGGAGATGCCGCGCGGACGGATCAGGAGAACCACGATGATGAGCAGGAACTGGGTGATCAGGACGTATTGACCGCCGAGAAAGGTCAAAGTCAGCGACTCGTTCACGCCGAGCATGATCGCACCGATCACCGCACCCGGAATGCTGCCGAGGCCGCCGACCAGCGCGATGCTCAGCCCCTTGATCATCGGCGTGATGCCGCTGAACGGCGCGACGTAGTAGGTCTGAGCCAGCAGCACAGCCGCCAACCCCGCGAGCGATCCGGTCAGCGCCATCACATAGATGCTGGTTCGGCGGACGCCGATGCCGACGATCGACGCCGCATGCGGGTTCATCATCATCGCGCGGATTTCGAGACCGCGGCGGCTGGAGCGCATCCAGAGCAGGATCAGAGTGAGCAGCAGGATCGCCGACAGCGACGCCCCGAGCTTGTCGGACGTCACCACGACGCCGAGGATATCGGCGTTCCAGCTGCCGAACAGCCGCGGCAGAGACTTGGCCCGTGGGCCGAACCACCACAGCAGGATCTGGTTGCCGACCAGGCTGATGGCGAGCGTCGCGATCAGCGCGCGCAGCGGAAAATTCGGCTTGTCGTGGATCGGAATGAAGGCGAGCAGGCAGACGATGAGTCCGCCGATCGCACCGGTCAGAATTCCCGCGATCATCACGACCACCGGAAACGGGCCGATATACACGCTCGCCAGCCACGCACCGTAGCCGGACAGCGCGAAGATGAATCCGTAGGCCATGTTGACGAGACCCAGGCTCGACCAGGTGACGGAAATGCCGATCGCCAGGGTGCCGTAGATGCAGGTCAGCGTGATCGCATTGGTGACGATGAAGCCCCAGTTCATCGGTTGCGCTCCATCGACAGGGTCTTAGACGCCGAAGCCTCGCCCTTCAGCTTGCCGGCATGCATTCCAATGATGCGGTCGACGCTGCCTTCGAGCAGCGCGACGTTCTGCTCGGCGATGACCATCGCCGAGCCGCCGAGTTCGACCGCCATCAAGGCCTCGACGACCGAGCGCCCGATCTTCGGGGCGAGCCCGAGCGACGGCTCGTCGACGAGAAACAATTCGGCATCGGACATCAGGCCACGACCGATCGACACCATCCGGCGTTCGCCACCCGACAGGCGGCCGACCGGCGTCTTCATCAGCTTCTCCAGCGGCGGAAAAATCTGCAGGATGCGCTTCTTGCGCAGCGCGCGTTCGGCCCAGGCCCGCTTGGTGAAGGCGCCGCTGTCGAGATGCTCCTCCACCGTCAGGCCGTGAAAGATCTCGTCGCCTTGCGGGATCAGCGCCAGGCCGCGCCGAACGATCAGATGCGTGTAACGTCCGGGCCCCTGGCTGCGGGTGCGACCGACCTCGTAGCCGTTGAGCTTAATCGAGCCGCGCTGCCAGCCTGTCAGCCCTGCGATCGCCTGAAACAAGGTCGACTTGCCGTGCCCGTTGAGGCCGACGAGGCCGATCCGCTCGCCGGCGAACACCGTGAGGTCGAGGTCGTGGATCACCCGCATCGGTCCCCACCCCGCGGACAGTCCTTGGACATCGAGCACAGCCGGGCGGGTCGAGACGGTTTCGGGGGCAGCCATCAGTGCAACCCTCCGCCTGCTTCCGTCTCGAAATACGCCGCCTTCACCCGTGGATTTTCCAGGATCTCCGAGAGCAGCCCCTCGGCGATCGTCTCGCCGGCATCCATCACCAGCACACGATCGGCGATCGTATCGAGCAGCTCCATTCGATGCTCGATCAGCACGATCGCGATGTTGAGCTCCTTCGCCAGCACTCGCATGATGTCGTCGAGTTCGTCGATCTCGGAGTTGATCAACCCCGCCGCCGGCTCGTCCATCAACAGCACCGATGGCCGCCGCATCAACAGGCAGGTCATCAGCAGCTTGCGTCGGTTGAGAGTGTCGAGCCGATCCGCCATCGTCCCGCCGGGGGTCCGAAAGCCGACCAGCCCCGCGCCCCATTCGGCATCATCCGGCGTCAGATATGGCCGATAGGCCTGGCGAGCAGCTTTCAAAACCTGTGCGACGGTCATGTCTTCCGGCACGATCGGCGTTTGGTAGGTCCGGCCGATGCCGAGCCGGGCCCTTTGATGCAACGGCAGACCGGTGACGTCCCGACCGTCATAGGTCACCGTGCCGCTCTTCGGCGAAATTCGGCCGGACAGCACCTCGAACAAGCTGGTCTTGCCCGCACCGTTAGGTCCGATGATCCCCATCACCTCGCCCGGCTTCACGTCGAGGGAGATCTCACGCAGGATCGACCGGCCACCGAGATCGAGCGCGATCCGGTCACAGGAGAAGATCGGCGACGGCGTCATCGTTATCGCCCAGGCATCACCACCACGGCGCTTTCTGGAGCTTGTTCTCGACGAGAACGTCCGGATAGATGATCTTGTGCTCGTTGTTCTGGACCTGGAAGAACAGCTGGGCCATGCCCTTCTCGAGGTCGGCAGCGCCGATCGCGTCGCCCGTGTCCGGATAGTGCGCGCACTCCTGGTACGGATTATCCATGCTCATGAAGCCGCAAACGCCACGATACGAGTTCTTGCGGATCCAGTCGCTCACGCCCTTGAAGTTCGACGGATCACCGACCGCCTCCCATGCCGCCTTGAGATAGTAGGTCGTGTCGTAGCCGTTGCCGGTGTAGCAAAGCCCCATGATGCCGGGAAAACGTTTCTTGTACTTGGCCCGGAACGCCTTGCCCTTGTCGTCGGCATAGACGCCGAGCACGGTGCTCCAGACGAAGCCTTCGGCGGCGGGGCCGGCCAGTTCCAAAAACTCCGGCTGCGACGGTCCGTATTGCAGATAGACCAGCGCCCCCTTCAGCGGATCGGCACTGTACTGCTTGACGAAGGCCGCATATTCGGCCGCCACCCAGTGGTCGATCATCACCGCGCCGGCGCCGATCTTCTTGATCTCCTGAATCACCGGCCCCCAATCCTGGACCGGGTATTGGATGTCCGTGATACCCGCCAGCTTGAACTCACTCTTGGGCAGCGAGGCCTGCAGCGCCTTGGAGATCGTCTGGTTGTAGGCGATCTGCTCCTGGACGATATGAACGCCGTTATTCAGAGGCTTCCATGTGCCCTGGTCCTTCATTGCCTTGAGAAACACCGGGAATGTGTGACCATAATGCACTTCGGACGGGTCGGTCTGAAATACGTGCGAGTATTTGTCCGGCTGCTTGACGACCAAGTCGGTCATATTGCGCTGCGTCAGTCCCCACAGCAGCGGCGCCTTGTAGCGCGCCGAGACGTCCGCGACCGGGATCGGCGTGAATACGAAGGCGCAGGACATCGCATGCACCTTGGCGTCGATCAGTTTGTTGATTGCAACCTGACCGCTTTCCGGGGACAGCGGATCGATGTCGACCACGACCGGTTTGACCTGACGCCCGAGCACACCGCCGGCGGCGTTGATTTCCTCAAGCGCCAGCGTAGTTCCATTGAGATAGTCCTGGTGATCAGCAACCCCAGCTTGCGCAGTTTGGGCCGTCGGAACGCCGAGCAGGATCGGGTCGGCCGAGGCGGCGCGCGTCACGCTGGCGACGAAAGGGGCTGGAAACGCAGCAGCAGCCGTGCCGGCTGACGCAAGTTGAAGCAGTTTGCGACGCGAGACCTTGCCGACCATAAGACCTCTCCTGACAAGCGTCCCCCTCGGAGGAGCGCTGTTTCAACAACGAGGGCATCTTAGGTGACTGATCGGAGTTAGGTCTTTCACTGCAGGGTACTGTCTCTGCAAGATCAGTGCACTGCTAATACAAGAGCGCTCGGAGCCGCCGATGATCGGCATACTTCTTGCCTGAGACAGGTCTGCACGTTCCGGCGAGGTCACCGCGATGAGTCAGAGGAACCACTACTCGACCGCCTCCCTATCCGCGGCGGACAGCATCGCCGCATGGCGCCAGGCGATGGCGGAGGTCTACTATCGACTTGATATCCAGGCCCGGCAGGACGATCGCGTTGTCGGCGAACTGATCGACGTGCAATTCGCGGCAATGGGGGTGTCCAACTTCAGGGCGGATGCCCAACGGGTGATCAGGCGCAAGGAGTCGGCCAAAATCGACCAGTCCGAAGACTTCGTATTCCTGTTTCCGACCCGGAAAGCCCTGCAATTCGAGCAACGGGGGCGCTCGGGTCTCGCCATGCCCGGTGCTGTCTTTCTCCTCAACTCCGCTGAAGACTACGTCGTCGACGTGCCCGACGGCTCCGAGAACATCACGATCAAGATCGACCGCGAACTGCTGATCGATCGTGTCAAAGGCATCGACGGTCTTTGCGCGACGATGAATATCGGGAACTCAAAACTCGTCCCGGTCGTCGCAACCCTGGGCACGCAACTTCTGAGCCTTCCACCCGGCGAGCACGCCGACAGGTTGCAGCAGTCGGTCATCGATCTGATTTGCCTGATGCTCGACTTGCGGGAGGAGCCGCAGGACGGCGCGTTCATCCGGCAGCGGCTGGCTTCCTCGTTGTTCAGCCGGATCGATCACTATCTCCAGCACAACCTGAAGGATCACGAGCTCACCCCGGATCAAGCGGCGCGTGAGCACAAGATCTCGGTCCGCTACCTGCACAAGATCTTTCACTATCACGGCACGTCGTTCGGGCAGCGGTTACTTGAACTCCGGCTGCAGCGCGCCCGCCAACTGATCGTTCGGCACGGCGGGGCCAACCACGTCAACCTCGGCCAGGTCGCCTACGAGTGCGGCTTCACCAGCCAATCTTACTTTTCGACCTGTTACCGCCGACGCTTTGGTCTGACGCCGCGTCAATCCGGACAGCTTGTCACGACTGGCGAGAACGTCGCGCAAGCCGAACGGATCGACATCAGGCCCCTCGACGACGACGCCGAGTGAGCAACGAGATCTCGCCCAGAGAGCGCCACACACCGGCGGCGCCGTCCATACAAGCTCTGCTTGCAAACACTTCATCGAGAGTGTATCTCCCCGCGCACTGGTCGGCAGTTCACCAAGGCGTCGCTGTCCCGCAAGGGGAGCTAAACCTGCCTGTTTTCCTGATCGGCTGACACTTGTCCCGTGCCGCCGTCGTAAGTCAGCGACCAACGACATTCATCGTTCGGCACGATCGAGGATGAGGTCATGACCAGAACTGCTTTCCCCTTCGCCACCCAGGATGTGTCCGCGCTGGCGCGTGCGCTCAACCGCGAGCTCGACGCCCAGGGCCACAAGCTCGGCCATGTCGAGATGCTGAACCTGCTGGCACGCTCGGCCGGCTATCGCAACTTCCAGCATTTTCGCGCCCAGTTCGACGCCGAGGACATGCTGCAACGCCAGCCCGAACCGGAGCCGGCGCCCGATCTGCAGAAGGTCGCGCAGGCGACGCGCTACTTCGATACGACCGGCGTGCTGACGCGGTGGCCGAAGAAGGCCAGCCATCGCCTGCTGTGCCTGTGGGTGATGTGGTCGCGGGTGCCGGCGGGCGGCGAGCTCAGCGAGAAACAGCTCAACGAGCTGCTGCTCGGCCATCACGGCTTCGGCGATCACGCGCTGCTGCGCCGCATGATGTGCGACACCGGCCTGATGACCCGCACCCGCGACGGCCGGGTGTATCGCCGGGTCGAGCAGAAGCCGCCGCCGGAAGCCGTGGCGCTGATCCGCCACCTCGCCCCGCGGCTCGCGGCCTGAGCCCTGATTATCGAGGCGCCCCCGGATCGGCGCCCACAGGCTCCGCGACAAAGCAATCCAGCTCTCAGAATTGAGCCCTGGATTGCTTCGCTGCGCTCGCAATAACGGGACGCCGGAGTATCGGGGACGGTCTCAGATGACCGGGCTCCACGGCGTCGGCACCAGCCGGTAGCCGTCGGCGGTCTTTTCGACGTGCCCCATCGCCGGGAACGGGAAGTGGAAGCCCTGCACCCGCATCTTCTCGGCGGCGAGCATGTCGTAGGTCTTGCGGCGGGTGGTCTCCGCCATCGCCGGATCCTGATCGAACATCAGGTGCCAGCCCGGATGGGTGACGAACAGCGCCGGCAGATTGGTGACGTCGGACTGGATGAACACCTTGTCCGATCCGGACGACAGCACGAACGAGGTGTGGCCCGGGGTGTGACCGCGGGTCTCGACCGCCAGCAGACCGGGCGCGACGTCCTTGCCCCACTCGTAGGGCGTGACCTTCTTGTTCAGCCCGGTGTCGAACACTTTTCGCGCGGTCTGGAACACGCTCTGCATCCGGCCCGACGGCGCGCGGCTCATCTCGCCGTCGTCCATGAAGTACTTCCACTCGGCGGCGGGCACCAGCACCTCGGCGTTCGGGAACGCCGGCTTGCCGGACGCATCGAGCAGGCCGTTGATGTGGTCGCCGTGGAAATGCGAGATCACCACCAGGTCGACCGCCTTCGGATCGAACCCGGCCGCGGCCATGTTGCCGGCGAACTGCCCGACATTGCCCTTGCTCGACGCGAACGCGCCGGGACCGTTGCCGGTGTCGACCACCACCAGCTTGCCGCCGGTGTTGATCACCAGCGGCGCGAACTGGATCGAAACCTTGTCCTTCGGCAGAAACGAGGCTTCCAGCGCTTCGCTGACCTCCTCCTTCATGACGTTGGTGACGAAGCCGTCGGACAGCGGGAACGTGTTGATGCCATCGGAGATCACGTTCACCTGGGCGTCGCCGACCCGGTAGCGGTAGTAACTCGGCGCCTGCTTGTCGGCGACCGGCGCCGCGGCATGGGCGGGCGCATTGCGCAACAGCGGTGCCGCCGCGAGCGCGGCAGTCGCAGTGAGGGCGTGACGTCGGGTCAGATCCATGGCGTGTCCTCGCTGGTGATTTGGGGTGCAGTCTAAGCGGCAACTCATGGCGCGTTTCATGGCGCGATCACGTCATGACGTGCATTTGATCGGGATCGTCAGACCGACCGTAGCATCCAGCCGAGCCCGATCGACAGGCCGTCGCCGAACAGCAGCAGCACCGCCGACCAGACCAGCGCCGACACCACATTGGCGATCTGGAACGACCAGAACGGCATCTCGAAAATGCCGGCCGCCAGCGGCACCGAGGCGCGCAGCGGCCCGAAGAACCGGCCGATGAAGATGCTGGGAACGCCCCATTTGCGGACGAAGTCCTCGCCGCGCGCCAGTAGCCCAGGGTATTTCGACAGCGGCCAGATCCGGGTGACGTTGTCCTTGTAGCGGTAGCCGAACCAATACGACACCCAATCGCCGAGCGCGGCGCCGACGCCGCCGGCGATCCACACCGGCCAGAAGCTGACGCCGGACACGCCGATCAACGCGCCGATCGCAACCAGCGCGCCCCATGCCGGGATCAGCAGCGAGATGAACGCAAGCGACTCCCCGAACGCCAGGATCAGGACGACGGGTGCGGCCCACGCCTGATGCTGGCGCACGAACTCGGCGATGTCGTGGATATAGGCTTCCATTGTCTTTCAGGTGGCCGCCATCCCCCGACGCGGCCTTCATAGGGCTGTCGCAATAGCACGGACCATGGCGGGTCCAACATGCGACACGCCTTCCCGACCAGACCCGCGTGGCCGCAATGCGGCCGGCCGGCGCGACCTCACGCCTCAGCGCAGAAGATTGATCCGGCACAAGCCATTGCCGGTATTAAGGTATCCCGCGACGCAGGGTCACGCGGCGCGTCGGCTCTATTCAACCCTGCCGGAGGAGCCTATATGGCCTCACGGTGGTCAGTCGGCACCGGCTTGGGGGGTGCAAATTCTCGTGCATCCGCCCGGCCCCCCGCCCCTGTCGGCGCCTGCGCCGGCCGGGGCTCGCCCCAGCGTCACACCCGTAGCCCTTCCATGGCATAGTGCAACACAGCGATTCGCACGGCCTCGGCCGTTCGCACGACATCAGAACAGACTCCAGGACTCATGGCCAAGGCATTGAAGGCAAGCTCGAAATCGAAATCCGGCAACGACCTGTTCGAAGGCGCGCCGAAGTCTGCCGCGCCCAAGACCCCGGCCAAGCCGAGCGGCGCCGAGGACGGTTATACCGCCGCCGACATCGAGGTTCTGGAGGGGCTGGAGCCGGTCCGGCGCCGGCCCGGCATGTATATCGGCGGCACCGATGAGAAGGCGCTGCACCACCTGTTCGCCGAGGTGATCGACAACTCGATGGACGAAGCGCTGGCCGGCCACGCGACCTTCATCGAGGTCGAGCTGTCGGCCGACGGCTTCCTCACCGTCTCCGATAACGGACGCGGTATTCCCATTGATCCGCATCCGAAATTTCCGAAGAAGTCGGCGCTCGAAGTGATCATGTGCACGCTGCACGCCGGCGGCAAGTTCGACAGCAAGGTGTACGAGACCTCGGGCGGTCTGCACGGCGTCGGCGTCAGCGTCGTCAATGCGTTGTCGTCTCGTCTTGAAGTTGAAGTGGCGCGAGGCCAGCAGCTCCACCGCATGGTGTTCGAGCGCGGCCATCCCAAGGGCAAGCTGGAAAACCTCGGCAAGGTCAACAACCGCCGCGGCACCCGGGTGCGCTTCAAGCCTGACACCGACATCTTCGGCGCCAAGGCGTCGTTCAAGCCGCAGCGTCTGTTCAAGATGGCGCGGTCGAAGGCGTATCTGTTCGGCGGCGTGAAGATCCGATGGAAGTGCGACCCCGAACTGCTGAAGGGCATCGAGGACGTTCCGGCCGAGGATGAATTCCATTTTCCAGGCGGCCTGAAGGACTTCCTTGGCGCGGCGATCCACAACGACACGCTGGTGCACCCGGACATCTTCGCGGGCAAATCCGGTCGCAACGGCGCGCACGGTGCGTGCGAATGGGCGGTGGCCTGGACCGCCGATGCCGATGGCTTCCTGTCGTCGTACTGCAACACCGTGCCGACGCCCGACGGCGGCACTCACGAGTCCGGCCTGCGCAGCGCCCTGCTCCGCGGCCTGAAGGACCACGCCGAGCGCGCCGGCCAAGGCAAGCGCGCCTCCTCGATCACGTCCGAGGACGTGATGGTCGGCGCCGCGATCATGCTCAGCGTGTTCGTCCGCGAACCCGAGTTCCAGGGCCAGACCAAGGACCGCCTCGCCACCGCCGAGGCGCAGAAGATCGTCGAGCAGGCGATCAAGGATCCGTTCGACCACTGGCTGTCCGGCAATCCGGTGCAGGCCAACAAGCTGCTCGACTTCGTCATCGAGCGCGCCGAGGAGCGGCTGCGCCGCCGCCAGGAAAAGGAAATCTCGCGCAAGACCGCGGTCAAGAAGCTGCGGCTGCCGGGCAAGCTCGCCGACTGCACCTCGACCGCTGCCGAAGGCTCCGAACTGTTCATCGTCGAAGGCGACTCGGCCGGCGGCAGCGCCAAGCAGGCGCGCGACCGCAAGACCCAAGCTGTGCTTCCCTTGCGCGGCAAGATCCTCAACGTCGCCTCCGCCGGCAAGGACAAGGTGGTGGCGAACGCCCAGCTGTCCGATCTGATCCAGGCGCTCGGCGCCGGCACCGGGGTGAACTACCGCGAGGAAGACCTGCGCTATTCGCGCATCATCATCATGACCGACGCCGACGTCGACGGCGCCCACATCGCCTCGCTGCTGATCACCTTCTTCTATCGGCAGATGCCGAAGCTGATCGACGAGGGCCACCTCTATCTTGCCGTGCCGCCGCTGTACCGCCTGACCCACGGCGCCAAGACGGTGTACGCCCGCGACGACGCCCACAAGGAAGAGCTGCTGAAGAAGGAATTCAACGCCAACGCCAAGGTCGATGTCGGCCGCTTCAAAGGCCTCGGCGAGATGATGCCGGCGCAGCTCAAAGAGACCACGATGGATCCGGCCAAGCGCACGATGCTGCGCGTCGTGCTGCTCGCCGACGACCGCGACGGCACCGCCAATTCGGTCGAGCGGCTGATGGGCACCAAGGCCGAAGCCCGCTTCGCCTTCATCTCAGAAAAGGCCGAATTCGCCAGCGAGGAGATGCTGGACGTGTAAGGAAACGATCGGTCAGGCGGCGTCCGCCGGCCGCACCTGACGGTCGATCTCCGCGCCCTTGTCACGCTCGATGACGGCGATGTCGTACTGGCTCTGCAGATCGAGCCAGAACTGCGGAGCATTTCCGAAATAACGCCCCAGCCGCACCGCGGTATCCGCAGTAATCGACCGACGACCGTTGAGAATGTCGGTGATCCGTCCAGACGGAACGCCTATGTCCAGCGCCAGCCGGTTGGCGCTGAGTTTCCGCGCCGCCAGTTCTCGCTTCAGCAGCCGGCCGGGATGGGAAACAGGAGCCATGGTCGTCCTCTTTTCACCCTTTGTGATAGTCGACGATCTCGACTTCGAACGCATCACCTTTGCGAAACTCGAAACAAATCCGCCACCGGTCGTTGACCGTCATCGCCCATTGGTTCCTGCGCACGCCCTTGAGTTTGTGTAATCCTACGCTCTGTAGAGGACTGAGATCTTGCAGCGACTTGGCGGCATTCAAAGCCAGCAACAGATCGATCGCGGCCTCGACATCAAGGGCGCGGAATTGGTCGAACCGGCTGCCGTCCCATAACTTCCGGGTGGCAGCATTGCGCCATGACCGGATCATGGCAAATTCATACTACGGCAAACGGCGAACCTCAAGCCGCTCGGCTTGAGCGGTTGGCGAAGATGCGGCAGGCTCCCTGATCTTTTGCCTTCGCAACCTTGACGGCGCGGCGGCGTTTGCAGCGACTGCCGGAGACCGCTGATGAAACCACACGCGCTGATCGCCGCCGCTATCACCCTCGTCCTGACCTGGCCCACGCCCAGCCGCGCTCGCTCGACTGGCAGCGTTACAAAGTCGCCGCCGGCTCGGCGGCCGCCGACGTGCCGCGCGCGATCTCACCGTGCAGGCGGTGCCCAATCCCGACGGCGCCTCCCCGGCCGCGTTCCTGGCGGCGCGCAACCCGCCATCGGGCATCATCTATCGCCGCGTCACCCCGCGGTTCTTCGCGTTGTCGAGCATCCGCAACGGCCGCATCTGTTACAACCGCTGCAACCGCGGCCGTGCCGTGATGAATTGCGTGCTGATCAAATATCCGGCCGCCGAGAAGCGCAAATGGGACAGCCGCTCGCTTAGCGGCTAGCGCTGCCCGATCCTCGCCGGGCTTGAACGGGCGCGCAAAAAGATGCCTAATTGGCTCATGCGCACACTTTTTCTCGTTATCGGCGTCATCGCCCTTCTCGTGGGCCTGGTCTGGACCGGCCAGGGCGCCGGCCTGATTCAGTGGCCGGCCCAGAGTTTCATGATCAACCAGTCGCAGTGGATGTGGTACGGCGCCTCGACTGCGTTCGGCGGGCTATTGCTGATCTTCGTTTCGCGACGGTCGTAGCCGCCGGAAGCGTCGACCATGGCCCCGAAATCAACGTTGACGGCTCGCCAACTGGAAGCACTCGGCGCGCCGCGTCTGGCCGAACTGCTGTTGGCGATCACCGCCAACGACGCTCCAGCAAAACGGCGGCTCAAGCTGGAGATCACGGCCCTCACCTCGCCGAAGGCGGTCGTCGGCGAAATCGGCAAGAGGCTGGGCCAGATCGCCCGCGCGCAAAGCCTGCTGGAAGGGCCCAAAGTCAAGGAGCTCGCCGCAGACCTGGAGGCGCAACGTCGCACGATTGTCAACCACGTCGCCGCCAACGATCCCGCGGCGGCACAGGATCTGATGTGGCAGTTGGTCGACATGGCAAACGATGTCTTGCAGCGCAGCTACGACAGCAACGGCCTCCTGTTCCAGATCTTCGTCGATGCGATCCGCGATCTCGGGCCACTCGCACAAGCCACACAGTCCGATCCGATCGCCTTGGCCGAACGAGCTTTCAAGACACTCGAAGAGAGCCTCTACGACCAGGAGGAGGATCTGATCGAGTCGCTCGGCCCGGCGCTCGGGAGAGCCGGTCTCGACCATCTGAAGCAGCGGCTGATCGAGCTGTCAAAACAGCCTGTGCAACTGCCTGCCGACGAGGACCGGACGGTGATCGGCTTGGGATCAGGGGGCCCGATCTACCTCGATCAGATCATGTCCTCCCGCCGTGAACAGATGATCGCCGCGAGCCTCCGAACCGTCGCCGATGTCCAGGGCGATGTCGACTCCTACATTGCCCAGTACAGCATCGAAGCGCGGAAGAGTCCCGGGATCGCCGCGGAGCTCGCGCGGCGGCTGCTGGCCGCCGGTCGTGCCGACGAGGCGCTGAGGATCGTGGACGATGCGAAGTCGCGTCCATCCAGATTTCCCGATTTCGATTGGGAGGATGCGCGGATCGAAGTCCTCGACGCACTGGGCCGGCACGACCAAGCGCAGACCGCGCGGTGGTCGTGTTTCGAGCGGTTCCTGAGCGTCGACCATCTGCGCGCTTATCTCAAACGCCTACCGGATTTCGACGACGTCGAAGCCGAACGACGCGCGCTGGACTATGTCGAGCGGTTCGATCATTTGCTGCCGGCCCTGGACTTTCTCGTGGCGTGGCCCGCGCTGGATCGCGCCGCCCGACTGGTGACCCGGCGCGCCAAAGAACTCGACGGCAATCACTACGAACTTCTCTCCCCGGCAGCCGATGCGCTCGCCGGCAAATATCCGCTCGCCGCGACGCTGGCGCTGCGGGCGATGATCGACTTCACTTTGGTCCAGGGCCGCTCAGCCCGCTACCGCCATGCCGCGCGGCATCTGTTGGAATGCGAGAGCCTGTCCGGCGCAATCTCGGACTTCAGCGGCTTCGAAAGCCACGTCACCTACAAGACTCGCCTGCGAGCGGAGCACAGCCGCAAGACCGGCTTCTGGAGCCTTCTCTCCTGAGACGGGGCCGGCGCGGCGACGTCGCAACTACTTCCGGAACGTCTTGATCTCCGACACGCTGCCGTCGCGGTAAGTCAGCTCGACTGAGACCGACTTCACGGTCGACGGCAGCTTGAAATACGGCGTAGCGCTGCTCGGGATCGCGATCGGGTCGCGCATGTCGCAGGCCGGCATCTTCAGCACCTTGTCGGGCACTGCGCTGTCGATGCCGATCCGCGCCTCACGGATCGCGCAGCGATACGACATCAAATGCGTATAGTAGACCAACAGGCCGTTGTAGTCGCGGAACGACAACCAGCTCGTCGCGGTCATGTCGAGGATCTTGCGCTGGTCGCGTAGCAACGCCGCTTCGGGCTCGAACTTGATCGGAAACGGGCCCTGCAATTCGCCGTTGGCATCGACGTAACGCACTTCGATGGTCGACGCCGGGGCGTCCGCTGGCAGTTGGATCGACGGGTTCGGCAATCGCTTGCGGGTGCGCGGGTCGAGCGCATCCATGAATCCGGTTTCGCGGAACTCGCTTTCGCCAACCATCCGCCATGAGATGCCGAGCGTCGGATCGGCGATCGAGAAAACCACGGTCCAGCCGCCATTGTGCCGCGAGAAGCTGGCGATCGGCGCATTCAGGCTTTCGGAGGTCGGCGGTTTCAGAGGCGCCACCGGCGGCAGCGCGGCAACCTTCTCGGGCACCTGACTCGGTTGAGCCAAGCTGTTGGCGGCCGCCTTGGGCGGTCCGTTGAGGAACACGTCATCGACCATCTGGTCGAAATACACCGGCACCTGCTTGTGCCCGATCTGCTCGGCCAGTTCACTGACAGTGCGACGGGTGCGTTGCGCGACCTGCACCAGGTTCTCACCGGGATCGAGCAACTGCTTGACGAAGACACGGGTGAACACCGAGTTCGGGTTACTATCTGTGTCCGACAGCCGATCGAGCGCGGTCTGGCGCGGACCGGCGGAGAAGATCGAGAACACGCCCTCCGGCAGCGCTGTCATCGGCGCCAATCCGCCGCGCCCGGCCAGCGCGCGCACGCCGCGACGCTCGAACGGATTGTTGCGGCAGGCGTCGAGCACCAGAATGGCGGTCCGGGCGCCGCGGTTCTGCAACCGGTCGACGATGCGATCGGCCATGATCGAGGCGTCGCGTACCAGCTCCTCCTGCCCTTCCGTTGCGGCCGGCACGTCGACCGGCAGCAGGAAATTCTGACCGGCGATCTCGAATCCGTGGCCGGCATAGAAGAAGAACGCGGTGTCCCCCGGCTCGATCATGGAATCGAATGCCAAAAGGCTCTGGCTGAAACCGGCACGCGTTTGGTTCTCCGCCACCATCACCTGAAAGCCGAGCGTCCGCAGCGCATCGCCCATGGCGCGCGCGTCGTTGACCGCCTTCTGCAGTTTGGGAACCTTGCGATAATCGTCATTGCCGATCACCAGCGCGACCCGCTTGGCAGCCTCGGCCGGCGCACACCAGATCAGCACCGCGGCGATCAGACCGACCGCCGATATCCCGCGCGCACGCAGCGATCGCATTCCCAGTTCCCCGATGAGCCATACGGCCGGATCGGGCCGCCTGCCCCATAGTCGACCAAAATGCGGGCCGGGTTCAACCCGCTTCGCCAGTGCGGCCAGCGATGCGAGACGACTGAATGACAAAAAGAAAGCGCGGGCCCCATCGAAGAGGCCCGCGCCGGTTCGAATGGATGCGCCGCTCAAGCCGCGCGTACAGTTTCGAGGAACTTGCCGACTTCCATCTTCAGGCGATTGCTGTCGTTGGCGAGGGATTGCGCTGCCGACAACACCTGCGTCGATGCGGAGCCGGTCTCGCTGGCGCCGCGCTGCACGTCGACCACACCCGAAGAGACCTGCTGGGTGCCGAGCGCCGCCTGCTGGACGTTGCGGGAAATCTCCTGGGTCGCAGCCCCCTGCTCCTCCACCGCGGAGGCGATCGTCGAAGCGATCTCAGACATCTTGGCGATGGTGGCGCCGATCTCGCGGATCGCATTCACCGACTCGTTGGTCGCAAGCTGGATGCCTCCGATCTGCTGACTGATTTCGCCGGTCGCCTTGGCGGTCTGCTCGGCGAGCGCCTTCACCTCCGCCGCGACCACGGCAAAACCACGGCCGGCCTCGCCGGCGCGCGCCGCCTCGATCGTAGCGTTGAGCGCCAGCAGGTTGGTCTGGCCGGCGATGGTGTTGATCAGTTCGACCACATCACCGATCCGCGTGGCAGCCTGCGACAGCTCCGCGACCCGCTCGTTGGTGCGTTGCGCCTGGGTCACCGCCTCCTGTGCGATGCGCGCAGAATCCTGAACCTGACGGCTGATCTCGGTCACCGAAGAGGCCATCTCCTCAGTCGCGGACGCAACCGACTGGACATTCGCAGATGCCTGCTCCGAAGCCGCCGCCACCGAGGTCGTGACCTCCTGCGAGCGGTGGGCGTTCGAGGTCAGTGTCGTGGCCGAGGCTTCAAGTTCGGTGGAGGCCGACGACACGGTCTGGATCACCTCGCCCACGGCGGCCTCGAAGTTGTGAGCGAGCCTCTCCATCTCCTGCTTGCGCTGCGCGGCGAGCGCACGGTCCTGCGCGGCCTTGGCGGCTACATCCTGACGCGTCTTCTCCTCGAGCATCAGCTTGATGCCCTCGACGGCGCGCGCGGTTTCGCCAATTTCGTCCTTGCGGTCGACGCCTGTCATCTCGACGGACTCGCCCTTCGCCATCCGCTGCAGCAGCCCCACCAGCGACCCCATCGGCTTGGCGACACCGTACTGGCCGACGACGAAGCCGAGCAACAGGCCGAAGACCACGCCGACCGCGGTGACCGTCATCATCATCCGCGACGTCTGATCGTAAAGAACGCTTGCGTCCTTGGCCATTCCGTCGGCGCGGACCGTCAGACGGTTCGCGACTTCACGCATCGCAGTCTGCAGTTCGTTCGACTTCTCGACGCTGCGCATCATCGAATCGAGCAGCATCTCGCGCGACTGCTGCTTTCCGGAAATGACGGCATCGACCATTCGCAGCGTGTCCTCAGCCTCGCTCCGATAAGCCTTCAATTTCGCCAGCACGTTCGGGATCATCGCACGCGCTTGCTCGTCGCGCGTCTTGCCGAGCTCCTCGACCCGCTCGGTCAGCGTGGCGAGGTTCTCATCGACGACCTTGCGCGCACGGCGGAGCGACTCGGCGTTCGGATCAATCGCCGCGATGAATTCGCCGCGGCTGATCGCAAGCACGTTCTGATTGGCGCGGGCCGCCAGCAGCGCGCGCTTGGAGGCCCGATTCATATCGTCCGAGCCGGCGTTGAGCGTCTCCATCGCGCTCATCGCCACCCAGGTCAGCGAAACCGCAACCAATGACAGCAGAACCACGATGAACAGTATCTTTGTAATGATCCGAAATCGCGCCAGGATGGCCATGATGTCCCCCGTTTTCGTCGCTCCCCGCCTGGCGAAAGCCAGCCCCCAGACGAGCGACGCGGGCATTGTTCCTCGAAAATGGTAATATGGTGTATGTACATTCCAGTGCAGAACGGACGATAGTGAGCAGCCCACCTCGGGGTTTTCTCGAGATGAGAACTTTTTCCTGCTCTTCGATTCATTGGCCTTTGCAGATCATTTGCGAGAGTGGATGGCGCCCGAAGACCCAAGACGATTGTTGCAAGGCTTCGAGATTCAACATGCCGATGATCCGGCGACCGCTTACGAGATCGCGCGCGAACACTACGGCTGCGAACTCGGCACCTCGCCGCGCGAGGGGTTCCGGACCAGCACGACTTGCGCGCAGCTCCCGAACCTCTTGTTGCTGGTTTCAGCCACATCGCTGCCGGTCCGGCTGCTCACCAAGAGCAGCAGGATGCTGCACTTACATCTGTGCCGAAGCGGCCACTGCACCCTGACTGACGGCGAGCGCCGGTTCGAGATCGGCAAAGACCAAGCTCTGATATGCTCGCCCGGGCGACCGGCTCTGCTCGACTTCAGCGCCGACTACGAAGAGTTGGTGTTGCGCGTTCCACCGGCCATGCTGAAGCGCGTACTCGCTTCGCTGCTGGGCTTCGTACCTCGTGGCCACCTCGTCTTCGAGCCGAACGTTGCGACCGACACCCCGCACTTTTCAGGTCTGCGAGAATTGCTGATGCTGCTGGCCGGCACGCTCGATCCGGAGTTCTCGGTGTGGCCGAGAGCCGCCCTCACCCGGCTGGAGCAAGCCTGCGTCGTGTCACTGCTGTACTGCAGCCAGCACAATTTCAGTGACCTGCTGACCAGCCCCGCGACCAAAGCCGTTCCGAAGATCATCCTCGACGCCGAGCATCTTGCCGATAGCGCTGCCGAATCCCGCGTCGACGTCGAACAGATGGCAAAGACCGCCGGCGTGAGCACATCCACCCTGACGCGGGCCTTTCTGAAATCGCGCGGCTACACGCCGGCGGCCTACGCCAAACGTGCCAAGCTCAATCACGCCAAGATGCTGCTGGAGACCGGCGCAGCCACCACGCTGATCGGGGTCGCGCTCCGCTGCGGGTTCGCCAATTCCAGCCGTTTTGCCCAGGATTACCGGGAAACATTCGGGGAATCGCCGATCGAAACGCTGCGCCGGAGCCGCCCCGGCCGCAGCCCCGACCCGCAGAAACATTAAGCTATTTCAGCCGTTTCATGCGCCAGCGCATTGACTTTGGCCGATTCCGGCCTATGTTCCGCCCGTGATGCGGCCCTGTATTGCGACGAGCAATACCCGATTGAGCCGCCTGTCCGCGATCCGACTTCCCCGTGCACGATTGCTAGCCGCTCCGGGGTTGAGCTGGACAGTGATTTTCGAAGAATCCATGCGGCGGTTCGATTTAGTGGCGTGCCCCCGAGTTCCGGCCGAAGGCGTTAGGACCAGGCCGCGCCCCGACAACAGAGGCTCGATGTCTTTTTCCAATCTGGGACTTTCCGAGAAGGTCCAAGCCGCCGTCGCCGCCGCCGGTTACGTTTCGCCCACTCCCATTCAACAGCAGGCGATCCCCCACGTCCTCGCCCGCAAGGACGTCCTCGGCATCGCCCAGACCGGCACCGGCAAGACCGCCGCGTTCGTGCTGCCGATGCTGACGATGCTGGAAAAGGGCCGCGCCCGGGCGCGGATGCCGCGAACGCTGATCCTCGAACCGACCCGCGAGCTCGCCGCCCAGGTCAAAGAACAATTCGACAAATACGGCGCCGGCCAGAAACTGAACGTGGCGCTTCTGATCGGCGGCGTATCGTTCGGCGATCAGGATCTCAAACTGACCCGCGGCGTCGATGTGCTGATCGCCACTCCGGGCCGCCTGCTCGACCACACCGAACGCGGCGGCCTGCTGCTCACCGGCGTCGAGATGCTGATCATCGACGAAGCCGACCGGATGCTCGACATGGGCTTCATCCCGGACATCGAGCGGATCTGCAAGCTGGTCCCCTTCACCCGGCAGACCCTGTTCTTCACCGCGACGATGCCGACCGAAATTCGGCGCATCACCGAAACCTTCCTGCACAATCCTGAAAAGGTCGAGGTCAGCAAGCCGGCCTCCACCGCCGTCACCGTGACGCAGTCACAGGTGCCGTGCGGCCGCGAGCCGCACGAGAAGCGCGAGACGCTGCGCCGGCTGATCCGGGCCGCCACCGATCTGAAGAACGCGATTATCTTCTGTAACCGCAAGCGCGAGGTCGCTCTCCTGGCGAAGTCGTTGCAGCGTCACGGCTTCAGCGTCGGCGCACTGCACGGCGACATGGACCAGACCGCCCGGACGGCCGCCCTTGAGGCGTTCCGCAAAGGCGACCTGCCGATCCTGGTCGCTTCCGACGTCGCCGCCCGCGGCCTCGATATTCCGGAAGTGAGCCACGTCTTCAACTTCGACGTCCCGCATCATCCGGACGACTACGTTCACCGCATCGGTCGCACCGGCCGCGCCGGCCGCACCGGCACCGCGATGACCATCGTCGCGCCGTCGGATCAGAAATCGATGGCTGCGGTCGAAAAACTGATCGGTCAGGCGATCCCGCGCGCCGAGGCCGACTCTGCGGTGGACGCCGAACTCACTGCCGAGCCCGAGACCGAACGTCCGGCACGTTCGCGCCGCGCCGCGCCTGAAGGCCGCCATCGTGAGCCGCGCCGCGAGAACCGCGAACCGCGCGAACGCAAGCCGCGGCGCGAACCGCGGAGCGCCCCCCCTGCTGCACCGGCCACCCACGCCTCGTTCGGCTCGGCGCCGCCGGCCCGCGACACGTCGTCTGAAGCTGGCGATCACTCGCACCTGCCGGCGTTCTTGTTGCGCCCCGTGCGCGCGCGGGGCTGACCTGCGCTTGGAACCTGAAGGCGTTTAACCACGCCTTCACCCACCGACCTTAGGTTCACGCCGTTTCAGGGCGATGCGTTGAGAAACGCCGGATCGGAGGGTGGCTGGTGGCCGCTAAGCAGGACGACCACAACCGCACCATGGCCTATGCCGAGGTCGCTCTCTCCCAGATCAAGGCGCTCCGACAAAGCGCGGCTCCGCGCAACTACGAGATCTGGTACATCTACGCAACCGGCCATAATCCGGCGCTGAACAAGGCGATCAACGACACGCTGACACAGCGCGGTCGCCTCAGCGACGCCGATCTCGACCAACTCTACGACGATTACTTGTCGCAAGGGCAGACGACCGACCGGATCGACCGGATCGGCGAACGGGTCGCCAGCGAGGTCGACGACATCATGGTGTTGCTCGCCGAGACGCTCGGCAGCACAGCCAGCTTCGGCGAAAATCTCCGCGGCGAAAGCGACAAGCTGTCGACCGCTACGGACAACGACCAGATCAAGGCGATCGTCGAGCGACTGGTGTCGGCGACCCGCGAGATGCAGCGGACCAATACTGCGCTGGAAGAGCGGCTGTCGCATTCCAAGCAGGAGATCGCCAACCTTCAGGTCAGCCTGGAAGCGATCCGCGCCGAGAGCCTGACCGATCCGCTGACCGGCCTCGGCAACCGCAAGCATTTCGACCGCGCCGTCGCAGAGGCGATCCGCAGCGCGACTGCCGGCAGTCAACCGTTGTCGCTGCTGATGATCGATATCGATCACTTCAAGTCGTTCAACGACACCTACGGTCATCTCACCGGCGACCAAGTGCTGCGACTGGTCGGGACGACGTTGAAGCAGAGCATCAAGGGACAGGACTTCACGGCACGCTACGGCGGCGAAGAGTTCGCGGTGGTGCTACCGAATACGCCGCTGCGGCAGGCGATCATCGTGGCCGACAATATCCGCCGGCTGGTGATGTCGAAGGAGCTGAAGAAGAAGTCGACCGGCGAAAACCTCGGCCGGGTGACGCTGTCGGTCGGGGCATCGACACTGAAGCCGGGCGACAACGCCGAAGCGCTGATCGAACGCGCCGACGCGTGCCTCTACGCCGCCAAGCGCAACGGCCGCAACCGCGTGATCTGCGAGACCGATCCGGAATTCTGCAATGTCGACTCCGCGAAGGTTGCGTAACCAACCTCCGAGTCTGGCGGTCGATTCCTGTGCATCGAGAGCTGTCATCGTCGGATAGCGCCGACGATGACGCTCCCTATACTTTCCCAGCGCTAGGCCGGCGTGGCCGCGGCCGCGGCGACCGCCGGCTTGCGGCTGAGCACGAGGTAGAGACCACCGGCGACCAGCGTGCCGACAAGCCAACTGAGGTCCGCGCCGCCGAGCAGGTGGACCGCGATCGGTCCCTTGAAAGCGGGCAGTAACCCGTTCTGGAACAGCCAGCCGGCGATCAGGCCCACGAAAAACGACGCGATGCCGGGCCAGTTCACGTCACCATAGACGCTGGTCGTCGGCGATTTGTAGAGTTCGGCAACGTCCACCACGCCTTTGCGCCGGATGTAGAAATCGGCCAGGACGACTCCGGCGAACGGGCTCAACCACATGATCAGGCCGATCATCCAGTGGTCGAAGGCCTGAGCGAAGTTCGGCGCAAACACGAAGTAGAACGTGACGAGATAGCCCGCCCCACCGACGATCAAGGCGAGCACGATACGCGGCACCCGTAGCCCCATGCTGAGCAGAGCGAGCGATGCGGAATAGACGTTGAGAATGTTAGTGGCGATCGGCCCGTGCAGCACGAGGGCGAGCACAAGGACCGCCATCGGGCCACCGAACACCGCGCTCACCATCTTGGCGGGATCGGCATCATTGGTGACGCTGGAGATCGTCGCACCGAGAATGCCGAGCCAGACCACCGGCAGATACATGCCGGCGAAGCTGTACCAGAAGACAGCGGTCGACGATTCGGTGGTTCGCACGAAGCGCGAATAGTCCGACGCCCAGGTGACCCAGGAGATGCCCCAGCCGACCCCGATGGCGGCCGTCAGCAACGTCATCATCGCGTAGCGCTCGCCCGGAGCCAGCGGGCTCGCGAGGTTCCAATTCACCACTCCTGGCTGCGTCCACGCAGCGACACTGATCACGACCATGATCACCACAGTCGCCGGAACGGTGTACTTCTCGAAGGTCCGAATGGCGTAGAAGCCGTAAGTGCCGATTCCGATCTGCAGCGCCATGATGATCGTCATCACGATGAGGTTCGGAGCCGCGGTGTCCGGAACGCCGAACTGGCCGAGGATGCCCATCGAGATCTTCACCGGGAAGTAGGTGTTCACTCCGATCCAGCCAAGCGTCATCAGAAAAACCAGCGCTGCCGGCAGATAAGCCCCGCGCCGGCCGAACGCGGCGCGGCTGAGGACCATTTGATTGACACCCGTCTTGTGCCCCATCACCGTGAACAAGGCGAACAGCGCGCACCCGACGAGATTGCCGAGCACAATGACGCCAATGACGTCCCAGATGCCGAGCTTGAGGATAATTCCGAGCGCACCGAGCGCCCAGTTAATCGGAGCGATGTTGGCGCCCGCCCAGATCCACATCTGTTGAGCGCCGGTCGAATCCCGATCAGCAGCCGGGATCGGCTCGATCGCATGATCGTCAAGTCGTAGTTCGGTTTTCGCCATCTGCTTTCCCTCGGTCTTTCGCCGCGAACACGCAATGTGGGCGCGGTGCCCCTCTGTCCCGCTGGCGCTCTCGTGCCGGCAAGGCTCCGTTCCGTTGCAATGGAAGCACCTGGTATCCGAGCCGGCGCGTAATCCACGCGTCTGCTCAGTCAGTTTCTGGCGCGAGGAACTGCCACGCGCCCTCAGTCGCTGGTCTCGATGCCGATGAACGGCATATCGGTTCGTGCGTGATGGTGCGGTCGCAAATGCCACCTCGGGCGGCAACTCCACCCTCCGCAAATGGGAAGTACACTTCGTATCCCCCCCTCCACTTGCACGGTTCGTGCCAGACGCGGAGAGGGCTTGAACAGCGGTGATTGCCCCGGCGCATGCCGGATTCCTGCCCGCCGTGAAGGCAAGTGCTGCCCGCCTGTGCGGGCGAGGCCACAGAACTGTCCGGAACTAATTCACCGCAGCCATCGGGCCGATCGCGGCGTGCATTCGAGGTAAGAATGATCCAAAAAGATGTAGCTGCCCGGAGCAAGCCCTTTCACGACGGGCTGTTGGCGACATCACCGCGGAGCTAACCGCCGCTTACTTCTGCGGCATGCGCTTCGATGCACCAGGAGCTCCCAGCCTTTTGCTGTCGGCGGCTCGGCTGACAGATCGCCTCGCTGTCCCGGTGGGCGCGGCCGTGGTGGTCTTCGCTTTCGTCTTGGCCGTCTTGGTCTTCTTTTTCTCGAGCACCGTGCTCTTGGCGGAAGATGTCGCCGCGCGCCTCTTCGGCTTCCGCAGCTTGGCCAGCGCGGCGCGCTCGGCTGCGGCCAGCGCGGCGCGGGACCATTCAGCCAGTTCGTCGGGCTCGTCGAGCAGCCGTTCCGGCAACCGCCAATACGAGGCGACCGTCACGGTCCGCTCGCGGGTCGTATAAGAGAACGGTTGCGAGCCTTCGCCCTCGAACCTTGCGATCGTCGCATCGTCCGTGCGCAGATAGATCGCGTCGCGGATCACCAGCGCGAAGGTGACGCCGTCCGCCGAGATGCCGAAGCCGGAGAACATTCGGCGGATCGTCACCGGGCCGAACGGCGCGAACAGGTCGGCGAGAAATTCACGGTCCATGGCGGCTCGCAGCGCTGACGGATCTGGCGGCGCGCCTGGCGCGCCGCCGACCAGCATAGCCGTGAACGCGCCGGATGCGCTTACTTTTTCGCCGGCGCGTAGAACGTGCCGTCGATCTCGGCAATGTCGCCCTGGTCGAGCGCCGGCACCTGCAGCACGGTGCGCGGCGGATACGGGCCGTCGCCCCAGATGTCCTTCTGCACCTTGTTGACCACCGGCCGATACTTGGCGACGTCGGTCACGAACACGGTCAGCCGCACCGCATCATGCTTGGTCGCACCGGCCGCTTCGGCGGCCGCCAGCATATTGTCGAACATCTGCCGGACCCGCGCCTCTTCGCCGTCCACCATCTTGCCGGTGACGCGGTCGGTGCCACGCATGCCGCCGATGAAAACGAAATCGCCGGCACGCGCGCCGATGCTCCAGGTGCCGCTCGGCGTGATCGTCTTGTCGGTCGGCGCGATGATCTTCACCGCGCTGGATTCGGCGAACGCCAGCGACGGCATGGCAACGGCGAGGACGGCGGCAGCGAACAACGTGCGCGTAGAGCCCTTCATGGCAGAATCTCCTTTTGAGGGTGGGACGATGGGGCAGTACGACGGCGCTGCCAGAACGGCGCATCGGAAAAGCGCGGCTCGGCGGCGTACATCGCCTGTTGGGTGACGAGGTGCTGCGCGATTCCTTGCAAGTAATCGCGTTCGTAGGCATCGGCGCGCTCACGCTCGCCATTGGTCAGCGTCAGCGCGGCCTCGGCGGCCGCTATCCCGCTCCACAGCGCAGTGGCGAGACCATTGGCACCGAGCGGATCGAGCGCCGCGGCGGCATCGCCGGCGCGCAGGATGCGCCCCTCGATCAGTCTGCTGGCCGTGACGGTCGCGGCAGGCGCGACCTGGGGCGGCTGAAGTGCAGCCGTGACATCGAGACCCAGGCTGTGCAGTCGCGGCGCGATCGCGATGGTGGACGCTGCGAGGCCCGTCCAGTTCGTGCCGTCCTGCGCGGCGCCGGGTGGAAGCAGATCCGTATCGGTGAACAAGCCGAGCATCATCCGGCGGCCCGGCAACGGGGACATGTACCACCAGCCGAGCGCGACGGCTTCGATCAGAGCTGCCATGGCGGGCTCGGTATCGTCCGGCAGGTCGAGCACTCGCCACACCGCAACAAGACGGTCGGTACGGCGGCGCCCTGCGGTCGTGCCCGACGAAACCGCCGCGCGACCGCTGCAATCGATGGCCGCATCGGCGAACACGACACGGCCATCGCCGAGTTCGAGGACCACTCCGTCGCAGTGGTGCACCAACATGGTGACGATGATCGGATGGGACTCGATCGAATCGCTGTGTAGCTTGGCCCGCATCCGACGCTCGAAGCTGGCACGGTCGATGTGCCAACCGCCCTCGCCTTGCGCGGCACGCCGCAAGGTCGCGTCGCCCCAGACCGAGAACCGCCCCTCGCTCGGCAGCGCTGTTTCAGCGTTCAGCAGGTCGGCCCAATCCAGCTGATCGAGCAAGGCCGCGGCCGACGGCGACAAGGTTTCGCCGCGGCTGATCACGTCGCGATCCGGAGCGATCAAGAGCGGCCGTCGCCCAGCCAGCATCACACTGCGGGCGGCGGCAAGCGCCGCCACCCCTGTGCCGATCACGGCAATCCGGCCCATCGAGATCAGCGCGGCAGCGTCGGCGCCGCAATGTCCATCGAACCGCGCTGGACTTCGACATAGAGTTGGTCAGGCACGCCGGGCAGTCCCTTCGGACCGGGGCGCCGAACGACGACCCCCATCTGGGTCCACAGCTCGATCATCCGGCGCAGACCATCGGTGTAGCCGGCCTCGACGTGCAGGCCGATACCGGCCGCGCCGCGCGCCCACGGCACCCGCGTGTGATAGAACCGCAGCCGCTCCTCCTCGGTCAGGTCGTTCCGCATCATCTGCTGATAGAACGCCTCGGGCAGCACATCGACCGGCAGTAGCGCCGGCCACCACACAGGAGTCGGGAAGCCGCTGGCGGTGAGCACCGCCTGGCAGCTGAACGCATCGCCTTGCCACGGCACACCCATCCAGCGCGTCAGGTCGCCCGGCGCTTGCGGACCGATCGGCTTGCCCTGCTCCGGCTTGTCGGGATTGCCGGCAAACACATTGACCGGATTGAGCTGAAATCCGACGTCCTGGGCCAGGCTCTTGCGATTCGACAACGCGAGGCGGAACGGCAGCTTGGTCTCGTTCGGACCGCGATACAGCTCCTTGTGGCGGATCGGCCAGGTGATTTCGACACCGGGATGGAAGGCACCGCCCGAGCAGGCGTCGAGCGCAGCGCGCGTCATCGCCTCGGGGCGCAGTTCGATCGGCAGATCGTCGAGCGTGCGAACCGAGTCCGCGCTCTTATCAGAGTAGTCGGCCTCGAACTTGCCGTCGGCCCATAGTTCGAGCACGCGATACTGGGTGTGGGTCAACGCCAGCCAGGCGTGCGGGCTGTCCTGATAGTTGACGCCGTCGCCCAGCATGATCGGAATCGCGTAGCCGCGCTGATCACTGCCGTCCGGCTTGCGGAACGCGTCGAACACCTTCTTGCGCTCGGCCTTGGCGTCGGCCCCAGGCTTGGCCAGCGTCTCGATCGTCGCCGGGTTGGACAAATCGCCGATGTCGTTCCAGGCCGCCCCGAGGAACGACGCCGTCGCCACCCACTGCATCGCGCCGGCACGCCGGAGAATCGGCAGCACGTCGCGGCGGAACGAGACCTTGTCGGCCGGGCTCTGCATCTGGCCGAGCGCAACCATCGCCTCGCGCGCGGCGTCGTACAACGTCACGATCGGCTCGAGCTGCGGCGCGAATTTCGGTCCGCAGCACACCACCCAGGCCGGATCGCAGTCCAGCTTCCGGCCGTCGACGGTGACGGTCGCCTTGACCCAGCCGTCGGCCCAATCGTCGTGCCAGCCGTCGTTGTTGGTGAAGTCGCGCACCGGATTCTGCGGCAACGCGGTGCGCGAGACTCCGTCGGCGGCGAACACCAAAAGGCGCCCCTTGTCGTCGGTGCGCAGATGGCCGAGCGAGACGTCGAGCGTCTGCCAGAACCGCCCCTTCATCCGAAACTTGTCGTCGGCCCCGTTGGGGTTGGTCGAGGCGCCGGAGATCTCCAGCTTGCCGCCATCGATGCACAGCATCGCTTCGCGCTTGTCGGCCGGGATGAAAGCATTGCGCTGGGGGCCGGGCACGCCGGGCGCGGTATCGCCACGATCCATCGCATTGACGAAGCCGTACCAGGCGGCCTTGGTGTTGGCGACGTGGACGCTCCAGCTGACACCATCGGCACCGTCCAGCTCGCGGACCACCCGCCCTTGATCGTCGTAGCCGTACAGCCGGAACCGCTGAACCTGCTTCTTGATGCGGCCCTGCTTGTCCTTGAAGCCGCCCTCGGGCTCGTCGAGCAGTCCCGGCACTTCCGGCGCCAGAAACCATTCCTCGGCATTGCCGACCCGGGAGAAGCCGATCGCCGGGAAGATCGCGACCTTGGCGATCTTGGCTCCCTTGGGCGCTGCCGGTTGCGCATGCAGCGGCGAAATCGCTGCCTTCGCGAGCAATGGGCCACCTAGACCGACGGCCGCAGCCCCGAACAAAAAGTCACGGCGTTTCATGCGATCTCCCCTGCAAATGCTTTGCAGGAGAGGTAATCGGCGACGA
Organism: Rhodopseudomonas sp. BR0M22; assembly: GCF_010907035.1. GTDB lineage: Bacteria > Pseudomonadota > Alphaproteobacteria > Rhizobiales > Xanthobacteraceae > Rhodopseudomonas. The sequence goes on from NZ_QUMK01000007.1 coordinate 66,896, forward strand.
CCTCTTAATTCCCGTTTAATGGATTACGGCAATTGAACACCGTTTACCCAATCGACGGATCTCGCATTCCGCCGACCGGAAAACGCAATGTCGTTCTGTGAAGCGACAGACCCGGCTCAGCCGTCGATCGTCGCCGGCTTCAGCTCGACCGACTCGCCGCAGCCGCAGGCGGAAATCTGGTTCGGGTTGTTGAACACGAACTGCGCCTGCATCCTGTCGGCCTTGTAGTCCATCTCGGTGCCGAGCAGGAACAGCACCGCCTTCGGATCGACCATGATCTTGACGCCCTTGTCCTCGATCACCTCGTCGTTCGGCTTGATGTCGTGGGCGTACTCGACCGTGTAGGACTGCCCGGCACAGCCGCCGTTCTTGATGCCGACGCGCAGACCGAGAATCTCGCTGTCGGCGCGGCCCATCAGTTCCTTCACGCGAATGGCCGCGGCATCGGTGAGCCGCATCACTTGAGGCCGAGGACGTGCCGTAGCCATGGTGTTTCCCACTCCTGTTGCCGGGCCTGCCCGGATACGTTCGCCGCTACATCGGCGACCAGCCGAACCATCAGATAGTTACGCAACCGCCACTTCGAAAGATGTTACCAGTTCCCCACCGTTTGCTGCCTAATGGATCGGCCAGACACCCGGTGTCACAAGTTCCAGCAGGTGACGATCTGGATCACGGAAGTAGATACTCGACCCGCCTCGCGGCCACTCCGTGCGACCTTCGATCGCTACGCCATGCTCCGTCAGGCGCGCTTCCCATTCGCCGAGCTGGTCGCGGTCGACCGACAGCCCAATGTGGATCGGTCCGTTGCCGTCATGCGGCGGGATCGTGCCGCCCGGCAGATTGACCGTTTCCAGAGTACTGCCCCGCTTGAACAGCAGCAGCACGCTGCGACCACCCACGTCGTAAGCACAAAACCGCTGATCGCTCGTCATCGGACTCAGCAGCAGAACGTCCTGGTAGAAACTTCGGGCACGATCGAGGTCGTCGACATACAGCGCCGTTTCGATCACGCCGTTCAAACGCAGAGCCAATCCGCCCTCACCACATATTCAGCACAAGCCGGGCTTCGTCGCTCATCCGCTCCGGCGTCCACGGCGGCTCCCAGACGATGTTGACGTTGACCACGCCGACGCCGGGCACCGAGGCGACCGCGTTCTCGACCATGGTCGGCAGCTCGGCGGCCGCCGGACAGTTCGGCGTCGTCAGCGTCATGTCGAGATCGACGGTGCGGTCGTCCTTGATTTCGACCTTGTAGATCAGCCCGAGCTCGTAAATGTCGGCCGGAATTTCCGGGTCGAACACCGTCTTCAGCGCGCCGACGATCTCGGTGCCGAGCCGCTCGGTCTCCTCCGGCGGCAGCGCCGAGACGGTCTGCATATTGGCTTTGGCTTCGATCGTATCGGTCATGCGAACAGATCCCGCGCCTTGATCAGCGCACTGACGAGTTGGTCCACTTCCTCACGGGTATTATACATGCCGAACGACGCACGGCACGTCGCAGTGACTTGGAACCGCTCCAGCAGCGGCATCACGCAATGGGTGCCGGCGCGGACCGCAATCCCCTGCCGATCGATCACCGTCGCGATATCATGCGGGTGAGCGCCCTTCATTTCGAAGGAAATCACCGGTCCCTTGTCCTTGGCGGCGCCGATAATCCGCAGCGAATTGATCTCGCGCAGCCGCTCTTCGGCGTAGGTCAAAAGATCGTGTTCGTGAGCGGCGATCCGCTCCTTGCCGATCGAATTGACGTAGTCGATCGCCGCTCCGAGCCCGACCGCCTCGACGATCGCCGGCGTGCCGGCTTCGAATCGGTGCGGCGGATCGCCATAGGTCACCCAGTCCTGCGCGACCTCGCGGATCATCTCTCCGCCACCGCAATACGGGCGCATGTTGGCGAGAATGTCGTACTTCCCGTACAGCGCGCCGATCCCGGTCGGCCCGTAGATCTTGTGACCGGTCATCACATAGAAGTCGCAGTCGATGTCCTGGACATCGATGGTCATGTGGACGGCGGCCTGACTGCCGTCGACCAGCACCGGAATGCCGCGGGCATGGGCGATCTTCACCACCTCTTTGACCGGAACGACGGTGCCGAGCGCGTTCGACATCTGGGTGATCGCGACCAGCTTGGTCTTGGCGGTCAGCAGCTTCTCGAACTCGTCGAGCAGGAAGTTGCCGTCGTCGTCGACCGGCGCCCACTTCAGCACGGCGCCCTGGCGCTCGCGCAGGAAGTGCCACGGCACGATGTTGGAATGGTGCTCCATGATCGAGAGCACGATCTCGTCGCCCTCGCCGATGTTCGGCGCGCCCCACGACGATGCGACCAGATTGACCGCCTCGGTGGCGTTGCGGGTGAAGATGATTTCTTCAGGCCGCTTGGCGTTGAGCAGATGCTGCACGCGGGTGCGACCGCCCTCATAGGCTTCGGTCGCGGCGTTCGCGAGATAATGCAGCCCGCGATGCACGTTGGCGTATTCGCTCTCGTAAGCCTGGGTCATCCGCGTCAGCACCTGACGCGGCTTCTGCGCCGAGGCGGCGTTGTCGAGATACACCAGCTTCTTGCCATAGACCTCCAGCGACAACGCTGGAAAGTCCTCGCGGACGCGGGCAACGTCGTAGCTGCCGTTGCTGACGGCCGGATGCGTACTCATTGCCTCGCCTCCAGCCAGCGCACCGCAGCCGCGGTCACCAGCTCACGCAAATTATCATCGGCGATCGCCTCGATCGCCTCGCCGACGAACGCCTGGATCAGCATCGCCTCGGCTTCCTTCTGCGGCAGGCCGCGGGCACGCAGATAGAACAGCAAGGAATCGTCGAGCGCGCCGACTGCGGCGCCGTGGCCGCAGGTGACGTCGTCGGCGAAGATTTCGAGCTCGGGCTTGTTGTCGACCTCGGCTTCGTCGGACAGCAGCAGAGCCCGGGTCATCATCTTGGCGTCGGTCTGCTGCGCCGGCTGACGGACGTTGATCCGGCCCTGGAAAACTGAATGTCCGCGATCATCGACGACCGCACGAAACCCTTCGCGGCTGGCGCAATGCGGCACGTCGTGGTTCATCACCAGCGTGGTGTCGGCGTGCTGCTTGCCGTTGAGCAGATTGACGCCGTTAGTCTGCACCTCCGAATGCGAGCCGGCCACCGTCACCACCGCCTGATAGCGGCTGACCAGCCCGCCGGTGGTGATGCCGAACGCGTTGAAATGCGCATGCGCGCCGACCGAGACCGCCGCCGAAGTGATGTTGAACGCCTCGGGGGCGTCCTCGACGATGCGCACATAGTCGAGGCGCGCATGGTCACCGACCGAGATCACAGCCGAGTCGTGGACCTGATAGGCCGAGGCGCCCTCGCCCGCCACGTAGCTCTCGACCACCGTCGCCACCGCGGCGTTGCCGAGCGCGATCCGCGACCGAGTGAACATCGCGGCCGGCGCACCGCCGGAGGTGATGTGCAGGATATGCAGCGGCCGGGCCAGCGTGGTGCCATCGGCCACCTCGATAACGACGCCGTCGGTCATCAGCGCGGTGTTGAGCGCCACCATCGGATCGGCGGTGTCGAGCGACAGCACGCGGTCGTCGCCAGCCTGCAGCGCCTCGCTCAGGCTACGGATCGACAGCCCCGCTTCGAGACCTGCAAGGTCCGACAGATCGGGGGCCAGCACACCGTCGACGAGCACGAGACGGCGAACGCCGTCGATCGCGTGCAGCTTGGCGGCTGTCTCAGCCCGCGCCAGCGCGGTCGCCTCGGGCGCCGCCGCGAGCGGCAGCACCTCGCGCATCAGAGCGCGCAGGTCGGTGTACTTCCAGTCTTCGATCCGCCGGTGAGGCAGCCCGATACGCTGAAACGTGTCGAGCGCCTGACGGCGGGTGTCGGCGACCTTGCCCGCACCCGGCACGCGGGCGCTGACTGCAGCGAAATTGTCGCTGGCGGTGTCGGGCTTGTCGGGTTTCGCCACTGCGATGTTCATGACCGTGTCCCGATCGGCGGCGCTCAGGCCGCGGCTTCCTGATATTGCGCGTAGCCGTTGGCTTCGAGTTCGAGCGCCAGCTCCTTGCCGCCGCTGCGCACCACCTTGCCCTTCGACATCACATGAACGACGTCGGGCACGATGTAGTCGAGCAGCCGCTGATAGTGGGTGATGACGACCATCGAGCGGTTCGGCGCGCGCAGCGCGTTGACGCCTTCCGAGGCAATCCGCAGCGCATCGATGTCGAGGCCGGAATCCATCTCGTCGAGAATGCACAGGCTGGGCTGGAACAGCGCCATCTGCAGCACCTCGTTGCGCTTCTTCTCGCCGCCGGAGAAACCGACATTGACGCCGCGCTTCAGCATCTCCTGCGGAATGCCGAGCGAGCCGGAGACTTCACGCACCCGCTTGAGGAAATCCGGCGTCGACAATTCGTCCTCGCCGCGCGCCTTGCGCTGCGCATTCAGCGCGGTGCGCAGGAAGTTCATGGTGGCGACACCGGGGATCTCGACCGGATACTGGAAAGCCAGGAACACGCCCTTGGCGGCGCGCTCGTTCGGCTCCATCTCCAAGAGATCCTCACCCTTGAACAGGATCTGACCGCCCGTCACCTCATAGCCCGGCTTGCCGGCGATGACGTGGGACAGCGTCGACTTGCCGGAGCCGTTCGGCCCCATGATCGCGTGCACTTCACCTTCGTTCACGGTGAGCGTCAGCCCGTGCAGAATCTCGCGATCCGCGACGCTGACCTGGAGGTCCTTCACTTCGAGCAATGCAGCCATAACGACCTTCCTGTTTGGCTCTCATCCTGAGGATCGACGGCGGCGCGCGTCTCGAAGGATGAGTTGATATGATGTTCTCGTTGCGGATCCTGCGAAGCGGCTGCGGCGCGGCCGCCTCGTGAAGCTTTCAGGCTTTACCCGACCGAGCCTTCGAGGCTGATCGAAATCAGCTTCTGCGCTTCGACCGCGAATTCCATCGGCAATTGCTGCAGCACGTCCTTGACGAAGCCGTTGACCACGAGGCCGACCGCCTCCTCCTGGCTGAGGCCGCGCTGGATGCAATAAAACAGCACGTCCTCGGAGATCTTCGACGTCGTGGCTTCGTGCTCGAACAGCGCCGAGGCGTTCTTGGCTTCGATGTACGGCACGGTGTGCGCGCCGCACTGATCGCCGATCAGCAGCGAGTCGCACGCGGTGAAGTTGCGCGCGCCGGTGGCCTTGCGGTGCGCCGTGACGAGGCCGCGATAGGTGTTCTGCGACTTGCCGGCAGCAATGCCCTTGGAGATGATCCGGCTGGACGTGTTCTTGCCGAGATGGATCATCTTGGTGCCGCTATCGACCTGCTGATAGCCGTTCGAGATCGCGATCGAGTAGAACTCGCCGCGCGAATTGTCGCCGCGCAGGATGCAGCTCGGATACTTCCAGGTGATCGCCGAACCGGTCTCGACCTGGGTCCAGGAGATCTTGGAATTGGCGCCGCGGCAGTCGCCACGCTTGGTGACGAAATTATAGATGCCGCCCTTACCTTCCGAGTTACCCGGATACCAGTTCTGCACCGTCGAGTATTTGATCTCGGCGTCGTCCATCGCCACAAGTTCGACCACCGCGGCGTGGAGCTGGTTCTCGTCGCGCTGCGGAGCGGTGCAGCCTTCGAGATAGGAAACGTAGGAGCCCTTGTCGGCGATGATCAGCGTGCGCTCGAACTGGCCGGTGTTGCGCTCGTTGATGCGGAAATAGGTCGACAGCTCCATCGGGCAGCGCACGCCCGGCGGCACGTAAACGAACGAGCCGTCGGAGAACACCGCCGAATTCAGCGTGGCGTAGAAATTGTCCGAGGTCGGCACCACGCTGCCGAGATACTTCTGCACCAGTTCGGGGTGATGCTTGATCGCCTCCGAGATCGGCATGAAGATCACGCCGGCCTTCTTCAGCTCGGCCTGGAAGGTGGTCGCCACCGACACCGAGTCGAACACCGCGTCGACCGCGATCTTGCGGCTCGGCGTGTCCGGCTCGCCCGGGCGCGGCTCGACGCCTTCGAGGATCGCGACTTCCCGCAGTGGGATGCCGAGCTTCTCGTAGGTCTTCAGGATCTCAGGATCGATCTCGTCGAGCGAGCCGACGGTCTTCTTCGGCTTCGGCGCGGCGTAGTAGTAGAGATCCTGGAAATCGATCTTCGGATAATCGACACGTGCCCAGGTCGGCTCGACCATCGTCAGCCAGCGGCGATAGGCTTCAAGCCGCCACTGCAGCATCCAATCCGGCTCGTTCTTCTTGGCCGAAATGAAGCGGACGATGTCTTCGGAAAGCCCCTTGGGAGCCTTCTCGGATTCGATCAGAGTTTCGAATCCATAGCGATATTGATCGACGTCGATCTGGCGAACCCGATCGACGGTCTCTTGGACGGCAGCCATTCAAACCTCCGCTCACGGTTTCAAGGACCGCGGTGGATCTGCGAAAGACATGCTTACACGATCCGTCACGGGATGAAACCCTCTTAGAACCGTTCAAGCACTGTTTCACGATCCCTTCTAGCTATGTTGCCGGCGAGCTTTCTCCAAGCCTCCAGACAACAATCAATGTCGGATTCGCTACTCGACCAGCCAAGGCTGATCCTGATGGCCGATCTTGCAAGTTCCGGACCGAAGCCCATCGCTTCCAGCACATGCGACGGCTGCACCTTGCCGGACGAACAGGCCGACCCCGACGACACCGCGATTCCGGCGAGATCGAAGCCGATCACGGCGGTTTCGGCCCGCAATCCAGGGACGGCGAACAGTGTGGTGTTCGGCAGCCGCGGCACGCCGGCCGACAGGATCACCCCGTCGTCCCCGGCGATATGTCGCAACCCCGCCTCGAGCCGTGTCCGCAATCCTTCGATCCGGGCCATGTCGTCCGCCATCGCCGGAATGGCGGCCGCCGCCGCGGCGCAGAAGCCGGCGATACCGATCAAGTTCTCGGTGCCGGCCCGCCGCCCCAGCTCCTGGCCGCCGCCGCGCAGCAGCGGCTCGGGCCCGACCAGCTTCGGGCTCAGGACCAGCGCGCCGACGCCCTTCGGGCCTCCGATCTTGTGTGCAGACAACGACACAAGATCGGCGCCGAGTTCCTTGATTCCGAACGGAATCTTGCCGAACGCCTGGATCGCATCGACGTGCAGCACGCCGCCCGCTTCATGCACGATCTCAGCGACTTCACGAATCGGCTGAAGCGCGCCGGTTTCATTGTTGGCGAGCATCACCGACACCAGCGCAGGCGATCCGCCGGCCAGCATGGAGCGGAGGTGATCGAGGTCGACCACAGCTTCCGCCGTGACCCGGATGGTGTCGATACGCCCTGCCGGGAACTGGCCGCCGCTCAGCACCGCGGCGTGCTCGATCGCCGAAATCAACAACCTTTCAACGGGTTCCGAGCCGATCCGGAGTCCCGGCGTCAGCGCCAGCGCATCGGACTCGGTGCCCCCTGACGTGAAGACGATATCGCGCGGCGCGGCCCCGACGGCCTCGGCGAGCTGGGCCCTGGCATGTTCGAGCAGTCCGCGCGCGGCACGGCCTTCGGCGTGGATCGAGGACGGATTGCCGACCAGATCGAGCGCCGACGTCATCGCCGCCTTCGCCTCCGGCCGCAGCGGCGTGGTCGCATTCCAGTCCAGGTACACTCGATTGGGCGTCACCGCGCGTCGTTCCTCTCAATTATCGTCCGATCGCCGGTCATCGGCTCACCCTGTTCAATATGCTTGCATTTGGACCTGCGCTCCATGCTAGAACGCAGCTCCCCGTTTCCTCCGGCCGCCTGCCCGATCCGCTTCGCGGCAGCCGGCGGCCGTTGCTGGCAGGACCCGCCCGCGCACGGCGCGGCAGGCCCATTCCCATCATGTCGCGCAAGGATCGCTGATGCCCGAAGTTATTTTCACCGGTCCGGCGGGCCGTCTCGAAGGCCGCTACCACCCCGCCAAGCAGAAGAACGCGCCGATCGCGATGGTGCTGCACCCGCATCCGCAGTTCCGCGGCAACATGAATCACCCGATCGTCTATCAGGTGTATTACGCCTTCGTCGCCCGCGGATTCTCGGTGCTGCGGTTCAATTTCCGCGGCGTCGGCCGCAGCCAGGGTTCGTTCGACCACGGCACCGGCGAGCTGGCCGATGCTGCCTCGGCGCTCGACTGGGCCCAGACCATCAATCCCGAAGCCCGCGCCTGCTGGGTCGCGGGATTCTCGTTCGGCGCCTGGATCGGCATGCAGCTTCTGATGCGCCGTCCCGAGGTCGAAGGCTTCATCTCGATCGCGCCGGAACCGAACCGCTACGACTTCTCGTTCCTGGCGCCCTGCCCGTCGTCCGGCCTGATCGTCCATGGCGAGAAGGACATCGTGGCGCCGGCCAAGGACGTCAACACCCTGGTCGAGAAGCTCAAGACCCAGAAGGGCATCGTGATCGACCAGCAGACCATCCCCGGCGCCAACCACTTCTTCGAAGACCGGATGGAGCCGCTGATGGAGACGATCACGTCCTATCTGGACATGCGGCTCGCCAACGTCCGCTGACGCGGGCGGCTACGGCCGCGCCAGCAGCCCGCCGGTCATCGGGAACGCGACACCGGTGGTCGCCGGATAGCTGAGCGGCAGGCCCTTCAGACCGCGCGCGGCGAGGAAGCCGAACGCCTGCGCCTCCATCGCGTCGGCCGACCACCCCAGTGCGTCGGCGCTTTCGACGCTGGCCGGCGCGAGCACCTCGCGGAGCAACCGCATCATCGTCAGGTTGCGCGCGCCGCCGCCGGTGACGACCCAGCTCGCGGGCGGCTTTGGCAGCAGCGGGACAACAGCCGCGATCGCGCGGGCGGTGAACGCCGTCAGCGTCGCCGCACCGTCTTCAGCCGACCAGTCGCGCAGCGCAAGCCCGGCGAAATCGTTGCGGTCGAGCGACTTCGGCGGCGGCTTGACGAAGAATGGGTGCTGCAGCGCATCTCCCACCCACGCCTGATCGACCGTTCCTTGCGCCGACAGCCGCCCCTCGCAGTCGAACGGCTTGCCCTGGGTGCGGAACACGAAATCATCGAGCAGCGCGTTGCCGGGCCCGGTGTCGCAGGCGATCAGAGTGTCGCTGCCGTCGATATAGGTGATGTTGGAGACGCCGCCGATATTCACCACGGCGACCGCACCGTCGCGGCTGAGCGACTGCGCCAGAGCACGGTGATACACGGGCACGAACGGCGCCCCCTGGCCGCCCGACGCAACGTCGGCAGCACGGAAATCGTACACAACCGGAATCCGAATGGCCCTGGCGAGCGCCGCGGCATCGCCGATTTGGACCGTCAGCTTCGCCTCCGGCCGGTGCAGCACGGTCTGGCCGTGAAAGCCGGCGACATCGATGGCTTCGGCAGACAGACGGTGCTGAGCGATGAAGGCGGCGACCGCTTCAGCATGCGCGATCGTCACAGCCCGCTCCGCTTCGGCGAGCACGCCGGGACGAGCATCACGCCGGTCCAGCTCCACCGCTTCCGCAAGCGCGTGGCGCAGCAGGCCGCGTTCGGTCTCGGTGTAAGGCCGGTAGCCCGACGGCCCCAGCGCGGCGACGCGCCGTCCATCGGTCTTGATCAGCGCGACATCGACGCCATCGAGCGAGGTGCCGCTCATCAGTCCGATCGCCGTCATCATCATGGCAACGCGCCTTTCCGCCCGCTGCAGAAGGTCCAACTTGTGTCAAACACCTAGTTCTTATAATGCCACAGGGTAACGCGCCCGAAAGACTTTCCTGGGCGTCGTCGCGCGCGATCTGCGCGATACGTGAAATAACCGTGATCAGAGACCGATACAGATGACCGCTTTTAAGTCTGATTTTATGAATGTTCTCCAAAGCCGGGGATTCATTCATCAGATTTCCGACCCCGACTCGCTCGATGCGCTCGCGGCGAAGGGCGAAGTGGTCGCGTATGTCGGTTACGATTGCACCGCGGCGTCGCTGCACGTCGGCCATCTGCTGTCGATCATGATGCTGCATTGGCTGCAGGCGACCGGCAACAAGCCGATTGCGCTGATGGGCGGCGGCACCACGCGCGTCGGCGATCCGTCGGGCCGCGACGAGACCCGCAAGATCCTCACCTACGAGCAGATCGACGCCAACAAGGAGTCGATCAAGGGCACGTTCTCGAAGTTCATCACCTTCGGCGACGGGCACAGCGACGCGGTGATGGCCGACAACGCCGAGTGGCTGACCAAGCTGAACTACATCGAGATGCTGCGCGACGTCGGCCGCCACTTCTCGATCAACCGCATGCTGACGATGGACTCGGTGAAGCTGCGGCTCGACCGCGAGCAGGAACTGTCGTTCATCGAATTCAACTACATGATCCTGCAGTCCTACGACTTCGTCGAGCTGGCGCGCCGCTACAAGTGCAATCTGCAGATGGGCGGCTCGGATCAGTGGGGCAACATCGTCAACGGTGTCGACCTCGGCCGCCGCATGGGCACGCATCAGCTTCACGCGCTGACCTGCCCGCTGCTCACCACCGCGTCGGGCGCCAAGATGGGCAAGACCGCCGCCGGTGCCGTCTGGCTCAACGGCGACATGCTGGCGCCGTATGATTACTGGCAGTACTGGCGCAACACCGAGGACGCCGACGTCGGCCGCTTCCTGAAGCTGTTCACGCTGCTGCCGATGGACGAGATCGAGCGGCTGTCGAAGCTGCAGGGCGCCGAAATCAACGACGCCAAGAAGATCCTGGCCACCGAGGCGACCGCGCTGATGCACGGTCGCGACGCGGCCGACAAGGCGGAAGCCACCGCGCGCACCACCTTCGAACAGGGCGGCACCGCGCAGGACCTGCCGAGCGTCGAGATCAGCCGCGGCGAGCTCGATGCGGGGATCGGCGTGCTGGTGGCGTTTGCCGAGAAGACCGGCTTGGTTGCCTCCAACGGGGAAGCCCGCCGCCAGATCAAGGCCGGCGGCCTCAAGGTCAACGACGCGCCGGTGACCGACGAGAAGATGACCCTGACAGCCAACGACCTGTCGTCGGACGGCGTGATCAAGCTGTCGATGGGCAAGAAGAAGCATGTGCTTCTGCGGCTTGCATAGCCCCATTCGCTAGCTGGCTCTGCTCCTTTCCGGCAAAACCGCGTTCGATACCAAAAAACGTGGTTTCGTTCGGGAAGGATCGTCCTTGGATCACCGTGCCTCGCGCACCGGCCTGTTCATTCTCGGCCTGTGCTTCGTGCTGTCGCTGCTCGGCCGCGGACTCGGTGAGAGCTTCACCGTGTTCCTGCTGCCGATCTCGGCCTCGTTCGGCTGGGACCGTGCCGAGGTGGTGTCGATCTATTCACTGACAGCGCTGTGCACCGGCCTCGCCTCACCGCTGGTGGGCCGGCTGTTCGACCGCTCCGGTCCGCGCGTGGTCTATACCCTCGGCATGACGCTGCTCGGCGGCGCGCTGCTGATCGCCGCCTATGCCGAGCGGCTATGGCAGTTGCAGCTCACGGTCGGGCTGTGCGTTGGTCTCGGCATCGCCTTCACCGGCAACGTGCCGAACTCGATCCTGCTCGGCCGCTGGTTCGGCGCCAAGCTGCCGAGCGCAATGGCGGTGGTGTATTCGGCGATCGGGGCCGGCGTGCTGGTGATGCTGCCGATCGCGCAGGTGCTGATCGAGCGGGTCGGCTGGCGCGAGGCGTATCTGGTCCTCGGCGGCGCGATGCTGATCCTGCTGATTCCGCTGTCGCTGCTGCCGTGGCGGCGGTTTGCCGCCGGCGCCGACGCGCATGCGCAGCGGCCGTCCAATGATGCGGTGGACGACTATTGGACGCTCGCCAGCGCGATGCGCCACCACGCGTTCTGGGCCCTGTTCGCGACCTTCTTCTTCACCGCGATCGGGATGTATTCGATTTCGGCGCAGGTGGTCGCCTATCTGGTCGATGCCGGGTTCTCCCCGCTGCAGGCCGCGACTGCCTGGGGCTTCTCCGGCGTCGTCCTGGTGGTCGGCATGCTCGGCGTCAGCTGGCTCGACGGCGTGATCGGACGGCGCCCGTCGATCCTGTTCTCCTACGCGGTTTCGATCACCGGCCTCGTGCTGCTGTGGCTGCTGCAATGGTATCCGAACCCGCTGCTGCTCGGCGGATTCGTGATCTGCTTCGGCTCGATGATCGGCTCGCGCGGCCCGCTGATTACCGCTACCGCGATGAGCATCTTCCGCGGCAAGCGCGTCGGCACGATCTACGGCACGATCTCGATCGGCAGCGGCCTCGGCTCGGCATTCGGCTCATGGTTTGGCGGTCTGCTGCACGACCTGACCCAGAGCTACAATCCGGTACTGGGCTTCGCGCTGGTGAGCGTCGTGCTCGGCATGATCCCGTTCCTGGTCGTCCCGGCGCTGCGGGAGCAACAATAAGCCCGCGCGGCTGCGTTGCAATCGCAGCTATCGGTCATGACTTCGCAATCCCTGCGTGGCATAGACCGGGCCATTAGCGGCCCCCGCCCCCTCGCGATCAGCAAAATGTGTACGAGCAATTGCGCTCGATCATCGCTGCCGCCGCCCTGCCGGGCATCATCATCCGGTGGGTTGCTCGCGCCGCGGGCCTCGACGTGCCGTGATCTTGCTTCGGAGACATCATGACGACCACCACCCTCGATTCCGCAGACAAACGGCCCGCCCAATACGGCGCGCTCGCTGTCCTCATTCACTGGCTGATTTTCTTCGCCGTGATCGGCCTGTTCGCCTCGATGCAATACGCACACGAGCTGGAGAAGACCGATCCGCTGCGTGGCACGCTGTACAACTGGCACAAGGCGATCGGCACCCTCGTGCTGGGCCTCTCGGTTGTTCGCATCCTGTGGATAAAGATCCACGGCGCGCCCGACCTCGTGCCCTCGCCGCGCGCTACCGAGGTACTCGCCCGGATCAGCCACGGCCTCTTGTACCTGCTGCTGCTCGCGGTCCCGATCACCGGCCTCGGCATGACGCTGTTCTCGGGTCGCGGCGTCGACCTGCTCGGCATTCCGCCGCTCGCCAAGAACGACGCGATCGCCGGCGCCTTGCATGCGGCGCACGAACCGCTGTTCCTTTTGACCGCGATCGTTGTGCTGATCCACGTCATCGGCGCGCTGTGGCACCAGTACCTCCGCCACGACGCAACACTCGGCCGCATGGTGCCGTGGCTGCGCGGCAAGTAACGCCACACCTCGTCATTGCGAAAAGGCGAAGCCGACGAAGCAATCCAGCTCGGCACACGGAGCTGGATTTCTTCGCTCGCGGAGCCTGTTATCGGGTCGGCCGGAGGCCGAACCTGTTGGCTGACAATGACGGGGATAGGTGGTTATCTGATTAGTTGGGCGGCGCCGGGAAATCGGCGCCGTTATTTTGCCGGCCGGTGTTGAATTCGAAGATCTTGCGCAGCACGCCCGGTGCCATCGCCGAGATCGGGTTGACCCGCAGCACTGGCTTGCCCGGCGTGCCCACCACCTCATAGGTAACGCCGATCAGGCCCTCGTTGCTGCCGCCGCCGAGGAACAGGCCGACGATCGGGATCTGCCCAAACATGTTGTTGAGCCCGTACATCGGCACGAAGGTGCCGCTCATCCGCACCTGATTGGCGCCGTAGTCGATCGAGCCCTCGATCGTGGCGCCGATGGTCGGCCCCTTCACGACGCCGTCTCGGATGGTGAGCGTGCCGTTCTGGCGGCTGAATTCGGCGCGCAGACGCGAGAACCCCAGCCCTTGCGGCGGCCCCCCCGGCGCGCCGGCGGCGACCCGATCGAGCGCCGCTTCACCCTTGACGGTGAAGTCGCGCACGTTGATCAGGCCTTCCTTCTCGCGCGGCTCGCCGCCCGGCGGCTCGACCGCGAGCGAGAGCTGGCCGCCATACATCTTGGCGTAGCTGTCGGTGAAGCGGAAGAACGCGCCGGCGTCGTTGGTTTCCAGATAGATCACCTCGCGCCCCTGATTGCGGCCACGCAGATCGGCGGTGATCGGGGTGTCACGGCCGAGCTTGCCGCTCATCGAGAAGCTGCGGAACACACCATTGCGACGCGTCGCCTTCACGTCGACGCTGCGCAGCGCCTCGCCGTAGAAGCCGGCGACCGCGCCGAGCTTCAGGTCGAGATCGAAATCGATGCTCTTGCCCTTGGTATCGCTCGAGCTGCCGGAGAGCGCCGATTTGATGAAGCCGCGGCCGTCGAACACGTCGCCGCGCATCACCGCTTTCAGCACGCCGTCGTTGCCACGGTCCGCCTTGAGCATGGCCTTGTCGCCTTCGGAAGGCGAGTAGACCGGGAAGTTGGCATTGATCAGGTCGCCGTCGCCGTCGACCTCGAGGGCGCCCTTGATGAGCGTGCCGCCCCCCTCGATGGTGAGGTCTTCGAGCCGGGTCGATTGCGGCTTGCGTACCACGTTGAAAGCGGCGCGGCCGGGTTTGCCGGCCGATTTGGTCCAGCCCGGCAACAGATTGTCGAGCTTGACCGCAGTGAGATCGGCATCGATGGCGAATTTCGCGTCCTGCTCGTTGTCGCCGATCTTCCCGGTCAGTTTCACCCCGAGCGGACCGCTGACGCCGCTGCCGAGATCGAACCCGAGCCGGGCGCGGCTGGCGTCGTCGAGCGTCGCCTGCAGCTTGAGGTCGGCGTCGCCGTCGACCGGCTTGCGATAGTCCAGCGACGCCGGCTGTCCGTTGATCTTGACGTCGCCTTTGACCTGATAGCCCTGATTGTTGGCGGTGACCTTCAACGTGGTGGATTCGAGCTTCTGCCCCATCGCCAGCTTGTCGCCGGCAAAGCCGTTGAGATCGGCCGTGATCGAATAGTTGGTGTCCTGCTTGGTCAGCACGCGCTGGATCGGCATGCCGAGCATCACCTGCGCCGACACCGTACCTTTGCTGCCGTTGGGATCGATCGGCAGAGCCGCCGCATCGCTGAGCCGGCCCGAGGCCAGCACCTCGGCGACCGCCGGGACCGGGCCATCGAGCTTGAACTTGATCCTCGCCGGCGCCGGCTTCGGCGCCAGATCCGGCACCTCGAACAGAATGTCCGACAATGCGATCTTTCGGCCGCTATCGGTATCGGCATTGGCCTGATTGATCGTCACCGTCGCGGTGCGGCCGGTCACTCGAACACGCATGTCCGCGTCCTTCACGACAGGCATGCCGTCCACCGGATGGATCGCCGCGCCGCTGCCGAGAATATTGACCAAGAGCCCTTCGTCCGGAATCGGCGGGCCGCTTCGCGACAGGTTCTTCAATGGCGAGTTGACGGCGATGTCGATGGTCTGGATCGAGCCGGCGAGGATGCGATCGTTCACCCACTCGCGCAGCTCGGGCACGATCAGCACCGGCCACATCCGCTTCAGCGCCGAAACCGACATCGGCGTGCCGGCCAGCCCGAGCGTCAGCCGCGGCTCGCCGGAGTAATCGATGCTGCCGGAACCGGCGACGCCGATCTCGCCGTTGCTGACGTCGGCTTGTGTCAGCAGCACCCGGCGATTGGCGCTGTCGAAGCGCACTCGGACAGCGATCCGGTTGAAGATCAGCGGCGCCTCGTTCTGCGCACCCGGCAGTACGATCGTCCCACCTGACAGACCGAGCCGCCAATCGTTGACGCTGCCGTTTGGTGGCTCCAGCGTCGTCAGCAGCGTGACACGGTTAGCGCCGGCGAGCACCTTGAACGGCGCAACCAGCACGCGGCGGTTGGCGTCCCATTCGAAAGTCGTTTCGATCTGGTCGATCGCCATCGGGTAGTCCGGCGTTTCCAGATCGACCAAGGTGCCGGCACCGGCTGTCAGCTTGCCGCGGAAATAGGTCGGCACGCCGTCGCGGCCGATTTCGCCTTTCAGATCGCCGGTCAGGGGAAAGTCGGCACTGTAGGTCAAATTCTTGAGCCGCAGCGCGAGCAGCACCGTCCGGGTCGGCACCTGATTGGCATGCAGCTCGACCGAGCGCACGCCGTCACGGGCGGGACCGACCTGGACCCGGAGCGACCAAGGCTTGGCGCCCTCCTCGCCGACGCTGAGCGCGACACCGCCGCCGCTCGGCCGCCGCAGACTGAGGGAGATATTCTCGAACGACCAGCGATTGCCGCGCTGCTGGTCGTCCACAACCAGGTTGCCGTTCTTCAGACCGATCTCGTTGAGGTTCTGGCCGTCGAGCCCGGTCATGCTGAGGCTGTCGAGCCAGGACAGTCCGGCCAGCACACCTTTCATCGCGTCGGAGTTGTCTCCTGCCGGCGCGGTCGGCGCCGGCGTCGCGGCATCCGGCGCAGCGGCGGGCGCGTCCGGCGGCGCCGTCTGGCTCGGCAGTTTGAACTCGACAGGCCTGCCCGCCCTCGCGACTCCGGTCGCGATCGGCTTCTCGGTGGATCCAGCCGATACCGTGACCTGGCCCTCGGGATCGATCCGGATCGCCAGTTCGGCCCCGACCAATCTCAGGCTCTCGGCCCGCAGCTTGCCCATCAGCAGCGCCCAGCCGGACAGCCGAACTTCCGCCTTCGGCGCCGAGGCGATGACGGCATGGTCGTGGTCGCGGACTACGATATCGCGAATCCGTACAGCGATACGGATCCGGCCGGCGCGCTCGATTTGCGTACCGCCGATTTCGACCGTATTGCCGCTGCCGATGTTCTGTTCGATGGCGTCAGCCAGCCACGGCGTCACCATGTCGAGATTGATCGGGCCGGCACCGAGCCGCAGCCAAAGCCCGGCAAATCCGGCGGCCAGCACCATGCCGACCACGGCGAGCGTGACGGCGACGCGCTTCAACCACGGACCGCCGACGGTGTGGCGGCGGGACCATTCGTTGACGCGATGCAAACCGAGACCACGCCGCTTCAGCAATTGGCGAGCACGATGACGGCCGTCTTCTTCATGCGCGTGGTCCCAATGACCATCGTGCCAATGCGGGTCAGATGAATCGTGGCCGGCGTGCGGGTCGGACTGGTTCGGCGTCGGATGTTTCGCCATTGCCTCTCGTTGCACGCGCCCGTCGGGAGCCTAGTTGTGGAGGAAGGTGCCCGCACCGTCGCGCAAAGCATGCGCTCCTGTGGCGGCCTTGCAGCCCGTCCTCGTATGAACCTCTACTCGCCGCCGGCCCGATGGGCCCATTGAACAAACGGGGATGGTCGGCACGCCGAATCCCTGCGACCATACCCCGAGGTCGACGGACTTGCCCAGCAGCGGCGTGGTCGCATCGCGCTTGGCGATGATCGATGTTGACCTTTCGAAAACGACGAAAGGAAGGCGCATGTCCAAGCAAACGCCCGAGAAATCCCCCAAGAAGGCGAAGACACCGGCGAAGCCGAAAGCCGTAGCCTCCGCCGCCAAGAAAACCTCCAAGCCTGCGGCCAAGGCGGCTGCAAAGACCGCCGGCTCCGCCAAGTCGAGCCCTTTGATCGAAGGCGGCAAGGCCCCGGACTTCACGCTGCCGCGCGACGGCGGCGGCTCGGTCTCGCTCGGCGACTTTGCCGGCCGCAAGCTGGTGCTGTTCTTCTACCCGCGGGCCAACACGCCGGGGTGCACCCGTGAGGCCATCGACTTCACCCGGCTCGCGCCCGACTTCGAGGCCTGCGGAACCGCAATACTCGGGGTCTCGGCGGATTCGGTGAAAGCCCAGGACTCGTTCCGCGACAAGCATCAGCTCGCGACGCCACTGCTGTCGGATCCGACTCACGCGATGCTCGAAGCCTACGGCGCCTGGGGTGAAAAATCGTTGTACGGCCGCAAGTTCGAAGGGATCATTCGCTCCACGGTTCTGGTCGGTCCAGACGGACGCATTCTCCACGTCTGGCGCAACGTCAAGGTCGACGGCCACGCTGATCAGGTTCTCACCGCAGCGCGATCGAATTAGTTCGCATTTTCTGAAAATTAACCATGCAGGGGTCAAATCGGCCCGCGCCTTGAGCGGAACAGTAGCGAGTTTCCGATCGGCGCGGGAGTTCCGATGTCTTACCGTTCCGGCCATCCATCCGCAGCGCTTCACCCTCACGCCCACGATCAAGCCCGCCCGGCCGTACCACGCCCGGCTCGCCCGCCGCGGCCGGTGCAACGGCCGGCACCGGACGCGCGTAGCTACACCATCGCCCATGCCGGTCGGCAGGTTCGGATCGGTCCTGTGCTGTTCTGGATCGCGGTCGGCACAATTGTGCTGCTCGGCGGTTGGACCGGAGTCACAGCCACCTATTTCACCTTCCGCGACGACGTGCTGACCCGACTGATCGCGCGCCAGGCCGAGATGCAATACGCCTACGAGGATCGGATCGCCGAGCTGCGCGCCAAGGTGGACCGCACCACCAGCCGGCAGTTGCTCGATCAGGAACAGTTCGACAAGAAGCTCGAGCAGATCATGCGGCGGCAGTCGCTACTCGAATCCCGCGCCGGTGCGCTCGGCGCCCTGCCCGACGTCGCGATCACCGGCAGCATCAAGCCGACCCGCACTCCGTCGTTCGACAGTGAGGCGACGACCGCTCGGCCGAAGCCGTCGCCGATCAACGACACGGTGATCTTCGTCGCTCCTCCGGACCGCGAGGCACGGCTGCAGTCCCGCACTACGCCGGCGGCAGCGGAACGGCCACCGACGCAATATGCCAAGGCGCAAGGCGTCGAAACGGTGCTGACGCGGCTGCAGAATTCGCTCGACCAGGTCGAGAAGCAACAGGTCGCCGCTCTCGGCGCCGTTGAAGACAGCTACGAATCCCGCGCCCGACGGATGCGCGACGCGCTCAGCAGCCTCGGCCTCAACACCCGTTCGCTCGAAGCCGCGGCGCCCCGCGGCGGCGGCGTCGGCGGTCCGTTCGTGCCGGTGCGAGCGCCGTCCAGCAATGCGTCGAGCTTCGACCGCCAGCTCTATCGCATCAGCTTGAGCGCAGCTCAGGTCGATCGGCTCACCCGCGTCCTGACACTGGTGCCCTATCGCAAGCCGGTGGTCGGCGAGGTCGAACTGTCGTCGGGGTTCGGCGTGCGCACCGACCCGTTCCTCGGCCGCCCGGCCATGCACACCGGCCTCGACTTCCGCGGCTCGACCGGCGATCCGGTCCGCGCCACTGCGGCGGGAAAAGTGGTCAGCGCCGGATGGGCGGGCGGCTACGGCCAGATGGTCGAGATCGACCACGGCAACGGCCTGTCGACCCGCTACGGCCATATGTCGAAAATCATCGCCAAAGTCGGTCAGCATATCAGCATCGGCCAAGTCGTCGGCGAGATCGGCTCGACCGGACGCTCCACCGGTCCGCATCTGCACTACGAGACCCGCATCGACGGCGAAGCGGTCGACCCGCAGAAGTTTCTGCGGGCGGGCGTGAAGCTTGCGGGGGCGGCTTAGAGCCGCTCGCCCCGCCAACGGCGACTTTCAAACCAGGTGACGGCTCGGCCGTCGATAATAAGAAGCGCGCTGGCAATTACGCCGGCGCCGATCAGTTCGCGCATGCCGATGTGTTCGTGCAGCACGACCGTCCCGAGCAGAATGGCCGTGACCGGGATCAACAACGTCACCAGCATGACGTTGGTCGAACCCGACCGCGCAATGATGCGGAAGAACAGCACGTAGCCGAGCGCGGTCGAGAGCGTGCCAAGTCCTACCACGGCCCAAATCGCAGAAGCACTTGGAACGGACAGGCGCCACGGCTGATCCACCGACGCAGCGACGACGCCGGTGACGACGGTCGCCACGACCATCTGCGCCGTCGCCGTGGTGAGCGGAGCGAAGCCGTTCAGGCGTCGTCGCGCCAGCAGCGCCGACAGGCCATACGACAAAGCCGCGCACAGACACAGCGCCACGCCGATCCCCGTCTCGGCTTGCCGCAGATCCACTCCGCGCAGGACGGCAACTCCGGTCACGCCGACCACGACTCCGACGACACGCCGGGCTGTCAGCCGCTCCTCTCCGGCGGCCGCCATGACGACAACGGTGAACAATGGCGTCGTCGCGTTGAGCACCGACGCAAGGCCGGTCGAGATGAAGGTCTGCCCGGTCGCGAGGCAGGAAAACGGAACGACGTAGTTGAGACAGGCCATTCCGACGAAGGGCAGCCATCCGGCGCCCCCGCGTGGCATCGGAATCCCGCGGAGCCAGACAATCAAGAGCAGCACCAGCGCAGCGATCGCCGCACGAAGAAAAACGATGGTGAACGGCGGCAGCTCCTTCAGGGCGACACCGACGCAGAAGAACGATGCTCCCCACAGGATCGACAGCGCGATCAAGAGAGCCCAGTCTCGCGGATGAATCGGATGAATGGCTGACGTCATGAGCGCACCTCGCTGCGTCAGTCATCAGCCGCGCGGCGTTGCCCCGCCACCCGAATTCCGAGCGTCCGTCGCGCGGATCACATCTTCAGACGCTTATGGAGACATCGTCAGCCGCAGCAACTAGTCCGCGCCGGCGAACAGCCGCAACTTGTCAGCGATATCGGCGACCGATGGCGAGACCCAGCTGGCCAAAGCGTTCGTCTCGAAATGTCATTCGGCGACACTGAGGCAATCGTCGATGCGCTTGCGCAGGAATCCAAGCACATCCTCGTCGGGCGCTGGAGTGAATGCGCGCAGATAGCAGTACACCGCCATGTAGCCGGACAGCCTGGGATTGTCCCAGAACAGCCAGCGCATGATCGCGTAACGATCATCCTCGTTCGTCTCACCGAAGCGTCCGTAGGCTTCTGCCAGCCGCAACAGGATCGGTCGGGTCTGCGTCAGGCTTGGCCGCCTCCGGATAGGCGAAGACGCATCGGAACGCGCCGCGGCCCGCTATTTTCCGCCGCGGATGGTGTACTCCGCCATCGCCGCCCAGTCGCGTTCGCCCTGCCCCGAAGCGACGGTTTCCGCCATCTGGCGGTGAACGGCGCTGAGCATCGGCAGCTCTCGGCCGGCCTGTTCGGCAGCCTCAGTGGCGAGGCGGAGATCCTTGAGGCCGAGCACCGCCTTGAAACCAGGCTGGTACTTGCCCTCTGCGATGATCGCCGAATACACCTGATAGGATCGGCTGCCGAACAGCGTGCCGAGAATAAGTTCGAAGAAGCGCTCGCGCGGCAGCCCGTTGGCCTCGGTGAGCACCACGCCTTCGGCCATCGCCTCGATCGCCATGGTGATCATCATGTTGCAGGCGACCTTGGCGGCGTTCGCGGTCAGCGCCTCGGTCCCCATGTCCCAGATCTTGCCGCCGATCACTTCGAGCACCGGCCGCACCGCTTCCACTGCGTCGACCGGCCCGCCGGCCAGGATGTTCAACTGGCCGGCAGCGGCGACGTCCGGCCGGCCGAGCACCGGCGCGGACACGTAGCGAATGCCGGCGTTGGCGTGGACGTCGACCAGTTCCCGCGCGAACGCCACCGAGATGGTAGATGTCACGACATGAACGAGGCTCTTGTTCGCCTTGCTCAGAGCGCCGCTGTCGAGCAGCACCGAACGGATCACAGCATCGTCCGACAACATCGTCAGCGCGACGTCGCCCTGCAGCGCGTCGACCGGGGTGTCGACCATGGTCACCCCATCGATCGTGCCGCCCGAGCGATTCCACGCTTTCACCCGATGCCCGGCGGCTGCGAGATTCCGCGCCATGCCGCGCCCCATGGCGCCCAATCCGATGATGCCGATGTCCATTGTGTTCTCCGATGCCAAACGTCCGCCAGACGCGAGTCCGCGCCGCAGCAAATGCGCCAATGTCCTAGAGATAGAAGACGCTGATTATATCGGAAGGTCGATCGACGCATACGAGGAACGCGGGCCGCTCCTCCGCCAGGTTCAGCAGCCCGACATCGGCCAGCGTCGACACAACCAACCCGCGCAACCGCAAATCGGTCGAGCCGCACTGAGCGAACGACGCGCTTTAGAGAATCACGATTCTCAAACTCGAGACTGATCCGACAACAACTCGATCAGCCGCCCCTCATCCTCGGCGGGGATGGCGGCTGCAGCTTTGGCGTAGATCTCGACCGCAGCACGGCTGAGCGGGAGATGCGGCAGGAGCGCTTCGCCGAGATTCAGCGCATACACCGCATCCTTGTGCCGGAGCGCAGCCGTAAAGGTCGCGTTGGCGAAATCGCGCGCGATCATCCGGGGCGCGTGGCGGAGCACCTGCGGACTCGCAACGACGCTACTGAGGATCGCTTCGCGTACCAGCGTCATGTCGAGGCCGGCGTGCTCGGCGATCGCAAGGCCTTCGGCGATGCCGGCAATCTGGATCGCGCCCATCAGATTGTTGATCAGCTTGTAGACGGTGCCAGTGCCCACCGGGCCGAAATGGCGGATCGTCTGGCTCAGCGGCGCGAGGAACGGCCGCGCCTGATCGAGGTCGTTCGGCTCGGCGCCGATCAGCAGCGTCAGCTCGCCGCGCGCAGCGGCATCGGGCAGCCCGGTGACCGGACAATCAATGTAGACGAGATCTCGCGCGCGTAGCGCGGCGGCCATGTCGAGGGCATGTTGATGCGACACCGTCGAACATTCGATCGCCAGCGCATCCGCTGGGGCGGTCGATGCCGCGCCCTCGGGACCGAGCCACACCGCCTGCGAGGCGGCGGCGTCGGCGACCATCGTCAGGATGGCACGGGTCTCGCGCGCGGCTTCGGCGGGACTATCTGCCCACCGAGCGCCGCGGCCGATCAGATCGTCCGCCTTGGCCTTGCTGCGATTCCACACGGCAACGTCGAAGCCCGCATCGAGCAGCCGCCCGGCCATGCCGTGGCCCATCTTGCCGAGGCCGAGGAAGGCGACACGGGTTCGGGGCGGATGCGCCATCGCGGCTCAGTCGACGTCCTCGATCGCGCCCGGCCCGCCGCCGAAGGCGCGCTGGGCCAGGGTGGCGGCCATGAACTCGTCGAGGTCGCCGTCGAGCACGCCGGCGGTGTCGGAGGTCTGCACCCCGGTGCGCAGGTCCTTCACCATCTGATACGGCTGCAGCACATAGGAGCGGATCTGGTGGCCCCAGCCGATGTCGGTCTTGGCGGCCTGGTCGGCTGCGGCCTGCTCTTCGCGCTTCTTCAGCTCGATCTCGTACAGCCGCGCGCGCAGCATGTCCCATGCCTGGGCGCGGTTCTTGTGCTGCGACCGGCCGGCCTGACAGACCACCGCGACGCCGGTCGGGATGTGCGTCAGGCGCACCGCGGATTCGGTCTTGTTGACGTGCTGACCGCCGGCGCCGCCCGACCGCATCGTGTCGACACGAACGTCGGACTCGGCGATGTCAATCTTGATCGAATTGTCGATCACGGGGAAAATCTGCACCGACGAGAACGAGGTGTGCCGGCGGGCGTTGGAATCGAACGGCGAGATCCGCACCAGGCGATGCACGCCGGCCTCGGTCTTCAGCCAGCCATAGGCGTTGTGGCCGGAGATCTGAATCGTCGCCGATTTGATCCCCGCCTCTTCGCCCTCGGACTCTTCGAGATACTCGATCTTGAAGCCGTGCTTCTCCGCCCAGCGGACGTACATCCGCAGCAGCATCGAGGCCCAATCCTGGCTCTCGGTGCCGCCGGCGCCGGCGTGGACTTCGAGATAGGTGTCGAAACGATCGGCCTCGCCGGACAGCAGCGCTTCCAGCTCGCGGCGCGCCACTTCCTTCTTCAGCGCCTTGAGCGCGTCCTCGGCTTCCTTGACGATGCCTTCGTCGCCCTCGGCTTCGC
Source organism: Rhodopseudomonas sp. BR0M22 (assembly GCF_010907035.1). Classification (GTDB taxonomy): domain Bacteria; phylum Pseudomonadota; class Alphaproteobacteria; order Rhizobiales; family Xanthobacteraceae; genus Rhodopseudomonas. The sequence goes on from NZ_QUMK01000007.1 coordinate 90,422, forward strand.
CGAGTTCGATCATCTCGATATTGTCGGTCAGCTCACGTTCGACCTTGCCGATGCCGGTGAGCGAATCCTCAAGCGAGGTCCGCTCCTGCATCAGCTTCTGGGCCTTCTGCGGATCGTTCCAGAGGTCGGGATCCTCGGCGAGCTTGTTCAGCTCCGCGAGGCGGACGGTCGACTGATCGACGTCAAAGATGCCTCCTCAGCAGCCCGACTGACTGCTTGATCTCTTCGACAAGGCGTTCGATTTCTGCGCGCATGGGATCTCTTCGGAAGCGGCGATGCCGCGAATGCTGAGACGCGATTTAACGGGCGACGCGGCAAAGCGCAATCGCCCGTTGGGATCGAAGCCGAACCAATCCAGACCGGATCAATAAGGGCCGGATCAATAAAGTCCGCCGGTGCCCGGCCGGAAGAAGCCGCGATCGTCCGGCGGCGGCGCCGCCTGCTGCTGTTGCTGTCGGCCATCGGCATCGGCGACACCGATCACCGAGTAATTGTCCGGCGGCGCGGTGCCCGGCTTGAACGCTTCGAGAATGGTGCGGCCGTCGCCCGGCCCGGCCCGCATGCCGCTCTTGGCATCGACCCGGATCAGCTTGATGCCGGCCGGCACGCGGAACGGAACGGCAGGCTTGTCGGCGAGCGCGAGCTTGAAGAAGTCCTTGGCGACCGGCGCAGCGAGATGACCGCCAGTGGCACCGCGGCCGAGGTTGCGCGGCTTGTCGTAGCCGAAATACACGCCGACCACGAGGTCCGGCGAGAAGCCGATGAACCAGGCGTCCTTCTCGTCGTTGGTGGTGCCGGTCTTGCCGGCGATCGGCTTGCCGACCTCGCGCACAACCGTGGCGGTGCCGGCTTGCACCACGCCTTCCATCATCGATGTGATCTGATAGGCGGTCATCGGATCGAGCACCTGCTCGCGGCGGTCGACGAGCTGCGGTTCGGGCTGGTTGTGCCATCCTTCCGGCGCCTCGCAGCCGCGGCACTCGCGCTGATCGTGCTTGAAGATGGTGTGGCCGTAGCGGTCCTGAATCCGGTCGATCAGCGTCGCCTTCACCCGCCGTCCGCCATTGGCGAACATCGAATAGGCAGTGACCATCCGCATCACCGTGGTCTCGCCGGCACCGAGCGCATACGACAGATAGTTCGGCAGGTCGTCATAGACGCCGAACCGCTTGGCGTATTCGCCGATCAGCGGCATGCCGATGTCCTGTGCGAGCCGCACCGTCACGGTGTTGAGCGAGCGCTGCAGCGCGTTGCGCAGCGTTGTCGGGCCGTAATACTTGCCTGTGGAATAGTTCTCCGGCCGCCACACTCCGACGCCCTGCCCCTGATCGATCTCGATCGGGGCGTCGATCACCACCGTGGACGGGGTGTAGCCATTATCCATCGCGGCCGAATACACCAGCGGCTTGAACGACGAGCCCGGCTGCCGATAGGCCTGGGTGGCACGGTTGAACTGGCTCTGGTCGAACGAGAAGCCGCCGACCATCGCCAGCACGCGGCCGGTCCACGGGTCCATCGCCACCATCGCGCCCGACACTTCGGGGATCTGCCGCAGCCGGTACTGACCTTCGATCGCTTTGCCGTCCTTGTCGAGCAGCGGATCGACATAGACGACGTCGCCGGGCGACAGCACGTCCGAGACCGTTCGCGGGGTCTTGCCGCGAGACGGGCCGCTGGTCGGCTTGGCCCATTTCACGCCCTCGAGCGTGACCAGACCGGTCTCGCGTTGCTTCGAGATCGCGCCGCCGAGTTCTCGGCCGGGCTGCAAGCCGATCCGCGCCGACTGGTCGGACGTCTCCAGCACCACCGCCATCCGCCACGGCGTGATGTCGGCCAGCGCTTTGACGTCGGCGAGCTTGACGCCCCAGTCGCCGGAGATATCCAGCTTGTGGACCGGCCCGCGCCAGCCGCGCGCCTCGTCGTAGCGGACGAGGCCCGCCACCATGGTCTTTCGCGCCTCGACTTGAAGCTTGGGATCGAGCGTCGTGCGGACCGACAGCCCTCCCTCGTACAGCTTCTTCTCGCCGTAGCGCTCGAAGATGTCGCGGCGGACTTCCTCGGCGAAATACTCGCCAGCGAAGGTGTGGGCGAGGTTGCCGCGATTGGTGACGGTGAGCGGCGACTTGCGCGCCTTATCGGCGTCGGCTTGACTGATCCAGCCGTTCTCAAGCAGGCGGTCGATCACGTAGTTGCGGCGCTCGACCGCGCGGTCGTGGTTCTTCACCGGGTGCAGCGACGACGGCGCCTTCGGCAGCGCCGCCAGATAGGCAGCCTCCGAAACGGTGAGTTCGTTGACCGACTTGTCGAAATACACCAGCGAGGCGGCGGCGATGCCATAGGCGCCGAGGCCGAGATAGATTTCATTGAGATACAGTTCGAGGATCTTGTCCTTCGAATAGGCGCGCTCGATCCGCATCGCCAGCAGCGCTTCCTTGATCTTACGGGTGAACGACACCTCGTTGGTCAGAAGGAAGTTCTTGGCAACCTGCTGGGTGATGGTCGAGGCGCCCTGCGGCCGGCGGTTGGTGCCGATGTTCTGGGCATACAGCAGCGCGGCACGCCCCATGCCCTGATAGTCGATACCGCCGTGCTCGTAGAAATTCTTGTCTTCGGCAGCGAGAAACGCGTTGATCACGAGTTTCGGGACCGCCTGGATCGGCAGATACAGCCGGCGCTCCTTGGCGTATTCGGCGAGCAGCGAGCCGTCGGACGCATGAACCCGGGTCATCACCGGCGGTTCGTAATCCTGAAGCTGCGAGTAGTCCGGCAGATCTTTGGAGAAATGCCAGATCAGTCCGGCGACAGCCGCGACGCCGACCAGGAACACGATCGTTCCGGCCGCGAACAGGAAGCCGAAGAAACGCAGCAGCAAGCGCATCAGAGAGTTCCGTTTCATCCAGGGCCGCGCCTCGCGGCGGATGTCCCTTGACCGAGAATGCCGTCGTTCGCAACCCGGACGGTACACGCGACCGGGCGAGGCCCAATTGCAATCGACCTCGCGAACCGCGCAGAACGTCTTATAGAACTTACGCTGTGGCCAAACTAGGGCCCGTTGCGCCCCGCCACCGTACCGGAAATCCCGAGATTATCCGGGCGAGCCGGCCGAAACCAGCCGCTTGCTCAAAAACGAATCGATCGCCTGGGCGACCGCCCCGACGGTTTTGCTGCGCCATTGCTCGGACATCAGGTGCAGTAGATCGGCCTTGTTGGACACGTAACCGAGCTCGATCAGCACCGACGGAACGTCGGGCGCCTTCAGCACCCGGAATCCGGCCGACTTCAACGGACGTTTGTGCATCCGAGTCGCGGTTTTCATGTCCTTCATCAGTTGCTGGGCGAATCGATTGGCGAACGTCTTGGTCTCGCGCTGGGCGAGGTCGATCAGAATGTCGGCGACGTCGGTCGGCTCTTCGGTGAGATTGACGCCGCCGATCGCGTCGGCCTTGTTTTCGGCATCAGCCAACCGCTGCGCTTCGGCGTCGGACGCCTTGTCCGACAAGGTGTAAATCGTCGCCCCTTGGGCGTCGCCCTCGCGCCGCGGCAGCGCGTCGGCGTGGATCGATACGAACAGCGAAGCCGACTGTTCACGGGCGATCTTCACCCGGTCGTTGAGCGGAATGAACGTGTCGTCGTCGCGGGTCAGCACCACCCGGAATTTGCCTTGCTGCGTGAGCCGGTCGCGCAGCGCGACGGCGAAGTCCAGCACGATGCTCTTCTCGGCAATGCCATCGGCCGATTGGGTGCCATTGTCGATCCCGCCATGACCAGGATCGATCACCCCCACCGGCCGCGGGTCGTCGCGCTCCACCTTGGGCATCGGCGCGCTGCGCGGCACGCTCGCGGTGGTCTCGGCGCCCGCCACGGTCGGCCGCAGCTCGGCGACACTGTCGGCTGTCCGCAAAGCCTGCATGAAAGCGGCCCGGTCGATCGATTCGAGGTCGATCACGAGGCGCGCGGGCTGACCATTGGCGGGATCGAGCATTTCGGTCTTGGCAATCTTCGCCGGCCCGGTCAGGTCGAGCACGATCCGGGACCCGCCTGGCATCACCAGCCCATAGCGGAATGCCTTGATCAAGCCGCGCCCATCTTCACCGGTCCCTTTCGGAAGCCGGAAATTGATCTGCGGCAGATCGATCACCACCCGATAGGGATCGGCCAGCGCGAACGCACGCAGCGGCACCTTCTCGTCCAGATCGACGATCAAGCGGGTCTGCTTGTCGTCACCGGCGACACGGGCGTCGGATGCGGTCGGGAAACTGGCCGGCGTCGTCACCGCTGCACTCGCCGCAGGCTCGGCGATGGCTGGATTGGCCGCCGCCGGCGTCAGACACAGAGATGCTGCAGCGCACGCGACAAGCGCATTGAACAAAACAAAATGATTTGCGCGGCGTGCCAAACGAATCCCACTCCTCCCGGAAGTCGTTGTACCGCAATAGAACCGCACGGTTAATTGGAGCTTAAATGACCTCGGGATGAAACCTGCGGAGTGTTGCCGGGCCGCGACGCTTGCCTTGCAACCGACACCCAATCCACGTATGTATTTACTGCTGACGGTCTATACTACCGGTTGTGTCGCGTTCAGCCACTCGGTGCAGCGCCAAGTCCCCCGAACCCAATCCGGCGGATTTTGCGTTTTGCCGGCCCCTCCGAGCCAGCGCATTGCGCGGCAGGTCAAGGAGTGCCGGCCCAGCCCGAACGGCGTCCGTCCCCGGGCCTTCTCTCGTACCAGGGACGGTTCAACACTTCATGACCGACCACATTCGGCTCACCGGCTGAATGCCTCACTCCGGCTTAGCGCCTCGGCGCGGAGCCGGCCCATCAGCGAGACGACACGGCGGCCGATCGAGCCGCCACCTGTTCAGACGGGCCGACGCTTAATGCGCCAGACTGCGATGCCGAAACCGACCCACGCAAAGGCCGCGCCGCGGCGAAGCTCTCGCTTCGCTTTGCGCGTCGCCTCGGGTCTCCAACCGGCACGGCACACCGCGACGCGTTTCGGCCTTCCCCTCACCCCCGAATCAGGTGGACCGTCGCGTCTGCCGGCCGCGCTGCGTGCGCGAGCCGTTTCGCGCGCGCTTCGCCGACATGAGTTCAAAAATGGCCAACAAGATGCTGATCGACGCCACCCACCCGGAAGAGACCCGGGTGGTCGTGGTCCGTGGCAACCGCGTCGAAGAGTTTGATTTCGAAACCGCCCAGCGCAAACAACTCCGCGGCAACATCTATCTCGCGAAAGTCACCCGGGTCGAACCCTCGCTGCAGGCCGCATTCATCGAATACGGCGGCAATCGTCACGGCTTCCTCGCGTTCAGCGAAATCCATCCCGACTATTATCAAATTCCGGTCGCCGACCGGCAGGCCTTGATCGAAGCCGACGAACGCGCCCACCGGGAAGCCGAAGAGGAAAGCGAGCAGCGCTCCAGCCGCCGCCGGTCGCGGCATCGCAGCCATCGCCGCCGCAACAACGGCGAGCGGGTGCAGAGCGAGATCGTTGAAGCTGCGGCCGACGTCGCCGAGCAGCCGCATCCGATTGCCGAACAGTCGGAGGCCCATGAGGCCGAGCCTCACCTGTCAGCACAGGACGCCGAGACGCACGAGGTCGGAGCCACCGAAGCCGGCGCACACGACGAGCCGCTGATGCACGAGCTGCCGGAGGGTGAGACCGCCGAGCAGCACGACGCCGATCACGCGGCCGCCGATCACGCAGCCGCCGGTCACGACCATATCCAGGCTGAAGCCGCGCCGTCCGAAGCCCCTGCTCCGTCCGAGCCTGAGGTGAATGCTGCGGCCGAGCCAGTCGCGGCTGAGCAGCCCGCGGCTCCCGAAGCTCACGCGCCGGTCGAAGCTGCGCAGATCGCAGCGTCGCACGACGAAACCGATGCGCACGACGACGACCACGACGAAGACGGCGCCAGCTACCCCGAGGACGCGCCGTTCCCGATCGACGAACATCACGAGGCGGAAGACCTCCACGAGGCGCACGACGATCACGTTGAAGCCGAGCATGAGGCTGACGCCGAAGCCGAGGACGACGAGGAAGAAGACGACGAGGAAGCCGAAGAGGACGTCGTCGAGTCCGTCGGCGGTGACGACGTGCTCGAGGAAGTGCCGGAACGCGCCTTCCGTCCGCGCCGGCAATACAAAATCCAGGAAGTCATCAAGCGCCGCCAGGTGATGCTGGTGCAGGTGGTCAAGGAAGAGCGCGGCAACAAGGGCGCGGCGCTCACCACCTACCTGTCGCTGGCCGGCCGCTACGCCGTGCTGATGCCGAACACCGCCCGCGGCGGCGGCATCAGCCGCAAGATCACCTCGGCGCAGGACCGCTCGCGGCTGAAGGAAGTGGTGCAGGACCTCGACGTGCCGGAAGGCATGGGCGTGATCCTGCGCACCGCCGGCGCCTCGCGGACCAAGCCCGAGATCAAGCGCGACTTCGAATACCTGATCCGGATGTGGGAGACGGTGCGCGACGTCACGCTGAATTCGCAGGCGCCGAAGCTGGTCTACGAGGAAGGCTCGCTGATCAAGCGCTCGCTGCGCGACCTCTACAACAAGGAGATCGACGAGGTGCTGGTGGCCGGCGAAGCCGGCTATCGCGAGGCCCGCGACTTCATGCACATGCTGATGCCGTCGCAGGTCCGCGCGGTGAAGCTGTATCGCGACGGCCAGCCGCTGTTCTCGCGGATGGGCGTCGAGAGCCAGCTCGACGCGATGTTCTCGCCGACCGTGCAGCTTCGCTCCGGCGGCTACATCGTCATCAACCAGACCGAAGCGCTGGTCTCGATCGACGTCAACTCCGGACGCTCGACCCGCGAGCACCACATCGAGGACACCGCGCTCAAGACCAACATGGAGGCCGCCGAGGAAGTCGCCCGGCAGCTCCGGCTGCGCGACCTCGCCGGCCTGATCGTCATCGACTTCATCGACATGGACGAGAAGCGCAACAACCGCGCGGTCGAGCGTAAGCTCAGCGACTGCCTGCGGCAGGATCGCGCCCGCATCCAGGTCGGCCGCATCTCGCATTTCGGCCTGCTTGAGATGTCGCGCCAGCGCATCCGCGCCAGCGTGCTGGAAAGCTCGACCGAGCCCTGCCCGCATTGCGGCGGCTCGGGCCACGTCCGCTCGGTGTCTTCGGTGGCGCTGCAGCTGCTGCGCGGCCTCGAAGAAGTGCTGATGAAGGGCGCGACGCACAATCTGATCGTGCGGACCCGCACCGACGTGGCGCTGTATGTGCTCAACCACAAGCGCGGTCACCTGCGCGACCTCGAGACCGGCTTCAAGGTGTCGCTGTCGGTGATGGCCGATCCCACGGTCAGCGGTCAGCAGTCGTTCGTGATCGACCGCGGCGAACAGATCCACACGCTGGAAACCGCCAAGGCCCTGCTCGCAGCGCAGGTCGCGGCCTCCCCGGCGCCGATCGAAGAGCCCGACGACGAGGACGGTTACGACTTCGAGGCGGAAATCGAGACCGAGGAGACTGTCGGCCTCACCGAGGATCAGGCCGGCGAAGCCGGCGATACCGAGAGCGAAGGCCGCAAGCGCCGCCGTCGGCGTCGGCGTCGGCGTTCGGGTGAACCGCGCGAGACCGCCGAACTCGGCGCGTCGGCGGAAGACGGCGAACAGCCGTTCGCGGCCGAAGGCGTCGAACAGGTCGGCGAAGCTGATGAGGGCGACGAGGCCGGTGACGACGACAACGAGGGCGAAGCCCGCGCCGAGCAGGGCGAGAACGGCGAACGCCGTCCGCGCCGTCGCGGTCGACGCGGAGGCCGTCGCCGTCGCGGCGGTCAGGAAGGTTCGGAAGCTGAGAATGGCCTGGTCGAATCGATCAGCGACGAGCTGGCGCCGACCGACGAGCCCGAGGTCGCCGAGGCTGTAGCCGACATCGACGGCGGCAGCCCTTCGGTGCAGCCCAGCTTCGAACCGGCTGTCGAAACTGAACAGCCGCAGCAGGTTGCGCACTCTGAGCCGCCGGCCGCCCCGGTTGCGGCGTCAGACGGTGCCGACCATTCGGACGAAGACGACACGGCAGCCAAGAAGGCCGCGCGTCGGCGCTCCACGGTGCGCGAAAAGGTGAGCTTCGGCACCCCCGCCGCAGCGTCGGAGACGACGGTGGAGCCGGCTGCCGCGACAGAGCACGCGCCGTCCGCTCAGACCGACCGACCGATGGCGTCCGAGCCTGCGGTCGAGAGCCCGGCTGTACCCCCCTCGCCGCAAGTAGCCGCGGAGCCGGCGCAAGAGCCCGCCCCGACCGCCCCGCGTCGTGTCGGCTGGTGGTCCCGCCGGTTCGGCGGCGGCAACTGAGCTCATCGCGATCAATCGTAAGAGAACTGCCCGGCCTCCCAGCCGGGCAGTTTTCGTTTACGGCGGCAAACTGCTCAGCTTTGCCCCGACGGCAGTGACGGTGGCGACAGCCCGAGTGCAGAAAAGCAGCACGTCAGTCGCACATCGCCGAAGCCGATGAGAGACTAACGTGGGTGTTGGTTGCGCCGGCCGAATCCGTCGTCAGCTCACATCGCTCGCGGCGGCGGACCACCAGCGTAAGGCGGCCTTTCTCCGGGCGGCGGCGGAGGTGGCGGGCACGCTTCCGCACGCGGCGGCGGAGCGCCGGGAGGCGGCGGCGGAGCTGCTCGGCCGGGCGGCGGAGGCGGCGGTCCCGGAGGACCGAAGGCCTCGTTGCGGCCATCCGCATGCGCGACAATTTGGGCACGCACGACACCGCGATCGAAGATTCCCTGCACGGTCACAGTCTCGCCCTTCGTCACCGGGTTGGCGTCCTCGCCTCGCGGCCCGAGATCGACCAGCGCGCGGCCGCGTCCATCGTCGAGAATAAACTTGTTACCGTAGATCTCCGCAACGCTACCCTTGACCGCCACGGGTTGATCGGCCTGCATCTGATCGATGGCGGTTGGCGGCAGCAGCATCACGCTTTGCGGTTGCCAGTTCTGCGCGAGCTTCACGCCCCCCGCGCCTGCCGCTGCCCCTACGACGAGAACCGCCAGCGCGATGCCGCCGAGAAAGCTGCGATGACGCGCGAAGCGACGTACCGGCAGCGAGGAGTTCGGATCGTGTGTATCAGTGTCATTCATGGTCCATCTCTCGTCAGTGAGGATGGCGCGACGTTAGCGGGGCCGGCCCAATCCAGCCTGAACCGTTTCGTTCAGTTTGGGTTAATCTGAACGACGTAGGTCCGCTACGAGGCCGTAAATGAAGATCCTGCTTGTCGAAGACGATCGCATGCTGGCGAAAGAACTCACTCGCGCGTTGCGCGAGCAGAACTTTGCCGTCGATCACGCGGTGACGGGTGAGGACGGCCAGCACCTCGGCGAAACGGAATCCTACGACGCCGCAGTACTCGATCTCGGATTACCCAAAGTTCCCGGGGTGGAGGTCCTGCAGCGGTGGCGCAAGCAGGAACGGCATTTCCCGGTGCTGATCCTCACCGCACGCGACGGCTGGACCGACAAGGTCGACGGCTTCAAGGCCGGGGCAGACGACTATCTCACCAAGCCGTTCCGAGTCGAAGAACTCGTAATGCGGCTGCGCGCGCTGGTGCGCCGCTCGGCGGGACACGCGGCGTCCCGGATTTCCTGCGGGCCACTGACATTCGAGGCGCCGACCGGACAATTCGAACTGGGCGGGCTGCCGCTCAAGCTCACTGCGCTGGAGTGGCGTGTGCTGGAATGCTTGATGATGCGCAAGGAGAACGTGGTCGAACGCAGTCTGTTGTCGGAGAAAGTGTACGAAGGCGATGTCGGAACGGACTCGAATTCAATCGAAGTGATCGTTGCGCGGCTACGCAAGAAAATCGGAAAATCGATGATCGAGACCGAGCGCGGCCGCGGCTACAAACTCACCGCAGGCGTGTGATGGCAGGCGCGACGGCCTCGCTGAGCCGGCGTCTTCTGGTCGCAGCCGGAGCCTTTATTGCCGCCGCGCTGATCATCGCGACGATTCTGATAGCCTTCGTTCTGCACCGTTTCGTCCAAGGACAGGTCGATCAAAGGCTGGATGCGCAGATCGCCTTTCTCGCATCGACGCTCCAAGTCGGCAAAGATGGACGACTAATGATCGCTGGAAATGCCGATGGACCACCGTTCGACCGGCCGGGACGAGGCTGGTACTGGAAGATCTCGTCTCCCGCAAACGTGTTGCGGTCGCGTTCCCTGGGAGGCGACGATTTCCAGACGCCCGATGTCGATGGC